>JAIRJW010000022.1 GCA_031260455.1 Fluviicola sp.
ATAATCATTTTCGTCCGCATAGTTCTTTGGGTGATTTATCACCGGAAGAATTTATTAACTTGCAATCAAATATCCCGGAAACTCTAATTTAAACTGTCCTAACAATAGGGAGGACCTCAACCATCTTAGTCGCAGTTTGGTTCTTCTTATCGAGAAATTTGCTTAAACAAAAGATCAAGGAACTGATTATGAAAGCAAGATAGTGTATCAAATTAGTTAATCAATAAATCAATCAACCATGAACAAAACAGGACTTACCGCATATCGGACAGACTCATCCTGCTTCCCTTAAACAAAAATACTTGTTCGGGTTTATGTCTGTTTGAGTGGGTTTTGAAGTATTTTTCTTAAATGGAACCTTTATCTCCTTCTAACTTTTCAATTTAAAGTATCTTTGCACCAAATTTACAAGCATGTCACAAGATATTCAGGCAGTTAGTTACTGCATTGGCTTAAGCATTGCAGATAGCCTTTTACAACAAGATTTGGGAGGAATTGATCCGGCAGTTATGGCAGAAGCGGTTTCAGATGTTTTCACTGGTAAAACAATGAAATATTCTCCGGATCAGGCGAATGAAATTATTCAGAAATACCTTCAGGAAGTAACAACTTCCAAGTTTGAAATATACAAGACTGAAGGGGAAGAATTTCTTGCTGAAAATGCGAAAAAAGCGGGAGTTACAACAACTGCTTCCGGTTTGCAATACGAAGTGATTAAAACGGGGTCGGGTGATAAACCTGCAAGTTCTGACACCGTAAATGTTCATTATCACGGAACCCTGATTGACGGAACCGTTTTCGACAGTTCTGTTTCGCGTGGAACTCCGGCAACATTCGGAGTGCACCAGGTGATAAAAGGATGGACAGAAGCATTGCAATTGATGCCGGTTGGATCCAAATATCGTCTGTATATTCCACAGGACCTGGCTTATGGGGCGCATCCACATCCGGGAGGGGCAATCAAGCCGTTTATGGCACTGATCTTTGATGTTGAACTTTTGGGAATCGAGAAATAATGAAGAAAGTTATTCTAGCATCTTTTCTGATTGCATTGAACTATGCATGCAGCAATGATTCCGGTAAAACAGCGGTAGAAGCTTTACCAGTGAACTCTCCGAAACAGCAGATTTCCTACCTGATGGGAGCAGATAATGCCGGACAAGTCGTTCAGGATCCCAATTTTGCCAAATACGATAAAGCGGAAATTCTGAAAGGATTCAAAACCGGTCTGGATAATGCGGAATCTTTTGATGCGGCATGTCAGCAGTCGATTCAGAGTTTGTTGGGGAAGACCCAGCAGGAATTTAATGAACAATATGTGAAGGAAGCATCTTTGTGTATCGGGAAATTCCTGGGAGGAATGTTCAAAACAAGCTGGGAGCAGGCAAAATCGTTTGATGAATTCGACAAAAAATACCTGATTTATGGTTTTCAACTGGGCTTGAACAAAGCAGATACACTAATCAAAAAAGAAGTGAAAACTGCTATGATGAAAGATTTTATGACTAAGATTAACAATCGTGTATTGGCAGAAGTCACTAAAAGAGAAGATGCTTTTTTTGCTAAAGTGAAGGCGATGAAAGGAATCAGGGAATTGCAGAACGGAATCTACCTGGAAACGATTCAGGCGGGAAACGGGGCTAATCCAACTGCCACAAGTGATGTAAAAGCACATTATGTTCTGATGAACACAGATGGAGATACCTTGCAGTCATCTTTGAATAATCCTCAGGTTCCGGTATTTAATTTAGGGGCTGTGATTCCGGGTTGGACAATTGGTATTCCGGCGATGAAAAAAGGGGGAAAATACAAATTGTATGTTCCGCAAAACATGGCATACGGACGTCAATCTCCCGATCCGAATTCTATTCCACCATTCGCAACCCTGGTTTTCTATGTAGACCTGATTGATTTCGGTCCGACGGGCAGTATGAAATAAGATCTTGAAATCCTCTGTGAAAACAGGGGATTTTTTGTTTTCAGAAAAATGGCCATTTTTCACTTTAGGATTCTTCACGGCCTTGAACCAGGGGACAGGTAATAGAGTTTAAAAAATTCTTTTTTGTAAGAAAAAATCATCCGGATCTTAGAATATGATTTGTTTTTCCCCGGAGAAACTTGGTTTTGAAAAAGAAGCACACTTTAAAGAATGGGTCTCTTTCAGCGAATCGTATTCGGATATGGCCGTTTATACCTTACTCAGATCACAATTTGAAGAAAAAGGCAATGCGGTAGATCAGTGGAATTAAGGTTCCGTTTTCCTTTCTCATGAAGTATCCCGGTCTGAACGGACTGTTCGGACTGTTGATGATATCGTACATCACCCCGGCATTCAGACGGAAATTCTGTTCTTCTCCGAAAGCGTGAGAAAATCCGAATCCGAGTAAGCCCGTCGGAGCCCAGGTTCTTTTGGCAGAAATAATTCCATTGGCGTAATTGTACGGATTGGACAGCAATTCGAACTCAAACCCGACAAACAAATAATTGAAAAAGCGTGCGTGGACAAATGCTCCACCACCATAAACCGAATAAGACCCGGAAAGGCCGTATTGCTTGTAAACGGAATAATGATAACGCAGGGAAGGGCCAAAAGAAATGTACGGATTTCGTACAATTCCGAATTTTAATCCCACTCCTCCCGTTCCACCAAAAGTACTGGCAGAAAAGTGCAGATCGGCACCGATTTCATTATAAGGTTCAAACTTGGACTGGGAAGTTTCGTCGTCGTCATGAACATAAAGCTCAGTATCTTCCTGGCTGAATCCGTTATGAATACTGAAAATAACGAATAGAAGTGTAAAAAAATGTTTCATAGTATGTTTATAAGTGTTTCTTTGTGAATATCGTGTTTCCCTTCAAAACGGACTGTCTGAATTCCTTTCAACTGATAATCCGCTATAAGTGCATCCTGCTCAGAAGCCGGGAAATATTCATCTTCTGTTCCCAGAACAAAAGTACATTTTTTTGCAATGAGTGAATGTTTATCGATCGCTAAATCCGGAGGATAAACACTTGCCCAGGAAATAAAATGATCACACGTGACATTTCCGTAAGCCAGCCATCTGGCAGCAGTTGCACCTCCCTGTGAAAAACCGAGGACCGTGATTTTCTCCGCTTGATAGTTCTGACTGATCTCCCGGTGCAGTAAATTCAGTGATAAGAGATTCAAACGAATATCTTCTTCTCTCCACTCGCGTGTCATCCAGGATGCACCTACTTTTCCGGAAGTTCCTTTCAGGTAGAAACGATGTCTTCCTTCCGGGAAAACAAAAAGCGTATTATCCGTTTGAACTCCGGTGAATTTGAGGCAAAAATACTCAATCAGCTGTCCGTAACCGTGGAGAACATAGACTATATGCTTTACGGTTTTTTCAGGAACAATCAGCCGGTATCTCAGGGATGAAGGAACTTCAAGGATTGCTTCTACCGAACTCATACGCGTGGAGGTAAATTTTTAACAAATTCAGGATAAAGGCGGTATTTTTTCGCTACCGGATCCAGGAAGAATTTGAATTTCAATGTTTTCTTTTTAGTAATGGAAGGAACGTACTGGTAAATATCCCCGATGTTTTTGTTATGTCCGTCTATTTCACTTTCATAAATTGCAATATCCTTCGGAATCTGATTCGGATTGTCTTCGTACTCGTGAATAAACGCTTCCGGTTTGTCTTCTCCCGCGTGGTCAAAGTATTTCCATTGGAAAACCATCATCATGTCGTGCTCATTGAACACTGAAAAATAGCTTTTCCAGCCTGAATTACGAATGCGGTAACTCACAATCACATCTTTTCTGGCAGGTGAAATAATAGAGCGAAATTCAATATCCAATTCCCTTCCCGGACTGGAAGGAGCAAAAATCGGGTTGGAAATTCGATCCATAGCTCCATCGTAATAAAATATGTAGTTATAGTTTCCGGTGAAACCCAGTTCTGCGGCTTTTGCTTCTCTATTCTTTTGAATCGCTTCATTCATCGCAAATTCCAGACGGTTTACGGTAATGATCGCATCTTCAATCGTGTCCGAATTCAGGTATTCTTTATAGATACGGATACTGAACTTTTCATTAACCGGAATACCCAGTGCTCTCATGATTTCGCGTTTTGCACGGGTATCGAAGCTTTCATTGTTTTTTTTGCTTGCTTCGGCCGAAGCTTCGGAAGTAGTGGAGGAAACTTCGTCTTCACAGGAAGAGGTAATAAATAACAGGCATAAGATGCCGATCGAAAATGATTTCATATTTGTTTTAATAATCTATGTCTAAGTTAAAACGATTCTTCAGGTCAAAAAGATTACTGTTTTTCTTGGCTAATTTTTCAAAACGGTCCGGACCGTTCAAATATTTGATTTCTTCAGAGGCACCTTTGGCCATTTCCAGCTGAATGATAAGGTCGTAATTCTGAACTTCCTTCCGGATATAGGATATCACTTCCCCGATGGCACTTTCCAGGCGCGTCAGCTGAATCGTGTTGTCCACTTCAAACTGGAAGGTTGTTTCGTCCAGCTGAACAGGTTCTCGTTTGATCATCACGTGATACACCTGATCCTGACCATTCAGTTTTTGCATGTGAGCCATTGTCTTCCACAAACGGATTACATCGTCTTTGTGGAATTCCTTTTTAGGTAAATCACCTGAAACAGCAGGCGCTTTTGCTTTTTGCTGCTCAACCAGGTGGTTGATTGACAAATTGTTGGAATTCAGATTTCCCGTAGGAGTGGAAAGTACTTTCGCCTCTGGCTTGGTCGAAAATGCAATCCGTTCAGGAACCACAGAAGGCTTGTTTACCGGTTTTCCTGGCTCATTTCTTAAACTTTGCCCAGCAAAGGGAATGATCAGAACAGGATCAGTTAAGGATTTTTTTTTTCCAGCTCAGATTTCACCGAACAAATCTGCATCAGTGTCAACTCGACGAGCAGGCGTTGATTTTTGGCAGATTTGTAATCGACATCTGCTTTGCTCAAAACTCCCAGACAACGGAGCGCCATAGCAGCATCTACTTTTTTGGCTTGTTCAATGAATAGTTTTTCGGTAGATTCGCCTGCTTCCAGTAAGTTTACCGTTCTCGGATCTTTACAGATCAGCAGGTTTCTGAAATGCTCCGCCAGCCCGACCAGGAAATGGTGCCCGTCGAAACCTTTTTCCATCACGTCGTTGAACAGCAGCAAACACGCAGGAATATCTTCATTCAGGGCATTTTCAACAACCTTGAAATAGTAATCGTGATCCAGCACGTTGAGATTTTCCAATACAGCTTTGTATGTAATGGTCGTTCCGCAGAAACTGACTATCTGGTCGAAAATGGAAAGTGCATCCCGCAAAGCACCGTCAGCTTTCTGGGCAATCAGGTGCAGGGCATCCGGATCTGCAGAGACAGCTTCCTGGGTAGCGACATGCGCCAGATGATCCGCAATATCTTTTACCTTGATCCGCTGAAAGTCAAAAATCTGGCAGCGCGAAAGGATTGTTGGAAGAATCTTGTGCTTTTCGGTAGTAGCCAGGATGAAAATGGCATGTGCTGGCGGTTCTTCCAATGTTTTCAGGAATGCATTGAAGGCTGCCGCAGACAACATGTGAACCTCATCAATGATGTACACTTTATACGTTCCCAGCTGTGGAGCAATACGCACCTGATCGATCAGGCCACGGATATCATCCACCGAGTTGTTGGAAGCTGCATCCAATTCATATATATTCAGAGAAGCTCCTTCGTTAAAGGATTTACAGCTTTCACACTGATCGCAGGCTTCAACTGTTTCCGTGCGGTTAAAACAATTAATCGTCTTAGCTAAGATACGTGCAGTCGTTGTTTTACCAACTCCTCTCGATCCGCAGAATAAGAAAGCCTGAGCCAGATGCTGATTCTTAATAGCGTTTTTAAGTGTGTTGGTAATTGCCTTTTGCCCAACAACCGTATCAAAGGTCTGGGGTCTGTATTTTCTGGCAGAAACAACGAAATCCGACATGAGAGCAAAATTAGCGAAACTTTTGTAAAGTTTGAATGCTGTTAATAACTATAAGAATTGAAAAGTGATAAGTATTTGTTTCATTGTTTTCTGCTTGAAAGCAATGAAATTTTGATTCTTTGAATTCCGTAAAATTCACATTCATAATTTCTTCGGATAAACCAAATTAGTCTTCTATCTTTGCGTAAAATTGCAGGACATGAAAGTGTATAACAATATATTGGAGACCATTGGAAATACGCCTTTGGTGAAATTGAACAAGCTGACGAAAAATTGCAAAGCTACCGTTTTGGCGAAAGTGGAAACAACCAATCCTGGAAACTCTGTGAAAGACCGGATGGCTGTCAAAATGATCGGGGATGCTGAAAAAGCAGGATTGATCAAGCCGGGAGGAACGATCATCGAAGGAACTTCCGGAAATACGGGAATGGGGCTAGCACTTGGAGCAATTGTCAAAGGTTATAAGCTGATTTGTGTACTGAATGACAAACAATCGAAGGAGAAAATGGATATCCTCAGAGCAGTTGGTGCGGAAGTAGTGGTTTGTCCGACTGCTGTTGAACCGTCCGATCCCCGTTCATACTACTCGGTTTCTCGTCGTCTGGCAAAAGAAATCCCGAATTCCTGGTATGTGAATCAATACGATAATTTATCCAATCGGGAAGCACATTATGAGCAAACCGGCCCTGAAATCTGGGAACAAACAGATGGGAAGGTGACGCATTTCATAGCTGGAGTAGGAACGGGAGGAACAATCTCCGGAGTGGGAAAATATCTGAAAGAGCGAAATCCGGATGTGAAAATCTGGGGAATTGATACGTATGGGTCTGTTTTTAAAAAATACAAGGAAACCGGTATTTTCGATGAGAATGAGATCTATCCGTACATCACAGAAGGAATCGGGGAGGACATTCTTCCTGCGAACGTAGATTTTGATGTGATCGACTTGTTCGAGAAAGTAACCGATAAAGATGCGGCAGTTTACACCCGCCGCCTGGCACGTGAGGAAGGAATTTTCGTTGGAAACTCTGCCGGTGCTGCTGTTGCGGGATTGTTACAGTTGCAGAATCAGCTGACGGAAGATGATGTGGTAGTGATTTTATTCCACGACCACGGAAGCCGTTATGTAGGGAAAATTTTCAACGACGACTGGATGCGTGAAAGAGGTTTCCTGGAAGAAGAATTCAAAACAGCAGAAGATGTGATCGCACGTCATGCCGACCTTCCTTTGGTGACTTTGTACTCCGAAGAGCTGGTTTCTCATGCGATCATGAAAATGCGTAAATACAACATTTCACAGATTCCGGTTTTGAGAGACGGTGAGCTGGTTGGCTCCCTGAACGATTCGCAGGTGTATCAGTTGCTGATTGACAATCCGGCATTGAGAGATACACCAGTTTCGAAAATCATGCAGAAACCGTTTCCGGTTGTTGCTTCAACCGCAAAAATGGAGGAAGTGGTGAAACTGATTGATGAGCAAACTCCTGCGGTAATCGTTGAAAGAGCAGATGGAGATAAAAAGATTTTAACTCGTCAGGACATTATTGCTTCCTTAGCATAGTGAAAAAAATCAGGTATAGAGATCAGATGTTGCGAACGGTGGAGGTGAATTCCACCGTTTCGCGTATTGTGTCGCTGGTTCCTTCCCAGACGGAATTGCTGGCAGATCTTGGTCTGAGGAAAAAACTGGTTGGTATAACCAAATTCTGTATTCATCCTTCTGAATTGAGGCGGGAGGTGCAGCTGGTTGGGGGAACCAAAAATGTCAGAATCGACCTGATCCGATCACTGAAACCGGATCTGATTATCGGGAATAGGGAAGAAAATAACCAGGCCGATATTGAAGTACTGGAAAAGGAGTTTCCGGTTTGGATGAGTGATATTTTCAACTTGGAAGATGCTTTGGAAATGCTGACCGAAATCGGGAAAATAACCGGAGCAGAAGCAAAAGCTGGCGAGTTGAAAACAGCAATTACGAACAACTTTGAACAGCTCCATGATTTGAAATTAACCGGGAAAAGTGTATTGTACCTGATCTGGAAAAATCCGTATATCGCAGCCGGTAAGCATACGTTTATCGATGCCATGCTGCAAACTTTAGGTTTTGAAAATGCAGTGAAAGAGAAACGCTACCCAGAAGCAGCTCTGGCAACCCTGGCGCCTGATTTTGTATTCCTGAGTTCCGAACCATATCCGTTTAAGGAAAAAGATACCGAAGAACTACAACAGCAATTTCCGGCAAGTAAGATCGTACTCGTGAACGGAGAATATTTTTCCTGGTACGGCTCCCGTTTGCTGGGTGCTCCGGCATATTTTTTGAAATTGTCAGATGTTATAGCGAAATGATGTTGATGTTTTTCCGCTAATCCCGATAGAATTCTTGTTGGGGTAAGTTACTTGATTTCAGTTCGTTTACATCCAGCTTATCCGTTCGGGATTAGAAAAGTCTGGATTCGTAGCTAATCAACTGAATTTCATAACAGGACGTATTATGTTGTTAAAATTGAACTTTTTCGCTTTGAGAATCCTCTCATACTCATCCCATTTTATTGGGACGAAAAAATCATTACAGAACAAAGCAAACTGTTAAATCTGCTGTAAAACCGAACTAAATTGAGGCGAATAGCTTATTTTTATGCAGGCATATCTATATTTTACTCACCATGAAAAGACGCGTTTATACGTTCATTTTATTTGTTTTTGTTTGTGCAGCATCATTTTCGTTTACATCACCTTCAACGAATTATTATACCATCACTGTAAAAGTGATTAATATCCGCAATAATTCAGGCATGCTTCAGCTGCAGGTTTACCGCACTGCTGAGAATTTCAAAAAAGAGATTCCGTGGAAAGTGAGATTCTTTGATAAAAATGAAATGAAAAATAACAGCATGACCTGTATCATTACGGGAATTGAACCGGGAGAATACGGGGTGGCGCTCCTGGATGATGAGAATTCGAATAAAGACATGGATTACACAATGTTTGTTCCAGATGAAGGCTTTGGCTTTTCTGATTACTATCACACAGCCTGGAGCAAACCAAAATTTGAAAGTTTTAAGTTCCAGCTGACGGAAGATAAAACGGTTACGATCAAAGTGCGTTACGTTTAATCGTTGTTACAGTTCGAAAGCACCCAGCCCTAAAATCATTTTGGAGAGTTCGTGCAGAGGTTGTTTTTTGTTCCGGAATTGAATTTTTCCGCTAACAATGTATTGATCTCCTTTTCCGGGTTTGATATCAATCCGGACAAAACGCATACTTTTCAGAAAATTGTTGAAAGCCTTCACGGGGGCCATATTTTCAATGATAGACGTCAAAAAGGAACTTCCGTAAATCTGTGAAGCCTTTTCAAACCTGCCTTTGATAAAGAAAACATCATTTCCGGAGTAAGAAATCACTGCGTCAGGATTCACTCCAATGAAATAAGTATCTGGTGAAAGCTGTTTGAGCTGAAACGAAATATTCCCAAAATTCAGGCGCAGATTTTCTCTTCGAACTGAGGCAGGAAATGCTTTCCAGAGATCTTCCACGTTACAGTTGTTTTTTGTCCGGACAATCAGGTTCATAACCGGAACCGGCAAGTAACCGAAAAAATTCGGTAAACTGTCCCTGGAGTCTTCCAGCGCTGTTCCGTTTAAATCTACTGCATATCCCTGGATTTCTGTGAAGTGCGGCAGGTTTTTCGGGAAGAATTGAAACAGGGTATCGGGTAGGGATCCCATTTCCATGCGGGAATAGATGTAAACACCTTTTGGAGCCAGTCCGAATTTCAATCCGGAAGGCAGTTTTTTCGTGTAAGCCAGTTTACCTTCCAGATTGATCTCGTTATCCTGGTACTGAATGGATAAATCTGTAGCAGAAAACCCATTTTCCCGGGTATGGTTGTTCCAGCTCACCGCAATGAGTTCATTTTTTTCTGGGGCCGCCTTGTGGAGTTCTTTAAGCGGAGCACTTAAAATGTCATTCAACACTGCTTTTAATTCGGATTCACTGGCTTTCTCACCTTTAATCTGGTGAATGTAAATTCCGCAATGATCTTTTGCTCCTCCGGTTTGACTGACTTTGCAGTAATCCAGTATGTTCCGACTGAAAGCAGGACCGTCAAAAGTTTGAACAGCAGTGACAAGAAAATTTTTATGATTTCGCTCCAGACCATACAGAACAATGTCTTCCTGGAAGTTAATGAACAAGGACTTTTTTTTCAGATTTTCGTTGGTGCTTCGTTCAACCAGATCCCTGACTTGCTGAATGAAAGCATCGTCTTTCTCCGTAAAGAGTGTGTGATAGATTTCTGTCTTCACAAATGATTCGGCATCTATTCTGATAACCCATTTGCTGTCCCTGGGAATCGGTACGAAAGGATTGTTATAGCTGTTTGAGAGCAGGTTGATACAAATAAAAATCAATAAACTGGATGCTGTGAGGAGAACTACCAGGAAAGCAGCATAAATGCGTTTTTTTATTTGCATGATATAAAGGTAATTTTTTACTTGAAATTGTACCTTTGTTTCATGGGAAAATTCTTTTTCAGGATCCTCCGGATATTTGGCTGGAAAATAGACAACCGCACTCCGGTAGGAGTGGACAAAGCAGTGGTAGTTGTTGGTCCTCACACATCAAATTGGGATTTTGTGATAGGTAAAATAGCTTTTGCACACTACCGGGTGAACGCCAGATTTCTGATCAAGAAAGATTTGTTTTTCTTCCCCCTGGGAATCATCCTCAAAGCGATGGGAGGTGTTCCTGTTGACCGGAAGAAGAAAAATAAGAATATTACGGAACAGGCAGTTACTTACTTTAAGAACAACGAAAAATGTTTCCTGGTTTTCACTCCTGAAGGAACCCGAAGTTATCAGCCTCATTGGAAAAGAGGATTTTACTACATCGCACAGAATGCTGGTGTGCCGATTTATATTGCTTACATTGATTACAAACGGAAAACCGGTGGGTTCCATTCTTTGTTTGTGCCTACCGGAGATATAGATGCAGACATTCGGCACATCAAGGGTATTTTATCTGAATACACGGGAAAAGTTCCTGAAAACGGTATTCGCAAAGAAGATTAAATATGTCTGATTTTTTAAGAACGGTTAACGTAACGCGTTATATTTCGCCTTTGCGCGAGGGAGGTTCACTTCCTGCTTTGGTCGATGCGGATGATGAATTTAAATATGTGCTCAAGTTTCGCGGTGCGGGTCATGGAGTGAAGGCCCTGATTTCGGAATTCCTGGGTGGGGAAATTGCACGGATCCTGGGCTTTAAAGTTCCGGAGCTGGTTTTTGTGAACCTTGATGAGGATTTCGGGAGATCGGAAGCGGATGAGGAAATTCAGGATTTGCTGCGTGCGAGCCATGGCTTGAATCTCGGGTTGCATTTTTTATCCGGAGCCATAACTTTCGATCCGGTGGTGACCAAAGTGGATGAAGAGACCGCTTCACGAATTGTGTGGTTTGATGCGTTTATTACAAATATCGACCGCACATTCCGTAATACGAATATGTTGATCTGGAAACGGGATTTGTGGCTGATTGATCACGGGGCGGCTTTCTATTTTCATCATACCTGGGAAAACTGGGAGAAAACTGCTGTAAGCAATTTTGTATATGTGAAAGACCATGTGTTGTTGCCGCAAGCCGCTAAAATGGATGAAGCCAATGTTTTCTGCCAGTCGAAACTGAATAAGGAAATTCTGAATCGTTTGGTAGATGCTATCCCGGAATCCTGGCTTCATTGGGAAGACCTGGACGCTACACCAGATGAAATCCGATCGGTTTATAAGCAGTTTTTGAACCTGCGATTGACTCATTCTGACAATTTTGTAAATGAAGCTAAAAGTGCACGCAATGTTCTTATATGAGTATGCTGTAATTCGTCTGGTACCACAGGTAGAGCGGGAAGAATTTATCAATGTGGGCATTATTTTATTCTCCAAAAAAGAGAAGTTTATCCGTACGAAAATTGTGCTTTCGGAAAAACGCCTGGAGTTATTTAAGTGTGAGCCGGATATTGATCAGGTGAAATCGAATCTGCGGGCTTTCGAATTGATCAGTGCGGGTGCAAAAGAAGGCGGACCGATTGCCTGTGAGGGATTGCCGGAGCGTTTCCGCTGGCTGACGGCAGTAAGGAGCTCCATTATCCAGACCTCGCGGCCGCATCCGGGAAAGACGCATGATCTGGAAAAAGAGGTGAGTCGGCTGTTTGATGAATATGTTTTGTAGTTGATTTTCAGATGTTTAATCGTGTTTATCTAAAGTGAGTGACGTAATATTGCGGAATTACGCCTGAATAAAAATTGGAAAATAAGAATAGAAAAAGAAAACCCCACTTTAAATTACCGCAAACCCCTGACTTTTACCCGATTTCAGCTTTTATATTTTTTGAACCATCCAAGAATTTCTGCTTCAATTGAAAAGTATCAGTGGACTGATTTTCAGTATAATAATTGTATTTATCGTTTCTCAGCTTCGCTTATCTCTGAATCGGTCCGTTTTCTTGTCATACCCGTACGGACAATGTCTGCAGCCACTTTTACAGCAATAACCGCGTTTCAAATGATACTTTTCGGTAAAGACAATATAACCTTCCGGTGTATAATAGAAATCATCCGGATCTAAACCGTTATTTTTGGGTAGTGGACGAAAATTATCATCATTCATACAATAAAATTAAGCATTTCATGGAGCTCTTCGATACTTCAAAATCCATTTTACAGGAAATCAAACTTAATTCGCCGGAGTTTGGGAATGTGAGATTGCTTGTAAAACGCGACGATCTCATTCACCCGGAAGTTTCGGGAAATAAATGGCGCAAACTGAAATACAACATCGAATTGGTCCAGTTTCAGAAAAAAGACGGAATCCTGACTTTTGGAGGTGCATATTCGAATCACCTGCTTGCAACGGCTTCTGCATGTCATCTTGCCGGTCTGAAATCAATTGGTGTGGTGAGAGGTGAAGAACTGCATGCTTCCAGCAATGAAAACCTCAAAAGGTGTTCTGAACTGGGTATGGAACTGAAGTTTATTTCCCGTGAGAAATACGATGAGCGGAACGAAAAAACAGCACAGGAAACCTGGAAAGAGGAATATCCGTTCTACCTGCTGGTTCCGGAGGGTGGAAGTAATTATTACGGAATAGTCGGATGTCAGGAAATCTGGAAAGAGCTTCCGGATGAAGTGGATCACTTGTTCGTGGCTCAGGGTACAACTGCTACCAGTTGCGGATTGGCAGCAGGAGGAAAGGAAAGTACTCGTATTCACGTTGTTCCGGTTCTCAAAGGATTCAATTCACTAGCGGAAATGCGAAAACTTCTTTTTTCGTTTCTGGTTGATGAAGAAACAATTGAGGAAAGCCTGGGTCGGATAGTGGTGCACCCTGATTATCATTTCGGAGGATATGGAAAATGGAACGATGAGTTACTGAGTTTCATCCGTCATTGCCGGGAAGAACTGGATTTGCCACTCGATAAAATCTATACGGGAAAAGTATTTTACGCATTACTGGGGTGGCTGAAAAATCAACAATTCACAACTCTGCAGACAGTCGTGTTCCTGCATACCGGGGGATTGATGAATGGGTAAAAATATACCTTGACTCAACATTCGTAATGGTGTTCATTTGTCATTATCTGAAAAAGCGCCTCAAAACTCCCTCCTTTAATGAATAAGGAGAAATCACCACTTCCCGGACTCCAAATTTTTCCATGATCCATTTGGTCTTCAAAGCCGCTACCGGGGCCATCTTTCTGCGGATGGGAATAATAAACGGGTGGTTTTTCCGTTCTTCAGAGGTTGATCCGATAATCCAATCCAGAGTTTTTATCAGTTCCTCTTTTGAAATCCGGATATTTTCCGAAAATTTGGGGAATTCTTTTCTCTGAACCATCTCGTAAAACGTTTCAAAACTTCCCGAAGCACCTACCAGTATTTTACAGGGATTAAAACGCTGGATCCCTTCCGAATTTTCTTCAAACCAGGCAAGTAATTCTTTCTGATCCTCCATTGAAAGCGGGTCTTTCAGGTCAAAAAGCTGCACAGCACGTGAAACACCGATATTTGCACTGAAAAATTCCAGCTCCTTTCCAGTTTCGACCCGGATGAATTCCGTGCTTCCCCCGCCGATATCCATAATCAGAGATGTTTGATCAAATTCACATGACCAGCTAACGCCCTGGTAAATCAGTCGGGCTTCTTCCAAACCGTCTACAATTTCAATATCAATGTCAAATCGCTCCTTGACTTCGAGGATGAATTCTCCGTTATTTTGTGCATCCCGCACCGCTGATGTACCAATTCCAACAATACTTGAAACAGATAAAGCGTTACAAATTTCCCGGAATTTTGTAATTGCGGCAAAAGCTCTTTCTTTTGCAGCTACGGAAATAACTCCCCGGTTGATTCCGCCCATGCCGAGCGCCACTCCTTCTTTCGAATTGCAGACAACCTCAAAACCAGTGGAATGAAGGTCTGCTACCAGGAGATTGAATGTATTTGTGCCTAAATCGATGACTGCTACGCGCATTTTACCTGACCTTCAACCAATGAATAATGTTTTTCAAACGCAATGTGTGTCCGAACTGAAGTAAACCATTTTTAAACAAACGCGCTGCAAGCTGAGTAACCAGAATTGCCCCTGCGAGCAGTAAAAACAACGCAACGAACAGCTGGTATGCATCACCATCGGTAAATCCTGCCGACAGTTTTACCATCGCTACTACCGGGGCCGTAAACGGGAAATACAAGAGTAATGTTGTCCATGGGCTTTCCGGATTTTCCAATGCATAATAGCCCGCATACAAAGCGAAACATAAAATCAGTATCAGTGGAATGAGAAACTGTTGTCCATCGGATTCCGAGCCCGAAATTGCTCCCAAAGCTGCAAAAAATGCTCCGTAGAACAAATATCCTGCGGAAAAAAACAGGGAAAAATAAAACAGCATTACTCCGAATTGAACACGATCGAAAACCAGCTCCACGAATTGGTTGTAATCACTTACTTGTCCTTCAATCTGGTTGGAAGCATCATACATATCAACGAAAATCGTTTCGCGCATCAGGTACAAACCAAAGCCGATGATCAGTACCCAAAGGAAAACCTGGATAAAGGCACTCAGTCCGATTCCCAGAATTTTTCCCAGCATCAGGGCCCTTGGTTTGACCGTAGCCAGCAAAATCTCTACTACGCGATTCGTTTTCTCCCTGGAAACCGATCTCAAAATCGTCATTCCAAAAAGGAAAATAAAGACAAAAATGACCGCTCCGAAGAACAATCCGACCCAACCTGCGAGGTCTCCCGTTACATTTTTCGGATCGTAAACATTGCGGAAAGCAAAATTCAGTGGTTGTTTGATTTTACGGAAATCACTAACAGATAATTTCGTAAATTCTCTTGCCAGAACTTCTTCCAAACGTCTTTCTACCTGGTAGCGGATATTGATCGACATGTTGAACGAAGGTTTTTCCCGGTAGAACAAAAAGCAGGTCTTATTTGACAAAATCTTTTCATTTACCTCCACCATTGCATCATACGGTTCGAAACGTTTCTCTTTGGCAAATTGCTCGATTTCGATATAATTATTTGCAAACGAATACTGAATATTCGGGTCTTCTTTGACCATGATCTTTTGTTCCATGACATTTGCCGGGTCAACAATCAGTACATGCCATTTCTGTTGTTCTTTTCCCCCGAACTGAAAAATCAGATATGTAAAGGTCAGTACAATCAAAGGTCCCAGAAGGGCCATCAAAATAAAAGAGCGGCTTCCGAGCCTTTCCTTCAGTTCGCGCATGGCTATAATCCAGCTATTCCTCATCGTTTTCAGTTGTTACGGTTGAAATAAACACTTCATTCATGGAAGGAAGCACTTCCCATGCCGCTTCGATTTTTACTTGCCCGATGAGGGCTTTCAACAAATCTTCAAAAGAATTGTCTCCTCTCATTTTCACCCTTGCAACAAAGCGGTCATCACTCAATATTTCTTTATCAATCAATTCAAAATCGATCCATAATGCATTTACGAAAGCAATCATGTTTCCTCTGAATCTCACAGCATATTCTCCTGTTTTCTGACTTTCACGAATTTCGGTAACACGACCTTCCAGTACTTTTTTCGACTGATAGATCAGCATCACCCGGTCACAGATTTCTTCCACGCTTCGCATATTGTGTGTCGAAATCAGGATTGTTTTCCCTTTAAGTTTCATTTCCTGGAGTTCTGCTTTTATCAATTCCACGTTTACCGGATCAAAACCTGAGAATGGTTCGTCGAGAATCAGTAAATCGGGTTCATGTAAAATCGCGCAGATAAACTGGATTTTCTGAGCCATTCCTTTCGACAGTTCCTGGATGCGTCTTTTCCTCCAGTCGGCGCAGTTGAATTTATTCAGCCAGTAATTCAATGACGTATTGATTTCGGTTTTGCTCATCCCGCGCAAAGCTCCCAGGAAATGAGCATGTGCTTCCACGGTCATTTGTTTGTACAAACCACGTTCTTCGGGCAAATACCCGATATGCGCCAAATGTTTTTGCTGAAGCAGGTCTCCGTTGAAGCGGATGGTTCCCGAATCCGGATCGATGATTTTGTTGATGATCCGTATCAATGTTGTTTTACCTGCTCCGTTCGGTCCCAGCAATCCAAATATCTCACCTTTTTTCAGACTAAAGGATATTTGATCTATTGCAGCTTTCCGCTGGTAGCGTTTCGTAAGCTCGTGAATTTCTAGCATCTGATCACAACTAATTCATTATGACTTAAAAAGTACTTTTTTCCAGTTTTTCCATTGGTAAACCAAGTAAAAAACAAAAATCATTAACGGATAAAGCAGGAACATGGTTACATACATATCCCATCCGGGTGCGGGAGGAGATACATCCACAAACAAGGCATCTGTTTGCAATGCCTGCCATTCATTTGTAACGATGATGATTCCAAACAAATTATTGGCCAGATGAAAACCCCATGAAAGCTCTGTTCCGTCATCCAAAATAACAATTAATGTGGTAAACAGGCCGGATATAATATAATAAATTACGGCAAACAAACCAAGTTTTTCAATTTCGGGATTCATCAAATGAAGCGCACCAAACAGGGTTCCGGTAATCAATACCAAGTAAATTCCCTTCTGTGTAATTTTTCCAAAAAGCTGCAACAAAAATCCGCGAAAAAAAATTTCTTCGAAACCTGTCTGAACCGGAATGAACAACGCTGCAATAATCAATAGATAAAAGAACTTTTCACTTTGAAAATTCCATACCAGCTGATGATTGGATTTAATAAAAGTCAAAAAGAATGATGTCAGCATCAACACTGACCACAAACCAAATGAAAAGAAAAAACGTTTGAAATCAAATTGTGGCCTGGCAGTTATAAAAGTTTTCAGCGGACGGTGAAAAATAACCCGTGAGCAAAAAACAATTGAGACAAAGCCAATTACAAAGGGCGACATGTTTACCAGGAAAAACGCATTCCTGGAAAGGTATTTACTGAGATTTTCGATATCCGCACCTTTCGGGGACACAGCATTTTTGATGAGATCAACAAGGAAAGGACTTAGAATAACCAATCCGAATACGATCACCATGGCTCCCAGTAAATAGTGCCGGATATCAATAGCAGATTCCAGCGGATTCGTAAATCGTCTCATTATGTAAATCTAATGAAAAGAATTCCTCATTTTTTAATTCCTCTGGATTGAAATCCACAAAATGTGATCATCAGAAATGAACCGGCTCGTTCTCTGTTCTTTATGAAATGAATTAATTCCTGCTAATCCGGCTTCCTGGTGAATAAAACAATTGCCCCTGAAAATAAGAAAGCCGGATAATCATTTATCCGGCCGACTCTCTCTGTCTTTTACTTTG
Organism: Fluviicola sp.; assembly: GCA_031260455.1. Classification (GTDB taxonomy): domain Bacteria; phylum Bacteroidota; class Bacteroidia; order Flavobacteriales_D; family Crocinitomicaceae; genus Fluviicola. Next base: position 17,823 of record JAIRJW010000022.1, read on the forward strand.
TTATACCTGATTATTGAAACATGTTTTTCATTTTCTGGAAAAATCTACGTTCATTCTGTCCGGGATTTGGCTTGAAGTTCTCACTGGAACGTAATTTTTCCAGCATTTCCTTTTCTTCCTTGCTCACCTTTTTCGGCGTCCATACATGAATATGGACGAACAAATCTCCGTGCCCGTATCCCTGAAGAACCGGCAACCCTTTTCCTTTCAGGCGCAGCATTTTTCCGCTTTGCGTTCCCGGCTCGATTTTGATCTTTGCTTTTCCGGTTACAGTCGGCACTTCGATCGTTTCACCCAGAACCGCATCTACAAAATTTACGAATGCTTCATAGTGCAGGTTTTCACCATCTCTGCGAAGCTCTTCGTGCTGCTGTTCTTCAATTACAACAATCAAGTCTCCCGGAATTCCGTTAAATGGTCCGGCATTTCCTTTTCCTGAAACGTTCAGTTGCATTCCTTCTTCTACTCCTGCCGGAATTTCGATCTCAATCACTTCTTCCTTGCGTTTCAATCCCTGATTGTCTGCTCCGGCTGGTTTCTGATCAATCATTTTTCCTGCTCCCTGGCAGGTTGTACAGATAGATTGCGTCTGCATTGCCCCCAGGAAGGTTTGAGCAACACGGGTGATTTTTCCCGTACCGTTACAGGTCGCACAGGTTTTATAGGTAACACCTTCTGCGTTTACCAATTTATTGACCTTGATTTTTTTTGTAACCCCTTCGGCAATTTCTTCCAGGGTCAGTTTTATTTTGACGCGCAGGTTTGTTCCGCGCACTACATGTTGCCTGCCTCTTGAACCGCCGAAACTCCCACCACTAAAAGCACCGCCGAAAATATCTCCGAACTGGGAGAAGATATCATCCATATTCATTCCTCCGCCTTCGAAGCCTGCATTTCCGCCTAACCCAGCATGGCCATACTGGTCATAACGCGCTTTCTTGTCCGGATCGGAAAGTACTTCATAAGCTTCAGCTGCTTCCTTGAATTTTTCTTCTGCTTTAGTATCTCCCGGGTTTTTGTCAGGGTGATACTTCAAAGCCATTTTACGGTAAGCCTTCTTAATTTCTGCCTCCGATACCCCCTTTGAAATGCCAAGAACTTCGTAATAATCTCTTTTGTCCATATTCAATCACTTCTCGTGAATCACTTTTCTTAATTTCCTACAACCACTTTCGCAAAGCGAATCACTTTGTCGTTCAAATAATATCCTTTCTCTACGTCGTCGATGATTTTTCCTTTCAGATCCCCGGATGGCGCGGGAATATTTGCAATTGCTTCATGCAAATCCGCATCAAAAACCTGGTGTTTCGTATTCATCTGCTTCAATCCTTTTGCTTCCAGTATGTTTCTCAGTTTGTGATGGATCAGTTTGAATCCTTCTTTCACTGCAGAAAGGTCTTCTGAATTTTCATTATTTGCAATCGCACGTTCGAAATCATCCATTACGGACAACATCTCTTTCAAAACACCCGCACTTGCAGTGGAAATCAATTCGATTTTTTCTTTATTGGAGCGCTTACGGTAATTGTCGAATTCCGAATACAGACGTAAATATTTATCGTTCAAAGCAGCAATCTGATCTTCAGCTGATAGTGTAGCTGATGTTTCTGACGAATTGTCAGCATTTTCCAGTTGCTCATTCACTGTTTCACCTGGATTACCCTGGTTTTGTGCATCAGTATCCTGGTTAAATTCCTCATTTTGAACTCCTTCTTCTGCCATTTCTGTTGATTTTTGCTTCTCACTCGTCAACTACCTTGCCATTACGGTGAAAGCGACAAGGTGACAGTGGAAACTGACAGAAAAGCAGGTTACATCAAGTCCCTGTTCTACTTTCAGAGTAACTGCAAGAAAACCTGGTCAAAAATACCAGCGTAAAAAATAAGCCCTAAATTTGTATCCTAAGTTATTCTGATTGCATGCTTCGTCCTTTTCGCGATGTTTTTAAGCTTCTTCTATTCTGGATTGTTTGTTTTGACATTCACCGGATTATTTTTTCTGTCCATCATTGGAGTAAGATGAAAGATGTCAGTTTCGGGGAATGGCTGCTGAGTTTTATCTACTCTTTCCGGTTAGATCTGGCGACAGCTGCTGGCCTTTCGGCAGTTCCTTTTTTGTTTCGTTTGATTCAGTATTACAGCAGCTGGGTTTGGTGGAGACGCCTTTTCAAAATCACACTGATCGCATCTATTGCATTCCTGGTCCTGGTTCAGGCGGGAGAAATTGTTGCTTACGGTGAATGGAACCACAAACTTACTTCGCGCGTTTTTATGCACCTTTCCCACCCGGATGAAGTTGCCAGAACAGCCAATTATTCTATGATTTTCTGGTACATTTTATACGCTTTGGTCCAGTTGTCGATTTACATTTTCCTTTCGGGAATATTTTTCAAAAAGAAAAATCCGGAACTGGCCACCATCCGGCATTCTTTTGAGTGGGCGGCTTTACCGGTAACTTATGCAATTGTCGGTTTCCTGTTCTTTATTTTCCTGCGCGGCGGATTTCAACCTGTGCCTCTAAACATCAATGCATCGAGTTATTCCAACAAGGCAATTGCCAACGATATTTCGATCAATTCGCTTTATTTTTTCGGGAAAAGCTACTTGCTTTATAATCGTTCGGAGATTGACGCATTCATTCCGAAAGTTGATAAAACACTTGCACGGAAAACAGTTGAAAAATGGTACAGCTATCCGAAAGAACACTCCAATTATTTTCTGGAGAATAATCGTCCGAATGTGGTATTTATCGTACTGGAAGGATGGTCTGCCGAAGCAATCGGAAGCCTGGGGCCAAATAAAGGCGCTACTCCGAATTTCGATAAGCTGGCTAAAAACGGGGTTTTGTTTACCAATATTTACGCAACAAGCACTACTTCGGAGATCGGTAATTCGAGTATTTTCAGCGGGCATTATACATTGCCGGAAGTTTCCATCACCATGCAGCCTGAAAAGTACCGTAAGCTTCATTGTCTGAATGAAGACATGGAAGCCTGGGGATACCACAGCTCTTACATTTTTAGCGGCGACCTGAAATATGGGAATATTGGCGGTTATTTCATGGATCACGGATTTGATGTGGTGAAGGATGAAACAGACTTCCCTTCGGATTTACCACGGGGAAAGCTCAATTTTTATGACCGGGATTTGTACCGGTTCCTGATCCGGGAAATTAATGAGAACAAAAAACCTTTTCTGCAATGTGCTTTTACGGGAAGTACGCATGCTCCTTATGACCAGCCAAAGGGCAAAGGGAAATATTTTTCCGGAGAAGAGGCCGATTTTATGAATTCACTGGTTTATGCGGATGAATGCCTGGGTGAATTTATCCGCCATTGTAAAAAGAATCCGTGGTATAAAAATACCCTTTTTGTCTTCGTGGCAGATCATGGACATCCGGCACCGGGAATATCCGATCCGGGAAAAGGAAAATTCTACCATATTCCTCTTTTATTTTACGGAGAACCGATCAAAAAAGCGTATCGGGGCAAGCGTATGAATGTTGTCGGATCACAGGCAGACATTGTGGCAACACTGATTTACCAGATGAAGGGAAATCCGGGAAGGTATCCGTACAGTAAGGATTTGATGAACCCGAAAGTGCCTCAGTTCGCTTTTCACGCAATTATCCGCGGATATGGCTGGGCTACCAATAGGGGGAACTTCACTTATTACATGGAACAAAAGATTGTCGGAGATAATACCTTTTCTCCAAAAGACTTTAAACGGGAACAATTAAATTGCTCCTATTTTCTGAATACACTCTACGAAGATTATAAAAAATTGTAAGTTCTTCTGATCTGTTGAATTGTCGGGAAAAGAGCCGTAACTTTGTGCTCTATTAGTATAAACATGTCATCCAAATTGATCAATATCCGGAATCTGAACCAGGAAGAACTGAAAGCAGCCATAGTGGCTTTGGGAGAGCCTGCATTTCGTGCAAAACAAGTATATGATTGGATTTGGAAGAAACAGGTTCATTCCTTTGAGGAAATGAGCAATATCGGAAAGAGTTTGCAGGAGAAATTACAGCAAAGCTTTTATTTTGATGGAATTACGATTGAAGATCAGCAGGTTTCATCTGATAAAACAATCAAATGTGCTTTCGGAATTGAAGGTCAGACACAGGTAATTGAAGGAGTGTTGATCCCGACAACATCGCGGATGACAGCTTGTATTTCCTCACAGGTCGGATGTAGTTTGTCCTGTGCTTTCTGTGCCACCGGTCAACTGAAAATGATGCACAACCTGAGTTCTGGAGAAATCGTAGATCAGGTGGTTTATTTGAAGAACCTGGCAAGCAGTAAATACAATACAAATCTCTCCAACATTGTTTACATGGGAATGGGAGAGCCATTGCTGAACTACAAAAATGTGGTTCGAAGCACGGAAATCCTGACGGATGAAAACGGTTTAGGCATGTCGCCGAAACGCATTACGGTTTCCACTGCCGGAATTGCCAAAATGATCAAAAAGCTGGGTGATGACCAGGTGAAATTTAATCTGGCTCTGTCATTGCATGCTGCCAGCGACGTAAAACGCTCCAAAATCATGGATATCAATGAAACCAATAACCTGGAAGCACTTTCTGAAGCCCTGGTTTATTTTCATGAAAAAACAGGTTCCCGGGTGACTTTTGAGTATATTATTTTTAAAGATTTCAACGACGGGCTGGAAGATGCCAGAGAACTGGCCGATTTCGCAAAAGCAGTTCCCTGCAAGATCAACATCATCGAATACAACCCGATTGATGGCGGCGAATACCAGCAGGCTGATCGCCTGAAAACAGATGAATTTGCCCGGTTTCTGGAAGAAAAATGCAACCTGATTGTCAACGTGCGCCGAAGTCGCGGGAAAGACATTGACGCTGCCTGTGGTCAACTGGCAAATAAGAACAAGATGATCGGCAAACGGGTTTTGAAAGCAGGTTAAGTGTGATTACTTAATCATCAGTACTAACCCTAATTTTTAGCATCGGTCAGTTTCCACTCTTCTCGTTTTTAACCGAACTCGCAAATGTAATTTCTCGGTTGTGGTAAACTTTCCCTCAACTTATTTTTCAATTTTCAATTCTTCTTTTCAATTTAAAGTACATTTGCATTCATGACAGTAAAGGAGATTTTAGCGCCCATCGAGACCGAAATGAAATTGTTTGAGGTTCGTTTCCATGAGAGCATGAAATCCAAGGTTCCCTTGCTGGATAAAATCACCCACTACATTATCCGGAGAAAAGGAAAACAGATGCGCCCGATGTTCCTGTTTCTGACCGCAAAAATGTTGGGAGAAATCAATGAAAAAACGTATCAGAGCGCTTCGCTGGTGGAGTTGCTGCACACCGCAACCCTGGTTCATGATGACGTGGTTGACGATGCAAACGAACGCAGGGGATTTTTTTCCGTCAATGCTTTGTGGAAAAACAAAATCGCTGTATTAGTCGGTGATTACATGCTTTCACGCGTGCTGCTCCACTCCCTGGAGAACGATAATGTGAGAGCGTTGCAGATCGTAGCCCGTGCCGTTCGGGAAATGAGTGAAGGAGAATTACTTCAGATCGAAAAAGCCCGTAAACTTGACATCACCGAAGAAGTGTATTTCGATGTGATTCGTCAGAAAACAGCCAGTCTGATTGCAACTGTTTGCGAATCCGCTGCAGCCTCTGTGGACCGCGAAGATATGGCAGATCGTATGCGACGTTTTGGAGAGCTGGTTGGGCTCGCTTTCCAGGTAAAAGACGATATTTTCGATTATGGAACTCCTGGAAATATCGGGAAGCCAACCGGAAATGATATCCGTGAACGCAAAATGACTTTGCCCCTTATTTACGCCCTTCAGCACAGTGACAAAGCAGTTCGGAAAGAGCTCATGAACATTGTAAAAAATCACAATGAAGAGAAAAAATATGTGCAGCGTGCTATTCACCTGGTGACTGAAGCCGGGGGAATCGAATATGCTCACAGACGCATGCTTGAGCTCAAAAAGGAGGCACTGGATTTGCTTACAGACATTCCGGATTCCGAAGCCAAAAAAGCATTGATCGGTTTGGTGGAATATACCGTTACAAGAGACAAATAAAAATTGAAAATCTGCCAGGGAAACTATTTGCTGATTATGAATTGACCCGAATCTTTTCAATAAAGTTCAACCTGTTTTCTGAAATTTGCGTTTTGAAAAGATAAGTGCATTTTTACATTTCGATTATTATTGGGGATTAAGTATTTTTGAATGACTATTATAAAGACTATATAAAAACAAACATGAAGCAATTATTCGGTCTTATTTTCATTACTGCCGTTTCACTGGCTGCTGGTGGCTGTGGAGAAGAGAAAAAAGCTCCCAAAAAGGAAAAAACGGAAGATTTGGTGGAAATCAAAAACGGGATCTATACGGAATACTATCCCGGAAGAAAAGCAATTAAATTCCGTGGGCCGCAGGATAAGTACCAACAGCGAAACGGTCGCTGGTTTTTCTACGATGAGCGCGGAAATGAGCTTTCCATGACAGAATACGTCAACGGGAAAAAACACGGTTTCATTTTTGTACGCTATCCGAACGGAAGTATGCGTTATACCGGTGAATTCAACATGGATGCTGAATCCGGGATATGGAAATTTTACAAAGAAGACGGAACACTTCAGAATGAAAAAGATTACGGTAACCGCGAAATTGTGCATTAAACAAAATGTCAAGAATTCCCTCGCATATTATTGATGAAATTATGCAAACTTCCCGGATCGAGGAAGTGATAGGGGAGTTTGTGAACCTGAAAAAATCCGGTTCCAATCTCAAAGGGCTCAGTCCGTTTGTGGATGAGAAAACGCCGTCTTTCATGGTTTCTCCCGCAAAACAGATCTTCAAATGCTTTTCTTCCGGAAAAGGAGGAACAGTTGTGAGTTTCCTGATGGAAAAGGAACATTTCTCCTATCCGGAGGCTTTGCGCTGGCTTGCAGATAAATACGGAATTCAGGTTCCGGAAGACGAACCGCAATCTGCAGAAGAAATTGCGGCTGTTTCGGAACGCGAAAGTTTATACATCATCAATGAATTCGCGAAGGAACACTTTATGCACAATATGCACGAAACCGGCGAAGGGCAAAACATTGGTCTTTCTTACTTCGAGGAACGCGGATTTCGGGCTGATATCATCAAAAAATTCCAGCTCGGTTATTGTATGAATTCGGGAGATGCTTTTACCAGAGCAGCACTGGCTAAAGGATACAAAAAAGAATACCTTGAATCCGTCGGGCTGACCAAAACCAAAGAAGACCGGAGCTTCGACTTCTTCCGCGGGCGCGTGATGTTTCCCATCCATTCCATTTCGGGGCGCGTTCTCGGATTCGGAGGACGAATGCTGATTACGGACAAGAAAATTGCGAAGTATTTCAATTCTCCGGAAAGTATTATTTACAACAAGAGTGAAATTCTTTACGGTTTGTACTTTGCAAAGGGCGATATCATCAAATATGACAATTGCTTCCTTTGTGAGGGTTATACCGACGTTATTTCGATGCACCAGGCCGGAGTGGCCAATTCTGTTGCTTCTTCGGGAACATCTTTGACCAAAGAACAGATCAAGCTTATCAAGCGCTATACTCAAAACATTACCATTCTTTATGATGGTGATGCTGCAGGAATTAAAGCATCTTTCCGTGGAATCGATCTGATCCTGGAGGAAGGAATGAACGTAAAAGTGGTGCTTTTCCCGGATGGTGACGACCCGGATTCCTATTCCAAAAAGGTCAGTACAACGGAATTGATGGATTTCATCAAAACCAACACGAAAGATTTTGTCAGCTTTAAAACTTCCCTCCTGCTGGAAGAAGGAAACAATGATCCGCTTCAGAGAGCGCAGATCATCCGCGATGTGGTTCATTCCATTTCCCTGATTCCGGACCAGATCACGCGTTCGGTTTTTACAACAGAAATTGCGCGTCTTTTCGGGATGGACGAAAGCATTGTGATTAGTGAACTGAATAAGCTACGCAAAAACCAGATTGCAAAGGAACTGAATGAACCGGTTATCGCACAGAATCCTGAAATTACGGATACATTCACAACTCCGGCAGCGCAGGCAACAACTGCCACGGAAATCAAAACTCCATACGCCCGGGAAGAATACGAATTGATGCGCATTTTAGTGAAATACGGAATTTTTGCCATTACAACAGAGCACATCGATGAGCATGGGATAGCCCACACGGTAGAAGTCAGCACTGCAGAACTCATTCATCACGAACTCACAAAAGACGAGCTTACCTTTCAGTTTCCGCTGTTTAGAGAAATGTACCAGCAGATTGTAAACGGCCTGGCTTCCAAAACGCTTTACAAGATTTCGTTCTGGCTGCGCCATGAGAACCCTGAAATCGTACAATGGATTACGGAAATTGAAACCGAACGGTACGAATTGAGTCCGAAATGGCTTTCCAAGTACAATGTGGATACGAACCGCGAGCTTGACAAGCTGAAAACAACCGTCATGAACGGAATTTATGCCTTTAAGAAACTGCGAGTCGTGCAGCGCATTGATGAAATCCGGAAGGAACTTAACGAACTGGGAGAAAACCTTTCGGGCGAACAGCTTCAGGATCTCCTTTCCGAACAGATCGTAATGGAGCGCGTGAAAATGTCGATTATGGGGAAACTAAATCAAACACTACACTAAAATGAGAAGTACATTGTTTGAACTTGGCCCGTATAAGGTTTGTATGTGGAACATTCTCACCATAGCTGTTTCCTTTTTCGGAGCATACGTATTGAGTAAAATTTTTCGGCGTTCGGTAAAACGCTACCTGACCTCTGCCAATATTCACCTGGAAGGAAGAAAAGCTACCTGGTTCAGACTTTTAAGTCAGAGTGGTTTTGCCCTCGCGGGCTACATCTCCGTCATGAGCTTCAACATCAACAACGAATCCGTTACTTTCAGGGAATTCCTGGATTACAATTTTATTCATACTTCGAAGATTAAAATCAGTTTCGGAAACGTCACCCTTGTCATTCTCATTATTTTCTTATCCCGGGTTGTATTGAATATCATTCGTCTGTTCATTCAACGCAGGTTCAAGCGGTCAAAAAGAGCGCAAATCGGGACGGAATATGTGTATATCCAGGTTGCCAAATACATTATCACAGTTTTAGCTTTCGTTTTTGTTCTTGCAGCTTTGGATGTGGACGCAAAGATCTTCCTCGGTGGTTCGGCGGCTTTGCTGGTTGGAATCGGACTAGGGCTCCAGGATGTGTTTAAAGATACGTTTTCCGGGTTGGTGCTGCTCTTTGAAGGGAGCATTCGTGTAGGTGATGTAGTGGAAATCAATGATGGAAAATCGTCCGAGCCAATCGTTGCAAAAATCATCCGGATCAATGTGCGGACTACCCAGATTGAAACCCGTGATGGCAACATCCTGATTGTTCCGAATGCCAAATTTACACAGGAATACATTGAAAACTGGAGTCATGGAAGCACGCTTTCCCGTTTCCGCATCCCGGTAACGGTTGCTTACGGGAGCGATACCCAACTGGTTAGTGAATTGCTAAAACAAGCTGTATTCAGTCATCCAAAGGTTAATAAATCTCATGGAGTAAGTGTTCGCCTGAACGATTTTGGGGAAAACGGTTTGAAAATGGAAGTCATTTTCTGGGCAGACCAAAGCTGGGACATCAGCATCTGCAAATCGGAAATTCGTTTTGAGATTGACCGCCTGTTCCGGCATTATGGCGTGCGCGTTCCTTATCCGCAGCGGGATGTGAGAATATTCGATCAGAAATCCGAAGGAATGTAGAAAACATTACCGGATATTATTCAGGTAAAAGCTCTTATTGTCTTCTCATGCTCACGTTTATCCAGCCAAAAGTGTTTGTATATTTGCGCCTTATGAAAGCAGAAATGAAAGCAGTAATCGATGCCATGAGTAAGCGGTTTACCTCGCATCCCTGGCATGGAATTGAAACAGGTG
>JAIRJW010000047.1 GCA_031260455.1 Fluviicola sp.
CTGTTTCAATCTTGCTATACGAGGGTTGAGTCATTTCCAGCCGGTTAGCCATGTATTCCTGTGTGAAGTTTTTAAGCTCTCTCAGCTTTTTTATTTTCTGTCCAACGTGCATAACGGCGCTATTTTGAATCAACGCAAAGATAAACGAATAAATTATTCCTCTCACGCATAGACTATTCTTTTCGGTGTGATAGTTTATATTCAATAATCCCTTCTTTTGGAGTGTATTAAAAAATCCATTATATTCACAAAACAATTTAAACAATGAAAAAATTAATCTATGGAATTGCATTCCTGGTAGTTACAGGAGGAGCAGTATTAGTAGCTTGCAACAAGCAGAACCCTGCTCCAAACCGGTCAACAGAGAAAGAAACAACTGCTGTCGTTCAAAAAGCAGGAGTAAATTATGAAAAATCGAGTATAGAATTATCTCCAGATGAAATTGAAGAAATTGGTATATTACATAATAACCTACTTCATCAAGTCTTTTTTGAACCATTGGTAAGTAATAATTATCAATTAGAAGTTAAAAAACGCTTTTTAGAATTAAAAGGAGATAATTTAACCTTTATAAAAAGTGAACTTGAAAATGAGAAGATTTCAAATTTTGATTTACAATTTATAAATGAAAATTTTCAAGATGAAATATCAGTATCATTTATAGAATCGGGAATGTCTATTGTGAATAATGGGATATCATTAGATGAAATCATTATAGATTTAAAGCGCTTAAAAACAACTATCATGAATGATCATGAAAATTTTAATAGAACAACAGCGTTATTATTTGTTGAAGTAGCTATTAATTCAGCTTCATTTTGGTTAGATACTGAAATAGGGAGTAATGTTATTGCAAGTACGCCACATCCTCAAGGTTTAAGTAAGTGGGTTAAGGGCCTTATTGTAGCGGATGGTCTTGGAGCATCAGGTGCATTCACTGGATACGGATTACTTGCAGGTATAACAGGGCCAATGGGGTGGGGAGCTTTAATTGCCACGGTTGGCTTTTCAGCAGCATGGTCATCAGCTACTTATGCGTTAACGTAACGAATTTAAAAAAATGGTTGTTAGGAGTATAGTTCTATTTCTTTTCTTATTTGCCGTATTTTACTGCTTTATTGCGCTGGAAAAACCTGAATTAACTTTTTTACATAAGATTGTTTTCACTGCCATGGCATCCATTGGACCAATAATGATAGTTATTATAGCTTTAAAGATAAAAAAAAAATAATGCCATCTAAATGCAGTCCGTAATTATTGATAAAGAGCATTAAACTACAAGCGGGTAGAAAATTCTACCCGCTTTAAAAATTTGAATATGAAACGGTTTCTAACTTTATTTCTGTTTTTCTCCTGGCTCAATTCTTTTGGGCAGGTCTCAGTAAAACGACCATTACATTGGTGGGTATCCAAATTTCAATTGGAGTATTTTCTGGAAATGCCAGTTGGAAGTAAAATTCTTTTTGTCCAAAAATGTGTGCCTTCGCTACCAGCCGAGGTTCCAACCGGAGTTCTTTTCTTTGAAAATGTGAACTATCTGAAAGAACATTTCTCAATGGCGATAGAATTTAAAGACACTGTTGTAGCTTCGGTAACTTACTACCTTAAAGCAAAACAACGGGAAATACTGAAAGTAATCGGCTATCCGAATATAAAGGCGCGAGGCTCTTCAACTAAAGGACAATGGACATATATACTCCAGGAAGAAAAACGCCATACAGTGATCGTTGGTGACAGGAAAAAGATTACCGTGGTTCAAATTCTTTAATTGAATTGCTGTAAACTGCTGATTTACATCACTTTTCAAGATGTTTCAAAATCGTATTTTGAATAATAAACATGCTTAAAGTTTAAGCGAAAAGAGTTCAAAAGGTGTACAAGATTCAACGATTTTAATCTTTTACAATTAAATCATACCTGGAAAGCAGGCCCAGCAATCCTGAATGCGAAAAGACGGCCTTTTTGATGCGGTTTCTTTCCGGATTGATCTCAAAATTGACTGCCGTACTGAAATCAGCTTTGTCCAGAATACTGCGGTCAAAAATAGTTCGGGTCAGATCGCAATTTGCAAATTTCGATTCGGACAGGTCGCACTCGGAAAAATCGACTTCCTTGAGCACTGAATTTGTGAAAACAGTTTTCTTCATGCGTTTCGAATGAAACGTGGCATAATCTACATGGCAGTCGGTGAATTTAACCGAAAAGAGAAAATCATTACAGGCACTGAAATCCACCCCTACTATTTTGCAGTCCTGAAAATGGATATCTTTCAACCCTGTATCCTTCATCACGGTCAGGGAAAAATTACATGCCTCGAATTCACAGTCCATAAAATCGATATTGCTGAAATTTGCTTTGGTGAAATCACAATCGACAAACCTGCAGTTGCTGAACTCATTATTAATCAATTGTTTACTGACGTAATTAACCTTATTAAAGGTTTTTCCTTCGTGAAGTTTGATGCTCATATTTCTGTTCTGTACCAGCAAAGTTAAAAAACGAAAGCTCATCTGGTTTTGATCGGGAAACTCTCCGGTTTAATTTTTATAAGACTTGCCAAGGAATTTAAATGAATCTTCTGAAAATCCTCTGCATTCTCTGCACCTTAGCGGTTTATAGATTTTTTGTTTATCCGCAAAAAAGCGAAGAGCACAAAGCTCTATTTTGAGGACATCATCACCTAATATTTATTTTTTAAGCACGATTAATTTCTTCACAGAAACCAGTATACTTTGGTATATTAGCGTTTTTTAGTAACTATTCTGACTACCTTTGCCAAAAAACACCAGACAATGAATTTAATTGAAACAATGAATTGGCGCTACGCCGCAAAACGCATGACTTCTGAAAAGGTATCAGAAGAAAAGGTACAGGAAATTCTGGAAGCAGTTAACTTAACGGCTACCTCTGCAGGATTGCAACCTTTCAGAGTGATTTCGATCAGTAATCCCGGGCTGAAGGAAAAGCTTCAGGCAGCTTCTTTCAATCCTCAGGTTACAGAATCCTCTCACCTGCTCGTTTTTGCATCTTATACGCATATTTCACAACACCACGTAGAAGAATACATCTCTTTGATCGCAAATACGCGCAATGTTCCGCTGGAAAGCCTGGACGGATTCAAACAGAATTTATCCGGATTGCCCGGAATGCCGGAAGAATACATTAAAAACTGGGCCGCACGCCAGGCGTATATTGCTTTGGGAACGGCTATTATTGCTGCAGCAAGTTTGAAGGTGGACAGCACACCGATGGAAGGATTCGATAATGCTGCTTTTGATGAAATTTTAGGATTGAAAGAAAAAGGATTACAATCTGTAGTATTGCTGGCTTTGGGTTACCGCAATGAAGCGACAGACTTCCTGGCTGGCCAGAAAAAAGTACGTATTCCTTTGGAAGAATTGGTGGTGACTTTAAATTGATTTGGAAAACCCAACCTGTGAATTTTTTAAGAGGCTGCTTACTTTTAAAGCAGCCTCTGTTTTTTTCGTTCTGATAATCCTTCATGAATTTGGTAGATTTTCTACCACTCGCGGAGAAAATGCCAGCCGCCTTTTTTAGAACACCCCACTCCTTTCTTAATTTGACTTGCCACCCATTGCCACTAAAAGTCCCCTGAAGATTTGTATTCAATTCTTTAAATCAACGTGACCTCCCGGATGTAATCTCTGGATACGTAAACCCAAACAAAACATCCTATTTAATTTTACCTGATTCCAGCCAAAATTCTAACTTTGAACTATGGAAGATTTGCAACAAATAGCAGAATTTAAAACATCACCCGAATTAGCAGAAAAACTACAACAATACAGCATAAGAAAAGAATATAAAGCAGGAAGCTTAATACTTAACGAAAATGCCCACATTCGTTCTATTCCGATTGTTACCAAAGGAACTTTGAAAGTTATCCGAACAGAGGAAGACGGCAGGGAAATTTTGTTGTATTACATCAAAGCAGGCGAAAGTTGCATAATGTCGTTTTTGGGTGGTTTGCACAACGAAACAAGCAAGGTAAAAGCAGAAGTGGAAGACGATGCCGAAATACTTTTCCTGCCTGTTGAAAAGGTATCGTTGTTCATCAAAGAATATCCGCAATGGTTAGATTATATTTTCCGTTTGTATCACAAGCGTTTTGAAGAATTGCTGGAAATTGTAAATGCCATTGCTTTCAGGAAAGTTGATGAACGATTACTGGATTTACTGCAAAAGAAAAAAGATTTAACAGGCAACAAAACCTTAAACATCACCCACGAGCAATTAGCCAACGAGCTGGGAACCGCCCGTGTGGTGGTTTCCCGATTGTTAAAACAATTGGAAGAAATCGGAAAAGTTAAGTTGGGCAGAAACAAAATCACCCTTATGTAATCAAAGTAGCTGGATAAGTTTGCGAGTTAATGTAACTTTGCTGTATTAGCTCAAAATAAATGAATATAGCAGGTTATGCCGCTTCCATTTTAATTGGTATTTCATTAGGACTTATTGGCGGCGGCGGCAGTATTTTGACTGTCCCCGTTTTAGTATATCTGTTCAGAATTGATGCTGTTTTCGCGACGGTCTATTCCCTGTTTGTAGTAGGTACTACAAGTGCTGTCGGTTCTCTTTCCTATTTCAGAAAAGGACTGGTCAATATCAGAACCGCAATTGTTTTTGGCATTCCTTCTATTGCAACCGTTTTCGCCACTAGAACGTATATCGTTCCCGCTATTCCACAAAAGATTCTGACCATTGAAGGGTTCACAGTGACGAAAGGAGCACTGTTAATGCTACTCTTCGCCGTACTTATGGTCTTCGCTTCCTACAGTATGATCAAAAAAGGTAAAGAGACACTAAGTACTGAATCACAAAAGCCGTTCAACTACCCATTGATCTTTATCCAGGGAACTTTTACCGGACTAATTACGGGCTTAATTGGTGCTGGTGGCGGCTTTTTGATTATCCCTGCATTGGTCAATCTGTTGAAGATGCCCATGAAAACCGCAGTAGGCACATCTTTAGTCATTATTACTATCAATTCCCTGACCGGCTTCCTGTTTTCCTTATCTCATACCCCTGTTCGGTGGACGTTCCTGATGAGCGTTACAGCCATTGCCATATCGGGCATACTCATTGGCAGCTATATTTCCACGAAAATTGATGGCAGGAAATTAAAGCCTGCATTTGGCTGGTTTGTGCTGGTAATGGGCGTTTATATTATACTTAAAGAGACGATCATTTAATAACTAACAACATGTCACAAGAATACTCTGATGAAGTAAACAAGGCAGAACCAGCGAATGATCATCACCCGTTCTGAAAACCGTTGAGTGCGCAACTCCCCCGGAATTTCCCAATGGCGTACCGGGGAAAGTACGGTTATGTAACTAAAGTGGCTGTACAAGAAAAATAAAAAGCGGAAATTTGCATCATCAAACAAGTAAATAACATTAAAATACAAAAATAATGACGGTAGAACAAATTTATACGGGATGTCTGGCACAGGGTGCCTATTACATCGCTTCCAATGGCGAAGCAGCCATTATTGACCCTTTGCGTGAAACACAACCTTATACTGACCGCCTGGAAAAAGATGGTGTGAAACTCAAATACATTTTTGAAACACACTTCCACGCAGACTTTGTAAGCGGGCACATTGATCTGAGCAAAAAAACCAATGCAGCTATCGTTTACGGCCCTACCGCAAAGCCCGAATTTGAAGCCATTGTTGCAGAAGACAATCAAGTTTTTGACCTGGGAAACATAAAAATTAAGGTATTGCATACACCCGGACACACCATGGAAAGTTCCTGCTTTTTGTTGATTGACGAAAACGGAAAAGAAACGGCTTTGTTTAGTGGCGATACGTTGTTTTTGGGCGATGTAGGCAGGCCTGACCTGGCACAAAAAGCAGCCAACTTAACACGGGAAGAATTAGCAGGTTTGCTTTACGAAAGTTTGTACAACAAAATTCTGCCATTACCCGATGATGTAACCGTTTATCCTGCACACGGAGCGGGTTCAGCTTGTGGCAAAAATATGATGGAAGAAACGGTTGATACATTGGGCAATCAGAAAAAAATAAACTATGCCCTGAACCAGCCAAACAAAGATGCATTTATCAAAGCGGTTACAGATGGTTTGCTTCCTCCGCCTGCATACTTTGGAATGAACGTAGCAATGAACAAAAAAGGTTACGACAGCTTTGATGAAGTATTGAAACATGGTTTGAAAGCCTTAAATGCCGATGATTTTGAAGCAGCAGCCGAAAGCACAGGTGCGTTGATTTTAGACACGCGAAACGATATAGAATTTGCAAAAGGTTTCATTCCGCAATCTGTCAACATCGGGTTAAATGGCGATTTTGCTCCCTGGGTAGGCACATTGATCGTAAACGTAAAACAACCTGTTCTGCTAATTACAGACAACGGCAAGGAAGAAGAAGCCATAACACGTTTGAGCCGTGTCGGGTTTGACAACGTACTGGGGTATCTGAAAAACGGTTTTGAAGCATGGAAAAACGCAGGAAAAGAAACCGACACCGTAAACCGCATTACGCCTGAGCAATTTGCATTGGAAGTAAAAATTGGCAAAAACAGAATCATAGATGTCCGCAAGGAAAGTGAATATGCAGCAGAGCACATTGAAGAGGCATACAACAAGCCTCTGGCTTATATCAACGATTGGGTTAAGGACATCAATCCACAAGAGCATTTTTACTTGCATTGTGCAGGCGGTTACCGCAGTATGATTGCAGCGAGCATTTTACAGGCAAGAGGTTACAGAAACTTTACCGAAGTGGAAGGCGGTTTCAGTGCCATTGCAAAAACCAATATTCCCAAAACCAATTTCGTATGTCAAAGCAAAGTGTTAAACTAATTTTCATCACAATAACAGTAATAGCAATGTTTGGAATTCTTAAAAGTATGTTTGCATCAACAGACAACAATGAGCTTAAAGAAGCTATCAAAAATGGTGCATTTTTAGTGGACGTGCGCACACCCAGTGAGTTTGCCAGTGGCAGTGTGAAGGGCGCAACCAATATTCCATTGGATAAAATACCCGGTCAGTTAGCAAAATTTAAAAACAGGAAAAGTATTGTGGTTTTTTGCCTGAGCGGAGGGCGCAGTAGTCAGGCAAAAAGGATCCTGGAACAAAACGGGTTTCAAAATGTCATCAACGGTGGAACTTGGGAAAATGTAAAAAAAGTTGCGAATGAGTAAAGAAGAAAAAGAGATACCATGTTGCGTTACACCATGCGAAAATCCGCTTGACCAAAACTATTGGAATGAACGCTGGCAGAAAAATGAAACAGGTTGGGACATAGGACAGGCTTCTTCTGCTATTGTCGAGTATATGGCACAATATCCCAATAAAAATGGAACCATTCTTATTCCGGGTTGTGGCAACGCTTATGAAGCGGAATTTTTAGTTGAAAACGGTTTTACAAACATCACATTGATTGACATTGCACCCAAAGCCGTTGAAACATTAAAAGAAAAATTTACCGGTAAACCACAGGTAAAGGTTTTGTGTGAAGACTTTTTTCAGCATAAAGGCAATTATGATTTGATTATTGAGCAAACGTTTTTTTGTGCCATTCCGCCAAACAAACGAAAAGAATACGCAGAAAAAACAGCCTCCTTACTCAACGAAAACGGTAAAATAATCGGTGTATTGTTTGATAAACAATTTAATCAGCCGTTTCCACCGTTTGGCGGTTGTCCTTGTGAGTACAAACTCATTTTTGAACCACATTTTAGCATTAAAACAATGGACGAATGTTACAACAGTATCACACCAAGAGCCAAATCAGAAATATTTATTAACTTGAAAAAAAATAAGAACGATGAAAAAGAATATAGGAACGACTGACAAAGTAATCCGCCTGCTCATTGCGGTTGTAATTGGTGTTTTGTATTTTACAAATACTATTTCGGGAACATTAGCAATCGTGTCAGGCATTTTAGCCATCGTGGTTTTGCTTACTTCGTTCATCAGCTTTTGCCCCTTGTATTTGCCTTTTGGTATTAACACTTCAAAAAAGAAGAAATGATATCACATAGCATAGAAGTAGAAAATATAAAATGTGGTGGCTGCATGAACAGCATAAAAACCGCTCTGCTAAAAATAGCCGGTGTGCAAAATGTAAGTATTGACAAAGACACCGAAACAGTAACCATTGACAGTACAACAGACAAAAATATTTTGGTGCAGGAACTTTCAAAATTGGGTTATCCCGAAAAAGGAAAGAATAATCTGATGAAAAAAGCCAAATCGTATGTGAGCTGTGCAATCGGAAAAATGAATTAATCATGAAAGAGTATTTAAAAACTTGGAACTTTATGCGGGTGCTGCGGTTAGCAGCAGGTATTTTTATCATAGTGCAATGCATTATTGCAAGAGATTGGCTTTTTGTCGGAGCGGGTGTTTTGTTTTCGCTAATGCCCATCATGAATATTGGTTGTTGTGGTGCTTCGGGTTGCAATACGCCTGTTCGCAAAAACAACGGAAACATTGAAGATGTAAGCTATGAAGAAGTTCGCTGAAAAACACGTATTCACAATCCCCAGTGTATTTGTGGGAGACAATAAGTATGGGTGAATTGTGGTTAATTCCCTAAAAATCACTCCAAACCAAACTAATTTTAAACCATCTGGTTAAGAGATCAGCTTTGTTTACAGGTAGATTTCTACGGGTATTCAAAAACCGGGGCGTCATTCCGCAATATTACGTCCGGAAGGTGAAACCTTGTGTAAAACTTCCCTTTCCGGCCTTCTTTCAACTCACTAAATGCTTTTATCTTTGCCTTTCAAATTCAATAAACATGAAATTTTTCATCGATACGGCAAACCTGAATGATATTCGCGAAGCAAATGACCTGGGAATCCTGGACGGAGTAACAACCAATCCTTCCCTGATGGCAAAAGAAGGAATCACGGGACAGAACAATATTTTGAAACACTACGTAGATATCTGTAACATTGTTGACGGCCCCGTAAGCGCAGAAGTGATTGCAACGGATTTCCAGGGAATGATTCGCGAAGGAGAAGCATTGGCAGAATTACACAAGAATATTGTGGTGAAAATTCCAATGATCCCTGCCGGAATCAAAGCAATCAAGTATTTTTACACAAAAGGAATCAAGACGAACTGCACCTTGATTTTCAGTGCCGGACAAGCACTGCTTGCAGCAAAAGCCGGGGCAACTTATGTTTCACCATTTGTGGGGCGCCTGGATGATGTTTCTACAAACGGTTTGGATTTGATCCAGCAAATCCGGATTATTTTTGACAACTATGGGTTCGAAACGGAAATTCTGGCTGCATCTATCCGCCATCCGATGCATATTATCCAGTGCGCTGAGATTGGGTCGGATGTAATGACCGGGCCTCTGAGTGTGATTCTCGCTTTGGTAAAACACCCGCTGACAGATAACGGATTGACTCAGTTTCTGGCAGATTATGCGAAAGGTAATAAGTAATTCGCCGGGCTTTTGTTCATCCTCCGAATTCTTGTTTTTAACCGGAATATTTTCCCGTTAGTCAAAAATTTAATAACTCCTGTGAACATTCTGTTATTTTTGTCTGTGGTATATTTATGAAAAAGTTCCTGTTTTTTTGTTCATTCGTATTGACCCTGTTATCAGCTCAGGCACATGAATACTATTTTGCATTTGGTGAAGTGGAGTACAATGAAACAAACAAACGACTGGAGATCACGCTCGAAATGAGTGCCCATGACATGGAGTTGGACCTGAAAAAAACCGGGGTTGTTTTTGACAAACACATCGAAAGTCAAACACAAAACGAAGTATTCAAAAAACAATTTGAAAGTTATCTGTTGAAAGGTTTTTCCATTTCTACTAATGAACAGCTGGTCCAGCTTTCCCTGATAGGATTTGATGTATTACCAAATGGACAATTATATGCATACATGGAAAGTGTTCCGCTTGAACTGGGGAACTCACTCCTTTTCCGGTTTGATTTACTAATGAAATCCTTTCCCAATCAGCAGAATAAAATCACATTCATCTATCATAAGCAAAAACAGACAGCCGTATTTTTACCAACCAAACCTACCGAAATCATAACCCTGTAACTATGAAAAAAATCCTCTTTTTCCCGATCGTTCTTTCAGTATTCAGTGTTTCGGCGCAGATCAAATTTGCACAGCTAGACATTGAATTACCAACTCCGAATGAGTACCGGACAGCTGCCGGAGCTCCCGGACATGCATACTATCAGCAGAAAGCAGACTATAAGATGAATCTTACATTGGATGATGACAAGCAAATCATCCGGGGAGAAGAAGTCATTACGTATGCCAATAACTCGCCGGATGTCCTGGAATACCTGTGGTTACAACTGGATCAGAATATTTTCAAACCAGATTCGGACAGTAAACTGACCGCTGTGGAGAAAATGAAGGATTTCCAGTCAATCAAAGATGTAGAGCGGAAACTCATGGTCTTTGAAGGCGGATTCAATATTGAATCAGTTTCAACGGTAAACGGAGAAAAGATGCGTTACGCAATCAACAAAACGATGATGCGCATTGATCCTGTAAAACCACTGGGACCAAAACAAAGCATTTCTTTTAAAATCAAATGGTGGTACAATATTAACGACCGTATGAAAGTAGGTGGAAGATCCGGTTACGAATATTTCGAAAAAGACAACAACTATTTGTATACCATTGCACAGTTTTTCCCAAGAATGTGTGTGTATAATGATGTCGAAGGCTGGCAAAACAAACAGTTTCTCGGAAAAGGAGAATTCACGTTGCCATTCGGAGATTATGAAGTTTCCATCACAGTTCCTTCCGATCATATTGTGGCAGGAACCGGAGAATTGCAAAACGGAGCTGCTGTGATGACAGCCGAACAGCGTCAGCGAATGGAAAAAGCCAGAACGTCAGACAAGCCTGTCCTGATCATCACGCAGCAGGAAGCTGAAAACGCAGAAAAAAACAAAGCCACATCAACTAAAACCTGGACGTTTAAAGCAAAAAATGTGCGCGATTTTGCTTTTGCAACTTCCCGTAAATTCATGTGGGATGCCCAGAATACTACTGTAAAAGGGAAAAACATCCTGTGTATGTCTTTCTACCCGAAAGAAGGAAACCCGTTGTGGGAACGTTACTCAACCAAGCTGGTGGCTCATACGATTCAGACTTATTCAAAATATACGATCGATTACCCCTATCCGGTTGCTATTTCTGTGCATTCGAATCAGATTGGGATGGAATACCCGATGATTTGTTTCAATGGCGGAAGACCAAATGAAGACGGAACGTATTCAGAACAAACCAAATACGGGATGTGGGGAGTAATCATTCACGAAGTCGGACATAATTTTTTCCCAATGATCATTAACTCCGACGAACGTCAGTGGTCCTGGATGGATGAAGGACTAAATACATTTGTGCAATATCTCACAGAACAGGAATGGGAACGCGGCTTTCCTTCAGGAAGAGGTCCGGCAAATATGATCACGGATTACATGCGTGGCGATAAGCGATTTATCTCCCCGATCATGACTAATTCAGAATCGATCTGGCAATTCGGGAACAATGCGTATGGAAAACCGGCAGCGGCGCTGAACATTTTGCGCGAAACCGTTATGGGAAGAGAGTTGTTCGATTTTGCATTTAAAACATATTGCGAGCGCTGGAAATTCAAACACCCCACTCCTGCCGATTTATTCCGTACTATGGAAGATGCTTCGGGAGTCGATCTGGATTGGTTCTGGCGCGGCTGGTTCTATTCTATTGATTACGTAGATGTTTCACTGGATTATGTGAAGCATTTTGAATTGAACACGAATAACCCGGAAATCGAAAAAGCAGCAAACAAGCAAGTGGCAGACTCGAAACCGCAGTTTATCAGTGATATCCGTAACAAGGAATCGATTAAGCAAACGATGAATGAACGCGATACGCTGATCGATGATTTCTATGCAAAAAGAAATATTTACGAAGTGGATCGCCTGGACAAGAAGGAATATGAAGAATTTCAGTCGAAACTGACCCCGGAACAAAAGAAACTGCTGGAATCCCAAAAGCAATTCTATGAACTGGCCTTTACCAATAAAGGCGGGTTGGTGACTCCATTGGTTATTCAGGCAAAATTTGAAGACAGTACAGACCAGGTGATACGGATTCCGGCAGAAATCTGGAAAATGGATGAGGCAACAGTTACAAAGGTACTGGTCTTCGATAAACCGGTTGTTTCTTTCCAGCTGGATCCGTTTCTGGAAACAGCAGATTGTGATACGGACAACAATGTTTATCCGCATATTTCAAGCCCTACGCGATTCCAGTTGTTCCAGCAAAAGCAGAATAATGAAAATCCGATGCAGCGCCAGAAACGTATGGAAAGCGGGAATTGATCCGGTTCGGAAAAAGGCGTTTTTAGATAAAGCTATAGTAGTAATAAGTTTTAAACATTTTAATGATTTAGACACACAGCCGCCGAATTCTATTCGATTTACTGTTATCTTTGAAATATGAAATGGGTTTATCCTGAATTTTTGTTTGCCCTGTTAGTCTTGGTTATTCCAATACTTATCCATCTTTTTCATTTCCGGAGATATAAAACCGTTTATTTCTCGAGTATTGCTTTCATTAAATCGGTTGAACAGCAACAAAAGAATCCGAGAAAGCTCAAACATTTATTCATTTTGCTGGCCCGGGCTTTGGCATTTTCCTGCCTGGTGATTGCCTTTGCACAGCCTTATTTTCCGCATTCCGATGCGGGTAAAAAAGATGTTCAACTGATCGGAGTTTATGTTGACAATTCATTTTCCATGTCGAGGATCGGAAGTCAGGGAGAATTGCTTGCCCAAGCCAAAACACTGGCAGAATCACTTCCGGAAAAAGCTCCGCGAAATACACAATACATTTTGTTCACCAATGAATTGAGTGGAAATGAAAAACAAACACTGACACAAGTCAAGTTTCTCGACCAGGTCGGAAAAATCAACTATTCGCCTGTTTATCGTTCCCGTGGAGAAATCCTTTCTTTCTGGAATCAGTGGATTGAAGATGCTCAAAAAGAAGGCAATTTAAAAACCAAACCTTCTCTTGTATATTTATCTGATTTTCAAAAAGATAAAAACAATCAGTTAATTGAAAAATTCAAATCTATTTCGTCCGTTTCCCTGCTTGTTTTAAGCCCACAGAATACCGGAAACCTGTATATCGATACCCTTTGGTTCGAAACACCGATTCAGAAACTGGGCTCGGCACAAACACTTTCCATTCGCGTGGTAAACAGTGGGAAAGAATCCATTGAATCAGCGGTAGTTAATGTTCAGATCGGGAAAATGAAACGCGATCTGTTTGCTGAACTTCCGGCGTTTGGATCTGATACAGTTCAATTGAATTATTTCAACCAGGAAGCAGGAATCGTGGAAGGAAAAGTATCCATTAACGATAAGCAGATGACGCAGGATGATTCCTTCTATTTCAATTACGAAGTAAAGAAAAACGGTTCGATCTTGATAATCAACGGTGAAGATGCTGTAAACAATGTGGGAGTTGTATACGGATTGGATGACTTTTACAAGATCAGGGAAATTTCAACCACCCAGGCCTCACAGGAGAGCATGGAGAATTTCGACCTGGTTGTGCTGAACGGTCTGAATCAGATTCCAAGCAGCTTGAGCACTTCTCTGGAATCTTACAGTCAGGAACAAGGTTCTGTTCTGCTGATTCCCGGAACGAATATATCTCCTGCCGGATGGAATGCAATGCTGGAAAAACTGACGCTTCTGGTTATCAGTGGAACACAGACGGTAGGATTATCCATTCAGAAACTGAATATCAAGGATCCTTTCTTTCACGGTATTTTTGAAGGGAAACCCGATAACATTTCGCTTCCTGCCGTTGCAAAAGCATATCGTTTGCTCAACAATTCAAAAACACTTTCAAGTAATCTGATCAGTTACCAGAACGGAACTCCGTTCTTTGTAAAAAGTACTGGGAAAGGAAATTCTTACCTCTTCTCTACTTCATTGAAACCCGAATTCAGCACTTTTATAAGTAACCAGTTGTTTTCTACACTTTTATTGCATGTGGGGAACTTGAGTCAACGACAAAACCCGTACTATCTCATTATTGGTTCGGACGGAAGTTATCCTTTAAACGCAAATACTACAGGAGACAATCCGGTGCATCTGAAACAAAATCAAGTGGATTATATTCCGGTTTTGTTCACAAAGAACAAACGCCCGTATCTTTCCGTTCAGGGACTGGAGGCTATTCGTATCCTCGAAGCTGGAAATTATACTATTCAACAAAGCGGAAAGACGATCGGGACCGTTTCAATGAATTACAACCGACTGGAATCGCAAACCTCCGAATCTACTCAGGATGAGATCAAAACAAGCTTCCGGCAAGCAGGAATTCAAATAAGCTCCGTACAGGATGGTTCAAACTGGAACAGTGCCTCTTTGCTGGAAATCGGAGAGAGTTATGACTTATGGAAATGGTTTGTTTTCTTTGCAGGAATTTTCGTCCTGTGTGAAATGGCGTTGCTAATTTTCTACAAGAAATAAGATATGAAATTACTGATCCGACAAGCAAAAGTTATCGATCAAACCTCCGAATGGCATGGTAAACAAGTAGATATTTACCTGGAAAACGGAAAAATTCACGAGATTGCAGAGCGTATTGAACGTTCCTGTGAACTGGAAATCCTGGAAGAAAATCTGCACATCTCGAAAGGCTGGGTTGATCTCAAAGCTCATTTTGCAGATCCGGGGGAAGAACACAAATCGACAATTCAGGGAGGTTTGGATGCAGCAGCATCCGGAGGATTCACACACGTGGCTGTACTTCCGTCAACTAAACCGGTCCTGGACAACAAAACCAGCGTGGAATACATGCTGCGTCGCGGGGAAAATGCCGTTACATCCATTCATCCGATGGGCTGTATCACCAAGAAAAACCAGGGCGAAGCACTGGCGGAAATGTATGATATGTTCCAATCCGGAGTGCGTTTGTTCTCCGATGACCTGGTTCCTGTAAATGGAGGTATTATGTACCGTGCTCTTCTCTACTCCAAAAATTTCGATGGAATTGTAGTTGGTTTTGCACACGATAAATCCATTTCAGGCGGTGGACTGGTCAACGAAGGCGAAGCTTCGACCAAAACAGGTCTGAAAGCCGATCCTTCTATCAGTGAAGTAATTGAACTGGAACGCAACCTGCGTTTATTGGAATATACCGGCGGAAACCTGCACGCAACAGGAGTCGCCAATGCGGAATCCGTTGAACTGATCCGTAAAGCAAAAGCTAAAGGATTGAATATAACCGCTGACGTGCATGCACAACATCTGATCTACAACGAAACAGCTGTACTGGATTTTGATGTAAATTTCAAACTGATGCCTCCGTTGAGAAAAGAAACAGACAGAATGGCGTTGTGGAACGGGCTGAAAGACGGAACAATTGATTGTATCGTATCCGATCACCGGCCAAACGACACGGAAGAAACCGATCTGGAATTCGATCATGCCAGCTTTGGAAACAGTACCTTGCAAACACTTTTCGGAGAGCTAGGTGCTTGCCCTGAATTCGACCTGGAGCTGGTTGTGAAAGCTTTATCAGGGAAAAGTAGGGAATTATTATCCCTGGACGTTCATCCGGTTGAAGATCAGCCGGTAGCAGATCTTTCGCTCTTTATCCCCGGAAAAACATGGACTTTTATGAAGGAAGACTTGTTAATACCTTGTACTAATACGCCTGCACTGAATAAACAATTGAACGGATTTGTTTACGGAGTGATCAATAATGGTAAATTCGCGCTTAAAGAAACAAAAGAAAATGTCTGGTAAGCGTTTGTTTATACGAAATTTTTGGGAAGAACGTAAAATGGTTGGAGCAATGGCTCCGAGTTCGAAGTACCTGGCAAAGAAAATGCTGGAAAAAATTGATTTCTCAACAGCCAGAGTCATTGTGGAACTGGGGCCAGGAACGGGAGTTTTTACCCGGAAAATAGTCGAAAAACTCAGTCCGGATGGAGTTCTTTTGGTATTTGAGCTAAATGACAGTTTTATGAACATGCTCAAAAAAGAGTTCAAAGACCCGCGCGTCATCCTGATCCATGATTCGGCAGAAAAAATCGGGGAATACCTTAAAAAGAACGGATTATCCAAGGCAGATACGGTGATATCCTCTCTTCCTCTGGCCAATTTTCCGGCAGAATTGAAAAACCGGATTCTGAAAGAAAGCCATGAGATTATGCATGACAATGCCCTGTATGTTCAGTTCCAGTATTCGTTGAATGCGAAAAAGAACATCAAGCAGTTTTTCAAACGAATGGAAATTGCATTCACACCAGTCAATTTTCCACCAGCTTTTATTTATTACTGTAGAAAATAACTTTGGATTCCTGCCTAAAAATCGTTCCGGTTTTAGAGGTTGAAAATCCTTAATTTTATAACTGATTCAAATTAAAAACCGATAAGATAAAACATGAGCGCCGAAAAAATAAAATGCCTGATCATTGGTTCGGGTCCCGCAGGATATACAGCAGCTATCTACGCTGCACGAGCTGAAATGAAACCGGTCATGTACCAGGGAATGCAGCCCGGAGGACAATTGACAACGACCAATGAAGTTGAAAACTTCCCGGGATATCCTGACGGTATTTCAGGACCGGAAATGATGATTCAGCTGGAAACTCAGGCAAAACGCTTTGAAGCGGATATTCGCTCAGGGTTTATCATGAAAGTTGACTTCAGCGGGCCAGTTCACAAATGCTGGACAGAAGAAGGTCATGAAATTCATGCCGAAACGGTAATTATTTCAACAGGAGCTTCTGCCAAGTATCTGGGACTTCCTTCAGAACAACATTATCTTTCTATCGGCGGAGGTGTTTCCGCTTGTGCTGTTTGCGACGGATTTTTTTACCGCGGACAGGAAACGGTGATTGTCGGAGCCGGAGATTCTGCTTGTGAAGAAGCTCATTACCTTTCCAAATTATGTAAAAAAGTGACTATGCTGGTTCGTACGGAGAAATTCCGCGCATCCAAAATCATGGAAGATCGTGTTCGTAAAACTCCGAATATTGAAATTTTGCACAGCACAGAAGCAATTGAAGTGCTGGGAGACGGAAACGGAGTAACCGGAATCAAAGTGAAGAACAACATGAACGGTGAAGAACACGAAATTCCCGCTACTGGTTTTTTTGTAGCAATCGGGCACAAACCGAATACTGATATCTTCAAAGATTATATCAACCTGGATGAAACAGGTTACATCAAATATGAAAAACCGGGAACTTCCTTAACCAATGTACCAGGAGTGTTCGTTGCGGGAGATGCTGCCGACAAAAATTACCGTCAGGCAATTACTGCTGCAGGAACCGGCTGCATGGCCGCTTTGGATGCGGAACGATATTTGGCAAGTTTGGAACATTGATATTTTTAGCTGGCTGAGCAAAGCCGAAATTAGCATTCTCAGGCTTGTTGTTCCACTCATATCGATCCGTTCCAGGTTCTCCATCATCACCTTTACAATGATTTTTTCATTATGGTTATCCCATTTATTGCTCAGTTTTAATCTCCATACGAACCAAGTTTTTCGCACTTTCTGGAATGATTTCCACACTACAGGATTTTCCCTGTGCCAATTCCACATTAATCATTCCGGAAACATCAATTTTCGTAAAAACTAGTCTCTTGATAAAGAACGAGTTGCGAAAAGGTGACAAGGAAGCGGAAAATAATTCAAAAACAAGTGATCAGGTTGTATTTTTATTAATCAAACACTTCATTCTTAAGCTAAGAGCTCATTTCAGAGGTCACCTCGCCCCTTTCATTCATTTACTGATTATAGCGCTGATTTTCTTATACTGAAAAAGAATATTTTATAAATTCGTTTGTATGCGATGGTCCCTGCTTTACTTTGAACCAATTACCAAATTGCCAAACTGGTTGGTTATTCTTCTGTTTGGGGCTCCTTTTTTCGGTGGAATGGCATTATATATCTACAAAACACGTCATGCACGTTCCTGGCGAAAAGGGATTTTTCCGCCAGGCCTTAAACCAACAGAAGACAATTACCTGGAAGCATATTTAGCCCTTGGGGCAAAATTGATTCTTTTGGATTACCGGGAATCGAAAGGAAAAATACAATTTATCAATCATTACTTCAACCGTTATTTTACTTCTGCAAATTATAATTTTGGAGATTCGCTACTGTTTTCGCTGAAATATCCAATTCAGACCAAAACCATTACCAATTGGATGAAAATGCATCTGAAAGACGAAGGAGCACGCTCACAGATCATCTATTTTCTGACGGGACTGGCCCTGATAAAAGGAAAGATGAATTCTCATGAACTCACTTTCCTGAAACAGATCAATGAGGATCTGGAACTGAGTCCGGAAAATCTAACCAAAATCATCGCTATTTATGCAGCTTATGAAAAGCATCAGAAAGAATCCGCTAAAAAGAGCCTCGTTCGGGAAACTCTTGTTTATGCTTACGATATCCTGGGAGTTTCAAAAAATGCCACATCCGAAGAAATCAAAAAAGCATACCGGAAACTGGTAAAACTGCATCACCCGGATCATTTTGCAACTGGGACGGAATCACAGCAAAAAATGGCTGCGGAGAAGTTTGTAGAGATTCAGCATGCGTATGAAAGCCTGACCAATTAATTATTAAATTATCAATGGTTTAATTGTCAAACATAAGTTTGATCCATTGATAATCAGCAACTGCTAATTCTAGCGGACTGTTTTCTCCAGCATCGGTACGAAACTGAAATTCCCGAATACCTCTTCCTTGTATTCTGCATCTGAAATTTTAGTAATCCGGTGCATTTCCTGTGAATCCAGGTCTCCGACAGGAATCACCATCATTCCTCCCACTTTTAACTGTTGCAGCAGTTTTTGAGGAATAAACGGAGCTCCGCATGTCACCAATATTTTGTCGAAAGGTGCGTATGTCTCCTTTCCCTCGTAGCCATCACCAAAAAACAATTTCGGAGTAAAACGGAAATGGTCGATAAGTTTTTTGGCTTTAATGTGCAATTCTTTCTGGCGTTCAATGGAAAATACTTTCATTCCCAGTGAACACAAAATACAAGTCTGAAAACCAGATCCAGTACCGATTTCCAATACTTTCTCCCCTTTCTTCAGTTCCAGGATAGAAGTTTGAAAGGCAACTGTATAAGGGTGAGAAATCGTTTGTCCCGAACCAATCTGGAAAGCAACATTGGAGTAAGCCTGCTGTTCGAAAGCCAGATCCAGGAAGAAATGGCGCGGAATGGCATCAAAAGCCTCCAGGACACGTTCATCACTGATTCCTTTTTGGCGCAGCTGATCGATTAGCTGCTTTCTCATTCCCTTGTGCTTGTATGTATCTTGCATTCGACAAAAGTAATTTACAAAACGCGGATTCTTTAGCAGTACGGAAGAAAGTTTCTACAGTGAATTGTGTATATTTGGGATGCTTATAAACGAAAAAACATGGCAATTGACGCAAAAGAATTGGAATTCAATAAGAATGACGATGAAATGAGGCTGAAAATCTCCCGAATGGAAGCCGAGTTAGCCAAAATCATGAAAGGAGGCGGTGAAAAACGCATTGCAGCCCTTCATGAAAAAGGAAAAATGACCGCCCGCGAACGAATTGATATGCTCCTCGATCCGAATACTCCACGTTTCGAAGTTGGCGCTTTTGCCGGGATGGGAATGTACCAGGAACACGGTGGTTGCCCCTCCGCTGGAGTTGTTCTGGTCATTGGAAAAGTTTCCGGAAAACAATGTATCGTAGTTGCAAACGATGCAACGGTAAAAGCTGGTGCGTGGTTCCCGATTACAGGAAAGAAAAATTTGCGTGCACAGGAAATCGCAATGGAAAATAAATTGCCAGTCATCTATCTGGTAGATTCTGCCGGTGTGTACCTTCCGATGCAGGATGAAATTTTCCCGGATAAAGAGCATTTTGGACGTATTTTCAGAAATAATGCTGTGATGAGTTCCATGGGAATTACACAGATCGCGGCTGTAATGGGAAGCTGTGTTGCTGGAGGAGCTTACTTGCCGATTATGTCAGATGAATCTTTGATTGTGGATAAAACAGGAACAATCTTCCTGGCCGGGTCTTATCTGGTAAAAGCTGCCATCGGTGAAAATATCGATAATGAAACATTGGGTGGAGCGACTACGCATACGAAAATTTCGGGTGTTTGCGATTACAAAGTTGCAAATGACGAAGAGTGCCTGAAAACAATCCGTAAAATGATGAGTCAGATTGGCGCACCGGAATCGGCAGGTTTTGATCGTATTGAAGCAGTTGCTCCGAAGGAAGAAGCTAAAAAAGTGTATGGAATTCTTCCTTCCGAACGTGCAAAACCTTACAATGTGAAAAACATTCTGGATTGCATTTTCGATGAAGGAAACATGACTGAGTACAAAAGTGAGTACGGAAAAACCATTTTTTGCGCTTATGCCCGCCTGGATGGATGGAGTGTAGGAATTGTAGCAAATCAGCGCGAGCTGACGAAAAATGCAAAGGGAGAAATGCAGTTCGGAGGTGTGATTTATAATGATTCTGCCGACAAAGCGGCCCGTTTTATCATGAACTGCAACCAAAAAAACATTCCGTTGATTTTCTTCCAGGATGTTTCCGGGTTTATGGTTGGTTCCAAATCGGAGCATGCGGGAATCATCAAGGACGGTGCAAAAATGGTGAATGCCATGGCCAATTCCGTGGTTCCAAAATTTACAGTGATTGTAGGAAACTCTTATGGGGCTGGGAACTATGCGATGTGCGGAAAAGCATACGATCCACGCCTGATCGTTGGCTGGCCGACAGCTGAAGTTGCCGTAATGAGTGGCGCATCTGCAGCGAAAACCCTGTTACAGATTGAAGTAGCTTCATTGAAAGCACGTGGAGAAGAAATCACGCCAGAAAGAGAAACCGAGCTGTACGATACGATTAAAGCACGTTACGACGAACAAATTTCTCCATACTATGCAGCTTCACGCCTGTGGCTGGATGCTATCATCGATCCGGCTAAAACCCGCGAGTTTTTATCAATTGGAATTGAAATGGCAAACCACAAGAAAGCTGAAAAACCGTATAATGTTGGAGTAATCCAAACCTGAAACGAATTCAAAATTCTAAAACCGACTATTTTTGAATTTTGAACTGATAATTTTTAATTTAAGAAAAGATGCATCTAGACTGGCAATTCAAACCCTACAAAGAGCTAACGACCAATGAGTTTCACGACATTATCGCATTGAGACTGAAAGCGTTTGTTGTTGAACAAAACTGTTCTTATCTGGATCTGGACGGAAAAGATAAAAAAGCTTACCACTTGCTGTTGCGTGACGGAAAAGGAGATGTAATCGCTACTGCACGCATTCTCCATCCCGGAATTTCGTTTCCCGAAGTTGCTATCGGGAGGGTTGTGCTCACTGCGGAATGCCGTGGATCCGGAGTCGGAATCGAACTGATGGAACGCTGCATTCAGTTTGTTTATGAAGAATTCGGAAAAGTTCCGATTCGTATTTCCGCACAAAAACACTTAGAGAAATTCTATAATAAATCCGGATTTATTTCTACCAGAAAAGAATATTACGAAGATGAGATTCCTCATGTTGAAATGCTTTTAAACCCCGAAAACAATGGTCAATAAAATTTTACCTTTAACAATCATTACTGTCTCTTTGGCTGCCTGCCAACCAAAAACAATGGTTGAAAACCAGAATAAACCAGCTGCTTCCACCCCCGAAACGGCGAAGAAACTTACAACAATTGACCGGTCCTACATAGATTTATCGGTAAAACCTCAGGAAGATTTCTTCCTCTTTGCCAATGGAGCCTGGTGCAAGAACAATCCTGTCCCAAATACCGAATCGCGTTGGGGAAGTTTCAATGAACTGGATCAGCGAAACAAGGCACTGCTGAAGGAAATTCTGGAAAATGCGGCAACAGCAAAGGATAGAACGTCTGGGGACCAAAACCAGTTGCTGGGCGATTATTTTACTTCGTTTACAGATATGAAAGTTAGAAATGCTGCCGGGATCCAACCTTTGAAAGAACGTTTAATTAAAATTGATGAACTGAAATCGAAAGATGAATTGATCGATATTATTTCCAGACAACATCAATTAGGAATCGAATCAGTGTTTGGTTTCGAAATCGGGCAGGATCTGAAAAATGTCAACAAAAATATTGCTTATATCGGCCAGGGAGGAATCGGTTTGCCAAACCGTGACTATTATTTCATGGACAACAAGCAAACCATTCGCGATGCTTACATTACTCATATTCAGAAATCTTACCAACTGCTGGGAGATCCCGAAAGTGTTGCAAAAGCTAAGGCGAATGATATTTTCAATTTTGAAAAAGATTTGGCCAGCGCCATGATGACTCCTGCCGAATCTCGTTTGCCGGAGAGAACATACAACAAATTGCCACTGGATCAGATGATGAAAACAATGCCAAAATTTGATTTCGATGCCTATCTGGCAAAAATCGGATGTGAAAGTTTTGACTCACTGATTGTTAGCCAACCCGAATTCATAAAACAAGTGAATACTATGGTAGAAAAAACTTCCCTGAATTCCTGGAAGAATTACCTGTCCTGGTGTACAATAAATGCTTACGCGGGAAAATTGGACGATCTTTGGGTAAAGCACAATTTTGATTTCTACAGTGGCGTTCTGAGTGGTACCAGTCAAATGAAACCGATTGAAGACCGCTGCATTGATGAGATCACAGGTTCTGCATTGAGTGAATTGCTCGGAAAGGCATTTGTTGATAAGGCATTTTCCGAAAAAGCGAAAAAGAAAGTCAATGAAATGGTTGACAATCTGTTGATTAGTTTTAGAATGCGTATCGAAAAACTGGACTGGATGTCTGATGATACCAAAAAAGAAGCTTTGACCAAACTGAATGCAATCGGGAGAAAACTTGGTTTCCCCGATGAATGGAAAAGTTATAAAGGATTAGTGATCAGTCCGGTTGATTATGTCGCTAATATTGACAACTGCAGAAATTTTTCTTTCAGAGAAAATCTGCAAAAGCTACACAAACCAGTGAACCGTAAAGAGTGGGAAATGCCTGCACATCTTGTAAATGCATACTATCATCCGCTTTTAAATGAGATTGCTTTTCCTGCCGGAATCATGCAGCCACCGTTCTTTGATGAAAATGCGGAAGATGCTGTAAATTATGGGAGAATCGGTATGGTAATCGGACACGAATTCACGCACGGATTCGATGACAATGGTTCCAAATTCGCGGCTGATGGAAGCTACAACGACTGGTGGAAAGAAGCAGATAAAGAGAAGTTTGTTGCCAAAACGGCAATTCTTGGAAAAACGTTCAGCTCCTTCTGCCCTGTTCCCGATAACTGCGTAAACCCGGATCTGACCATGGGCGAAAACATTGCCGATCTGGGAGGATTGACGATGGCGTATTATGCATATACGATGACAGAAGAGTTCAAAAAGAACATGATTATTGATGGATATACACCAGCACAGCGCTTCTTTATCGCTTATGCACAGTTATGGAAAATCAATTACACGGAAGCAGAATTGAAAAAACGCATTGCTACAGATCCACATTCACCGGGAATGTACCGTGTAAACGGCCCGCTGATGAACTGTCCGGAATTCTTTGCGGCATTTGATGTGAGACCGGGAGACAAAATGCGCAATCTGGATGAACAGGTTGCCAGAATCTGGTAATTGGGAAAATAATTATAGAAAGAAGAAAGCGCCACATGTTGTGGCGTTTTTTTATTCTCTTTTTAGCTGAATTCAAATCATTGAATCATAAAAATATCTTCTTTTTCACCTTTTTCGCTGACATTCGATTCAACACACACAAACTTCTTCTGAATTGATTGGGAAATGGAAGTTGGTCAAATGACCTGCAACACATACGGAGTATGGGATTTGTTTGTAAGGGCGAAGAATGATAAGCCTTGAAACATCTCATTTTGGGAAAATGATCGCTTGTATTTTCGTGTATGGTATTTGCTTATATGAAGTCGACCCGCAGTTTCCTGAAGCTCCTGGGGAAATTTGGGTGTAATTCCGCAATATTACGTCTATCTAATAGTTTTACTTGAATAAATCAAATTTAAAATATTGATATACAATAAATTATATTAGATTAAAAACAACATCTCTCATCGCGATATTGCCAAGGCAAATCTTAAGCTTTAATGTATAAACTTACACGCCGATCAAACACAATTATAAAGTCTGTTGACAATTACTTTAATTCAGACCAAAGAAAAAGGTCCATTTAAGGACCCTTCTTTTTTAGTTCAAATTCAAAAGCACTTTTTTGCGCTTTAATTTCTTTACTTCCAATGACTTGCTGTAATTCAGAATCTGACTGATTACGGCTGCGGATGGATTCGCAATCTCAGTAACTTCCTGCGTTTGCATTTTAGTCAAGTATTTATTTACCATAGGCTTAATAAAGTGCGTTTTTATTTCTATTAACGGATTTCTTTTCAGTTTATTTTATAACACACAAAAACTTTTTTAATCTATCCTCCACTAAATTAATTACGAATTCCTAATTTAGGAATTAATAATTAAACACCTTTATTTTTCACCTTTACATGTTGAATTATGACTAAGTTTGTTCCAAATTATCCCTTATGATCGAGATTAAATATATTCCAATCGGAGTTATTGTACTCCTGCTTATTTTCAGTTTTGTAACTGTTCAACAAGGAACTATTGCTGTTGTTACCATGTTTGGAAAATACCGCAGGATCATGCATCCGGGACTGAATTTCCGAATCCCTTTCCTTGAAAAACTCAATAATCGCGTTTCCATTCAGAACCGTGCCATTGAAATGGAATTTCAGGCCATTACTCAAGACCAGGCAAATGTATATTTCAAGGCCATGCTGGTTTATGCTGTACTGGATTCCAATGAAGAAACAATCAAAAACGTAGCCTTTAAGTTCGTTGACCAGCGTAGTTTTATCCAGGCGTTGATTCGTACTATTGAAGGTTCTGTACGTGGGTTTGTGGCTACTAAAAAGCAAGCTGAGATTTTGTTGCTCCGTCGTGAAATCGTAGACGATGTAAAAGAAAGCCTGGATCACACACTGGAAACCTGGGGATTTCACCTGATAGACCTGCAATTGAATGACATCACCTTTGATGCGGAGATCACGACTTCCATGGCTAAAGTCGTAGCTTCCAACAACCTGAAAGCTGCCGCTGAAAATGAAGGTCAGGCTTTATTAATTACCAAAACAAAAGCAGCAGAGGCAGAAGGAAATGCGATTAAAATTGCAGCACAGGCTGAGAAAGAAGCCGCACAGCTGAAAGGTCAGGGAATAGCCTTGTTCCGCGAAGAAGTGGCGCGAGGTATGACAGAAGCTGCTGAAAAAATGAAAGCCGCAAATCTGGATACTTCTCTGATTCTATTTTCCATGTGGACAGAAGCTGTGAAAGAATTTGCTGAAAAAGGAGAAGGAAATGTCATCTTCCTGGACGGATCCGTTGAAGGAATGGAAAAAACCGTCAAACAAATGATGGCAAACGATATGCTGAAGAAATAAAAGAAATTATTCCCGCGATAATAGAGTAACTTTGTTCAAAGTAAAGTTTGAAGATGTATTTTTCGCTGATTATTCCTGTATACAATCGTCCCGACGAAATAGAAGAATTACTTGCAAGCCTGACAGTACAGGATTATACCAATGAATACGAAATCGTGATCGTTGAAGACGGTTCTTCTGTTACGTGTCAGAACGTAGTGGAAAAATACACGGATAAGCTCACCATTTCCTATTACTTCAAACCGAACAGTGGTCCGGGAGATTCCCGAAATTTCGGAATGAAACGCGCAAAAGGTGATTATTTCATCATTCTGGATTCGGATTGTATCATTCCTCCCGGCTACCTGAGCAGTGTAAAACGGAGCCTTCAAAAATATAAGGTTGACTGCTTCGGCGGACCGGATGCTGCACTGGATTCTTTCAGTGACATTCAGAAAGCGATCAATTTTGTGATGACTTCTTTTATTACAACCGGAGGAATCAGAGGAAAATCAGAAGCTATTTCGAAATTTCAGCCACGTAGCTTCAATATGGGATTATCGCGAAAAGCTTTTGAAGCTTCCGGTGGTTTTGGAAACATACATCCCGGAGAAGATCCGGATTTATCTATCCGGCTTTGGAAACAAGGCTATAGCACGCAGCTTTTCCCGGATGCTTACGTTTACCACAAACGCAGAATAGACTGGGCAAAATTCTACAAACAGGTAAATAAATTCGGAAAAGCCCGCCCGATACTTGATTTATGGCATCCGGAATATAAAAAAATCACATTCTGGTTTCCTTCGCTCTTTCTTTTCGGAGCCATTGCTTCTGTTCTATTGCTGTTGTTTCATATCGTATTTCCGGCCTTTTTGTTCCTCGCCTACTTCCTGCTTATCGGGATACTTTCAAGCGGACAAAACAAAAACCTGAAAGTTGGTGCCTATTCCATTCTGGCTGTTTGTATCCAGTTTTACGGATATGGGAGCGGCTTTCTCCAATCATTTTTCAAAATTCGTGTACTGGACAATACTCCACAAGATGCATTTCCGGAATTATTCTTTAGAAAATAAATCAATTGATAATTGATTTCGAAATTCTCTTAATAACTTCCCCACCAGCGACGTAAAAACCACTCTGCAGTAAACAGCAGAATAATCAATGCAAAGATCCATTTCCAATCGATCAGTTCCTGATATCCAGTATCTTCGTATTGAACAGTGGTAATATCACCACGCTTTTTGATCTCCCGAATCAAAGCCTGGTATTGATCCAGGGTTTTATACGAACCATCCGACTGAACTGCCAGTTGATTCAACGTTGAGAAATTTGCCCGGGTATCCTGGTCTTCCAGTGAAATTTCATCCACAGCAAAAGAACCAGATTTCAGATACTTCTTTCCGTTGTTATCCGCTACGACTTTCCAGTCATACGTTCCGGATGTCAATTGCCCCACATTCAACTGGTAGAAGTTTGCTGTTGGGGAAAACAATTGCTTAAAACTTTTTCCACCGCGTTTGGTGATCGTCATTTCCACAGTAGGAGTGGTAATCAGCTCCATGGACTCATTGTAAAATTCTGCTTTGAAAACGATATCTTCAATGGTATTGAAGCGTTTCGGCAAGGTAACCCGCAAAGGTTCCCGGTTTTGTTTCACGGAAATATACTGTGTCAGCTTTTGTACAAATTCTTCGAAACCAGCACTTGTTTTCTTCTGCATAAATTCCTTCATTTTCCAGCGCCACAAACCTTCTCCCAATATAAAACCGATCTTTGCCTTCTGTGTCTGAGCAACAGCAATCAACGGATCGTTCTTCGAAACATTCCCCACACGCTGATTTAACACCACGATACTATTTGATGGTAATTTATAGCCTCCGAACTTGGTTCTGAGTGGTGTCAGGACCGGAATCAAAGAAGTAAAATCAGCAGACAACCCAAAAGAATTAAAACCATCTGCCAAAACAGGATACACATCTTCGTACTGATTTCCGGTAGGCGTTTTTATCGCCAAACCATAATTCTGCATCAGGCTGGTAGATACATTCGGTCCCAGGATCATCAAAACCGGGATCCCCCGATCCTGGATCTGCTTGAACAAATTCACATTCGGACGCAGCCCGTTTTCATACCACACCACAAAATCCGGGATTTTATTTCCCAGCGTATAATTCGTCATTAATTCTGAAGTCACAACAGCCTCCTGGTCCAGTTCGAAAACTGATCGCAAAGCTGCCACATCCGGATGCGGTGCACTTGCCAGTAACAATACATTACTTTTGGAATCGATTATCTCTACAAAGCAACTTTGCTGGTTATTGTCCTTCGTAAATTCACCTTTAATTGCCTGCACGGAAACAGTGAACCGATGATACCCTTTGATTTTAGCCGGAACTGTGAATAAAAACTCCTTCTGATCCAGACTGGTATTACTTACAGTTGCTTTCTGAGACTGAATAACTTTTCCATCCTGCAGTAAGTTTACCTGATACGAACCAGCAGGAACCCGTTGAAAGTCAATCAGGGTCTGAACGGGAAATTCGTTATTCAGGAATGCTAATTCATTGGAGCTGACAGAGCGCACAACAATATCGCGTTTTAAAGTCGTATCTCCTGCCGCCAATGCAAAAACCGGAGTCAGTTCAATGCGCTCCGCCTCGTACATCGGGTGCACCCCCTGGTTATAATTTCCATCGGAAATCAACACAATTGCTCCGATATTCCGGTTGAAAAAACGGTCTTTGATTTGTTTGAATCCCGCCGACAGATCAGTCGATTTATCTTTGAAAGCCAACTGGTCCAGGTCCCGTACACTTGTTCCAACAGCCAGATCCAGGTATTCGTATCCCTCTCCCAAAGCCTGAGGAAGTGCCGTCCGGAATCCTTCGATATCCTTTTTCACGCGGTTGCTGTCCTTGTAGTTCAGCATGGAACTTGAGGAATCTACCAGTGTAATGATTAATGGTTTCTCAGGCCGGTATTTGATTGTTTCCCAAACTAATCCCAGCAAGAGCAAACCCAAAAGAAAAAGCCCCAGAGCTCTGAAAGAAAACAAAACTCCCAGTTGTTTTACATTCCATACGGATCGCTGATCAGTTCTGAAATAATAATAAAACGAGAATCCTATGGCAAATATTGAAATAGGAAGCAACCACCATAAAGAATAATCAGAAAAGTAATTCATGCGACTAAAATACGCTTTTTACTTTTTCGCATTCGTTAAAGTGTATGAAATTCCTAAGCCAAGTACGGATTTGAATTGTGTTCGCGGACCTGTTCTTCCTTTAGAATCGAGAATTTTGATGTCATCATCATAAATCAGATTCCATTGTAACGAAGCCTGGAACCATTTGTTTACTTTGAAAGTGAAGATGTTTTCAAAATTAACATCGACATTCTGGGGATTGTGTGCATAATTACTAAACAATTCCAGGCGTGTTTTCATTTCAATATTCTTAAAAATCTCTTTCTGGAAGCGAATCCTAAAATATGCCCCTATTTCATTGCGAAAACGCAAACCATGTTTGATCAGATTTCCGCTGCCATCGAATTTTGCAGCTTGTATGCCAAAAGCACCGGCATCTGCCAGGCGCTGATCACGTACAAAAGTCATTTTAGATGCAATCGGAGACAAATAAACACTGAAATAATCTACCGGAGCATATTCGATTCCAAGAGAGAAATTAACGTATCCTGGAGCCATAAAAGTAGAGATCGGAACGGAATCATTCGGAAAGTTGTATCCATTCAAAAATTGTGTTCTGAACCCCCCAATTGCTGTCAAAAACCAGGACTTTTTGAATTCGTATCCCACAGAAGATGCTAAATCTATTCGGTCATCTGTTTTTTGAAGCCCTTGTTTTTTTCCTACAGAATCACTATAGTACATTCCACCAAGTGCCAGTTTCACATCGTTTGTCCATTTAAAATGACGTTTTTCGTATGTAGCTGTAAAATCAATAAAACCCAGTACAGCAATATTATTTCTACCTCCTGCAGCCCAGTTTACAAAAGCAGTTTGAGAGGCAGACAAACCAAACAAACTCGTATACTTCCAATACTTCTTCGGAAGCAGTGAATCATGTACCGCATCTAACTTTTTTAAATCATCACGCAATTTTTCAGAATCCGTTTGAGAAAAAACGAGAAAGCCAGTGAACATCGTCACGAATAGAAGAGTGATTTTCATAAAATCATTTAGTTTTTTAATTCCACAAATTTAGTTAAATCAATAAACTAATTAACAAACAGGCTATATAATCCACCACAATAAACAAGCAAGAGAAGAAAATTGAGTAAATTCGTCATCGAAATTTAAAATTGCTATGTCAAAAGAAGTATACATTATCGCAGCGGTGCGCACCCCAATAGGAGCATTTATGGGAGGTTTATCATCCATCTCTGCTACTCAGCTGGGATCGGTTGCCATTAAAGGAGCATTGGAGAAATCTGGTGTAGCTCCACATTTAATTGATGAAGTATTCATTGGAAATGTGCTCCAGGCTGGTGTTGGTCAGGCTCCTGCACGACAGGCAGCTTTAGGGGCTGGTTTACCAAATACGGTTCCCTGTACAACTGTTAATAAAGTATGTGCTTCCGGAATGAAAGCAATCATATTGGGTGCTCAAACAATCTTTGCCGGTGATAACGAAATTATCATAGCTGGCGGAATGGAAAACATGAGTCAGACTCCTCATTACCTGGATGGAAGAAACGGTGTAAAATTCGGAAATATCGCTATGCTGGATGGAATCACCAAAGACGGCTTGTTAGATGTTTACAGCAAAGTTCCAATGGGAAACTGTGCTGAATTAGCGGCTAAAAAATATGAATTCTCCCGTGAGGATCAGGATAATTTTGCAATTACTTCCTATAAACGCGCAGCAGCGGCTTGGGAAGTAGGAAAATTTAAAGATGAAATCGTTGGTGTTTCCGTTCCTCAGCGTAAAGGAGATCCGATTTTAATAACGGAAGATGAGGAATACAAAAATGTATTCCTGGACAAGATTCCTGCTTTGAAACCTGCTTTTGACAAAGATGGAACCATCACTGCAGCGAACGCATCTACTTTGAATGATGGTGCTTCTGCGTTGATCCTGGCGTCCAAGGAAGCTGTTGAGAAACACGGATTGAAACCCATAGCAAAAATTGTCAGCTATGCTGATGCAGCTCACGAGCCGGAATGGTTTACAACCGCTCCCTCAAAAGCAGTTTCAAAAGCACTGGACAAAGCAGGTATGACTACCAGTCAGGTTGATTTCTGGGAATTGAACCAGGCATTTTCAGTAGTTGGTTTAGCCAATACCAAATTGTTAGG
Source organism: Fluviicola sp. (assembly GCA_031260455.1). GTDB lineage: Bacteria > Bacteroidota > Bacteroidia > Flavobacteriales_D > Crocinitomicaceae > Fluviicola. The sequence continues at coordinate 30,843 of JAIRJW010000047.1, forward strand.
ATTAAACCCTGCAAAAGTGGATGTAAACGGCGGAGCCGTGGCTTTGGGGCATCCGCTTGGAAACTCCGGCTCACGTATCATCGTTACTTTAATTCATGTACTGAAACAAAACGGTGGAAAAATCGGAGGTGCCGGAATCTGCAACGGAGGCGGTGGTGCTTCTGCGATGATTATTGAGAATATAGATTGATATCAATATCAGGAATGAAAAGTCGGGGCGAAAATTTTTTCATCCCGACTTTTTTATTTCCGGTTAACAAAAAAGCACCGCCAAACAGCGATGCTTATGAATTCTTATCCTGTAGATTGAACTAATTAAGCCTGTACTCCTAGGTTTTCAGCAACTGCTGTAGAAATAGCAGATTTTTCAAAACGCAATTTAGTACCTTCTGAACTGATCAAAACAGTTGAATCGGTAATTTCTAGGATTTTTCCGTGAATTCCACCGATTGTAACCACTTTATCTCCCTGTTTCAGGTTCTCGCGAAAAGCTTTCAGATCTTTTTGCTTTTTTTGTTGCGGGCGAATCAAAAAGAAATAAAACACCACCAACATCAATACGAGCATTATAATTTGCATAACTCTATTTTTATTTAATTATTTACTTAATAATATTTGCCTCAATCACCACTTTGGTGCCTGGAGGAGTTGTATTGGACAAAATTGTCACGCTTCTGGTCACAGGACCTTCGGAAAACGATTCTGTTTTCACGTCTGCTTTCACGTAGCCTTTTTCTCCCGGAGGAATCGGGTCCTTGCTCCAATCGGCAACCGTACAGGAACACGATCCTGATACATCAGACATCACCAACGGATAATCACCTGTATTTTCAACTGGAAATTTTGCGTGGATCACTTCACCCCTTGCAATTTTCCCCGCATTGTACACACTTTGTATTTTCATAGTTGTCTTGTATCCGACCACTTCCGAAGGAGAATCAGAACTACAAGCTGTTAAAAATGATAAGGCCAAGCCTAAAAACACGATTTTTTTCATAACATTAATCCATTAAACCTCTTCCGAGTTTAGAAATTTTTCCATCTTTTACTAATCTGTCAACAGCTTTGTCCAGGATTCCGTTGATAAATCCATGACTTTTTGGTGTTGAATAGAACTTAGAGATTTCGATATACTCATTTAAAGTTACCTTTTTCGGAATATTTTTGAAGACCTGAAGCTCTGTAATTGCCATTTTCAAAAGTAAAATGTCCATTTTAGCAATGCGCTCCAACTCCCAGTTGTCAGTCATTTCGTCGATCAGTTTCAGATTTTCCGAATCCAGGGAAATGGTTTTCCGCAACAGTGTCTGCAAAAATTCCTGTTCATCTTCTTTATCCTTGTACAGAGGCATGACAACGAATTTTTCCCCCTCCTCCATCAATTTAATGGATTTGATTACCATCTGGCATGCCAGATCAATATCATCCAGCCAGTGAATACTCTTTTCTTCGAAGAAATGATAAATCAGCGGCGAATTGGCAATCTCGGTCTTGAACAGACTGATCATGAAATTTTTGTCTTCTTCAAAACCGGTCAGTTCGTTATTCATGTAAGAGAAATACGTTTCACTTTCTCTCATTTGCAGGAACATTTTCCGGAACATCTCATGGTGGTCATCACCGATCCAGTTTACGGAACGATCTTCGGATGCCTCACGCAGCGAATAACTATCCTGCAAGAGCTGAATGATGGCAGAATCCACAAATTTGCGGTTCGGATTCAGATCTTCTGTTTTCGGACGGATCTTCTTTTTATTTTCTTCAATCCGATGTTCTGCAATCTCTTTTAATTCCCCGAAAGTCAGCAACAGATACAAATACAAATCGTAAATGCGATCCACTGCCTGCATCAGTTCATTCTCTGTTTTCCTGAGACTGTCCTCTTCTCCCTGGAAATAAGCATAAAGCGCCTGTAAAACCTTAATACGTAGATGTCTTCTGTTCAGCATTCGTAACTACTCCTGTCTTTTTATAGTGGCAATTTTACTTTACCGATTGACTCAATGCGTTCTTCAGCCATTTTGTTCGCGATCTGGTAAGTCGGAACACCTTCTGCACTTGAACGGGAAACAATATTTCCGATTGTTGTATAGATGTCTTCCGCTTTCTTCATTGACCATTCCAACGGCAAATCAGCCACTTCGGAATAACAATTGATCACACCACCTGCATTCAGAGCAAAGTCAGGAGCATAAATAATTCCTTTGTCTTTAACCAGTTGTCCATGTACTTTTTCATTTGCCAGCTGATTATTCGCAGCTCCGGAAATGATTGAACACTTCAAACGGTTAATAGTATTATCATTTACAGTTGCACCCAAGGCACAAGGAGCGTAAATATCCATTGGCACATCATAAATCTCATCCAGACCAACCACTTTTACTCCGTACTGAGTTGCAACACGCTTCAGGGTTTCTTCGTGAATATCCGTTACCGTTACGTCTGCTCCTTCAGCAACTAAGTGTTTTACAAGGTATTCACCCACATGACCGACACCTTGTACCGCTACTTTCTTTCCAGACAGAGAATCAGAACCGAACTGCTGGCCTGCGCACGCTTTCATCCCCATGTATACGCCATAAGCTGTTACAGGAGAAGGATCGCCACTTTTTCCCGGCAAACCTACCACGTGGTCTGTTTCCATCGAAACCAGCACCATGTCTGCAGGAGAGATACCCACATCTTCAGCAGTAATATATTTTCCTGCCAGGGAATTTACAAATTTCCCAAAACGACGGAATAAAGCTTCAGATTTCATTGAACGGGAATCTCCGATGATCACTGCTTTTCCTCCCCCCAGATTCAATCCTGAAATTGAATTCTTATATGTCATCCCTCTGGAAAGACGCAATACGTCATTTAGAGCCTCCATTTCATTGTTATACATCCACATGCGCGTTCCTCCCAATGCGGGGCCGAGAACAGTATTATGTACAGCAATAATTGCTTTCAGGCCGGTTGCAGTATCGTTACAGAACAACAACTGTTCGTGGCCATACATACTCATTTGAGAAATAACGGGGTTTTCAGCCAGATTTAAATCTTTGACTTCTTTTACTTCAAACATACGCGAGTTTTAATCTTTATTTCAATGCGAATGGCTAATTTTGTAATTCGAACAAAATTGCAATAGCGCTCGCAAAAATAGGAAATTTATCGGATGAAGTCTCTAAGCTATTTAAACAAATATTTCTATAAATACCGCTGGCGCTTACTGCTTGGTATCCTTTTTATCATCATTAACAATTATTTTGGAGCCAGGATTCCCGTTATTATCGGTGAATCCATGGATATTCTGAAAGGAAACAAAACTCTTGGTCCGGGAGAAACCCTTTTTCTGACAGCTATCAGCCTGGCCGGATTTGTCATTCTTTTTAACATTATTAAAGGATTTTTTCTCTTCCTCACCCGGCAGACACTGATCGTAATGTCACGATACATTGAATTTGACCTGAAAAATGAGATTTTCGAAAAATACCAGCAACTGGATTACAAGTTTTACAAAAGTCAGTCGACCGGGGATTTAATGAACCGGATTTCCGAAGATGTTTCACAAGTGAGACAGTACCTTGGTCCGGGAATTATGTATTCCGTCAACCTGATTGCGCTCTTTCCTTTCAGTCTCTACCAGATGCTGAAGATCAACACAGAGCTGGCTTTTTACGCATTGGTTCCGCTTCCGGTTATGGCTGTTCTGATCTACCTGGTTTCAACCCGCATGAACAAGCTCAGTAAAGACGTGCAAAAAGAACAATCCCGGCTAAGTACACTCGGACAAGAAACCTTTTCCGGAATTCGTGTGATCAAAGCCTACATTCAGGAGAAACATGCCAGGGAGAATTTTGAAGAAAGCTCTCAATCCTACCTGAAAAAGACCATGCGCCTGGTTCGTACCAACGCACTTTTCACACCAACCATTTCTTTATTGATCGGTACAAGTACTTTATTGAGTATTTACATCGGAGGAATTGCCACTTTCGATGTGAAAAGCGGTGTAACAACAGGTCAGATACTTACCATTATCCTGCTTATTTACAACTTGACCTGGCCTTTTGCCAGTATTGGCTGGGTTACGAGCATCAACCAGCGTGCAGCTGCCTCCCAGGAACGCATCAATGAATTTTTAAGAACGGAACCAGCTATTAAAAATACCAATCAGAACCCAGTTGAAACTTTTGAAGAAATTCGTTTCGAGCACGTGTCATTTCGTTACAAACCAGATCTCCCGGACGTTCTTTCCAACATTAATTTCACCCTGAGACGAGGCGAATCGCTGGGAATTATCGGGAAAACCGGATCCGGCAAGTCAACACTTCTGCAATTAATCGTGCGCCAGCTTGATCCTTCTTCCGGAAAAGTCATTTACAACCGGGAAGAACTGGCTTCTGTGAATCTGGGCGAATACCGCAAGCAGATTTCGGTGGTCCCGCAGGATGTGTTTTTATTCTCAGATACAATTAAAAACAATATCGCTTTCGGAGCATTGGACCTGGAAACCGTTTCACAGGAGGAAATTGAAGAAGCGGCTAAAAACGCCCATGTTTTACACAATATTGAAGCCTTTCCCGAAAAATTTGAAACGTTGCTTGGCGAGCGTGGAGTCAATCTTTCCGGTGGACAAAAACAACGTGTGAGCATTGCACGCGCCCTGATCCGCAAACCTCAAATCCTTCTACTGGACGATTGTTTATCAGCAGTAGATACCGAAACAGAGGAAATTATCCTGCGCAACCTGAAAAAACTGAATAAGGAAAGCCAGATAACCACTGTAATTGTCAGTCACCGGATTTCCAGTCTCCGAAATGCGGATTACATCCTGGTACTTGATGACGGACGAATCGTGGAAGAAGGAAAACCAACCGATCTGCTCGGAAAAGACAGTCGCTACCGCGAGATGTACGAGAAGCAGTTGATCGAGGAAAGCAATCCCTACCTGACGGAAGATTAATCCGGGGCGAATCTCAGGTTATTAAATCATCTGTGGAAACGAGATAAGCTTTGTCTGCTAGCAAAAGGGGCATGACTTGTCCCGCCAATACTGGATGTCTATATGCACTTTACTCTTTCTCCGGATGTAGAAGCAGGTAATGCTCCAGCTTATCCTTAATAAAAGTAACCAACTCCATGTCAGACGCTGTTTTGAGAAAATCTTCGTCCATAGCCATAAAGTGTATGAAATCCAGGAAATCATCCTGACTCAGTTTGATGATGTCGTAGGAAACATACAAACGCAATAATTCCTGGACAAGTTCTTCTTTCTTATCCGCGTATTCTTTCTGAGCTACCAGGCTTTTCGATTGCTCCCTTTTTGAAAAACGCTGGTAAAGTGCCGTTATCGGGCTTTGAAATGCTTCAATTCCCGTGATAGTCCTGGTTTCACGCAATGCCAGGTCCGCGCGCTCTTCCTTAATCTGTTGAATCGATTTCAAAGGCTTAATCACAACTTCTTCAATCTGGTGAGCTTTACGCTCAACAGCCGCATAAATTTCGTAATGGCAGGAAGAATCCCCCTTAACACGAAAGCCATAACGTTCATATCCTTTTACTGACAGAATAATTGAATCGTTATCTCCGACATACACTCCGAAAGTTCCGTTGGGCTGACCAAAAACCCCCTCTCCGGTAGTTGTATTCACGACCATCAGGTTCAAAAAAGTGTGCTTATTCAAAGTATCTTCTACTTTTCCTTTCAGCCAGACCTTGTCACAGGGTTTTTGCCCATAAGTCATCCCAGATAAAAGTAATAAGATTGGAACAATTAGTTTCATGAAACGAAAATATGACTTTTTTTCAGGGTTTCATTTCCATTAACGATTATTTAGACGAATGAAAGATGTGTTACCTGTTTACAAAACCACGAAAACGATGAGAATGCTGAAACCCTGTCAGGAGCATTCTATTTCGCTTTTCGGCTTCCGAGGTCCTTCATTACATCAGATTTGATCCACGATGAACAAAGAACGGCCTATCTCCTGGCTTACAAAGATTATGAAATGTAAAAACCTATAAAATAACTTTTCAATACCGCATACAGCTATGCTGGAAAAATGGATTTCGACCAAGAGATCATCGTCATTCCGGTCGGGATTTTCGAATTAGCCTACAACTCCGTGGAAAAGCGTTTGGAAGCTGTTCCTGACAATATGTTAGAAGAATCAGTAGCACAACAACGAATACGGCTTTATCCAAATCCCAGCAACGATGGAACTTTTTCTTTGAAATCCGCTTCGGAAGCCGTACAGCGTAATACGAACGGATTAATATGTCCTGGAATGGGCCACCTCCTCAAAAGTTCGTAAATTTGCAACATGAAAAGAGTGGTTGTAGGCCTATCAGGCGGAGTAGATTCCAGTGTCGGCGCATATCTGCTGCTGCAGGAAGGTTATGAAGTGATAGGGCTTTTCATGCGTAACTGGCACGATGAAACCGTAACACTCTCCAACGATTGTCCGTGGATTGACGACAGCAATGACGCACTTTTAGTAGCTGAACATTTAGGCATTCCGTTCCAGGTACTGGACCTGAGCAGAGAATACAAAGAACGAATCGTGGATTACATGTTTGCCGAATACGAAGCTGGCAGAACTCCCAACCCGGATATTCTTTGTAACCGGGAAATCAAATTCGACGTGTTTCTGAAAGCAGCCCTGGATTTAGGGGCAGATTATGTCGCAACAGGTCATTATTGCCGTAGAACAACAACCGAAGATGGTATTCATCACTTATTGGCAGGTTTGGACCCCAGCAAAGATCAATCCTATTTCCTGTGCCAATTATCCCAGGAGCAGCTCTCCAAAGCCCTCTTCCCGATCGGAAATCTTCAAAAATCAGAGGTTAGAGCCATTGCAAAAGAAATTGGTTTGGTTACCGCGGATAAAAAAGATTCACAAGGATTGTGTTTTGTTGGTAAAATTTCACTTCCGGAGTTTCTTCAACAAAAACTTCAAGTTAAACATGGTAATGTTATAGAAATCAATAATAATGAAGATCAGTTTGAGAAATATTCTTCTATTCCGGTTGATCTGGACCATGTAGTCGAACTCAGCAGGGGATTCATCTACTCTCCCGATATGGGAACTGGTGTTGAAAAACATATCGGAGCACATTTCTATACAATCGGACAACGAAAAGGACTACATATTGGAGGAAGACCAAACCCGTCGTTTGTAATCGGAATCGATATCGAAACGAATACGGTATATTCCGGACAAAAAGATGAGCACCCGGGATTGAACAAATGGGCGTTGAAAATTGAATCCAGGGAAATGCATTGGGTCAACCCATCCTATAAAATGCAAATTGGTGAAGAAAGAGAATTCCTGGTCAGAATCCGCTACCGCCAGCCTTTACAAAAAGGAACCCTTACCAGGCTGGAAAGCGGTTTCTACATTTTATTTGACCAGAAACAACGCGGGATAGCCCCGGGACAGTTTGCCGCTCTTTATATAGGAGAAGAACTGGTAGGGTCAGGAATCATTTCTCATTAGGAAGAAACACATCAAAAGTAAAATCCTCATAGAAAATCAATGTTTTAACGATTTTCTTACCCGTTCCGTAACGGGCAGATTTTCTTTGCGTTTGTAGCTCCAAAGCATCTGAAATCTCCTCGCTTTCCTTCATCAAATCTGTCTTTTTAACAAGAGTTTGCCGACCTGTAAACAACCATTCGGCAGAGACACGCGGAAAAGCGAGTAACAGTTTCTCCATAAAATCAAAACCCGGCTTGTTTCTGCCGCTCAATACATGGCTCACATTCGAGCGCTGCACTCCGATCCGGTCAGCGAAGGAACCCGCATTCAGCTTATGTGAATCCATTATCATTCTCAAACGATCTTTGATTTCCATAATCACAAATGTAACGTATTTTTTACATTTCAAATAATTTACATTTGTAACAATTTAAAATAAAAAGAGCCACCAGAAAATGCGCTCTTTTCATTCTATCTGTTTTTATGACAACTAATTAGAGCTATAACTAAAGAAAAGTGAACTATTTTTGGCCTGGGATGGGTTAGGTCCAAACGTAACCAAATCCATTAATTGAGCAACTTCAACAATACTCAGATTACTATCCTTTCCCATAGCCTTATGACGTGCCAGTTTGTTTTTTGCCAGGTTAATTACGCTATTAATCATCATGCTTTCCATAATATTATAAATTCAATCTGCTCCCGTTTACGCCACTATTTTGAATTAGGTTACAAAATCATTAAAAAAAATCAAATCGGGTTGATTTATATTTAATGATAAAGGTCAAACAAATAATAATAACAAATTGATTATAAATAAAATATGTTTAGAAACAAGATCTATTACATATGTAACAATAAAAATCAATCAGAAATCAGTTCCTCATAAGCATCCTGAACTTCCAGAAAACGTTGGGCATTTTCCATCATTTCCTCTTGGGAAAGCCCCGGATTACTATCAGGATGGTATCTTTTTGCAAGCGTCCGGTAGCGCTTTTTAATCGCTTCATTTGTAGCATTTGAACTCAAACTCAGGATGGCTAAAGCAAATTTTCTGCGAGTTCCGCTATTTGCAATCTCATACAAACGGGCATTATTTGCCTGGCCAAAGATTCGTTTACGAAACTCAATGATTTTATTTTCAATGTATATTGAACGCACCCCGATCAATTCTCCCAGACGGATCAAAGCTGTGAATTCGCGGTCAATCATATCTCCATCTGCAAAAACAAGATTCATGAGAAAATCAACCAGATCTGCCCGGTCTTTTGTATCAGTCATTTTTCGCACAATCCAGTTCGCAACACTTCTCACATGAATAGACGTTTCATTCACCAAGTCTAGCTCATGGGCAATTTCAAGCGAATCTATCTTAAATTTATCATGAATATAAACAACTACAAACAATTGTTTTTCAAATGATTTTGTTGAATTTTTACGCATTATCCACGCGGAAAGCAAAATGTAAATCTGAAAGACTGTTTTTTCGTTCTTCTTCCCTGCCGGAGGCTGAAAGCTCCTTTTTAAAACAAGTTCCGAACTAAGCTTCTGTTCTTTTACGTCCGACCGATATCTTCTGAAAAGAATGATAATCAGCAGGCAAAAAAGCATCAGTAATATGATACCTAAGACAATCATTCCATATTCTCTTTATGCTCCCGACAGATGTTTGCTACTCCCGGTTTCTGATTGAAGCAACGAGTCCAAAAACTGATTTAAATCCTCCTTATCCATTATTTAGGCATTAACGGATAAATCAAATGCTCCAGTCCATTCATTTTGATTTCATAGATCAATTCAAGTTGTTGTCCCAGTTTTCCTGGAGGAAATCCATTCTGTTTGAACCAAACCAAGTAATTTCCCGGTAAATGGATCAAATACCGGTCTTTGTATTTTCCGAAAGGCATTTTTGTTTTTGCCAATATTACCAATTGATGTTCATCCATTAGGTGAATTTAGCTCAAATTCGCCAGATTAAAGGCATATTCTGAAAATTGCAATTACTCCGGTATCCGTTTCAATATTTCCAGTAAATAATCCCAGAACTTCTGAACGGATGAAATCTGAACACATTCATCCGGAGAATGCGCACCGCGAATGTTCGGCCCGAAAGAAATCATATCCATTCCCGGGAAGTGTTTCCCAAGAATTCCACATTCCAAACCGGCATGGCATGCTTTGATATCCGGTTCTGCATTGAATTTCTCCCGGTACAAATCCGCCATGAGATTCAGGATTACTGAATCCGGATTTGGTTCCCATCCCGGATAATCACCATTTTGGACAACAGCCACGCCCGCACTTTCAAAAGCTGTACGAATGGCATTCGCTACATCCGTCCTGGAAGATTCCACGGAGCTGCGCTGCAGCGATTGTGTCGTATATTTCCCGTCTCCAACCATTACTTTTGCCAGGCTGGAAGAAGCCTCCACCAAGCCGGGGATCAATGGGCTCATGCGGAAAACTCCATTATGAACAGCATAAATTGAATTTACAATTCGTTCAAAATCAACATGATTAACTACTCTGTTTAAATCTGAAGTTTCAGAAATTATCCAGTTCGCATCTTTCTCTATCGTATGGAATTCTGCTTTAATTTGTGCAATGATTTCATCTGCAGCCTGGTGAAACCGGGTCTTTTCGTTTTTCAAAATCGCTATAACAGCTGTGCTTTCACGCGGAATAGCATTTCTCAAACTTCCTCCGTCCAAAGAGCATAAACGCACATCTGTTACCGACATCACATGATACAGGAAACGATTCATCCACTTGTTGGCATTTCCTCTTCCCAGATGGATATCCATCCCGGAATGACCACCCAGCAATCCTCTCAAACGGATTTCAACACATAAGTAATTATTCGGCAAATCTTCATAAGTAATCTCCGTAGTCGTATTGGTATCAATTCCTCCGGCGCACCCGACAGACAATTCATCATCATCTTCCGTATCCAGGTTCAATAAAATAGTTCCCGTAATATTGGAAGCATCCACCTGCAATGCTCCGGTCATTCCGGTCTCTTCATCAATCGTAAACAACGCTTCGATTGCAGGATGTGGAATGTCTGTTGATTTCAAAATGGTCATAATGGCTGCTACTCCGATTCCGTTATCCGCACCAAGAGTCGTTCCGTTTGCTCTTACCCAGTCGCCGTTTACAATCATTTCAATTCCCTGTTCATCAAAATCGAAGATAGTATCGGAATTTTTCTGGTGAACCATGTCCAGATGTGACTGCATTACAATGGTTTGGCGACCTTCCATTCCAGCAGTTGCAGGCTTTTTGATCACCACATTCCCGATTTTATCCTGGATAGTTTCCAATCCCAGTGATTTTCCGAATTCTATCATAAACGCGATTACACGTTCCTCTTTCTTAGATGCTCTTGGCACTGCATTCAAATCTGCAAAGTGATTCCACAATGCATTCGGTTCTAAATTTCTTACTTCCATAATTTGATCAATTGCGAATTAAATATCCAAAATCAGAATTTCTCATTTGTAATTCGGAATTATTCAACTGTTTCTGATATTTACAATTCTGTTAATGTACAAGTCCTCCACTTTAGCTCTCGCCCATGGTGTTTTACGCAAAAATTTCAGGCTGGATTTCACGCTCGGCTCATTAATAAAACAATTAACGGGAATTAATTTTCCCAGGCGCTCAAAACCGAATTCATCCACCAATTCGGTGATCATTCGTTCCAGCGTTATTCCGTGCAGTGGATCCATTTCTTCAAATTTTTAATTTGAAGAAAATTATCAATTATTAAACTTTGAGCATTAAACCATTGATAATTCTCTTATTTTAAACCAGTTTTCGATATTTAATCCGCTTCGGAGCAGCATCTCCCAGGCGCTTGCGCTTGTTTTCCTCGTATTCGGAGTACGAACCTTCAAACCAAACCACATCTGAATCTCCTTCAAATGCCAGGATATGTGTACAGATGCGATCCAGAAACCAGCGATCGTGAGAAATTACTACTGCACAACCTGCGAAACTTTCGATTCCTTCTTCCAAAGCACGCAAAGTATTCACATCGATATCGTTCGTAGGCTCATCCAGCAATAGCACGTTTGCTTCTGTCATCAAAGTCATTGCCAGATGTAAGCGGTTTCTTTCCCCACCAGAAAGCACTCCTACTTTCTTACTTTGATCTGCCCCTGCGAAATTGAATTTTGACAGGTAAGCACGCGCATTGAATTTTTGGTTTCCAATCTCAATGAATTCGTTTCCGCCTCCGATTACTTCAAATACAGTTTTCTCCGGGGAGATATCTTTGTGCGTTTGGTCCACATATCCGATTTTCACAGTCTCACCGATCGCAAAAGTTCCTTTATCGGGCTGTAATTCATCCATGATCATTTTGAAGATTGTCGTTTTACCGGCACCATTCGGCCCGATAATTCCAACGATTCCCGCCGGAGGAAGCTTGAAATTCAGGTCGTCATACAACAATTTATCTCCGAATGCTTTCATGACGTGCTCCGCATTGATGACGTTATTTCCTAAGCGCGGACCATTCGGAATCGGAATTTCCAGTTTCACTTCCTTATCTTTCATTTCTTCCGACATCATTTTGTCATAGTTCTGAATACGCGCTTTGTTTTTCGCGTGACGGCCTTTTGGGTTCATTCTCACCCATTCCAACTCGCGGGCAAGCATTTTCTGGCGTTTGGATTCTGTTTTTTCTTCTTCTGCCAGGCGTTTTCCTTTCTGCTCCAGCCAGGAAGAATAGTTTCCTTTCCATGGAATTCCTTCTCCCCGGTCCAACTCCAGAATCCAACCGGCTACATTATCCAGGAAGTAACGGTCGTGCGTTACGGCAATTACCGTTCCTTTGTACTGTTGCAAGTGCTGCTCCAACCAGTCAATCGACTCTGCATCCAGGTGGTTGGTTGGTTCATCCAGCAAAAGAATATCCGGATTCTGCAGCAACAAACGGCATAAAGCAACACGACGTTTCTCTCCTCCGGAAAGTGTTTCAATCAACTGGTCATCCGGCGGACAGCGCAAAGCATCCATTGCACGTTCCAGTTTGTTGTCCAGCTCCCAGGCATCAACCGCATCGATTTTATCCTGAACCACTCCCTGACGAGCGATCAGCTTGTCCATTTTATCCGGATCACTCAACACTTCTTCATCCATAAAAGCAGCATTGATATCTTCATATTCTTTCAAGATATCAACCACTTCCTGAACACCTTCCATTACCACCTCCTTCACGGTTTTTTTCAGATCCAGTTCAGGTTCCTGCGGCAAATAACCCACTGAGTACCCCGGTGAAAAAACCACATCGCCCTGGTAAGATTTATCCAGTCCTGCAATAATCTTCATCACTGTCGATTTACCGGAACCGTTTAAACCGATAATTCCGATTTTCGCTCCGTAGAAAAATGACAGGTAAATATTTTTAATGATTTGCTTTCCCTGGGGAGTTACCTTGGAAACCCCAATCATGGAGAATATGATTTTTTTATCGTCAGACATGATTCATTTTTTATAAAAACCAAAGATAACATTCCATGCGAAAAATTGCCCCAATTCAACCAGTATAAAACAAAAAAGGTTCCGCGATACCGAAACCTTTTCAAATCTTTATTGCTGTTTGAATCAAAATGCTCTGTTAAATCCCAGCCTGACAAGCACCAGGACATAAATGATGTACATAACAACTACTACGATGACATAAATACCGCTGAATTTAAACAGTGACTTCATGCTTTGAATGGCATAATCGAACTCTCCCTGCCTGTTTGAGTTCAATCCTTTTTCAATCGAAGCTGCAAAACGAATCAGGTATAAAGCCGGAAAAATCATTACAATCGTTAATCCAATGTAAACAATAGAAACCAGGATCAATGGCGTAAAACCACCCGCAAGCGATGCTACAAAACAATTCCCATTATACCAGCAAAAACGAACCCAATAATCGCTAAGAAGCGCGCCCATTTTGTGGTGACCAGCAAATTTTCTTTAATCGAACAATCCTTAGCTTATCTACCTCCAACTCAATATTCTGATCTAGTGTATCTAACATCAGTTTATCTTAACAAATTGATTAATCCAATAAATCCGAGCTTACTGAAATTGTTCCTCCGGCCTCAGATGAGAATCCACCGGCATTTTTCTGCATCAATGTCTCTTTGTAGCCATTGATTTTTACCCAGAAAATGATCCAGACGATCAATATTGCCAAAGGAGCAATGAAATTGACCAAAGGGATAAATGCTCCAAAAGAAAGAGCGCACATTGTAATCGCCAGACTTTTACCGAAATCACCATCTTCGGACAAACCGTGAGACCTGTATTCATTTTTAATCGAATCACAAATCTTCGGATAGACAATAAACCCGTAGACCAGATTGAATAACGGAATCCACATAAACAAAACGTTTGCTACTCCCGTCAATCTGTTTTGTGGTCTGATATATGACATGGTATCAATGAATGTTTTGTAATAAAATATAGCTAACAATAGCACACCTGCCAGGATAATCAGGTAAAGTAGTAGTATTCCAACACCAAGTGCTAAAAATTCTCCTGCAAAAGGATTTGTTTTGTACATAAAATATAAATTTAGTTAAATATCGAAATTAGTTCATTTTTGTTAAAAGTCAACAGAAATTGTTTTTTATTCAACTTATTCATTTCGAGTGTATACATCATAACAAATGCCATCAGAAATAAGTTCAAAAGAATACCGAAAAACACCATCCCATTCAATTCAGTAGAAACTTCCTGGAAAGCTTGAATCACATTGGATGTAACCAGGGCCAAAAAGATCATTGACAGAGAATAGAGTGACAACCCAAGTCAGAATACAAATCACCAGCAAGAACAACAACCTCCTGTTTTTGAGCTGTACTTCCAAGCTTTAACAGATTCTTCCGTTTTCCAGTTTTGCATATCTTATCAAAACAAAATTGATTATTTCCTGTTTATCAAACAAACATATACGAAAAAAGGCAGATCGAAATCCGCCTTTTCCTTAGCATTGATGCAATTATTTAACCAAATGTCTTCTGTTTGCATTGTACATTAATACAAAAACAATAGTAATAATTATTCCTATAATTACACTAGTCCACATCACTGCATTAGCTGCTCCTGCAAGTGCATTATAATCATTGTTGGGGCCCATCGCTCCAATTTCGGATACTACAACTGAAGCAGTTGCAGCATTGATAATACTTACAGCTACTGCAATCAAGGAACCCAGCAAATACAACGTAAATCCGGACTTCTTCAATCCCCACATTTGGATTGCTCCAAAAAGACAAAGAGCAGATCCAGCTAAAGAAATGATTGCCCAAATTACAGATCCACCTGCTGCAGGAGCAAATGAAGCAAGCGCAGAGCTACCTACTAATCCTAAAATTCCACCAAGTACACCTAATCCTGAACCAATAAAAGTAAGGATGCACAGAACTGTTAAAAATGTGGGCCTTTTTGAGGTTGTTATTGTGTCTAATGTTTCTGACATAATCATATAAATTTTGAGTTACAGAGCGAAAATAATATCTTTATTCCGAATTGACTCACATTGTTAAAAAAAGTAAATATTTTTTATTTCAACGATTATAGTTAATAAACTCGCATAACTTCATTTTAATTGGAGTTTTCAAGATTTGAAACAAACAAAAACAATTGATAAAATTTTGATTTCCCGAACTTTATTAACAAGTTTTCAGAGCAAAATACTGTGATTAAACTGTTTTAAAACAAGATTATTTATTAATTATTTTATTTAATCTCATGAATAAACTAAGCTTTCTTTTCATAATCCTGGTGCTTTTCTCTTCTAACTCCTGTAAGAAGAAAAATTTAAGTTATCAGATCAAAGGAATTATTTACGATTCCACGTTCAATATGCCAATGGCAGGAGCACAGATTATTATTAAGGCTACATCGACCACGAACCAGGCTGGTACGACCCTGGCAACTCTGACAACCGATGCCAGCGGAAATTACACCTACGAATTAAAACGGGAGAAATATCAAAGTATTACCATATCCGTGAGCAAGGACAATTATTTTTCGGACGGAACGACCGTAACACTGGAAGATTTATCCCTGGATAAGGACAATGCCTTCAATTTCGATCTGTACGCAAAATCATGGGTGAAATTACATTTTACAAGTGATGGAACGAAAATCATCAAATACTTCAAGCAATCCGGGAAAAACGGCTGTACCGAATGCTGCCCGACCGGCGAAATCCAGATTCAGTATGTCACTGATGAATCTGTATACTGTATCAATAACGGAAACACTATATACCAGATTTATTACGATGTACTGGGAACAACCAATAACGGGACTTTACAGGTAAACACAGTTCCTTTCGATACGACAGAATTATTAATCAATTATTAACGGACTCTATACCAACATTTTGAAGTGCCCCGATAATAAATACCAGGTACTTCTAATTGGAATTCGCTTCTTCGGTTTCCATTTCCATCTCATCAAATTTCATCCTGATTTCCTGGCGCAATTGACGGTTGTATGTTTCCATCAGGTATTTGAAGTAATTCGGGGTGCTTTTCGCAATACACTTTGTATATGTTTTCAAACGGTGTTCAATATGATCCTGGAGTGCATTCACAATCTGAATGGCATCATCCAGATCTTTGGTTTTACGCACAATTCCTTCGCAATGGTTTGTCAATGACAAATTGACGGCGAGCTTTCCTTTCTCGCCTTTGTCCAGACAATCGTAATACACATCCCGGATGCTGAAGTTTTCCAGGAAACTGGTATCTACCAATTGTTCCATATGGCGTGGAAATTCAAATTCCACTTCAAACTCCAGATCATCATCTTCACTCAGGCGCGATTCCAGGAAGCGATCAGGAAAACGAAAAGCATCCTGCCAATTGATGTAATCCTGCCACAAACCGAAACGACGTACATTATTCCCCAAATCGATCAGCTTGAAGTTCGATTTACCAGGCAAACGACGTGATCCCCGGCCAATCATCTGGTGATACAACGTCAAAGAACGGGTTGCACGGTTCAGAATGATTGTTTCAACTGTCGGTTCGTCAAACCCAGTTGTTAAAATTCCTACAGAAGTCAGAATCGCATCTTTGGTCGTTTTGAACCAATGTAACACATCTTTCCGGTCTTTATCAGAAAAGGTAGAATCCAGGTGACGAATCTTATACCCTCTTTTCTTAAAGGTTTCTTCCACGCGAAGTGAAGTCTCAATCCCTGAGTTGAAGATCAGCGTTTTATCTCCTACAGCCACTTCTTCATATGCAAAAAGTAATTTTTCCTGCATGAAATAATTTCCATAAACCGTTTCGGAGGAGCTGACCGTAAAATCTCCGTTTGTACCTATTTTCAGCCCGTGGAGATTCACGTCATACGTAAAGGTTTCCGCATCGGAAAGGTATCCGCTCTGGATTAGTGATGCAATGCTCTCTCCTACCAGCAGTTTATTGTAATGATCGTTTAGCGGTAATGCTTTGTTCGAACTCAGCGGCGTTGCGGTTACTCCCAGGATATGAGCTCCGGAATAATACTGAAAAATCTTTCTGAAACTGTTGTAATGTGCCTCATCAACGATCACCAGCCCCACTCCGTCGACAAAATTTTCATTTTCCTGCAAACGGTTGTTCAAGGTTTCAACCATTGCAATGTAGCACGGATAGTGATCTTCGTCAATGAGGTTTTTGACATCGCTGGAAATAACTTTGTTCGGAATACCTATTGCATCCAATTGTTTGGAAGTCTGAACTGACAATTCAATACGGTGTGTCAGAATCAATACCTTTTTCTGGTAACGATCGATGTAACTTTTGGCAACTTCTGAAAATATAACGGTTTTCCCACCACCTGTCGGTAATTGAAATAGTAAGTTAAAATCAGATCCGTTTTTGTCCAGCTCATCTATTATTGCTTTGACAGTTTTTTCCTGAAACGGATATAATTTTTTTGCCTGAAACAGCTCTTCGTCGATCATTTGTTAAAAAAAGGGGGTACAAAAGTACGCTTCTTTTAAGGATTTCCCAATAGCAGCTCTTAAATATTCTCATAATTTTACTTAATCCAGGATACCTTTTTCCGGATCTGACGAAATCCAGATATTCCATAACCCGTTTTTTAGACAACTATCATGCAATACGTCAAAATTAGCGATGAAAACGTTTCAATCAATAAGGGACGAGTACGGCATGTTAATTGATTAGCTTCATTAAAACGCGTGTGTCATGAAGACAAAAACTATAAAAAGAAGAAACTCAAAGAGTTTTGACAAAGCTTTGATTCATTTGGGAATCCATTACCCGATAAAACCTGTAGCCATTAAGAAAGCTTAAACAGCTTTATTCAGAAAGAAAGTTTGAAAAGCAACAAATTCGGATTAAAAATCAAAGCCTCCTCCATTCGCATCGTTGGAACGTTTTTCCTCTTTGAATTCCGTTTTTCCGAACCGATAACGGATACTGACAATCAACCTGCGGGTTTCCCATTTAAATCGGGTTGATTGAAAGACATTCATCTGGTCTACCTCGAAATAGAATCCCTGTGTATTAAAAATATCTGTTACGCGCAAACCAATTCCCCACTTGCCGTCAAGGAGTGATTTATCCGCTGAAAAGTCAACGGACCCTCTCGGTTTCATCATTCCCTGCGCTGTAACGGAAGGCGCACTATATCGTCCGTTCACCTGCAATGTCAGTGTTTTCTTAAACAGATCAACTGTTGAACTGAATTTCATTCCAAAAACAAAACCTTCCCGGTTCCAGTTCACGGAAGGATTATTATCCGTATATGTGATGTAATTTCCATTAAATGAAAGCATATTTCTCCAGATTGGATAAGGTTTCAATTGCATGACGAGCTCTCCTCCCGAACTGACAGAATGATCGATATTGGCAAAGGTTCCGTTGGAAGTTCCGTTTTCGTAGAAGATCTTCACGCGCTGAATAACATGGTTGGTATAACGCTGGTAAAGTGCAAATGTCAGTACGAATTTTTTGGTGTTGTAATCCAGTCCCAGGTCGATGGAATGAATATATTCTGGGCGCAAAGCCGGATTTCCACTCCTCAGGTTGTACGGATCCGCGTAAGACGTAAAGGGATTCAGATTCCCGGAGTTCGGGCGATTGATCCGGCGGCTGTAACCCAGCGATAATTCCGTTGATTTAGTCACTTCATAACGCACCGTTGCCGAAGGAAACAGGTTGAAGTATTCGTTTTTGAAATTCTGATTGGTCGAAATCAGGTTCGGGGCCTGAATGCTGTACTCCAGGCGCAATCCCGCCTGATATCTGATTTTTTTATACTGTCCGCCTACAATTCCATATCCTGAGTAAATACTTTCCAGGTATTTGTAATTGTAAGTGGAGAACGTATCAGGAACATACATTCCAACAGCATTCAATGACTCCGAATTGGATCGAAGTCCCATATTCCGCTGGATCATTTTCAACCCGCTTTCCACTCTGAATGCTGACTTAAACTTACGAATGTAATCCAGTGACAAAGTCGTAAAATCATTCGATTCGCGACTGTACAAGCGCTGATCCATCGATGCAGAATCCGGAGGATAATCAAAATACTGCTGGTAATATCCCTGGTCTCCTTCTTTGGATAAAGACTGATAAGCATTGAAATCCAAAGAACCCTTGTCATCTTTGAAATCCCATTTGTAACCAAGCGCAAAATCTATATTCTGGTTCTGATTGGGTTCTCTGGAGTTTCGAAACCATACAGCACTTGTGTCATCAAAATTATTATAGCGTGTATTTACCTGACTTCCAGTACGCGTCCTATCGCCATAATTTCCGGCAATACTCCATGAAAGCATGTTCCGGTCTTTGATGTACACATCCATTCCGATTTTTGCAGTGTGTGTAATGTTCAGGTCTCTTCCGTATCTTCCCTGGTTCAGGCTGATCGTTGTATCTCCGAAATGCTGGTTCAGGTCCGAAAAATTGTTCCGATAACCATCCCGGTAAGAATATGCATAGTTTCCATATAAATTGAAACGCGTATTTCTGAGATTCAATCCAAGTGATCCTGTATAAAGATTCCCCGTTCCGACTGAAGCTGCAATGTTTCCGTTCATTCCTTTCTTTGCATTTTTCTTCAGAACAATGTTGATGATCCCGGAAGTCCCATCCGGATCGTATTTAGCTGAAGGACTCGTTACGATTTCAATACGTTCAATGCTGCTTGCGGGAATTCCTTCCAGGACACTTTTCCCGTTTCCGCCAGTCATATTACTTGGTTTTCCATCAATGAGAATTGTCACATTAGCATTTCCCCGCAGGGAAATCCCTCCATCCTGGTCTATTTCAACCGAAGGAATATTGTTCAACACGTCTGTTACATTCCCCCCCGTATTTGCCACATCGTCTCCAACATTGTAGATTTTTTTCTCAATTCCCAGTTGCATTGGGTTTTTATCCTGCTGAATAACTACTTCATCCAGTTCTTTACTGAGCCCCACCAACGAAACAGTTCCCATTTTTCGCAGGTTTTTATCTGCTGAAAGTATGATATTCGGGATGATTTTATCTTTGTAATCCGGGTTGGAAACTACCATATAGTATTTCCCGAATTTCACATCTTCCAAAACGAAAACCCCATTTTCATCTGTATAAATTCCGGTAACAACAAGCGAGTCCTTCACATTGAAGATTCTCACCATCGTATATTCCAGTGGTGTTTTCGAAATGGAATCCAATACCTTTCCATCAATTGATCCGGTCCCGTCCGGACCTTGAGAAAATGAAAAAAAACTGGTAAATATAAAGGCTATAAAAAGCTTTAAATGCATAATTGAGTATGAATGGGTTGCAAAAATAAGGGAATTACCTCAGAGAGAATAAATCCTTATCTAATAAACAATGTTAAGAAATCTCATATAATGTGGGATGAGCACCAATGTAAATCAAGTTTAGATTCAGGAATATGATTGGTAAATAACAAGTTAACTATGTGTTTTCAAACATGTTAAACACATTGTATTAAAGTATTAATTAAAATCAATCGCAATATTGCGATATTACATCCAATTTAAATTCACCTCAGTAATACAAGGCTAAATTTCTGAACTCACATCCTCTGCTATTCACTTGCTACTCGCTACCACATATTTAACCACGTAATTTGTCCAGTAGATCACTCAATGCTTCAGCTTCAGTTTCTGTCAGATTTCCTGCAAAATCCAGTTTCGACTGATCATCCTCATCGATCTGCTTCAACGCGTTCAATCCCGCTTCAGTAATAGAAACGTAAACCACTCTGCGATCTGATTCACAACGCACACGTTCCATCAACCCCTTGTCGATTAACTTATCCATTAATCGCGTAGTATTCGGAGATTTTTCAACCATCCGACTTTTTACGGCATTTACACTGATTACATCCTGAGCTCCCCGCAGAATTCTCAGAATGTTGAATTGCGGCATAGACAAATCAAACTTCGCCATGTAGGAATTTTGGATATTTCCCAGGCAATTTGCAGTATAACGAAGATTTACTACAGCTTTATGCTTTGAGTTTCTGAATTTTGATTGAATGACTTGGCCTATTTCCATACTACAAAATTAATTACCGTGGTAATATTTACAATTCTTCAAAGTTAATTTTTCTTATTTAATTTCATATTCTGTATGAGGAAAATTTACATCCTTTGATCTTTTGCACTTCTCAAAAAGTTGAGACAAGTGGTTTATAGAATTTGATTTTGATCATAAAAAAAGAAAATAAAGCTTTTGAAGACGAGGTATAATCTATGCAAATCCTTGAAATCATCTCTGTTTTTTTTAAGAAAATGATCTTTATACATTTACACATAGTTAATTTTAATCTCTAAAATGATAGACGGTGAAAAGATTGGTTGAAAAGTTTTTAAGTTAAAAGCTTACTATAATTAATGATAATACCAAATAAAGTCTTCCGGGCTCAATTCTCCTTCAAACGAAAATTCAAAATAGTGCTTCCCCGGTAAAAGGTGAATGAAATTTTGCTCCATCAAAACCTTTCCCTCTTTTGACGTAAACCAGAAATCCAATAGAATTGTCTCATTTTCTACTGTAAACACTCCTTTTCCGTATTTGAGATCCAGTGATTCAATCTCCACCTTTGGCTCCACCCCGATGAACGGTTTTGCCGGGAAAAGCTGATGTACAAATAAATGTTCACTGATTTTCCCTTTTTCGTCATTCCATTTGAAGCATACAGCAAAATCATCTCCCTGGTAAAACTGCAATTCCTTTGAAAAAAGTTCCGTAGCATGTGGATAGGCCAGTGCCTGGTGACATTTCAGTGTATCCAATATCCTTCCCTGCAAATCATAAACAGTTGCTTCAATTTCACATAAATACCCGTTCGGGATATCGGAAATCAGCATATATTTTTCTTTCCCGATTGTGTCGGTCTTTTCTGCAATGGTTACATCTTTGAAATCATTTTTTGCCTGGTATTGCAAAGCTTTCCATCTTCCAAAATAATCCATACTACTCCAGGTCGGAGCAGGCCAGCAATCATTGAACTGCCAATAAAGTGTTCCGGTACAACGCGGAAAAGCAGTCCGATGAGCCACAATGGCGATTCCCACCGCTTTCGCCTGTGTGAGCTGTGACAAATACACAAACCTCTCAAAATTATCGGCTTTTCCGTAGAGCAAATCGGAATGCCTGGAAATCATACTGTTTCCAACGTAACTTTTTTGGCGACTTTTCATCACCGGGCTATCCAGTTTCCAGTCGGCAGGTTTGATATATGGAGCCAGTGTTGCCAGTTCCGGAAAGGATTGAAAGCCGTATTCCGCGTTAAAGCGCCCGGATTTCCGTCCAAAATCCTCAATCGGATCTTTTCCATGCCAGACTCCCCAATAGTGCTGCGTTCCATGATTATAGAATTCGTCATTCCCCCAGTTACTCAGCGGCGAAGTATGCTCATACGGCAGGTCCGTGAACTGCTTCACTGTTTGAGGGATTAATTCTCTGAATAATTTCTGATAATAGGATTCGATCCATTTTTCGTCTCTTTTCGACAGGTTGTAAGTTGTTTGAAAACCCCAGTTTTTCCAAGCTACATCCACTTCGTTATTTCCATTGAACAAAGTCAGCGAAGCATGTGAAGCCAGTCTCGGAATCTGTTGAGAAATTTCATTTTTCACATTTGCCAAGAATTCGTCCGTTCCTGGATACATAGCACAGGCAAACATAAAATCCTGCCACACCATCAAACCGCCTTCATCACAAGCTTCCAGGAATGATTCACGCGGATAAAATCCACCACCCCAGATACGAACCATATTAAAATTGCATTTCAGCATCGTTTTTACAGCCAGTTTCAATTTTTCATCCGTAATCCGTGATGGAAAAATATCGTCAGGGATATAATCGGCACCTTTACAGAAAATGATCCGGTTATTTACTTTTAGCTTGAATGAAGTTCCCCATTGATCTTTTTCCTGAATTAACTCGACTTTTTTCACTCCGAAACGCACATCTTTTTCAAGAATCACTTCTCCCTGTTCATTTTTCAAAATCCAGTGATCGCAGTACAAAAATGCTTCTCCCTGTCCTCTCGGCCACCAAAAGATTGGGTTTTGAATCGTTTCGATACGTTTCAAGATCTTATTTTCACTTTTCAGGGTTCGTATGCCGAATAAAGTGCTTTCCCAAGTGAATAATTCCCGGCTTTCCCGGGCCAGAACAATTGAAAATTCATTCGTTGTTGCGCCTGCTGAGACATCCAGGGTTCTGGAATAATCGGCAAGAGCGCGATTGCTGCCATAAATATCCAGCTTTACCGGTTCCCAGAATCCCATCGTTAAGATTCTCAGGGACCAGTCCCAACCGAACTGGTATTGTGGTTTACGGCAGTACGGAGCTACTTTGATCTTCCCTACATCGTTCGGTGCGGGAAGTGTCACGCCAACTTTGACCATTCGCGGTTTCTGGTACATTACCGGAGGAGTAAAAATGACTCGTACTCTATTAACTCCAGTGTGCACCCTGTCTTTTACATCAAAATGATAATGAACAAAAGCATTATCTGTCTCCGCCATGAGTTTTCCGTTTAAAAAGACCGAAGCATACGTATCGACTGAAGGAAAATCCAAGTCTACAAATTGTTTCAGATCTTCTTCACTCAATGAAAACTCGGATTCCAGAATCCATTGATAATTTTCAACCCAGCCAAATTTCTCTTCATTTACGTCTACAAAAGGATCCGGAAGTTCTTTCACAGCCATCAGCGCTTCCTGAACAGACCCCTTTTCACCAAAAGGAATCCACGCTTTAGAAACAGGATGTTGCACTTTCCAGGACAAATTCATCTGACCAAATACAATATTTGTCAAAAAAAACAAGAAGGAAAGCGAAGCAATTTTCACCATTTTCTATCAAAAAGTGTATCAACTAACACATCCTGATTTTTGGTTTTCAGTGCGTAATTAAATCCATTAAAAACGGAATATCCACCTACCTCTCCCTTGGTATTAATTGCAATAAAAGCACATTGCAATCCACTCATATCCTTATGCTTGCGAATCAAACGTTCAACTGTTTCTTTACATGCCTGCTCCGGGCTTTTTCCTTGTCTCATCAACTCTACTACCGTGTGCGAACCGGCAATACGGATAATGGACTCACCCAAACCGGTAGCCACTGCTCCACCCACTTCCTGATCGATGAACAATCCGGAACCAATGATCGGAGAATCTCCCAAACGTCCCGGTAATTTATAGGCCCAACCCGAAGTCGTACACGCACCACTGATTCGTCCCTGATCATCAATTGCCAGTAAGCCGATCGTATCGTGATTTTCGTGATTAATTTCCGGTTTTTTGGCAATTGCTGCTTGCTCCTTTTTCCATTTCTCCCACTCTTTTTTGACTTCCGGAAGCGGTGTTTTAATGGTTTCAAACTTATTTTTTAATGCATATTGCTTTGCACCTGCGCCAACCAGCATTATGTGTGGCGTGTTTTGCATGATATGTTTTGCCACAGAAACAGGATGGGCAATTCCTTCCAGGAATCCCACCGAACCGCAATTGGAATTCCAATCCATGATGCAGGCATCCAGGGTTACATGCCCTTCACGATCTGGCATTCCGCCAATCCCCACACTTCTGTTTGTGATATCGCTTTCTGTATGTCTTGCCCCGGCTTCCACTGCTTCCAGGGAGGATTTTCCTTCTTCCATCAATTTCCAGCCTGCACGATTGGCTTCCTGCCCATGACTCCAAGTCGAAATCATTTTCGCTTCTCCGTCGTAACTGGGAAAAAGAGGATCTGAAATCATGTCTTCGTCAGCAGCCAAAGCCGGTTTTACGATCGATGCAACCAATCCGACCGCACTTAATTTCACAAATGATCTACGTTTCATTTTTTAGTTATTAGCGATTTCGGAGGCCAGCCATTTCTGAAATTCAGTGGCGTATTTTGCATGATCTGCGTAATTTTTTGCAAAATTGTGCAATCCATCATAGTTTGGCTGGGCACACATGTACAAATAATCGTTGTTATCCGGATTCAAAACAGCTTCGACCACTGCTGTCGGCGGCATGGAAATCGGTCCCGGAGGTAAACCGTCATATAAATAAGTATTATATGGACAGTCTTTATTGCGGTGTTCGTATGTCAGGCGCTGCACTCCTTTCAACTGGTCTCCCCAGCAGAATTTGAATGTCGGATCTGATTGCAATTTCATTCCGGTATTCAGACGATTCAGATATAAACGTGCAATAATCGGCCATTCAGAAGCATTTTTCGATTGTTCTCCGTAGACAATCGAAGCCAATGTCACTGCTTGTGATGGTGATTTCAAACCGATTGCTTTCAATTTTGCCATACGATCTTCTGTCCAGTAATTTTTGAATTCTTTCGCCATGCGATCCAGGAATGCTTCTTTACTTGTATCGTAAAACATCCTGTAGGTATTCGGCATAAACAAAGCCGGAATCTGTTCAATGGTAAAACCATATTTATTTAATGTTTCCGGGCTGGTAATATAATTCTCCAATTCCGTACTGTCAACCATGATACATGAGGCTACTTTCACACATAAATCATGGATTGTTTTACAGTTGTTAAAGGTCACCGAAATCTCAATTTCAGCATTTCCGTTTCCGGAACTGTTCAACGTTAATCCATTAAGCAGGGTTCTGTAATTGGTCTCCGGTTGAATCTCGTACATTCCCGAGCCGATTTTGGTATTTGTCAGCTTTTTGTACTCTGCCAAAGACAGAAACGCATCTACATCGTCCACTATTCCTGCAGTTTTAAATGTCTTTGCAATTTCCTTCATGCTCTTGTGGTTGTCTACAGCAATGCGGATTGCCTTTGAGTTTACTGTAGACGTTCTGCCATTGAAAAACGCTCCGATATGCTTCCATCCTACTACAATACCTACGATCACCAAAATCCCAACAACAATTAATCCTTTTTTAAACATTTCTGATACAAAATTTCATCCAACCAAATACCTTTTTCCAGATACCATTCTTTTCTTATTCCTATTCGCTCAAAGCCCGCCTTCTCGAACAATCCAATGCTTGCCAGATTGTCACTGTGAATCAAACAATGCAGATTGTGTAAAGCTAAAATTTGCATCGCATATTTTTCTAATAACGTCAGTGCTTCAAAAGCAAATCCGTGATTTTTATTGTCTTCATCCGCTATCAGGATTCCAATGGCAGCACGAAGATGCTTGAAATCAACCTGGTACAGATCAACTGCTCCAATCGGTTCTTTTGTACTAACCAGACAAATCATTAGTCTCAATTGCCCATGTGTACGAATATGCTGCGCCTGGTCAATATATTCCAGAATCGAAGAAAAAGAAAAAGGAACTTCTGTTCCTGTAATCTTCCAGTGCTTCGGATTGTTTTCCCAAAGCATCAGTTTTGTTGCGTCTTCTTTCTCAACAGCACGCAAGAAGACAGACTTCCCGATCAAACTCATGATTTTTATCTTTACAACTTTTGAAAAGCGTTCAAATGTAAGTTAAAATCGGTTTACTGGCAGGGAGTTCAATCTGAATTCTTTCAACAAAATATTAAGATTTTCAATCCTAAGGTCAAATCGTAATGTTGCGAATTCGCAATATTACGATAAACTTCAAGTTTAGCATCATATAAAACATCATAATATTCTGATAATCAAATATTATTATTTAAAAAATAAATCCAATTCAAAATATCTTTTACTGAATAATCTGGTATTCCAGTATAAACTTCCGGTAGATTCAATCCGTGTACCCGATTGATTCGGTCATTTGATTTCAGCAAGGTCAGCAAATCCGCCAACTGGTTCGCATGTGCATCTAATCGCAAAACTTCACGAATCGGGTGCAGACAAGTAATTCCGTCAATTGCACGCTCGTATTTTGAGAAAACACGGGTCAGCTCACCGCTTGTTAATTCGGCAGAGAATTCAACCAAAACGAGTGGAATTTTGGAACGTTTGGCTCTTTTTACCATTGAAACGACCTGGAGATACTCGGATTTTCGGTATGTCAGGCTGAAATACTCCTTCCCCAGCGAAATCCCAATATGAGGTGGGATTTTATCTGCATTCCAGATCCAAAGAGCCTTTTTTTGAGTCAATTGTTCCGGAAAACCCTCCCGGATCGATTCAAAATGAAATTCAGACATTCAAATTTCCTTTAAATACGGAAACTGCAGGACCAATTAGCCAGACATCGCTGAATCCTTTGGAATTCCGAGTAAATTTCACGGAAAGTTCTCCTCCCTGGGATTTGACTTTGTACTCAAACTCTCCTGAAATACCATTCTTTTCTCCAAAAGCCAAAGCTGCTGCCGTAACGCCGGTTCCACAACTCAGTGTTTCGTCTTCTACCCCACGTTCATACGTCCGAATCTCAAAAGATGCAGCATCCATCTGATGAACCACATTCACATTGATTCCTTCCTGTTGATACCTTTCGGAGTAACGAATCTCTTTCCCGTAAGCAACGATATCAAAATCGGAAACATCATCCGCAAAATGAATGAAATGTGGAGAACCTGTATTCAGTATATAATCCTCACCAGAAGTACAGATTGATGATACATCATTCATTTTCAGTGAAATCAGGCCATTTGATTTTACTGCTTCATGTATGCCGTCAATAGCCATAAATTTGACAGGATTCGTTAAAATACCCAACTCATGAGCAAAAGCAACCGAACAGCGTGCTCCGTTTCCACAAAAACTCTTGGAGCCGTCGGAATTATAATAGTCCATTTCAAAATCATACCCCTCGGTCGAACTGATCTTAATCAATCCATCTGCACCTATTCCGAAGCGACGGTCACATAGTTTTTGAATATCCGAAATTGCCAGCTTATTCCATTCTCCGGAGCGGTTATCAATCATGATAAAATCGTTTCCCGTACCCTGATATTTTACGAAATGCAAATTCATATATCCTTTGCTATAATTGAGTTACAAGCCATTCAGGCTTAACAATCTTTAACAGCGCAAATGTAACAATCATCAGGCGATTAGCATTATAATTGTGATAATTTTTAACAGAAACAAAACTAATTTTTAGAAGGCCATGAACAACACATTAAAGTATTTGGGGGTCGGATTTATAGGCGGTATGATTCCATTCGCTTTTGGATTAATTTTATCCTCTGCTCATGACATTCCTTTGTCCGAGCAAGTAATCGATGGCAATCGGCTTGCTAAAACAGTTTCTTACAACGAAATGCCTGTTGAAGGAAGTATTTCATTCGTTGAAGCTTCGGAAAATACCATTAACTCTGTAGTACATGTCACTACAAAAGTTGTCCGGACACAGGTTCAAAGAGACCCCTTTTATGAATTTTTCTACGGTCCGGGAACTGGCGGAAGAGAATACAAACAATACGGAAGCGGTTCCGGTTCCGGAGTGATCGTTTCAAGCGACGGTTACATCGTAACAAACAATCACGTGATCCAGGATGCATCCGAGATTGAAGTCATCCTGAACGACAATTCGAAGTACACAGCAACAGTAATCGGGACAGACCCATCTACAGACATTGCCGTATTGAAGATTGATGCTCCGGGGCTGAAACCGATCGCTATCGGGAACAGCGATGACTTACGTATAGGCGAATGGGTATTGGCAGTAGGAAACCCATTCAACCTGACATCAACCGTTACAGCGGGAATCGTCAGTGCAAAAGCGCGCAATATTAACCTGCTTTCCGACAGAACCAGCAACACCAATGTTCCGATAGAATCATTCATCCAGACGGATGCTGCGGTAAACCCGGGGAATTCGGGGGGCGCTTTGGTGAATACAAAAGGAGAATTGGTCGGAATCAATACGGCAATTGCTTCTCAGACAGGATCTTACTCCGGTTATAGCTTTGCAGTTCCGGTAAACCTGGTAAATAAAGTGATGCGCGATATCATCGATTTTGGAATCGTACAGCGTGCTTACTTAGGAGTTCAGATTGCCGACATCAACCAGGAGATCAAAGAGAAAAACAAACTGCCTTCTACCAAAGGTGTATTTATCTCAACAGTTACGGAAGACGGCGGAGCTGACAAAGCAGATATCAAAAAAAACTGGGTAATCCTGAAAGTTGGAAGCAAAGAAGTGAATTCAGTAGCTGCATTGCAGGAAGAAATCGGGAAACGCAGACCTGGTGACAAAGTAAATCTGACTTTACGTACAGAGGATGGTACGGAAGTAGTAAAAGAGATCCTATTACGCTCTGCAGATGGAGAAACGGCTTTGAAATCAAAGGAGGAAATGAGCAAAACAACTGCTTTAGGTGGAACTTTTGCAGAATTAACCTCAAAGGAAAAGAAGGAGTTGAACTTGAGTTTTGGAGTAAAAGTAGTGACCCTGGAGCCTGGTAAATTGAAATCAAGTGGTCTTTCTGAAGGAGATGTGATTACAAAAGTAAATCAAACCCAGATCGAATCGGTTGAGCAGCTTACACGAATCCTGAACAGTTCCAAAGGAGGAGTTCTGCTGGAGATTGCTTCCGAAAGCGGTAAAAAGGAGTATTTAGGTTTCGGGCTTTAAAAATTGATAAAGAGGACATCCAACATTACAGACTAAATAATGAATCTTTGTAAATTTCCTGAACTTTTCCCCCTTTTCAACTTTTTCAATTCGTGTTTCCGTGGGAGTATAAATAAAAAATGTTAAGGCATGGTTTTTGAGAGGTTAAATTCTCTTAAAAATCTGCCTCTTTTATTTGGAAATCACTTCCTTTTCATCGTAACTTTGCCCCCTGATTTTCATTAATCGTTATTAAACGAAGTTCATTACATGAGACAACTTAAGATTACAAAATCGATTACCAATCGTGAGAGCCAGTCGTTAGACAAATATCTTCAGGACATTGGTAAAGAAGAGCTAATCACCGCCGAAGAAGAAGTAGAATTGGCGCGTAAAATCAAACAAGGCGATCAGCGGGCATTAGAGAAATTAACCCGTGCAAACCTGCGTTTCGTCGTGTCTGTAGCAAAACAGTATCAAAATCAAGGATTAACATTACCCGATCTGATTAACGAAGGGAATTTAGGTTTGATCAAAGCTGCACAGAAATTCGATGAAACACGCGGTTTTAAATTTATTTCTTATGCCGTTTGGTGGATCCGTCAGTCAATCCTGCAAGCCCTGGCTGAGCAGGCGCGTATTGTACGTTTACCTTTGAACCAGGTAGGCTCCCTGAATAAAATCAATAAGGCTTTCTCCCGATTAGAGCAGGAATTTGAAAGACCTCCATCCGCTGAAGAGCTGGCAGAGGCATTGGAAGTTCCAGAAGATAAAATCAAAGAAAGCCTGAATGTTTCCGGTCGCCACGTATCCATGGATGCACCTCTTTCTTCTTCAGAAGACGGCGGTACCTTGATGGACGTGATGGCAAACACCGATTCTCCGAAAGCAGACCATGCATTGATGGCCGAGTCGCTTCAAAGAGAAATAGAACGTTCACTAAGTACATTGACAGATAAAGAGCGTGAGATCATCCGCCTGTTCTTCGGAATCGGAATGAATCACGGACTAACGCTGGAAGAGATTGGTGCGAAGTTCAACCTGACGCGTGAACGCGTGAGACAAATCAAAGAGAAGGCGATCCGACGTCTTCGACACACCTCCCGAAATAAGTTATTGAAAGCATATTTAGGATAAAAAAAGGCTGTCTGCAATTGTGGGCGGCCTTTTTTGCTTTATACCAATAACAAACAAGTAGTTGAAAATACTAAATATAAATAAATATACACGTTAGATGGAAGCTGCATTAGGCTATGAAAAAGAGTTGAACGTGCA
This sequence comes from Fluviicola sp., assembly GCA_031260455.1. Taxonomy (GTDB): domain Bacteria; phylum Bacteroidota; class Bacteroidia; order Flavobacteriales_D; family Crocinitomicaceae; genus Fluviicola. The sequence goes on from JAIRJW010000047.1 coordinate 61,577, forward strand.
CGTTCAGAAAGAACGCGCTGCTGTTAAATTGTCAAGTCACATTGGTGAGTTGCTTTATGACAGAGGGATCGAATTGGTTTTGTTCCGTAACCACCTTACTGATATTACCATTTCAGAGATTTTGAACCTGCATGAATATGCAAAAAACGTTGTTAAAAAACCGATTGACATTGAAACAACTGCTGCTTTGGCAGAAGAATTGCTGAAAATGGATCTGGCTCCGGCTAAGATTGATATAGGTAAATTAGCTAGTGAATGGCTTGCAGAAGGAGCTGCATTTGACTCCAAAGCTGATTTTCTTGCTTCAAAAATTGGAAATTTCACCAGTGTTTCCGGAGGTTTCGAACCAAGAGATGTTGTCTTGTATGGTTTCGGGCGCATCGGTCGCCTGGCGGCACGTGAGCTTATCAAACAAGCCGGAAAAGGACAACAGTTGCGCCTGCGTGCAATCGTTACACGTGGTGCAAGCGACAAAGACATTATCAAACGTGCTGCTTTGTTGCGCTCTGATTCTGTTCACGGTGCATTCAAAGGAAGTGTTGTGGAAGATCTGGAAAATAAAGCACTGATTATCAACGGGCAAATCGTTCACATGATTGATGCATCCAATCCTGAAGATGTAGATTATACAAAATACGGAATCAACAATGCATTGATTATAGACAATACCGGCGTTTATACCAACCGCGAAGCATTGGCAAGACACCTGGCAGCGAAAGGCATCTCCAAAGTACTCCTGACTGCTCCCGGAAAAGAAATTCCGAATGTTGTTTATGGAATTAATCAGGGAACTCTGGATATTGAGAACGAAACGATCTATTCGGCAGCATCTTGTACAACCAATGCAATTTCCCCTATCCTGAAAGTAGTCAATGATGCTTTCGGAATTGTAAAAGGACATATCGAAACGGTTCATGCTTATACAAATGACCAGAATTTATTGGATAACATGCACAAGTCCTCCCGACGCGGACGTTCTGCTGCTATCAACATGGTCATTACTTCTACAGGTGCAGGTGCTGCGGTAACAAAAGTAATTCCGGATCTGAAAGATAAACTGACTGCAAATGCGGTTCGCGTACCAACTCCGAACGGTTCTCTGGCAATTCTTTCCCTGGAATTGAAAACCGGAACAACAATTGAAGACGTGAATAATGTGGTACGTACAGCTTCCCTGGAAGGTGATCTGGTAAACCAGATTTTCTATTCATACGACCCGGAGCTGGTATCCAGTGATATCATCGGGAACACATGTTGTTCAGTATATGATTCTCATGCGACAATCGTTTCTCCTGACGGAAAAAACGTGGTTCTGTATACCTGGTACGATAACGAGTTCGGTTATACCAAACAAGTAATCCGCCTGGCAAAACATATCACAAAAGTGCAACGTTTGATTTATTATTAATCAACGACCAGCATAAAACTGAAAAGGCTGCCCATCAATTTGACGGCAGCCCTTTTTATGTGATAAACCTCCATTCTTCAGACTTTGCAAAAATAGAACAGGTTTCAATCATTTAAATTTCCTGAGAATTCCTATTGGATAATGGTATGAAAATTCAGTTCGATATCTGTTTCTCCCGGATTACACTGGCCATTTTTCACTCCCGGCTGATGTCTCAAACGGATGGTCGCTGTTCCGGTCGAAGCATTTCCAGTCGTCCATTTGCTCATAAGCCCGATAGGTAAGCCATTCATATCTGTATCTGTCCGCAAAATAGCTACTGCAAGACCGTTAGATATATCAAAACAGAACAAATGATTTGTTCCCTCCTCTTCCACTTCTGCTGTAATATCCTGAACCGGATTGGCGTTTTCATTCAATAACGTAATCGAAGCATTATAAGTAGCATTTGGTACCAGGCGAATCGTATCAAAAACGGTCGGAGCATTTCCTCCGGGACCATCGATATCCACAAAACCAGCTTCAACCGAAGGAAGCGTGCCGTTTGCATCCGTAAAAACAATTTTGAATGTAGTGATCACTTCCTCCTCATTTGGATTGGGAGGAGTTTCTACCTGTTGCTTCTTTTCTTTTTTACAAGCTGTCAATGCGATGCACAGTAAGCTCAAGATCAATGTCATTTTGTTCATCTCTTCTCTTTTTTTAATCTGCACTAACGTTTGATTATTTTCAAAAGCCGCGCTTTTTCTTCTCTTTTTTAATAATTGAAAACGGGACTAACGCTTTGATTGTCCAGTTTCGTCCCAGTTCATCGGTAAAATATCTGAACCGGTTCATGTAATCCCGGTAACTTAAATTTGTCAGATTGGAGCACGCAAGAATAATCTGCAAATTCTCTCCGCTATTCATTTTCTTTGTAATTCCAACCTGTGTGTTTAACAGATCATATCCCTTCGGAGGCGCTACATAATCTGAATTATCCACATATCTCTTTTGTCTGAAAACATCCAGTAATTCGACCTCCGCAAAGAAGTTCAGTTTGCTTCCGGTCCGAAGCGTTGAGAAACGAAGCCGTTGTGTGATCCGGTTGGAAGGCATTCCATACAGGTATTGTTCCGTACGCAGATCTTTTCCCAGTAATAAATTTCCCTGGAACTGGTAGTTCAGGTACTTCCCGATCGGAATTTCTATTATTCCGTTCATTCCCATGATCTGCACATCCGACTGCACGTAACGGAAAACTGGAAAAGCTCCCACAATTGTCAGCATCGGAGGCAAAGACGGCTGCAGGTTGATGTATCCGTCGAAGTAATTGTAGAACACAGATACATCCACTTTTGCAATGTGCGATTTGTATTGCACGCCCAATTGCGTATTATAAACGATTTCTTTCCGGATTTCATCGTTTCCAATCTCAATGGAAGCAGCTCCATGGTGCAGTCCGTTACTGTACAATTCATTGATTGACGGCGGTCTCCAGGCTGTTCCCGCATTCAGACGAACAATCCAGTGATATCCCAAAAGTCTGGAAACTCCTGCCGAAGCACTCGGATTCTGAAACGTTTTCACCGGATTTATCAGCACATTGTTCTTGTACATGAAAACTTGCAAACGCGAATAATCGTAACGCAAACCGAAGTCAAACAGCCACTTTTCATTTTCATACGTTCCCAGGTAATATCCTCCAAACTGTTGTTTTTTGAAATTCGGGATGAAAAATCTTCCCGAATATACATTGCTCTGCCCGATCCCGGAAACACCAAAAGTACTTTTATAGTGACTTGTGTGTTTGATCTCCGTTTTTAGGTCAAGGGAGTTGGTCCAGAGATTCAGTTCAAAAGCAGGCAAGTTCAATGCGGCAATACTGTCATTATAAGCCTTGTGCAGATCATATTCCTGTCTCAGATTGAACTGATAACCATAAACCAGGCTCGTTCGGATCCTTTTATTCCAGTTATAAGCCAGGCTCACTTTACTTAAGTCATGCTGTACCAGTTGTCTCGGACTCTGTTGTTTATACGTAAAAACTCCGGTATCTTTCGGCATAGAAGCAGCAAAAGCCGCATTCAAATCAGACAGGTTTCCGATATGAGAACCGGTAAAGATTCCAAGATTGGTTGAGTATTTGGTATAAAATACATCTGTTTCAAACTTTTCTCCCTTGTATCCGAGTGCAGCACTATAGCTGTACTCATTCGACGAAGTGTTCTTAATCAAATAATCCGGCGCTTTCTGAGTTCCGTTGATTCTTCCGGTTCCGTGAACACGATACGCCCATTTTCCGGATTTTGTAAACGATCCTGCAACAAGCCCGGAGGCTCCACCGCCCCATCCGTTACTGTTTCCGGTCAGTTTGACCCAACCAGCCGTGTTTTGATGATAACGCAGTTCGTCCGGAGAAACGAGAATCACTCCCCCAATGGCATCTGTTCCGTATTGCAAGCCGGAAGCTCCCTGAATGACCGTCAGGTTTCCGGCAAGATTCGGGTCAATTTCAGGAGCATGTTCACTTCCCCATTGCTGCCCCTCCTGGCGGATTCCGTTGTTTACAATCACCAGGCGGTTACTGTGCATTCCGTTAATAACCGGCTTGACAATGGACGAACCGGTATTCAAACTCGTTACCCCCGGAAAACGGAGCAACTGATCTCCCAGCGTATTTCCTTTAACCTGGGAAATATCGTTGGTTTTTAAAGTCATTACTTCCCGCGATTCTCTGGGAAAACGATATGCTTCAATCAGCAGCTCATCAAGTTCAACTTCGTGTGTTTCCACTTTAAACACAATCGGTTCAGAACTTGGAACAGTAATTTCCAGATCCACCGGCTCGCAACCGAAATGCGGTACACAACGCAGTTTTAACGAACCTGCACACACATTCGTAAAACGAAAAACTCCCAGAGAGTCCGTTTGGGTTGAACGGGTTGGAATCGAAACCTTTGCAAACGGAATCAACTGATTGGTATGGATGTCCCGGATTTCCCCTGTGATGGAATAATCACATTGCTGCGAATAACCCGATAAAGAGAAGTACAGGAACACTCCAAATAAATAAAATTTCATGAAGACGTTATTATCTTGTCAAACAATAATTGTTCAGTTCAAAACTGAAGATGTATCAGACAAAATGAGGTGCAGGTGGTCCGCGGAGTTTGAGATGTACTGTTTTTACCGGTAATTCAACACATGTGAAATCAAGAAAAAGAAAATCAAACGAATTTTTCCCGTAAGTAATCTCAGCCTGGTTTTCATGATATAAGAGCGGAAAGTGTAAATCACAAAAAGCACACTTTTCAATTCCGTTTTTAATACTCAATCCTCCCTGGTGTTCTTTTGACGGTTTGGAAGAATGACTATGAGCAGCAGCATGCCAGCTATTAACCGGTACCAGGAATATCAGAAAACCGACCAGCAAAAGGGAAGAAATAATCCGCACCATGAGTTTACTCATGATACAAAAATAGACCAAATGCAATTTAATTGCAATAAGATTGTAAAAAAAGCGGTTTGAAATCTGCTAAAGCACTCATTTTATGAAGGTAGCATAGAAAATATGCACCACAACGGCTTCGGAACAAAAGCTGATATAAAACTGCCGAACGTTATTTCGTCAGTCCGTTTTGCTTCAGACACTTCCTCACTTTTTCATCATGTTTTGCACGTTCCTCCGGCGTTGTATTCAGTGTTGTTAATAATTCTTTGCATTTTCGGTCCACCTCTTCCCATCTCGCCATGATTTTTTTTTCCTGTGCAGGAGTCAGACCGCCTTTCTCAAAGAGATCGTTAATGGAATCATTCACAACAACACAAGTGCAAAAATCCCATTGTTCACCGTATTTCTTAACAATTTTCACATGATTTTCCTTCATTTCATCTGTGATCGCCCTTTTTTCTATAGCTGTATCCTTTAGAGCAGCATGGAGATCATCAGTCTCTGAAGCGGTGTTTTTTGCAACATCTACCTGACATTCGTTGCATTCTTCATTGGAGCTGCAAGAGGCTAAAAGAACCAAAACAGGGAATAAAAAGTGAAAATATGCTCGTTTTTTCATAAGGCTGAATTACAGATAAATATAAAAAATCTGTGAGAAACCAGAGATTTATTTATTCATTGAAATTGATTATCATAAACCCAAAATTAATATTCAGGAAAAGGAATTAAAACGATGGTGTATTTGTAGGTTTTGGATTTTGGCTTCAGAACAATCCGGGTTCTTGACAAATGTGCTATCTCAAAAATAAGATCCCGTTTTTGTCCTCTGAACCCCAATTCATTCTTCTTCTGATCCAGCCAGAAACTCATTTTTATTCCCGGTTTGGTTCCCAAATCTTTCAAACGGTGAAAATAGGCTTCCCGCGACTGGTGAAATACAATAATTTCCTTTGCTTTGATCTGAAGTGGCGTGTAATCCTTATCACCATCCAGTTGATGATCTACCAGCCATACTTTGGAAGAATTATCATGAAGGAGGATATAATTGTCAATCGGCTCGATCTCCGTGTCGGAACAAGCACTCAAAAACAGAACCAGGAATAAAAGTATGCAGGTTAATTTCACGATTGTTTGTTATAATTGAAAAGCAGAAAAAAGTTCAGAAGGATTTTAAGTATCTGAATCAAAACTTTTCATTTAAAAAATCATTTCATTCCGATCCAGTACTTTTTTAATTTCAACTCCCATTGAATCGATAAATTCTGCCTTGATACGTCTCGGAACATCTTCATCAATTACTTCGCAGTTGACGTATTCATACTTTCCGTTTTTCCATCTGAACAGACAGTTGTAATATGTGATGTTGTCGTTGATGTTATCCGGAAAACGAATCACCAGGTCATTGTATCCCGAATTCGATTTGCGTTCTTCGATCAGGTTCCCGTTGAATCCGTTCAATTTGACCAGCACGCCTTTCTCTCTTTCGAAAACAAGCAGGCGCCTGAGCGGAAAACCGTTCACTCCTGCTTTTATCAATAATTTGAACCCATTTTTCAGCGGAGTCTGATTAGTCAACTTGAAAAAGCGAAAGAATTTCGGGCTGCAGTCCGGGTGTTTCGGATCATCATCACTGGTTGCTTTCGGATCACACAAATGCAATTCTTTCAGCAATCCGGCTTCGTCTTTAGACGTAAACACATTCTCGTTAAAGTTCGTACTGATTGTATTATCGGCCACTTCTTCCTTTTCTTCCTTAGAGGAGATTTTTCGCGGTTGGATAGTAATTTTATCCCCCGCATCATCATCACAGGAACTGAATACAAAAAACAACGGAATGGCGAACAAAATTTTAAATTTCATCGGGCTTTTGACAAATTAATGAAAGATTTTGGACGAAGTTACAAATGCTTCTGCAAATTCCGAAGATTTGATTCCCGTTTCAATTCCTTGTTCCGCAAACCAATCCAGCATGCGTTCCGTAGGCATATTTCCGGTCAAATCGTCTTTTGCCATCGGGCAACCTCCGAAACCTTTGATCGCCCCTTCGAAATAACGGCAACCTCCTGCGTATGCTGCTTCGGTTAATTTCGTCGCGTTTTCCGGCAATGTGTGCAAGTGTGCGCTGATCTGAATCGTTGAAAACTCAGCCGAAATGGTTGAAAATACCTGTTGAACCAATTCGGGAGTAGCTGCCCCGATTGTGTCAGACAAGGAAAGACGTGAAACGTCAAATAATTGTGTCAAACGCCCGGACCAACTTGCAATCAGATCTGATGACCACGCATCTCCGTAAGGATTTCCGAATCCCATAGACAGATAAAGCACCAGTTCCTTATTTTCTTTGTGACAAATATTTGCGATTGCTTCTACCCGTTTTAGTGATTCCTCAATTGTAGCGTTGGTATTTCTCAGCTGGAATGTTTCCGAAATGCTGAAAGGATAACCCAGGAAATGAATCCGCTCAAACTGAGAAGCATCTTCCGCCCCTCTTTCATTGGCAATTATTGCCAGCAATTTTGTTTCACTTTCATCCAATCCTTCCAGGACTTTAGCAGTATCCTGCATCTGTGGAATGGCTTTCGGAGAAACAAAGCTTCCGAAATCCAGCGTATCAAAACCGCATTTCAGCAAACGATTTAAATAATCAATTTTATCTGAGGTTTCGATCCAGTCCTTGATTCCTTGCATGGCATCTCTCGGACATTCCGTTAAAAAAACACGATTATTCATGTGCGATCTTCTTCCTTTTCTTTAAAACTGCCTTATTGATCCTTTTCACCAGTGCAGGGCCTTCATAAATAAACCCTGAGTAAATCTGAACCAAACTGGCGCCCGCCATTAATTTTTCAATTGCGTCTTCAGCTGAGTAAATTCCCCCGACACCAATGATAGGGAAAGAACCATTTGATTTTTGATACAAATAGCTAATTATTTCCGTAGATCGTTTTGTTAAAGGTCTGCCTGAAACACCACCTGCACCAATTGCCTCAACTTTATCACTTGAAGTTACTAAATTACTTCGTTCGATTGTTGTATTCGTAGCAATTACACCGGCGATTTTAGTTTCATTAACAATGTCTACAATATCATCTAACTGGGAATCCGTTAAATCCGGAGCGATCTTTAGGAAAATCGGCTTGGAAGATCCGATCTTCTCCCGTTCATTCATCAAAGTTTGCAGAAGACTAGTTAACGGTTCCCGATCCTGGAGCTCGCGCAGATTCGGAGTATTTGGTGAAGAAACATTGACTACAAAATAATCTACGTGCGGTTCAAGACTGTGATAACAAGCCAGATAATCCGAAATAGCATTTTCATTCGGTGTTACTTTATTCTTCCCGATGTTTCCCCCGATAACACATGCAGGCTTGATTTTTTTCAGGCGCCCAACGATAACTTCCGCTCCGTCATTATTGAATCCCATGCGATTGATGATGGCCTGATCTTCGATTAAGCGGAACAAACGCGGTTTTGGGTTCCCTTCCTGTCCAACAGGAGTCACTGTACCGATCTCCACAAACCCGAAACCACAAGCGGCCAGTTCATTAATCCGCAGGGCATTCTTGTCAAACCCAGCAGCCAGACCTACGGGATTCGGAAACCTGATTCCTGCCACTTCTGTTTCCAAAAGCGGGTGCCTTATACAATAAAGGGACTTCCAGATTGGTTTTACAAGTGGAACCTTCAACCAGAAACCTAACAATTTAAACGTGAAGTAATGTACTTTCTCCGGGTCAAACCGAAAGAGAAACCATCTCAACAAAGGATACATGCTATGAATTTGCATCAAAGTTAAAAACACAAAACGAGCTTATCAATAGACAAATTCGTTTTGTTAAAATAATTTTATACCGTGTGCGAAAATGCAGGAGACCATTTTCCCAAAGCAAAGGTATTTCAAGGCTCTGAGATTTCAGATTATACAAAGGAGAAGATTTTCAGAATCAATACTTAAATTCTCGTACAAGGCATCATTTTAACAAAATATCCCGGAACTTAATGTGGTTTTTTGTATTTCCCGAATTTCATTGGTCCACTGCCAGGAGTGATCTTGTAGGTAATGTTTCGGGTTATCATGATGTTTACATACAGGTAAGCGTCTTTTTGTTTATCTCCACGCTGGCTCCCAGGATTGAATACCGAAGGATTGGAGGAAGGATTTGACAGATATGCTGCCTGTGGTCCGTAAGAAGCGCCAATGATTGCAGGATCATAATAAACGCCATGCACATCGTCAATATAATCAGAAAATGTTTTCACATAAGTTGCCTCGATACCGATTCTCCACATACGGTTAATCCCCATCCTTGCGCCAATTCCCAACGGAATAGTTGCTGTAATCCTGCTGTAATTTGCAGGCCCTCCGGGCAAGCCTTGTCCTTCTGTGTGCATATCGTGCAAAGTCACCCAATTTCCCTGGTAAAGCGCTTTCGGATTGAAGTACATCGCTCCGATTCCTGCAATCAGGTACAATTGTCCATTGTGGTCCGTAAAACCTCTCAGACCCGGAATATTGTACCGGCGGCCGATTTTCTCATTTGCAAGTACAATGAATTCAAAACGCTGGCTCAGATTGATGAAGAACGAACGAAATGAAAGATTTCTCATGTTGCGAATCGGCTCAGATGTCAATGCGTCATTACCGCGAAGCATCCCCATATTTAACATAGTAGATGTTGCACAGTAGGGGTGAAAGCGATATCTAAATGAAACTGCTCCGCCAATATGAACTGAATTAAAATCAATATCTTTCAAGCTATAATCCGTCCCGGTTTGATTAGCTCCTCCCAGGTCTCCTAAGAAACTGGTTGCTCCCAAGCCAAAGGAAATTTCCTTTTTGTTCATTGCCCAGTTTCGCCGCGTGTTGAAGTTTGAACTCTGCGCCAGAGAGACTATTGAAGCTACTGATAAAAGAGTTAGAGTAATATACTTCATTCTACAAATTTATGTTGTAGCACAAGAATCTACCTTGCTAAGGTAAACTTTTTATATAACAACTACCTAAATTTTTGTTACTTTTTTTAATTAGTAGTGTTGATGAATAAGTGACTGTTTTTATTGAATGATTTTTCAAAAAAATAAGCCCCCCGGAATCCGAAAGGCTTATTCATTTTAAGCTGCGTATCTTCCTAAGAAATATTCTCTTAGCTTTTCCAATGCACGGAATGTTTTCACCTTCGCATTGTTTTCGGTGATCCCGATTGTTTCAGCTATTTCTTTAAAACTGAGTTGTTCAAAGAAACGCATTTCGATTAATTTCAATTGTTCTTCTTTCAGTTTTTGCATAACTGTCAGTAACAAAGACTGGTTATACTCAAACTCCTGGGTGTCGAAAAACAGGGTGTCAAACGTTGGAATCTGTACGTGTTCCATTGGAACAGTTCTGTTTGATTGTGTTTCCCGGTAGGACTGGTACAATTCGCTTTTAGCTATCCGATGCAGCCAGGATCCGAATGGTACTCCGCGGTCTTCATACTTCGATAAGTTTTTCAGTGCTTTAATAAAGACTTGTGAAGCGATGTCATGAGCTTGCTCCGGATCGTCCATGCGCTGTTTCAGATAACGAAGTATTGAATCATAATACTTGCGATACAAAGGCTCAAATCTTGCTGGATCTGCCTTTGCTTGTATCACCCATACTTGCTCTTCCTGGAGAAGTTCCGGTGACTGATGGAAATAGACATTAACTGCCATGGCATATTTGGATTTTGGGTTTGCATAATTTTTACATTGTGTATATCTAAAAGTAACGTGATATTTTTCAAAATAGTATCAAATACATCTGAAAGAAGATTTATTTTAACAGTTTTTCGACGAATTACCCAATTAATTCTATCAATCAAGTAGATTTATTAATCAGCTTGATAAGAAGAAGTATCAGTGAGCGATTTAAAAAAAGATTCTAATTGACTGATTTCCGATTCAGTCAGCAAAAATGGCTTAATAACTGTTGATTTATTGGGAAAATTCTTTCCCCCGCTTGCATAATGCAGGATAACTTCCCGGAGCGTTTGTATACTTCCGTCGTGCATGTACGGTGCCGTTAATGATACGTTTCTCAAACCCGGAACTTTAAATGTTCCCCGCTCCTGCTCCAATCCATTGATGCGGTAACGCCCCTGATCCGAACCATAACTGGTATACAAACCATTGCTTACAACCGAATAATTGGTAAAATCAATACCCGAATGGCATTTCACACAATACAATTTTTCCGAAAATAATTTCCATCCGGCCAGTTCATTAGCTTTTAACACATCTTTCTTTCCGGATTGGTATTGGTCAAAACGACTATTGCGGCTAACCAAAGATCTTTCATAGGAACTGATAGCACGCGTAATTACGTATGCATCCAGATCCCGGTTGAAAATAATATGTGCCTGTTTCTGATATGTTTTATCACCAGCAAGTTTCCTGATGATTTCTTTCATTGAACCGGCCATTTCCCGGTGATCTTGTAAGGGAACCAGTACCTGTTCTTCGAGGGTTTTAACTTCTCCGTCATACATGTAACTTTTGAAATAGGCACTATTGAAAATACTAGGAGCATTCCGCATGGCCATTCTGCCATCAACACCCCTGCTTTTTGTTAAACCATCGGTAAAAGCTTTCTCTGGTTGATGACAGGATGCACAAGAAATCTGATTTCCAGCTGAAAGGCGCTTGTCAAAGAAAAGCTCTTTGCCAAAGGCTATTTTTGCTTCGGTAAGCGGATTGTCTTCAGGGAAAGGAATGTTTTTCCATTTAGTATTGGGTTGAACCGGAGATGAACATTGCACTCCCAGTGCCAGCACTGTGACCAATAACGAAAAAAAATGCTTACTAACCATCATAACTTCAGCGTCTCAAGTTAAAATGATTTGAAGAAAAAAGCTATTTTTTCCGAACGATGTACAAAATTTCAGTTTCAGACAGGCGGAACCGCTCAATTTCTTCCTGGGAAACCGGGTGTTTTTCAAAAGCAATTCCCACTTCAAAACCAGCTTTCCTGAGCCAGTCCGGGTAATCCATCCCGAATAAACGCACATGGTCTTTCTGCCAGAAATGTTTTTCACGTTCTTCCGGTGAAGTGATACTCCAGTCCTCATACGTTTCAGCACGGGTAATATCCTGCGGAACCTGCATGATTCCCCAGGCTCCCGGAGCCATTACACGATGTAATTCCTTCATGCATTGAAGTGCATCATCCACATGCTCCATTACGTGATTGCAGAATACCACATCAAAACGATTATCTTCCAACGGGATTTTATGTAAATCGAAGTGCATGTCAGCGATAGGTGAAACCAGATCTGCCGTCAGATAATCCAGGTTTTTCTGATTTTTGAATTTCTTATGAAAACATTGCTCCGGAGCAATGTGCAGCACTTTCAGTTTATCTGCTGAAAAGAAATTACTCTCTCTTTTCAGATACAACCACATCAGGCGGTGACGCTCCAGAGTCAGGTCATACGGACAAAGCACATTTTCCCTGTGGGAAACTTCCGAACCGTAAGACAAAAACTTTTTAAATTTTCTTTCACATACCGGACATTCCACGTTATCTCCCTTGTAAATCAGCGGTGCGAAAAGTTTAAAAACGTAGCTCAGACGAATCAAAAGCGGACGCGGCAATTTATTCAAAAGAAATTTATATATTTTAATTATCATAGGCAAATTTAATAATCTCAGGCATCTGCACCAATTCGCAGTATGAAAAATTTTCTGCTATAATACGATATGGCATCCTCTTTTATTCCAGTTATCGTGAACGTACGAAACATATTGAATACTCCTGTTGTAAAGGAAATACACATTCGCAACGATCCGTATTTCTGGATGAACGAACGCAATTCCAAGCTTGTACCGGATTACATTACTGAAGAGAAGACAGATAGGGCCTTATCAACAACTTCCCGGAGGAATTTGAAAACCGGATCAATCCGGAAGAGACAAATGCTCCGTATGAAATCCAGGGAAAAACATACCAGTGGAGGCAGATCATCAGGAAGTTGCAAAAGAATTTGCATTTTTGTGTTACATTCAGGGAATAAATGAGTAGAATTCACATTCTGATAGTTTTCATTAGTTTGCTTGCTTGTTCCGTTTACGGTCAAAATGCGGATTCTTTGCTGCCTTATCAGAAATACAGATCCCGCCTGGTTTTGTATTCGGATTTCGGGTGGAATACTGCTCCGATGTCTATCTCCTACCCATTCTCTCAGGGGATGAAACGTGTTAAGTACCGGAATAATTTCAATCCGGTATTAGGTTTCGGGTTTTCCTACAAATGGATGTCGGCACGATTCGGGATTACTTTGCCGAATTCGGTTCGGTCCAGGGATAAATTCGGAAAAACAAAATACTATGACTTTGGTTTCGATTTCAGCTTCAAGAAGATGTATTTCGATGTGGACTGGCATTCATATAAAGGCTATGCTATGAAAGACGCCTACCATTGGGATGATACCATTACGACCGATGAACCGAACCTCATCAGGGAAGATATCAACGCGAGCAGTTTCTCGGTCAATGCCTGGCAATTCTGGAAGGAAGAGTTCAAAATGGCTGCTTTCCGGGGTAAAACGGCTTCATATCAGCGGGATATCCAGACTTTCTATCTGAAATACACAATCAATTATCACGGAATTTCATCAAATCAGCCGCTTTTACCAAAAGAATTGCAGGATACAACCGAAAGTAAAACTTCTTCTAATACCATTGCAGCATTTGATGTAGGTGTCGTTCCGGGTTATGCATATGTGAGAAGATGGCGTATATTCCAGTTCGGAATCATGGGTGGTGTGGGAATTGTGTTACAATCCAAACTCTATACTTTTGATGAAACAACCCGAAGTTTTCTCGGACTTGCACCACGTATAGATATCAAAATCATCGGTGGAATCAATCGTCCGAAGTATTTCATCATGTTTGTAAGTGATTTCGACAATAAATCAATCGGATTCAATGATTTCACTTACAGGCAAACTTATTACTATCTGCGCCTGGTTGGAGGAGTCCGGCTGAATGTGACCAAGAAGAAAGAAGCCCGTGAAGCTGCTGAGAAAAAAACGCGTGGGGAAGAAGAAAAGAAAGTGAACATTGATCAATAAAATAGCTCTTAATCTAGCTAAAAATGAGAAAACTTGTAAGCTCGGCATAAAATCCAAAAGAAAGATTGCTGGATGGGATGAAAACTATTTACTCAAAATTTTAGGGTTTTAAATGTGTTTGCCCTGGATCCTGAATCGATTATGCAAAAATAGAATACGGAAGATACTTATCCTGGTTGCGTTAAAGATTACTGTTTTACCTTTCCAGGGTAATAAATCCATTCAGCGGAACGGTTTTATTTTTCCTAGTCACTGCTTTTATATGAATAAAGTAAACACCATCCACGGCATTTGCACCATCCCAAAGAACGGTTGCAACCCCGGCCTCAATATGGATGCTCCGGGCTTCCATTTCATTTCCCCACCGGTTCACAATACGGTATTCCAGTTCCAGATCCTGATTACTCTGAATAGTATATAAATCATTGATTCCGTCATTATTCGGAGTGAAAATATTCGGTAAATGAACGATCAATGAGTCATAGACAACAATGGTGGCAACAGCACTATCCGCACAGGAACTTGTTGTATTCCAGCCTACTAATTTAAC
>JAIRJW010000073.1 GCA_031260455.1 Fluviicola sp.
GGGTGGAATCTGCCAGTTTGCGGATGATTAAATCGCCTTCTTCCAGGAATACGGATTTTTGAAGGGTGCTGGTTCCGGTAACCTCCAATGATCCGTAAATGACCGGCTCCTGGGAAAATACCTGGTTGGTTTCGGGAAGAAAAAAGAGTAGCAGCATGGCTTTAGCAGCAGTATGTTTCATGTTAATGTGTATTTTTTTTCGCTAATGTATGAAAATAAATTAAATCCTAACCAATGAGAAAAAAATTAAGATTCAAGATTAGTTAAGTGATTAATATTTTTACATAACTAATTGAGAAATAATGAGTAACAAATATTTTTTTTTCGAGCCAAGATTTCAGAGGAAAAATTTCGTACTGTTTTACGTCTTTTTTGTCTTGATATTGAAGCAAAAAACCAGCAGAATTTTCTGCTGGTTTTCGTGTTTTTATGGTTGTAAAATACTATTCTACGGTTACTGATTTCGCCAGGTTTCTCGGCTGATCCACGTTGCAGCCTCTCATCACTGCAATGTGATAACTGAGTAATTGCAATGGAATAGTTGCCAGAATCGGAACCAGGTGTTCGTCCGTATCCGGAATTTCGATTACATGATCAGCCATTGTTCTCACTTCTGTGTCTCCTTCTGTCACAATAGCGATGATTTTTCCTTTTCGTGCCTTCACTTCCTGGATATTGCTCACCACTTTTTCGTAAGAAGTTCCTTTGGTAGCAATCACAAAAACCGGCATTTCTTCATCGATCAAAGCAATTGGTCCGTGCTTCATTTCAGCTGCCGGGTAACCCTCTGCGTGGATATATGAAATCTCTTTCAGTTTTAAAGCGCCTTCCAGAGCAACCGGAAAAGAACTTCCACGGCCCAGATAAAGGGCATTCGTTGCATCTTTGTAGATTCTCGCAATTTCTTCAATTTCCGCATTGCGCTCCAGGATGTGTTTCACTTTCTCCGGAATAACTTCCAGTTCGGATAGCATGGTTCTGAATTTGGATTCACTCAATGTACCTTTTCTGTGTGCCAGGGAAAGTGCCATTAACGTAAGGACGGTTACCTGTGCTGTAAATGCTTTCGTTGAAGCAACACCGATTTCCGGTCCTGCGTGTGTGTACGAACCTGCATCTGTAATGCGTGAAATAGATGACCCTACCACGTTACAGACTCCAAGAATGGTTGCTCCTTTGGATTTTGCCAATTCCAGGGCTGCCAGTGTATCTGCCGTTTCTCCCGACTGGGATACCGCGATAACGATGTCATTTTCACTGATTATTGGGTTCCGGTAGCGGAATTCAGAGGCGTATTCTACTTCTACGTTGATTCTCGCAAGGTCTTCGATGAGGTATTCACCTACCTGGCAAGCGTGCCAGGATGTTCCGCAGGCAACCATAACAATGCGTTTGGCATTGATCATTTTTTGTTCGTAGTCTTTGATTCCACCCAAGGAAACCCATCCTTCAGCAGCATTCAGGCGCCCGCGGAAACAATCTCTGATCGAACGCGGTTGTTCGTGAATTTCTTTCAGCATGAAATGCTCGTAACCGCCTTTTTCAAGTGCTTCGAGTTGCATTTCCAGCTCCTGCACATAAGGTGTTTTTGGTTGGTTGCGCAGATTGGTGATGTTCAACCCATTCACCAGGTCCACTACGGCAATTTCTTCATCTTCCAGATATACAACCTGGTTGGTGTATTCAATGATTGGAGTTGCGTCGGAAGCCAGGTAAAATTCATTTTCTCTACCGATCCCGACAACCAGCGGTGAACTTTTTCTTGCGGCAATCAATTGATTCGGATTGTCGGAAGAAATAACCACGATGGCGTATGCCCCAATAACATTCTGTAAAGCAATGCGAACAGCTTCTGCCAAATCGACATTTTCTTTTTTCTGAATATCGTCAATCAGATGCACCAGCACTTCGGTATCTGTCTGGCTCTTGAAGTGATACCCTCGAATAATCAGCTCTTCTTTGAGGCTATTGTAATTCTCAATAATTCCATTGTGAATCAGTGCGATTTTTTCGTTGTTGGAAAAATGAGGGTGTGCATTGATATCATTCGGAGCTCCATGGGTTGCCCAGCGCGTATGGCCGATTCCTGCATGTCCGGCAATATTTTGTCCGGCAGCGAATTCTTCCAGGTTGGATACTTTTCCCTGGCGTTTGTACAAATTGATTTTCCCCGAATCCAAAAGCGCAATTCCCGCACTGTCATATCCGCGGTATTCCAATCGTTTCAATCCTTTAATTAAAATAGGATAAGCCTCTTTTTTTCCAATATATGCTACAATTCCACACATGTCTATTTGAATTCAGTGTATTTAATGACCAATTTAGGTTTTGTTTTGTAAGATGTCGACGTTCCGTTAAAAATAAGGCGGTCTGCAGTACTTGAAAATAAGTTCGGAGAAGGAATAATATAAATAGCTTTATTTGAAAGTTTTCCGGCAGCTACATCCTGGATGTAAGATCTCAGGTTGACCACGAACCCTTTCTGATTGTCGTCATACGTGGTTGCGGAACCCTGGATCACGATGTTGTATCCTGCGTTGTCTTTATAAACCAGTGTAATGGTTTGACTCGGACTGTATATATTTCCTGTTTGATAAGCAATTGGGAGGTAGAGCAAAGCATTGTTGATTAACGATTTTTTGGAAAGATTCGAAAGACCTGGAATATCAACAGCTCCCCAAAGCCCGAAACATTGAGCGTAAAAGTTTGTTTGCCCGTTGGCTGGGTTTGCAAGTACATCCGCTACGTGGTAACCACTGTGGTCAATGTCTGCGTGATTGAAGTATGCACTGCTTCCGTTTAGCCTCAGTGAGAAGTTCTTTTGTTCGTTACTGTCAGTCAGTTTAAAATAAACGGTCAGTTTACATTCCTGGTTCCCCATTTTGAAATAGAGAACGCCTCCTGATCCCGGTCCCGGATTGGCATTGGCAACATTGATTTTGATCCCTTTGAAGTAATTTGAGCTCAGAAAATCGGATGTGCTGTTGAAAGCCACATTGCCTGCAATAGCATCTTCCACGAAATGCTGTCCGAGCGAATTGTTTAATCTCAATCTCAATTGAGGACCCAGCGTGTCAGGCGTACTCGTGCCGTTGTTAACAAGTACATTGGCAGTTGTGTTTGGTGTCTGTGTGGCATAAGAAGGATCTACCAGGTTCGGGCCGGTTGTTGGCTTTGTGTTGCTCCGGTAATATGTTGAATTGATGGAAAGTGTATCATCCAGCTCATAAACTTCAAATGTCTGGGGAGTCAGTTTTCCGTAATAACCTCCGTAGGGCAAACTGAGTACTACCGAATCGATTTGTTGTAATGTACCCGTCAGAGAGATTTTCCCTTCGATGGACAATTGAGTGTAAACGGATGTATTCATGACACCGAATTTCGGATCATGGCAAGCTCCTACCGTTCCATAGGTTTGGTTATCCGTAGGAATGGAATCTTCGTCAATGGTGTACGTTTTTAGTTGAAAAGTGTCTGTACCACCAGCCTTTAACAACTCGTCCACGCTGAGAACCTGGGTTCCCAAAGTGGAAGCTTTTTTCTTACAGGAAGGTAAAACAGAAACGGTAAAGACAAAACAAGCGGAAAGTAAAATTGCTTTCCGCCAGTTATTATTTAATTTTTTCAGATTCATCATTGGATCAAAATACCTTCTTCTATGACTTTGTCAAAAAACTCTGACAGTCCTTTTGTTAAGTGCTCTTCGGGTAAATAATTTAGTTTCAAACAAGTTGCTTCATCATAAACTTTCTGTAATTCCGGTTGGATTACTTCACTGCTTTGAATGACTCCGTCAGAGAACGTAATAGCAGCTTTGGTTATTGCGTCAAGGCTTGGTGATTTAACTAAATTTGTGACCTCCTCATCAAAACCATCGAACTTCAGTTTATCATGGAAACGCTCATTCCACGGAGACTGGAACCCCTCGTTGTGATCGTAGATGCTGTAAACAACTTTTGTATCAGCAAAATGCGGATCTTTATTGTAGATCTTTTTGATATACAAAGGCATCAGGGAAGTCATCCAGCCGTGGCAGTGAATCACATCGGGTTTCCAGCCTAATTTTTTCACTGTCTCTAAAACGCCGCGACAGAAGAACATACTTCTTTCATCATTATCGTTGAAATCTGTACCTTTTTCATCCGTTACGTTGGTTTTGCGTTTGAAAAACTCATCGTTGTCGATGAAATAAACCTGGAGGCGGGCTGCAGGAATCGACGCTACTTTGATAATGAGCGGATGGTCATTGTCATCGATAATGATATTCATTCCCGAAAGGCGAATTACTTCATGAAGCTGATGTCTTCTTTCGTTAATACTACCAAAACGAGGTGTGAAAACGCGGATCTCTTTGCCATTCTCCTGAGTTCCTTGCGGAAGTTTACGGGCGTTGTGAGAAATTTCTGATTTAGCAAGAAACGGGTAGATTTCCTGCGAAACGAAGAGAATTCTTTTCTTTTCCATAGAATTCAAGTAGGGGAATTTTTGAATATTACAGGTGCAAAATTAAGAAAAAAACACGGAATCTTCAAGATATTAATATAGTTTTGCCTGCTTGTTTTGAATGAAAGGGTATAAAAGTGGAAATAATTAACACGGTTAAAGAGCTGAAACAGGCTTTAAGCTCACTTCGGAAGAAAGGTAAAAGTGTTGGTTTTGTGCCAACTATGGGGGCCCTGCATCAGGGGCACATGGACTTGGTAAATCGTGCTAATACTGAATGTGACGTAGTAGTGGCCAGTGTTTTTGTGAACCCGACCCAATTCAATAATCCATCCGATTTGAAGTTGTATCCGCGCACTCCGGAAGCTGATGGTGAATTGTTGAAAAAATTTGGTTGCGATTTCGCTTTTTTTCCTTCCGTAGAAGAAATTTATCCTGAAAACCGGATAGTTCCCCAGGTAGATTTAGGGAATTTGGACCAGGTGATGGAAGGGGAATTCAGACCGGGGCATTTTAACGGAGTCGTACAGGTAGTTCTGCGCCTTTTTCAGATCGTGGAGCCCGATAAAGCTTTTTTCGGATTGAAAGATTTTCAGCAGGTTGCAGTGGTGAAACGAATGGTATCCGAATTGAAGTTGCCGGTTCAGGTTGTCTCCTGCGAGACTTTAAGAACGGAAAAGGGATTGGCTATGAGCAGCCGTAATAAACGCCTTTCCGAAGAACAGAAGGAGGAGGCTCTGATTATTTTCAGAACGCTTTCAAAGGCGAAAGAAGATGCATCCCGTTTTTCTTCTGCTGAAACACTGCAAAGGGCGAAAGCATTCTTCAAAACCGGAAATCTTCAGCTGGAATATCTTCATATCGTTCATCCTGAAACACTGCAAGATCTTACAGATAACTGGGTTCCCGGTGCAACGATGTGCATTGCCTGTTTTTGCGGTGAAGTTCGGTTGATCGATAATTTGACATTGATTCCGTATTAATTTGCGCATGCCAAATGCCAAATTGTCTCTAAATTATGTAATCAGACATCGGAATTATTATGAGTGCTCCTGTTTTTTGCATTAACTTTGCACCTCGATTTTTACAAACATGTTGATACAAGTAGTCAAGTCAAAAATTCACCGCGTACGTATTACGCAGGCAGAATTGAATTATGTTGGAAGTATTACTATCGACGAAGCATTGATGGAAGCTTCTGACCTGATAGAAGGCGAGCGTGTGCAGGTTGTCAATATTAATAATGGTGAACGACTTGAAACGTATGTTATTAAAGGTGACAGAAACAGCGGAACTATTTGCCTGAATGGTCCTGCAGCACGAAAAGTAGCGGTTGGAGATATGATTATCATCATCGGTTATGGTTATATGACCCCCGAGGAAG
Organism: Fluviicola sp.; assembly: GCA_031260455.1. Lineage (GTDB taxonomy): Bacteria > Bacteroidota > Bacteroidia > Flavobacteriales_D > Crocinitomicaceae > Fluviicola. The sequence continues at coordinate 5,828 of JAIRJW010000073.1, forward strand.
CAAGATTGTTCAAACCGTCTTTGGTTTTTCCGAATGAAATGACTAATTTGATAGTCTGATGAAAAAAGCTGCAGGTATCATTCTGAAAACAGTTCTTCCGCTGGCCCTGGGTGTATATCTGATTTGGTTTTTTTTTGATTCGATGACTCCTGAAGTCCGGAAATATTTTTACAAAGCACTTCAAGATGCTGATTATTTTTGGGTTTTCCTTTCTCTTTTACTGAGTTTCTTAGCGCTTTTATCCAGGGCTTACCGCTGGAAATATTTGCTGGAACCACTGGGTTATAAAACTTCCTTGTGGAATCGGTATCATGCAATCATGATCGGCTATATTGTGAATTTAACGATTCCGAGGGCCGGAGAAGCTTCCCGTGCGGGAATGCTCTATCGTTCGGATGGTGTGCCATTTTCGAAATCCTTCGGAACGATCCTGGCGGAACGCGTTTTTGACTTGGTTATGCTGTTCCTGGTTGCGCTCCTGGCTTCTGTTATCGGGACAGGCGATTTTTGGAAAATTAAGGGATTGATCGAAGCTAATTTTTCTTCCGACCCGGAGTCAGCTGTAAAACTGCAGTGGATCAAGTGGGGAATTATAGGACTTGTAGCCCTGGCTTTTGCTATTGTTTTTCTGATCGGAAAGATCCGCAATAAGATGCTCGGTTTTGCGAAAGGCTTATTTGTGGGAGGGATATCTGTTTTCAAAACCAGGCACCCGTTTTCATTTATCGGGCATACCTTATTCATCTGGATTCTGTACGTTGTTTACTTCGCGATCTGCTTTTTCGCGCTTCCTGAAACATCGGAAGTTCCGCCAACAGGTATATTGCTTGCATTCCTTGCAGGTTCTCTCGGAATTACCTTGACAAATGGCGGAATCGGTGTTTTTCCTTTGGTCGTAGGGCTAGTCGTTGATTATTACCTGAAAGATCAGTATGGAGATCAGGCCTGGGGAATCGGTTGTGCATTAGGTGCTATTATCTGGTCTTCACAAACCTTACTGATTATTATTTTAGGAGCATTATCCTTCTTTCTCTTACCAAAAAACTATTCAAAAGATGGGAAAATTTGAGCAAATCAGGAATAAAGTGACTTCCCTGGATGAAATGATGCAGCGTATTCTGGAATGGAAAAATAAGGGCGAAAAAGTGGTTTTTACTAATGGTTGTTTCGACATCCTGCACGAAGGGCACGTGACATACCTGTCGAAGGCTGCTGATCTGGGATCCAGGCTAGTGGTGGCTTTGAATACCGATGCTTCGGTGAGAAGACAGGGAAAAGGCCCGGAACGTCCGGTCAACCCCGAAAATTCCAGGGCATTTTTGATCGCTGCTCTGGGTTTTGTGGATGGAGTGGTGCTCTTTGATGAGGACACACCACTACATGTGATTGAAAGGCTGATCCCTTCCGTTCTGGTAAAAGGTGCGGATTACGATGCGGATGAAACAAATCCTACAGATAAAAAATACATTGTTGGCCGGTAAATCATTCTGGCAAATGGCGGAGAAGTTAAAACGGTGAGCTTGGTGGAAGGTTTTAGCACGACCGGGATCGTGAAGAAATTGAAAGCTTAGTGGGGATTGGGATTTTGATGATTATTTTTGATCTTTAGTGTTTGATTTTCTGAATCGCAATAATCCACTTGTGAATACCAGAACCGATCCACCTCCGATTATAGACCCACTTATTGGGTGATCGTTCAATAGTAAGAGGGTGGAGAATGCTAATGCGGCCAGGAAAACCACTGTAGCAGAAATTATTACACTCATATCTATTGTAAACAATTTCTTATTTACAGATTTAGCAATATCAATTTTAGCAGAATTGAATTTAATTCGGGCATTTTGTTCTAAAGCAGCCCGATTCATAAACCACTGAATAAAATCGGGATCTAACTGCTGGTATTGTTGTAATTGTTCCGGAGAGGGCAACATATTGTCATCCTCTTCGTAAGAATGCTGAACAATTTCCTGATTTCCTTGCCTCGCAGTTAATTGCTGATTGGTTCGTTTAGCCATTATCCTTTTTATATTCTTTAATGGCTTTATTCATATCCCTTTTCAGGTTGTTCAGATCATTTTGGAGATTTATTTTATCTTCCTTATATGAAATCCATTCATTGTCTAACACGGAATCGATATCTACATATATGTAAGAATCACGCTCTCTCTTACTAAAGAGATGCCCGATAATTGTATTTGATTTGATAGATAACATGCCTAAAAATGTGTAAATCAGATATTTTCTTCTTTTAACGCAAAGTTAAGAATAATGTTTCTTTTCAACTTTCGCTTTTAACAAAGTTTTCGTTGAAACAATATTAAATTTTTTTGATGATAGAATGAAATTTTATGCAATTATAATTTGTTTTTTTCTATTTACAGAATTTATTAAATGATCGTCTAAAGCCCCAGTCGTGATTTTAGGTCACTGTAAGATGAGCGCGAAATAGGAATGCTTGATCCGCTTTTCAAAATCGCCACATAGCTGTTTTTTTCATACGATTCGATTTTTGTGAGCTGATTCACATTGAGAATATATGAACGGTGAATACGGATAAACTGGTCTTTCGGGAGCACCTGCTCAAAGTGATTCATGGTCTGTTTTTTCAGGATGTATTTTTTTCCCTGGTAGATTTTGACGTAATCATCATACGCTTCAATATAATCCACGTCCTGAACCGGGACTATTTTAATTTCTGTTCCGTCTTTGATCACAATGCGGTTTTGCTCGTGAATGATCTGGAGCGGAATATCTGTTTTTTGAGTGGAATTGCCGGGTTCTGAGTTCCTCTTTTTACTTACTGCAGCATCAAAACGCTCTTCTGAGAAAGGTTTCAACAAATAATCCAGTGCATTCACTTCAAATGCTTTCAGTGCAAATTCATCAAAAGCGGTGGTGAAAATCACCGATGGCATGTCAGAAAGTAATTCCAGTAATTCAAAACCACTGATTTTTGGCATCTGAACGTCCAGGAAAAGCAGGTCCGGTTTGAGTTCCGGGATCAGCTTCAGTGCTTCAAACCCGTCACTAGCTTCACCAACCAGGGTAATATCGCCGTATTTCTGCAAGTGTTTTTTGACAACCTCTCTTGCCAGGGGTTCATCGTCTACAATAAATGCCTTTATCATTTCGGGATTAAAATTTTTGTAATGAATAGTTTGTCCTGTTTCTCGGTGGTGAGCAGATCGTATTGATTGTAGAGTAAAGCGAGTCTTCTTCTGACGCTGGTGAGTCCAAATCCTTTTCCAGTTTTGTGTTGCACATAGTCGGGGTCGTAGGGATTACGTACTTCGATATACAAGCCGGATTCGTTTTTCAAAACGCTGATGGAGATAGTTACTTCTTCAGTTGATCCGTATAACCCGAATTTGATTGCATTCTCAATAAGAGGTTGAAGCAAGAGTGGTGGAACGGGAGTTTGAAGGCATTCATCGGCGATATTGAGTTTTGTTTTCAGGCGGTGCCCGAAGCGGATTTTCTCAATTTCGAGGTAGCGTTTCAGTTGTTCGATTTCCTCTGAAATGGGAACGAATGTCTGGATGTCCTTTCGCAAGGTTCCGCGAAGAAAATCACTCAGCAACAAAATCATGCGGTTGGCTTCTTTCGGATTGAGTTCTGTGAGTGCTGCGATTGAATTCAGGCTGTTGAACAGGAAATGCGGTTGCATTTGCTGGTGAATATTGTCCAGTTCTGCTTTTATTAATGCTCGCTCCTGCTCAATGAGTTGTTGTCGCACCTGGGACTGGATTTGCTTGTTTTTATTGATCCACCAATATTGGCTGATTGTAACAAAAATAAAGAAAACGATACATGCGCGCGCTCCTTCGAAAGGAAGGATGTATTGTGTCCAGCGTTCATTTCCCAGAACCAGCTTGAAAGCGCTGTTGATCAGAATCTGGTAAAAAGCAGTGAGCACCAGCACCAGCATGAGACTGGAAAAATTGACCTGGCTTTTCGCGTGGTAATAGGTTTGGATGAAGTAAAGAATCTGCGAAATAATGGAGATAATCAGTCCAGAAAACAAAGCGTCTTTCCAGGCAATATCAGGCGGAAAATGGTTAATCAGCAACAAATAGAACAGTACAAGACTTGCAACCGCCGTGCAGGTGATGAACAACAATTGCATTCTTGTATTTGTCCTGATAAACATTGGATTGGTTATTGTTTATGTTTATTTACTGAAACTATTGACTTCGATTCCCCCGAACATACAGGTTCCTCTTAGTACGATGACTTTATTCGGCTCACCTGCTTCTCTGGCGTAAACAGGACGTTTGTCTTCAAATGCTCCGAAAACACTTGCGATTTCCGAGATTACTTCCCAGTTGCTCGGGATGGTTAGCGTGGTTCCGCCGAAAATGGTAGTCAGATCAATAACTACACGGCCCTCGAAATCTGCCTGGGAAAGATTGATGTCCGATCCTCCGAAAACGGAAACGATATCTGCTCCTTTGAAGTTTTTGCTGACAATTGTTTTGGTAATTCCTCCAAAGAAGCTCACACTGTCAATGAAGTCATTTTCATTGTATTTATATGCACCGTAACCTCTGTGACGCGCTTCATGGATATGTTTCCAGTTTTCTTTCGTGAAACGATGATGTCTTCTGTGGTGCTTTCCCCATTTTTTGCTGGAGAAAATTGTGAAAATTCCGACCAGAATCAGGATGACCGGAAGTATCAGATTTGTTTTGACGAGGTGCGGATACCATTCCGTCAGCAGGAAAAGGTTCCCAATCAGGATCAGGATATATCCGTGAATTTTCCTGAATTTATGCTTAATCAGCACAACAATTCCGATGACGATCAGGATCATTTGCCAGCTAAGCAGATAAGAAGGGATGTGATATCCTATTTGCTTTAGCAGGTAAGCACTGCCAAAGAATGTGATGGCCAAACCTCCTGCAATTTTTCCGCGCTGGTGACTTTTTTGTGCTTTCAGGATTTCGTGCTCGATTTCCGTGCGGATATTTATGTTGTCTGTTTCCATAATCTGAACGATTTACAAAACAAAGGTAGGTGAAGAATCAGCAGTTCGCCAGTCAAAATCGGTCAATGGTGGACGCAAATCGGTTAACGCCCGTATTTCCACTCTTTTGATTTCCTTTCTTTCAGATTTTCAAGCGTTTGTTCAAGTCTTCGTTGTTTGGTTTCCGCTCTTTTTGCATCTGTAATCCAGGTAATGTATTCTTTTTTGTGGGATGGAGAAAATACTTCAAAAGCATGTTTTGCATCCGGGTGTTGATCGAGCAAATTCTGTAATTCTACCGGAACTTCCAGAGCCGGAGCTTCGGTCTTTGGGGACCGTGTCCGTGGTTTCACTCCCTGCTCAATTAGAGCCATGGCTTCCATGATAGTATTCCCCAGTTGTTCATTACCAGGTAAATCTGACAGTGAAGTGATTTTTCCCAGGCTTCCCATTCCGCCTTCTTCTGCTCGTTTGAAAATTCCATAAGGATCATTCATTTCGGACTGCAACCAGAAACCAAAAGCGCAATGATTTTTAAACGATGCCATACTGCACAAGATTTTTCCCTGGTACATAAAATGCGGAAAACTCCATTTCCATCCTTCTTCCACTTCGGGACAAAAAGTGTGAACAGTTTCGCGCAATCGGGTCAGAATCGGCTGTGCAAAATCCGCAGATTTTGCAATATAGGCTGAGATTCGATCATCCGACTGCTTCATCTGTCTTCTTTTTATGAATAAGGAAATACGCAACGAACCCGGTTGGGATAAACGCAAACAGGCAGGCAATAGTCATCCAGTTTGGGTAATAGTCGAGCATCAGTTTGATCAGAGCCAGTACATTGAGTACAAAAATAGTAGCAATCATCGGTTTGAGAGAGGTTCTGCCGGAAATGAAGGTGCTGACAACAGCGGCTATGAAAGCGGAAAATACCCAGTTGATGACAATTACGAGTTTTGAACCGAGCGGAACTTCCGTTTCGATGAATTCGGCTATTAGAGCTCTGTCTGTAGGATATGGTTTTTCCAATGGAAAGAGGTAAGAGCTTAAACTGTCTCCGAGCGCAACAAAAAGCCCGCCGATAATTATTCCAAGTACAATTGCAATCGTTTTTCTGTTCATATCAAACGTATTTATAGTAAATATAAAAAATGTTCTAAAAAATAAACAATAATGATTTTGGGAATCCGATTCAAATTGAAAGTAATTCAAAAGCTTAAAACTGATTTTGAGCAGATTGAACCCTTTTCTTTTTTATCCCCTTCTAATCCTTTAAACTCCTTTTATTTCATCTTAATTTTTAGAACAGGACTATGAAAATCATCCATACAATTTGTACTAAAATTGCTTTTCCGGCGTTTGAAACAAAAACCAAAATGATCAAATTGTACTTTATTACCAGCCTGCTGATTGGTGGGGCTTGTACATTTACACAATCGCCCAAACCGAAAATGAACAGCGTTGAAGCTGAATGGATGCAAGCGGCATCCGATTATGATTCCGTGCGAATTCTGAATGTACTTCCTCAGCAGATCGAAGCAGTGAAAAACTATGTTCAAAGCCAGGGGACAATTTATTCGAAAAACAAAGCGATCCTGGTGGATATGAAAATTCCCTCAAAATACTTTCGTTTGTTCGTGGTAGATTTAAGAACGAACCAAATTCTTTCGAAGGGAATGTGCGCACATGGAGAAGGTTCAGAAATTCCCGGGACAGATTCTCTGCGATTCAGCAATATACCGAATTCGTATATGACTTCACTCGGAATGTACAAAATAGGAAATGCTTATCAGGGAAATTTCGGGAAATCCTATAAACTGACCGGATTGGAAAAGTCAAATGATAAAGCGCTGGTACGGGCAATTGTACTGCATCGCTACAGTTGTGTTCCGGATGATGAGCAATATTATCCGATTTGTACCAGTTTGGGCTGTGTCATGCTTTCCGAAAATTACTTCGAAGAATTGATCCCGGTCATTGACGGAGAGTCGAAACCGATGATGCTGAAGATCTATTACTGATTGCGAATTTTTGCATCAGGCATCATTCGTAATTCTCTTATTGTTCCTTCATCTTTTCCTTGATCTCCTTCATGAAATTTGAAGCGAAAACAAAATCATTGATCTCCTTATTATCCGTTGTAATAATGGATTTGCGGTCACCCTGCCACCGGTTTTGGCCTTTGTTGATAAACACCACGTTATCGCCGATCTCGATTACAGAGTTCATATCGTGCGTAATCACAATGGTTGTAATATCGTATTCGTAGGTAATTTCACGAATCAGGTTATCGATAATAATGGAAGTTTGCGGATCCAGCCCCGAGTTCGGTTCATCACAGAAAAGGTATTTCGGGTTCATGGAAATGGCACGGGCAATAGCAATCCGTTTCTGCATTCCCCCGGAACATTCCGATGGATACAATTTGTTTCGCCCTGCCAGGTTCACCCGTTCCATGCAAAAGTTTACGCGATCAAGCATTTCCTTTTTACTCATTTTGGTAAACATCGTCAGCGGGAACATAATGTTTTGTTCTACTGTCATGGAATCAAACAACGCCGATCCCTGGAATAGCATCCCGATTTCCTGCCGGATTTCCTTTCGCTGCAAACGGTCCATTTTGGTGAAATCCCTTCCGCTGTAAAGAATTTCCCCCGAATCCACTTCGTGAAGACCCACAATGCATTTTGCCAGGACAGATTTTCCCTGCCCGGATTGCCCGATGATGAGGTTCACTTTTCCTTTTTCAAACGTGGTGCTAATGTCTTTCAGTACCTGGTTGTCGCCGAAAGTTTTATTGACATGCAGTACTTCGATCATTACAGGAGGAGCATTTGAGTGAGGAAGAAATTAGCAATCAGGATAGCAACACTGGAGCTTACAACTGCTTCGGTGGAGGATCTCCCGACATCCAGGGAACCACCTTTGGTATAATAACCTTTATAAGATGCAATTGACGTGATCAGGAATGCGAAGACCACCGTTTTGGTCAATGCGTAAACAATATCACTGTTGCGATAATAGAAGCGAATTCCGTAAACATACGTTTCCGTAGATGAAAGACCCGAAAGCAGTAAGGATAACCACCCACCCATTAAGCTCAGTCCGATAGAGAAAATAATCAGGACCGGGAAGAACACCATTGCTGAAGTTACTTTCGGTAAAACCAGGTAATTCAGCGAGTTTACACCCATGATTTCCAGTGCGTCGATTTGTTCCGTTACACGCATCGTTCCTATTTCTGAGGCAATATTGGAACCTACTTTTCCTGCTAAGATCAATGAAATAATTGTCGGGGAAAACTCCAGGATAGTGGAAGATCGCGTGATGTAACCGATAGTATAGGAGGGAAGTAACGGATTGTCCATGTTGGAAGCCGTTTGCAGGGAAATAACTGCTCCCATGAATGCGGACATCAAGGCAACGATCGGAATAGACTTAATGCCAATCAATTCCATTTCTTCAAAAAAACGTCTGCGGAATATTCTCCATTTCTCTGGCTTTGAAAACACGATGTACATCATCATGAAATATTTGCCAATGTTTTGTATTATCGCCATTTCGGATATAAAGTTAAAAAAATATGAATGGAATGGAATTGAAAATTGAAATTGGGGAGGGAAATAATCCGAACCGGCTTGATATTTGCTAATAATTATCAATTGCAAATCAGCAAGCGTCACTTTTTATTTTCAATTCTAATGCTTATTCACCGCATCTGACTGATAACTTATTGCGTTGGCTTGTGCTTCGAAGCAGGAAATAGTGTTCTTTTGTGCAACCGGAATTGAATAGTGACAAAAAAAGAACGATACGGACAACAGCTGAAGCCTTATTTGCCGACAGGATTTGAGGCTATGGTGGCCGATTTGCTGGTAAGTCATCCTGTTCGTTTTGCCATTACAAGCCCGCGGTCTACCAAGCTGGGTGATTACCGCTCACCGCAACAAGGAGAAACATTTCACCGGATTTCAGTCAATGGAAACATGAATCCGTACAATTTTCTGATCACCACTTTGCATGAGTTTGCACATTTGAAGGTTTATGTACAATTCGGATTCCGGGTAAAACCACATGGTGAAGAGTGGAAATCCGAATTCCGTAAATTACTTTGGCCTGCAATCCAGACGGGATTACTTCCGAAGGATATTGAAATCTCCCTGATGGCGAGTCTGACCAATATGAAGGCCTCTTCCTGCACGGATACTCAGCTTTCGCGTGTGTTACGCCAATACGACAAACGGGAAGGCGGGGAGATCATACTGGAGGAAATCCCAAAAAATGCTACTTTTGTTTTGCAGGGAAAAACCTTTGTGAAAGGAGAATTAAGGCGAACCCGTTTTTTGTGTACCGAAGTACCATCAAAGCGCCAGTTTTTAATTCATTCACTTGCGACCGTTCAACTTCTAGAAAACAACTATGAGAAATAATTATTGTGTAATCATGGCCGGAGGAATCGGAAGCCGGTTTTGGCCTATGTCTACCACACAACACCCCAAGCAGTTCCTGGATGTGCTTGGTATCGGGAAATCCCTGTTACGAATGACCTTTGAGCGGTTGTTACACATTGCTCCGGCAGAAAATATCTACATTGTTACCAATGCTGATTATTTATCTCTGGTAAAAGAACAGCTTCCGGAGCTCACCGCCGGGCAAATCCTGACAGAACCGGAGCGCAAAAACACGGCGCCTTGTATCACTTATGCGGCTGCTAAAATATATTCGTGCAATCCTGATGCAACATTGATTGTAGCCCCATCCGATCACCTGATTCTGAAAGAAGATAAATTTACCGAGGTTGTCAATACGGCTATTTTGGCTGCAAATAAAGAAGATCGTTTGGTAACTTTGGGAATCAAACCGACGCGTCCCGATACGGGTTATGGTTACATCGAATTCATTGAAGACGGGGATATTCTTCCTGGACAAGTGAAAGATGTGAAGCATTTTACCGAGAAGCCGAACCGTGAGCTGGCGGAAATTTTTCTGCGAAGTGGGAATTATTACTGGAATTCGGGCATTTTTATCTGGCGTGCAAAAACTATTCTGAATGCTTTGGAGAAATTCAAACCGGAATTGTATCATTTGTTTACTAATCAATCGGAGAAGTACAATACTCAGGAGGAACAGGCTTATGTAAATGCTTCTTTCTCTGCTTGTGAAGATATCTCCATTGATTTTGCGGTGATGGAAAACGCGAAGAATGTGGATGTGGTTCTGGCAAATTTTGACTGGTCCGACCTGGGAACCTGGGGCAGCCTGTATGCGCACCTGGAAAAAGATTACAACGGAAATGCAGTGATTGGAGACCATGTACACATGATCAATTCTGAGAACTGTATTGTGAACCTTCCGAGTAACAAACTGGCTTTAATCCAGGGCTTGCAGCATTACATCGTAGTGGAATCGGATAATATGCTGATGATTCTGAACCAGCATGATGAGCAGAACCTGAAAAAATACATGTCTCCGATGGAAGAATCCAGTCCGGAGTTTTTCAAGAAATAAAAAAGGACTTGTCCAAAATTTAGGTATCACCTATATTTTGGACATAACCTTATTCTTTTTTAAATCTCCGCACTGGAAACAGGAAATGCACGATCTACTTTTTTGAAAAGTCCCTGAAGCACTTTCCCCGGGCCCACTTCAATCACTTCCGTAGCACCATCGGCAATCATTTGCTGCATGGTTTGTGTCCAGCGAACCGGAGCTGTCAATTGGTCGATCAGGTTTTTTCTGATCTCATCCGGGTTGGTTACAGCTGCCGCTGTGGTGTTTTGGTAAACCGGGCAAATCGGGTTGTTGAATGTCGTGGATTCGATTGCTTTTGCCAGTTCTTCGCGTGCAGGTTCCATCAATGGTGAATGGAAAGCTCCCCCAACCTGCAGGATCATTGCGCGTTTTGCACCGGCTTCGGTTAACTTGGCACAAGCTTCCTCTACAGCAGGAATTGCTCCGGAGATTACTAACTGTCCCGGGCAGTTGTAGTTTGCTGCAACCACAATTCCATTGACCGATTTACAAACGTTTTCCACGATTTCGTCTTCCAGGCCTAAAATGGCAGCCATGGTGGACGGGACAGCTTCACACGCAGCCTGCATGGCAAGGGCTCTTTTGGAAACCAGGCGCAAGCCATCTTCAAAGGAAAGTGTTTTGTTTGAAACCAATGCTGAAATTTCTCCCAACGAATGTCCTGCAACCATGTCTGGTTTGAAACTGTTTCCCAAACACGCTGCAAGAATTGTTGAGTGAAGGAAGATCGCAGGCTGAGTTACTTTTGTTTGTTTCAGTTCTTCGTCCGATCCCTCGAACATGATTTTTTGAATGTCAAAACTGAGGATTTCATTTGCTTTGGCATATAGTTCTTTTGCTAAATCCGATGCTTCATAAAGGTCTTTTCCCATTCCTGAGAATTGGGCTCCCTGCCCCGGAAATACGTATGCTTTTTTCATAATTTCATTTTCATTGAGCTGGCAAATATAGTAACTTCAATAAATTAAGTGAGAAATGAAAATGTTGATCTCACTTTCTCATTAGTAAAATAGTGCAAATAAAAATACCCCGACTCCACCACTTTCGGGAATCGGGGGTACAATATGACTTGTCTGAAAAGAATGATTAGTTCTTAACAATCATTTTCTTTGTAACAGTGCCTTTGTCCGTAGAGATGTTTACAGTATAAACTCCTGCAGCAAAATGAGTTGTGTCGAAGGTTACTTTAGAGATTCCTTCGGAAGCTGTTGTTGTGTGTACAATTTTTCCTGTCAGGTCAACAACTGTAACTGTAGAAGCTACTGCTCCATTCACCTCAACTGTAGCTTCACCTACAACCGGATTTGGGAATACGTTCACGTTTACATTTGCAGCGTTTTGAGCTACAGATAAGGAAGGATTTTCAGAAAGGCGGATCATGATTGCCCCTGGATCGGTTAATTGGAATCTGTTTCCGTCAGCTGTGTAACCCAATACACTTCCCTGGAAAGTTGGTTGTGCGTAAGCAAATCCTACTTCGTTTGCTCCACCCAAGTGGTGAGCCATTACCAATATCAGGCTTCCCTGAGGAATTGAAACGGAACCTCCGTCGATTGGGATTGTTACGAAGTTAGCTAAATCAGCTTGCTGGATCTCGTAGTATTCCGTTTCTGCAAAGTAATCAAATGATTGTGTGTTTGCGTTGTAGATCTCAATCACACAGTTGATTTCCTGTCCCACTGCTGCGGCTTGATTCAGCAGGCGAACCTGAACTCCTGCTACTTCCATTTGATTGAATACCTCCATCAGGTTACCGATTTTTAACTCAGCACCATCCTGACTTGTTACCTGAGTAATTCCACCTGTCGGGTTATTGTTGTCACGACCATACAGATACTGATCACGAACGACGGTAATAGATTTCTGGTTGTTTGTCGGATCTCCGTCTGTTACACCTGCACCCAGGTCAGTCGTGTAGTCAATTGTATAGTTTGCAGCAGCAGCAGGAATGGCACATGGTGCAGTGATTTCCAACGTATCTGTAGCTCCTGCAGCGACAGATACTGCATTGCTGGTTTGGCTGTACGAACCAGGACCTGTTACTTTCAGTGTTACATTTGCCTGGTCAGAACCTCCATTATTCAGTACTTGTGCACCAAAAGTAAGTCCTGGGAAAGATGTTTGTGAAACCGGTATACGGTAATAATCTAATCCTTCAGTTGTAGCAGCATCCGTACTTTGAGCGATCATTGTGATTTTTGCATCATTTGCGTATGCTTCAACCAATTTAACGTCATCAATAGCCCAAAACCAATCATAGTCTCCCTGGTACAAGAAGCGGATTTTTACGTTGTTTGTCCAGTTTCCGCCTGCAAGAATACTTGAAATGTTTACAGTTTCGAACTCAGGATTTGCAGAATTCGTGTTTACCGGAACTTCTGAAATCGGATTCACCTCAATAGTTGTCCAGGTTGCACCTCCGTCATTTGAAATCTGAACAAAGTTTTTATCGTAGAAGTGACGGTAAATTTCTGTGAACTTCAAATAGATTGGTGTGTTAGGAGAGCTCCCGTTAGTTGTCAGAATGCTTGCCAATGCTACCGTTGTTTCAATGTAAGTATTTTGGGTCTGACCACTTCCTGCAGCATCCGAGTTAACTAATGCGAAATTTCCTGATCCGATTGTTGTCGGGAAACCATAAGTCGGAGCCTGAGATGTCAACGAAGTTGGCAAGGCATTCACGATCGCCCAGTCACCTAAAGTGTGAGGGGGTGTTCCGGTTGGGTTGTTTCCGATTGTCCAATCGGATGGAGTAGAGAAGTCATTTGTCCATAAAACGTCTCCCTCAGTTTTAGCAGATAAGTGGTCTTTTTTAGCACTTACCTGGAAGCTGTCGTAACGACTTTGCTTTATACTAACAATTGAACTGTTGACCTGTGCATTCGACAAGGCGGTCAAAGCAATTGAAAATAAACCTAAGTACACTTTTTTCATATCTTTTGTTTTTATTTAAATTTAGATAAAAATAAACAAACAGAGATAAATAAAAAACAAAATGCTGGTATGAATGGATGACGGGCTCTGAGATTGTACAATTTTATTTCATGAGAAAGTTTCTGTACAGTAGGATTCATAAGAGATTGGAACTTAATTGATATATCAGTAAATTGTTAAATTGAAAAACAAGAGAATATTATGTTGTATTTAATTTTATAGCAAAACAGGTAGTGAGAGCTCTGTTGAAGCAGAATTTGTATTTTAGATGCAGTAATTCCTGATACAGCAATCAGTACTACATGGGGATTATTGCCGGATTACTAATTTTTTGGTGAATACTGTTGCTTCATTTATAATAAAAACAGAAGAAATGAGAAGTAGTTTTCAATGTAATATCAATCAATTGCGCCAGAATTAGAGTATATAAATAGTCGCCATTGTAATTTACAACGATCAAAAAAGCCCCGACTTTCCTAAGAAAATCAAGGCTTAATCTCATGAGCTGGAAGCGCTCATTGTACTCGAAGCGGGACTTGAACCCGCACGGGCAAATGCCCACAGGATTTTAAGTCCGGCGTGTCTACCAATTCCACCATTCGAGCGGACTTAAAAAAAATATCGGTCATTGAGCCGAGTCAAAATGCCGATATTTTTTAGAGCGAGAAACGGGATTCGAACCCGCGACCCCGACCTTGGCAAGGTCGTGCTCTACCAACTGAGCTATTCTCGCATATTTCAGAACAAATTCCTCATTTGGAATCGGGTTGCAAATCTAATAATTCCTTTATTCAAATTGCAAGATTTGAGTGACTTTTTTTAAATTTTTTTTGATAAAGTATTCAAGTGATATTTGAACAACTAAATTAAGGACTCATCAATTTCCTGATTCCGCTTGATTAATTCCAATAGAGCACCTAAAGAAATCCTGATTTCAACAGTTTAAATTTGTTACATCTTCTTATTAAACAACATCCTATTCTCAACCACCTGTTAGCTTCTTGATCTCGTTGAGTTTCATCAGTGCCTCAACCGGGGTCAGCGTGTTGATATCGATTGAAACCAGCTGATCGTGAATTTGTTCCAGAACCGGATCGTTTAATTGGAAGAAACTCAGCTGCATATCGGATGAATTTCCAGCCTGAATAACTACGTCTTTAACTGATTGTATTTCGCTGGAACGGTGATTCAGTTCCAGTTGCTCAAGCATTAGTTCTGCACGTTGAATGACTTTCGATGGCATACCAGCCAGTTTTGCTACATGAATCCCAAAACTGTGTTCGCTTCCGCCTTCCACCAGTTTTCGCAGAAAGATAATTTTCTGTCCGACTTCTTTTACACTTATATTATAGTTGTGAATGCGTGGAAACTGCGAGGCCATTTCGTTTAATTCGTGGTAATGAGTTGCGAAAAGCGTTTTACCTTTTGCCTGTGGAAATTCGTGAATGTATTCCGCAATCGCCCACGCAATTGAAATTCCGTCGTAAGTACTGGTTCCGCGACCGATCTCATCCAGCAGGATCAGGCTTCGGTCCGAAAGGTTATTCAGAATACTGGATGTTTCGTTCATCTCCACCATGAAAGTTGATTCTCCGGAAGAAATATTGTCCGAAGCGCCCACGCGGGTGAATACTTTGTCTACGATTCCCAGAATAGCAGACTCTGCCGGAACAAAACTTCCCATTTGAGCCATCAGGACGATCAAAGCGGTTTGACGCAGCAAGGCGCTTTTTCCTGACATATTCGGCCCGGTAATCATGATGATCTGTTGCTTCTCCTTATCGAGGTACACATCATTCGGAACATAATTTTCGCCAGGTTTCAACTGTCCTTCGATCACTGGGTGCCTTCCGTTTTTGATATCAATCACGAAACTGTCATTTATGTTTGGCTTCGCATAATTGTTCTTTACGGCGATTTCCGCGAAACCGTTCAGGCAGTCGAGCTGCGCGATGAGGTAAGCATTTCGCTGAATTTCCCCGACGAAAGCTGCCAGTCTCTGAACGAGCTCCTGATATAATTGCGCTTCGATAGAAGCTATTTTGTCTTCCGCTCCAAGGATTTTAGTCTCATACTCTTTCAATTCGGGGGTAATGTACCGTTCAGCACTTACCAGTGTCTGTTTGCGGATCCATTCTTCCGGAACTTTATCTTTATGTGTGTTCCGAACCTCCAGGTAATATCCGAATACGTTATTGAATGCAATTTTCAGGCTCGGAATTCCGGTTTTTTCAGATTCTCGTTCCTGCATGGCTTCTAGGTATTCTTTTCCTCCGTCAGCAATGGCACGCAATTCATCCAGCTCGGAATGCACTCCGGAAGCAATGACAGGACCTTTTCCCAACATCACTGCGGGATCTGTCTGAATGTGTTTTTCCACCTGGAGAATGAATTCCTCGCACGGTTCGATGCGTTTGGATAGTTGTTGCAATAAATCACTTTCACTGTGCGAACAAGCGTCACGAAGGGGAGACATGTGTTCCAGGATGCGTGAAAGAACACGCAATTCTTTTGGGTGGATACGTCCTACAGCCACTTTTGAAATCAACCGTTCGATGTCGCCGATTTCACTCAGCTCATGGTCGATTTCCGCGCGAAGAGCATGTTTTTGAACCAGGTCGGCAACAGCATCAATACGCAGACTGATTTGTTCCGCGTTTTTGAGCGGCATTACAATCCAGCGTTTCAATAAACGGTCTCCCATTGGGGTTTTGGTTCCATTGATGACATCGAACAAAGTTTTTCCACCATCGTTTAATGGGGTGATTAATTCGAGGTTCCGGATGGTGAAACGGTCGAGCCAGACAAATTTTTCTTCTTCAATGCGCTGAATCTGGGTGATGTGTCCGAGTTTATCGTGCTGGGTTTCTCCCAGGTAGTGTAGGATGGCTCCGGCTGCCACAATTCCCTGCTCCAGGTTCTCAATCCCGAATCCTTTCAGGGAATTGGTCTGGAAATGCCCGGTTAGTTTTTCCTTGCCGAAATCAGCGGTAAATACCCAGTCTTCCAAGCGGAAAGTGTAGTATTTTGTCCCGAATAATTCCTGGAATAATTGATTTTTATTCTTTTGGAAAATGATCTCGCTCGGTTCAAAACCCTGGATCAGCTTGTTGATGTATTCCGTATTTCCCTGAGCAGTGAAAAATTCCCCGGTTGTGACATCCAGGAAAGCAATTCCGTGGAGTTCTTTTCCGAAGTGAATGGCGGCGAGGAAATTGTTCTGGTGTCCGTCCAGGATTTTATCGCTAAATGCAATTCCGGGAGTTACCAATTCCGTTACACCGCGCTTAACGATGGCTTTAGTCATTTTAGGATCTTCCAGCTGGTCGCAGATTGCAACACGGTGTCCGGCGCGAACCAGTTTGGGAAGATAAGATTCCAGTGAATGGTGAGGAAACCCTGCTAGTTCGATCTCGGAAGGAGAGCCAGCACCGCGTTTGGTGAGAACAATTCCCAGTACTTTGGAAGTCGTAACGGCATCTTCACCGAAAGTCTCATAAAAATCTCCGACGCGAAAGAGCAGTAAAGCCTGCGGATGTTTTGCTTTAATCTGGTTGTACTGCTTCATCAAAGGCGTTTCTGCCGGATCTTTCTCTTTTTTTGACACGGATTCTCGGATTATCGTAGGCTTCAAAATTACAATCAAAGTCAGATGGATACCATTTTTGTATCTGATAGTTTTCAACAGTTGTTGGTATCTGTGCCCAGGAGGATGCTGGTTGCAGCGTACAAAGATTGAGTCCGAATATGCTTACATTTGCCGCATGAACCGAAAATTGAAATTGTGGGAGCTCGACCGGGTGGACGAGCAGACGTTTAAGCAACAGCAGAAGTTTCCCTTGATTGTGATCCTGAACGATATCCGGAGTTTGAGTAATATAGGTTCGTTTTTTCGTACGGCTGATGCTTTCAATGTAGAGAAGATTTACCTCTGTGGAATCACGGCTCAACCACCGCACCGCGAAATTCACAAAACAGCGCTTGGTGCAACAGAAACCATTGTCTGGGAATACCGGAAAGAGATCAACGAGCTGGTTGCGGAACTGAAAACAGCCGGAATTGCGGTTTGCAGTATTGAACAAGCCGAAGAAACCGTTTTACTTCATGAAATTTCTGCCTTGAAAGATGATAAGTTTGCGTTGGTTTTCGGCAATGAGGTTGACGGAGTAGACCAGCAGGTTATTGATGTATCGGATTACATTTTGGAAATTCCTCAGTTCGGAACCAAGCACAGCCTGAATGTTTCCGTTTGTGCGGGAATTGTGCTGTGGGAGTTTGCGAAGAAATACATCGGGCGTTAGGGGGCTTCAAAATCTTCGTTCAAGGCATAAACAACCGGGTTGTCTGTTCTGTAAATGACCCGGAAAGACAGAATTTGTAAAGGTTTCTGGTCTCGATTCCAGATATAGGTGCTCAGAAAGGGCTTGTCGAAATGCTTGTATTTCAAATCAATGAATCTCATGGATTGAATCAATGTAACGGTGCTGTCCGAACGGTTTAGAAGATTGAATTTCGCCTCGGTCCCCTTGAACTGAATAATTGAATCATTCGATTGTGCCGCTATGATCAGTAGCGGATTGTGTTCAAAGTCGGAAAGTTTCAGTTTCACAATCACATCTATTACATCAGACGGTTTTCGGATCAGTTCGCTCAGCGGTTTGGAAAATCCAGGCCCCCATTCTTCGTTCTGCCGGAAATGATATGCCTGATTGTACCATTTACTCGGATCGTAACCGTTGAATAATTTAGGAGTTTTCACCAGGTCGGCGATCGGTTTTTCACTTGGGATGCCTTTCGATACTAAAAGTGAGGAAGCGGAAAAATAATTCCGCTGCCAGAGAATGTGTGAATAGCACGAAAGAATGATTGCCCGGAAATTCGGAGGAATCTGGCAGATGGCCCCTAGGTAAATGCGCTCATACTGGCCGGATTTCTCGTTTAATAAGGCTGTCAGCTCTTTTTCAGTGAACGTTGGCTCGTTTATGAACAACCAGGATTTCGGAATGATCAGACCCTGGTACCGTTCATAAAAACGCGTTTTCGGTTCGTCGGTGTAGAGGATTGTCAGGGTTTTCGGTTCTTCATTTACGGCGTCATGCGCATCAACGATGAGTTGCTTGAAAATGGGTACATAAAAAATGGAATAATACTTCCTGCCGAAAATCAGGGTGCTGGTAAACCCGATACAGATGCAAGCTACCAGAATGGTGTTCACAACAGAAGATTGCTCTTTGATCCACCCGAAAATGAAAAGAAGCAGAAACGGAAATACAAAAATGAGTACGGAATACTGAAGGACTGAAGAGCTATAAATCGAGTAGAAATAAGCCGTGAAATAAACCGTAAAAAACAAGCCGCCCGAAAAATACAACGGTAAGCGCTGTCTGGGAGTCTTGTGTCCGGAAATTCTGCCAAAACACCAAATTATGACCAGAAAAATGACCAGCACAAGCGAAAAATGACAAACGTAAAACAGGAATTGCAGCAGGAAATCCGGTTCCGGTTTTCCCAGCCAGGCCCCCACACCGCCATCGCCAAGTTGTTTGAGAAAAATGTGCAAATGCGGCAGGTAGGCGAGTACTACAATGGCGCAAAGCAACAGGTATTTCCATAAGAATTTCCGTTCGATGAAAAATAAACCGGCAAATCCGGTCAGTCCGCTGGCGAACAGGCTGAAATGGTGATTGTATGCACACAAAATCGTTGCCAGGACGAAATAGAATTGGTGCTTCAGGCGGTAATTTTTATAGAAAACCAGTTCGCTCCAATGGTAAACAAGCAAAAGAGTAAAAAATAAGCCGCTGGAATAGGGGCGAATGATTTGGCTGAACATTAGGGTGTATTCCGAGCAGGCAATGATGGATGCTATTATCAGTCCGGTCGTTTTGCTGGACAATCTGAGTCCGAGCCTATAAGCCAGGTAAACACTCCCGATTCCGGAAAGGATGAACGGAAGCTTGACAATCCATGCGGAATAACCGAAAATTCCTGTCCAGTAGTACAGGAAAACCTGGATGAGAGCTGGGTGAGTATCGCGGTATTTGACACCGAGGTTGATCAAGTCTGAAAAATTATCGAATTCTGTGCGGAGCAAGGCGCTGAGTTCATCATGCATGTACGGGATTTCAGTCCAGTGGTACAAACGAAGTACTGTTGCAATCACCAAGATTAAAACGAGCAGGAAGTTTTGTTTCAGTTTTTGAAAAAGCAGATTGATTATTGACCGAACCATGAAGAACCCTTTCGGACAAAAGTAAGAAAGCTTGTGGAACTGGAGTTGATAAACTTTTTTGAATTGTTGGGAGGGAACCGGGATTTGAATTCGCAAAATCGCAATATTGCGAACCGCTGGCTATAACAGCGATGTAGCTCGAAAAGGGAGCGTAAATGGTTTTTCATACGATCAGATTTAGCAGGTAAAAACGCTTCCAGGAAACAATTTGAATAGCGAAATTCGATTGGCATTCGTGCATGCTTCGGTATGGAAAGAAACTCTCGGGTTCGAAGGATTTTACCTCGTTTTAACGATCGGAGTCTGGTAAATTATCGCTATTTTTGCAGTACTTTTTACAGCAATAATGATTGAAACAGATATCATAATAATTGGTGCTGGTCCGGTTGGACTCTTTACCGTTTTTGAGGCAGGCTTATTGAAGATGCACTGTCATTTGATTGATTCATTACCACAGCCCGGAGGGCAATGTTCGGAGATTTATCCGAAAAAACCGATTTATGATATCCCGGGATTTCCGTCGGTTATGGCAGGAGACCTGATAAATAACCTGATAGAACAGGCTGCACCGTTCAAACCTGGCTTTACTTTGGGTGAGGCTGCGATGACAATCGACAAGACAGAAGACAACAAATTTATTGTCACCACGGTTAAAGGGACAAAACATCTGGCTCCGATTGTCATGATTGCAGGAGGTTTGGGAGTTTTTGAACCGCGCAAGCCACCTATTTCGAATATTGCGGATTTTGAGGATAAGGGAGTTGAATACATCATCAAAGATCCGGAATTCTACCGCGGAAAACGTTGCGTGATTGCCGGTGGCGGAGATTCTGCCCTGGATTGGGCGATTTTTCTGGTTGAAAAGAAAATTGCCAGGGAAGTGGTGCTGGTACACCGAAGTACTTCTTTCCGCGGTCATTTGGATTCGGTTCAGAAAGTAATCAATATGGCGGAAAATGGTCAGATTACCCTGATTACCGAAGCGGAAGTGGTAGGTTTGGAAGGTAAAGATTCACTGACACACGTGAAAATCCGGCACAATACACAGGGAGATATTATCCGTGAGACGGATCACTTCATTCCGTTGTTCGGATTGAAACCGTCTTTGGGGCCAATTGCGGATTGGGGCCTGGAAATTGATAAGAATGCGATTAAAGTGGATACGCTGGATTATTCAACCAATATTCCAGGGATCTATGCAATCGGTGATGTGAATACGTATGAAAATAAACTGAAACTGATTCTATGCGGATTTCATGAGGGAACGCTGGCAGTTCAGTCTGCTTTTGCACGTATTTATCCGGACAAGAAAAACATTCTGAAGTATACCACTGTAAACGGAGTACAAGGATTTTGATACCAACAAAATGGTATATGCACAATCTTTTATGGAACAATTTTTAGTGTTATCAAATTAAAATTAGGGGAACTATTAAACCTTTCTTTGATTGGTGCTTCTAATTAGACGGAATTAAATCATGAATTATGAAAATCAGTATCGCAATTGCAGTGTTCATCAGTACAAGTTATCTGACAACGGCTCAAACTTTAGGGAGAGTTGTTACAAAAGGAAAAGAATTGACTACGACATCATCCGGTAAAAGCTCATTGACCAATGATGAGGTCGTAAGCGGTTTGCGGGAAGCGTTGACAACCGGTGCGAAAACAGCGGTAAGTTCGGCAAGCGTGGCGGATGGTTTTTATAAGAATCAGGAAATTTTCATTCCGTGGCCTGCACAAGCCAGTTCTATGAAAGAGAAGTTGGTGAAATTAGGGATGCAGAAGCAGGTTACTGAATTTGAAGAGTCAATGAACCATGCAGCAGAAGAAGCTGCGCAAAGCGCATTCGATATCTTTGCGGGAGCCGTTAAAGAAATGTCTGTTAGTGACGGTTTTGCGATCCTGAACGGAGGTGATACGGCAGCGACACATTATCTGCGCGAGAAAACAACTCCAGCTTTGACGGAGAAATTCACTCCGGTTATTAAAGCGGCGATGGAAAAAGTGCGGATTACGGAGTATTGGGATCCGCTGGTTACGACCTATAATAAAATCCCGGGAGTTACGAAGCAAAACCCGGATCTGGAAGCATATGTGACGGAGAAAGCAATCAATGGATTGCTGCTGCTGATCAGCGAACAGGAAGCTAAGATTCGCAGGGACCCTGCGGCACAGGTGACAACCTTGCTTCAGAGAGTATTCGGAAAAGGATAAAAAATAGTTAAACAGGCTGAGCAATTTCTACAGCTGTTTTCTGTAATTTTGTAAGGCGATCTGGTTTTAGGTCGCTTTTTTTATTAGATTTAGGTGTTGTTCTAATTGAATATTTTAGGTGCTGATGGTTTTTCGGATTGCATGAACGCTTTCAGATTGTTCAAAAGCTTCCAAGAGTTGAAAAGTTTAAAACAAACTATTGGATACCTGAACTTTTTAACAGGCAGAAGCAATTTACAACTAAGAAAATTTAAACTTTTTAAATCTTTATTTACATATAGCACAAACAGATGAAAAGCATTACAGTAACAGAATTGAAAGCATGGATGGACGGAAATGAAGATTTTCAATTGATTGATGTTCGCGAACCTTCCGAAAATGATATTTGCACTCTGAACGGACTGTTGATTCCCATGAATACAGTTCCGGCAGAGTTTGAAAAAATTGACAAAAACAAAAAAGTAGTTGTTCATTGCCATTCGGGAAAACGCAGTGCAGGAGTCATTCAGTTCCTGGAGCAACAACACGGGTATACCAACCTGTACAACCTGGAAGGTGGAATCCTTTCCTGGATTGAAGAAGTGGATCCTTCGATGGAAAGTGATTCATTGAAAATTTAAAAGTGAGAAGTATTTTACAGGTATTTTTCCCCTTTTTTAATATAGTTGAATGAATCGCCGGACTATCAATACAGTTATTGTTCTTGGAATACTTTCATTATTGAGTGTTCTGAGTATTCAATTGTTCTGGATTCACAAAACAAATGAAGCACAACGGATTACCGTACAAATCCAGGAAAGGGAAGACAGCCTGAACCTGAAACAGTTTTCGGAGCGGGCACACATTGCGTTGCGGGATGTATTGAAGGAACTGAATACCCATGACGATATCAGTGCGAATTTGTATGGTGCGGTCAAGCAGCTTCGTTCGAATTATTTTTCAGTAGATATCGAGGAAGAATTGCACCCTTACTATCTGGAGCAGTTACTAAAACGGGAATTTGATAACCAGAGTCTGAACCAGGATTTCGTTTACGGAATTTATGATTGTTATTCTGATTCGATTGTATTCGGAAACCTGATCAAGTACACGAAGGACTCTTCTTATTCGGTTGCAGCCAATGATTCAGTCAGGAACACTTCCAACCGGCTGAAGTGGAAAAACGACGGACATTATTTTACGGTGCTTTTCCCAAATGTGAGTTCTTCTTCCATTGATATTGAACGAACGAATGTTTCTCCGTGGATCTATCTCTTTGTGATTTTGTTATTGCTGTTCCTTTTCTTTCTGTTTACACTGAACGTAATCCTGAAACAAAAACGCTTGTCGGAAGTGAAGACGGATTTCATCAACAACATGACACATGAACTTAAAACACCGATTTCCACGATCGGGCTTTCCAGTGAACTGCTTTTACGGGGAAATTTTGATCAGGACCCGGATCGTCTGAAACGCTATGCGGAAATTATTTATAAGGAAAATAAACGTCTGGAGAACCAGGTGGAGCGTGTATTGAATGTGGCAAAACTTGATAAGGAGAAGTTGACGCTGAAGAAAGAATCGTGTTCCATTCACGACTTGTTATTGGAAGCCAAAGACAGTTTTGATATCAACCAGACGGATCTGGGAGGGGAAATTGACCTGGTAATGGAAGCGGAAAAAGACACTCTGATGATGGACGAAGTGCACATTACTAATGTAATTTATAACCTGCTGGATAATGCGGTGAAATACTGTAACGTCCGTCCTCAGATCGTAATCCGTACCTGGAATGATCCGAATTATTTCTTCCTGTCGGTCTCCGATAACGGAATAGGAATGAAGCGTGATGATGTCAAAATGATTTTTGACAAATTTTACCGGGTTCCGACTGGGAATATCCACGACGTAAAAGGTTTCGGGCTTGGTCTCTATTATGTGAAGCTGATTGTGGAAGAACATGGAGGGAGCATTAACGTGAAAAGTCAATTGGGTAAAGGAACTACTTTCATCCTGAAATTTCCCTTGAAATAAAACCGAGTATCTTTGTGGTATGCAAGAACTGACTGATCGCATTTTTTCCATTCAGACGGAAGCCGATTTCAATAGCTGTGCGCTGGAAGTATATCGTTTCCAGAAAGCACATGTGCCGGTTTACAGAACGTATCTGGAATTGATTCGACGTCCGGAACCTTCGCATTATCTGGAAATTCCGCATTTGCCGATTACTTTTTTTAAAACACATCAGATTCTGGCAGAAGGAATGGATGTGCAGCAGGTGTTTAAAAGCAGCGGCACGACCGGAATGACGCGCAGCATGCATCCTGTGGCGGATGTGTCTGTTTACGAGCGCTCCTTTGTTCCTACCTATGAGCAATTTCTGGGGAAACTTGATGAACAAATCATTTTTGCCTTGTTGCCGAATTATATTTCACAGGGAGAATCCAGCCTGGTATATATGGTTGACAAACTGATTGCCAAAACAGGTAATGAGCTTTCAGGGTATTACCTGGATAGTTCGGAAAGTTTGCTGAAAGCTATTTCGGAAGGACGAAAAACCGGGAAGAAACTCGTATTATTTGGCGTTTCGTATGCTTTGCTGGATTTGGCGGAACTGAAACCGGATCTTCGCGGTGTAACAGTGATTGAAACTGGCGGGATGAAAGGAAAACGAAAAGAAATGGCCAAAGAAGAAATGCATCGCGAATTGGTTGTTAGCTTCGGTTGTGAGTATATTGCCTCCGAATATGGGATGTGTGAATTACTTTCGCAGGCATACAGTGACAGGAACGGATTGTTTGAATTGCCTCCATGGATGCGGATTTCACTTCGTGAAGTGAATGATCCTTTTGAATTGCTGACGAAAGAAAAAACCGGTGGCGTGAATGTAACAGACCTGGCAAACCTGTATTCATGCGCTTTTATCGAAACGCAGGATTTAGGCCGTATCGAAAATGGAAAACTCCGGTTGATGGGTCGTTTTGATCATTCTGATGTGCGCGGTTGTAACCTGTTAGTGGGGAGCTTCACATATACTGCGAATGCTTAATTTCAAATCACGAATATTTTTGCATTAGGTTAGGTATTCACAATTTGTCATTGTTTCGTATTTTTGAATAACAGTCACTTGTATCAAATGGATTCAGCCATTCATCATATCATCCGCACGCGTTCGGGAGAATTGTTTGACAAAGTCAAGGAATACCGCGAGCACATGCACCGCTTTCCCGAATTGTCGTACATGGAATACAATACCATGAGTTTCGTGGCGCAGCAATTGGAAAAAATAGGTATTCCCTACCATAAAGAAATAGCGGGAACCGGGATTCTAGGAATTATTCGTTCCGATAAACATACCGAACATGATTCGTGTATTGGGTTGCGTTCAGAGTTGGATGCTTTGCCGATTACGGAGCAGAATAATTGTGCCTATAAATCGGTGAATGAGGGTGTAATGCATGCCTGCGGACACGATGTGCATACGGCAATCTTGCTCGGGGCAGCGGAAATTATCTGGGAAAACCGCGAATGGCTGAAGCATCCGATAAAATTGTTTTTTCAGCCGGGAGAAGAAAAAAATCCGGGTGGCGCTTCGTTGATGATTGC
>JAIRJW010000019.1 GCA_031260455.1 Fluviicola sp.
CTGATCGTGATGGATTTGAAAGGTGCAATCGTTTCGACAACGGACGTTCCTGTTTCTTCAGGTACTCAAACCGTACACATTCCTATGAATGTTGCCAAAGGATGCTACATCCTGAATGCGGTTCAGGGCGCGGCTAAATCAACTCACAGAGTAGTGGTTTATTAATTTAAGATTCAATTTATATATAAAAATCCTCCGGGCTTCAAACCTGGAGGATTTTTACGTTTTAGGAGTAAAGGAATGGAGGGGGTAAATAAACTGATAGATGATTACAACAAGGATAAAACTATTGATTTGACAAAAAAAGCTCTTCCAAGTTCAGAGCACTTGAAGGCGTATGAGCAAGAAGCTAAAGATGCAAGAGCCTACTATATAAAAATTGGTTCAAAATAATTTTATGCGAATTTTCATTTTATCTTCAATTATAGTAATCATTTCAGCAATTTTTAGTTCCTGTAATAGTCCTCATAAGGATACTTCAATTCAGGATACAAAAAGAGATAGTATAGAGGTATTTGAAAATTTTTATAATAGATTCCATGAGGATAGCCTATTTCAAATTAGCAGAATACTATTCCCTTTACCAGGCCATAATATAGATTCTGATTACAATCCCGATGAAAAAATTGAAATTTTTAAATGGGATAAAAATAATTGGGATATGCAGAAGAAAATACTGGATCAAAATTTTAAAAATGAATTAAGAAAGTACAACGATTCTATAATTGAAAGAATATATATTGAAAATAGTGGGTTTGAAATAGTTCGAAAGTTTTATCTACACAACAAAAAATGGTACTTAGGTTTTTATGGTTCTCAGAACTTATAAGGTGATGTCTCAGAAAATCACTTTTACAAAATAACAGAGCATGAAAACAAATGGTGGTAATTTTAAAATTCAAAGAAAGCACGAGCTACAAGCTCGCACTGGCGCAGCAATGAAAAGCTTTATCAAAGGCTATTGGCTATACATAGTCTTAATAATCATTGTTGTTTGGTTGTTAAAAGACAAAGGTGTCATTATAAAAATAATTGTTCTTTTAATTTATGTTATCATAATTACAGCAGTTGCTTATATCAATAAAAAAGAAGTCGTATCTAATCCCTGCCCCGATCTGGCGCGTTCCCATTAAATAATATTCCATCATTTTGGATTTTACCCGATAAACATCCTGCTCCCAAAGCATCGGGCTTACGCCCGTTTTGGAGAACAGGACGGCTTGTCAACCAAAAATCCATTCTGTTTCAACAATATGTCCGCTTTTTAAAAACTTTCACAGTGAGATTACCAGATAAAAGGCAGGATCTTCATTATACCCAAAGCAAAATAAAATTCCTTATTTTGCAGTATGAAGTTTAAAGAATTAAATACGCAGCTGAAAAATACACTGGTGGAGCTGGGCATTGAAAAATACACTGAAAAACAGGAAAAATTAATCAAGCTTGCCAAACAGGGAAAAAACCAGCTGGTTTATGCTTCGACGGACCAGGAGCTGATTGATGGACTGCTTTTCATTTCTTTTATGCGGGCTCCGGAAATGCTGGAAGGATCACCACGGGTTTTGTGGTTCACTTCATCCCCCGAAAATGCACGCGAACGCGTAAAATCCTTTCATCGCCTGATGAAACGATCGGATGTCACCATAGAACTGGCAGACGACAAAGGAAAAATCATTGAACAGCGCAATGCGATTTTTGACGGGGCCGAAATCATTATCGGAAATCCCAAAAGATTGCTCGAATTATACAATCAAAACGGAATCCACATCAATCAACTCAGCCTGGTAATTATCGACAGTGTGGAAATCCTGTGCAAAAATCCGCTTGTGCTCCAGGCAATCCGAAGGATTTCCGAAAGCCTGCCCAAATGCCAGAAACTGATTTTTTCTGCCGGAAAACATACCCGACTGGAATCTTTTTGCGAAGATATCTGCACCTTTTACGAAACTTCGGAGTTATAAAATATGACTGCTAAACAACTAAAAAGTATCGCAAATACATCTTATATCCTGGGAATTGTTTGTGCCCTGATGATCTATACACAGCATACTTTCGGTTATTTTTATGTTATCAGAACCGGGTTCTACGTTTTCGGGGGATTGGGTTTGATCCTCAGCCTGCTTCAATTTCGTTTTTTACCGGAAAATCAATGGGGAGACTTCAATCTGCTGTTCTGGATCGGATCGGCAGTTATTTTTATCGGTTTTGCCTTTCAGAACCTGCATATAAAATATGCCTCCCTGGTTTTGATTTTAGGACTGGCAGTTACAGGGATCTCTTACTTCATTAATCCTTTCAAAAGAAGGAAGGATGAAGAAAACGACATTCTTGACAACTAATTATTCAGGCCACTATTTACTCATTGCGCTTTTAAGCAATCGGCTATCTGATTCTTATGCAATTTGGCCGGTTGAATTACCGGGTTAAATTTGTATGGTCGCACTGCGCAATTTCGCAGAGTTGTTCCCAATCAGCATATATCTTCTCAGAGGCTGTATTGACCAGCCCGGTGGAGTAAACAAGAAAAAATTAAAAACTCCTGAGCTCAAAAATACGCTCCGGATTAAAAAACTGCTTTCAAACTCATATCCAGACTTTTGAAGCTGTGAGTAAGTGCTCCGACCGAGATAAAATCCACCCCCGTTTCAGCAAAAGAACGAATCGTTGTTTTGGTAATTCCACCGGAAGCTTCCGTTTCATAGCGCTGACCAATCCGGATAATTGCCTCGCGAAGCAGTTCAGGTGTAAAATTATCCATCATAATCCGGTCCACCATTCCGGTTTCCAGTACCTCATCCAATTCCTGGAGATTTCGCACTTCAATTTCTACTTTCAGCTGTTTCCCGGTTGCTTCTAGGTATTCCTGTGTTCGCTGAATCGCTTGTTTGATTCCGCCCGCAAAATCCACATGATTGTCTTTCAGCATAATCATGTCATACAACGCAAAACGGTGGTTCATTCCTCCCCCGATTCTCACTGCCCACTTTTCCATGTAACGCACCCCAGGAGTTGTTTTCCGGGTGTCCAGCAGGTTTGTACGAGTACCTTGCAGCAGGTCTGCATAGGTTTTGGTTTCGGTAGCAATTCCGGACATTCGCTGCATAAAATTCAACAGCGTGCGCTCTGCCGCCAGGATAGAACGGGCACTTCCCTTCAGGTAAAAGGCAACATCTCCGGGCTTCACCCAGGTTCCGTCAGGCAACAACTCTTCAAAAACCAATTGAGGATCTACCAGCTTACACACTTTTCCAGCAACTTCCACACCAGCAAGAACACCCGTGTCTTTCACAAGCAATTTCGCAATTCCGGATGCATTTTCAGGAATACAAGCCAGAGAAGAATGATCGCCGTCGCCCAGGTCTTCCTGCAACGCATTTTTTACAATTTCATCAACCATGTAACAAAGTTAATTGAAAATGCAAAATCATGAATTCAAAAACTTCCAGATGAATCAAGGAAATTCTTTTGCATTTTGAATTTTAAATTCATTCTACAGAGAGTGATTCTATCTTTAAATCGGAGCCTATGTGCTTCCACTTTATGATCACACGGAATGATTCCTCCTTCGAAGTATAAGTCCCGGTGGTCAGGGGAGCATCATCGCTTTCTTTTCCTTTGAACGTAAAACGGAAACTGGAAACCGGATTGCGGTTAAAAAAATCTTTTAATAACTGGGTTGCCTGTGATTGAGCATACACCCCTTCTTTTCCCTGGATCTGAAGTAAGAGTTTATCTTTCCCATAAGATACGATTTTGGCCGCATCCTCCCTGTTAAAGGCCTGTTCAACTGCAACAAAACTGGCATCCATCACTGAGTGAATTGACAAAACGAATGAAGCAATCAATGATAAAATGAAACTCATAATTCAATTATTATTCGAACCCGAAACAACAAATATAGTGCCTAAATCCAGAGATCATACGAAAATCTGTTGCAAACAGCGGATTAATAAAACCTGCAGAGCCACCCGATACAAAGAATCAGCTATGGCAATCTACAATTTTCGTATATTCGTCGCATGCAGGTAACACTACTTTGTATTGGTAAAACCGGAAAGAAATTTCTGGAAGAAGGGGAACAAGTATATCTGAAACGTTTGTGTCATTATATTTCCTTTCAAATGCAGATCATCCCCGATATCAAACAAGCAAAAAGTTTATCCGAAACACAGATCAGACAGAAAGAAGGAGAACTGATCCTTGAAAAGATAAGCGCTTCTGATACCCTGATCCTGTTGGACGAACGCGGAAAAGAGCTCAGTTCGGTTGCTTTTTCCAATTACCTCCAGGAGCAATTCAACCGGGGAGGAAAGCAGCTTTTTTTCGTGATTGGCGGACCTTACGGATTCAGTGACGCCATTTATCAGCGGGCTAACGGGAAAATTTCGCTTTCCCGGATGACGTTCTCCCACCAGATGATCCGTTTGTTTTTCATTGAGCAGGTATACCGAGCCATGACTATTCTGCGTAACGAACCTTATCATCATCAATAGATCATGAAGTATCCGGAATTTACGCTTTACGACTATATCTTCTCTGCTTCATACCTGATATTGTTCTCTCTTTTGGCCATTGTCATCTACATGAAAAATAAGGAAGATGAGAATTACAGTTATTTTCTCCCGCATTTTTTCTGGAAAATCGCTATGGGCTTTGCTATGGCGTATGTTTATATATATAACTACGGAGGCGGTGATACGACAGCTTACTGGCAGGGAGCAAATACACTGAATAATCTTTTCTACGAATCGCCTGCAAATTACCTGAAAGAATTATTTACGACTCCAGTCAAAGGGTATACCCCTTACTATTACAACAGCAGTACAGGAATTCCCCCTATATGGATTTATGACGAACCGAACTCCTGGTTTGTCTGTAAACTGAGCAGTATCTTTTCGTTCTTTTCCTTTCATAGTTACCTGACACTAAACCTGTTTTACTCTGTAATCACATCCATTGTTTCCTGGAAGTTTTTCCTCTTTCTGAATTCATTTCTGAATATCAAAACCAGACACATCGCTATTGCTGTTTTGTTCATCCCAACTGTCGGATTCTGGTGTACCGGGATTATGAAAGATTCTGTTACATACTCCAGTTTGCTTGTAGTAGTGATGGGATTATTCAAAATATTGCACCGCCAATACAGTTTCAGATCGATAGCAGCAACCCTTACCGGACTTTTATTTATCTACCTGACCCGGTCCTTCATTCTATTACCAATAGCCGTCCCGTTTTTTATCATTATCATTTTCAGACTGAACCACGACAAGCCCCTTATTTCCAGAATTCTGACACGGATTTCCGGGATATTAATCGCATTATCCAGCATTGTCTTTTTCATGAGTAACGGGTCGCTTTTCGGGGAATTCTCCTCCGATAACCTTACTGAAACGGCCAATACAATATACCTGGACTTCCAGAACAATGCGGGATATACGGGGAAAAGATACGACCTCGGAATTTCGGAAGTCAATTCCACCACCATGGTTACAGTTATTCCTGCAGCCATCCTGACAACTATTTACCGGCCTTTTATCTGGGAAGCAGATAATGCTTTGATGCTCATTAACGGGCTTGAAAGCAGTATTTTTCTCTTATTGTCTTTTACCATCCTCCGGAGAAGGAGGATTGCTTTTCTTCCCAAAAACAATGCACAAACCAGGGATTTCATCATTTTTTGTCTTTTGTTTGTCCTGATTCTGGCCTATTTCGTTGGTTTAACTTCCGGTCTGTTCGGTGTACTTTCCCGCCTAAAGGCTCCCGTCCTCCCCTTCTTCCTGTTGATTATTTTCAGCAGGCTGAACAAAACAAATGAGCACGTCAACTCCGTACATCCCAAATAGAGCAATGGAAAAATCCTCCTACTTTAAAAATATCGACGGACTCCGGACAATTTGTTTCTTAATGGTATTTTGTTTTCACAGTTTTACGAGCAAAAGCGAAGCTGTTTTAAACTCCGGGGCCTATGGGATCATTAAAAACAGTATATTTTCAAACGGGAACCTGGGAGTCAATTTTTTCTTTGTACTCAGTGGTTTTCTCATCACTTATCTGCTGATCATTGAAAAACAAACAACCAGTAAAATCAACCTGGTTTATTTCTGGATCCGAAGAATTCTTCGGATTTGGCCGCTCTATTTTTTTTGTGTCTTTTTTGGTTTTTTCCTTTTTCCGGTTATCAAGTCTTACCTCGGACAAACACCCCAGGAAACCGCACACCTGATAAACTACCTGACCTTCACCAGCAACTTTGATTTCATCGCCAACGGAAGACCCGATGCCTCCATTCTTGGGATACTCTGGAGTATTTCCATCGAAGAGCAGTTTTACCTGGTATGGCCTGTGTTTTTACTTGTAATTCCAATCCGGTATTACTGGCTGCTATTTGTTTTTCTGATTGCATTCAGCCTTGGTTACAGGATCACTCACAACGATTATTATCACCTCGAATTCCACACTTTTTCCTGTATGAACGACTTGGTTACAGGATCATTTGCAGCCTGGTTATGCCTGAGTTGTGCACCATTAGAACGTTTCCTGATTCAATCCTCCAAAAGCATTCAGCTGATTCCCTACGTGCTGTTCACTGCATATTTTTTCCTGAAAGACGAATTAATGAACTTCATCCCGCTGCTGGTTCCTTATGAACGGATAATCAGTTCGGTATTGATGTCCTGGATCATTCTCGACCAGGTTATCAATGCACAGGGAATATTCAGATTATCCAGATTTCCGTTTCTGATCAAAAGCGGTAAATACACTTATGGGATGTACTGTCTGCATTTTCTGGGGATTCTGGTCACGATTACGATCGTAAAATCCATCCTTCATAAAGACGACATACTGACGGTCCTGTTTATAGAACCAATTGGCAGTCTGGTATTAACATACCTGATTTCGGTTATCAGTTACCGCTATTTCGAAAGGTATTTTCTACAATTAAAAAACAATTTCACCTGGTATCATTCATGAAAAAATTACTCTGTAACAACTTTATGGAAATCCTGCTGCTCGGCATCATACTGGTATTCAGATCCAAATCATGGGTCTTCAAAATCGTGCCGTCGAATGCCGATTACAAACCGGGAACAATCAGGCGGGTTAAAAGAAAAAGAATCCGGTACGAACTGGATTTGAGTGATTACCAGGAATGGCTGGTATATTTTTACTGCAAGGCTGATTCAAGTGAGTATGTTTTAGATTATTTGGATCAATCGGAAATCATCTTCGACATCGGGGCAAATATCGGCCAGACAGCTTTCCGCATGATTCGAAACCAGGCAAATAAAAAACTTCACCCGTTTGTTTACGCCTTTGAACCTTACCCGAAGACTTTTTCCAAGCTGGAATACAACATCAGGCTTAACCAGCTAACAAGTATCCGTGCTTTTAATCTCGGGCTGGGCAACGAAAAAGAAACTTTACGCATGACACAGCACACTCCTTCGAATAGCGGTGGATTCCGGATGACAACGGATACAAACAACAGTATTTCTGTTCCCGTTATTTCACTGGATGAATTTGTTTCGGAGCAGGCACTCTCCCGGGTTGATTTTATCAAGATCGATGTGGAAGGTTTTGAAACGGAAGTTCTGAAAGGCGCCCGACAAACAATCCGGCAGTTCCGGCCAGTTCTCGTCTTTGAATACAGTGTCGCGAATATCCTTGCTCAAAACGGAAACATGGAAGAAACACTGAATGAATTACTGGACAACAATTACAAAATACGTACGAAAGAAGGTCTCAGCCATCCGGAGTCTATTCTTCAACTCAACTATCATACAGATTTGATTTGTATTCCAGGTGAAAAATTGATGCAAACATCCAGGTAATTTTATTTATTTTGATATCCGGATAAACGGGATACGTTTCTTTCGTAAAACAGAATCATACAATACATGTTTAAAAAAAACATTCTTTTCAAAACGCGTTATCATTTTAAACATGATCTCCCGCCTGAAATAGCACGAAATGCGAACAAGTTGATTCCTGTTCTTCTGTTTACCGGTATCCTGGAATTAACGGGGCTTCTCATCCTTTTTCCCGTAATCACAATTCTGCTGGACCCGAAAAAAATCAAAAATGAACCGTTGATTATCAAAATTTATCAGGCTACGGGCTTAAATTCTATCCAGCAGTTCATCATCTTTTCTTTCGGTCTGCTCTGTCTTTTTTTCATCGTAAAGAATCTGATCCTGTTTCTGGTTTACAAAAAGCAATCGAAAGTTCAGTTCCAGCTGGCAACTCAAATCGTCAACGAGCGCTTCGAATCGTATCTTCTAAATGAACAGGGAATACTCCGTGAAGAAAACATTGCTGTTTTGCTGAGAAACGTCACCCAGATTCCTTATGAATTTGTTTCCTTCATCTTTGTTCCCTACCTGAACCTGATTAGCGAAATCATTTTCCTGCTCCTCATCGGTATAATCATTCTTCTGTACAATCCGATGCTGGTATTGACTATCACTGCTTTTGCAATTCCCTTTCTCTGGTTTTACAACAAATTTTACAAGCGTAAACTGTCCCAAATCAGTGAAATCCGGGATAAAAAAGGAGCCGAACAATATAAAATTGCTTACCAGAGCATAGAATCTTCTGTTGAGATCAAAATTTTTCAGAAGGAACATTTTTTTGTTCCTCAATTCGTGAAAGTAACAGAGGAGTTTGAAAGCAGCATGACGGAAAGCAACTTGTTGAATCTTTTCAGTCCGAAACTGATCGAAACTGTTGCTGTCAGCTCCATTTTCATGCTGATCCTGACGGGAATCTTCCTTGGAAAAAATATTGTCGAATTAGGAGAGTTCCTTATTGTCTTCTCAATCAGCGCCATCCGGATTATTCCCTCACTGAACAAAATTGTACTTTCAGCCAACTACATGAAGGGAAGTTTTCACGTTTTCGGATACCTGAAAAATCTGCACCTCTCCAAACAGCGACCAACCGGACAGGGAACCTCAGCCCCTCCTCTTGTCTTTAATCAAGACATTGAATTTCGGAATATCACTTACCGGTATGCGCAAAAAGATATCCTGAGTCAGTTGAATTTCCATGTCAAAAAAAACGAAAAGGTCGGGATTATCGGGGAATCAGGTTCCGGGAAATCCACGTTTTTGTCTCTGATACTGCTCCTGATAAAACAACAAAGCGGTTCTTACCTGATTGACGGAAATCCGGTAACGCCATCCGACCACTCAGTTTTATATCCGTTGATTGCTTACGTGCCGCAAACGGCAAAACTGGTCTACGGATCCGTAGCGGAAAACATTGCTTTCGGAGTTCCGAAAAATGAAATCAACTACGAAAAGGTGAGGCAACTGATCAGCATTATGAAACTCGATTCGTTTATTGACTCCCTTCCTTCGGGAGTTCACAGCTTTCTGGGCGAAAATAACCTCTCTATTTCTGGCGGACAAAAGCAACGCCTGGGAATTGCACGAGCCTTGTATTTTGAAAGACCTATCCTCATCCTGGACGAATCAACCAGCGCATTAGACTACCATACGGAAAATGAAATTATTGATAATCTGATCGCACGACCGGACCTAACGATCCTGTTTGTGACACACCGCTTAAAAAGCTTGTCCAAATTCGACAAAGTCTTTGAACTTAACAATGGAAAACTAAGTAAAAAAACGCCATGAACTTAAATTCGGATCGATATATGAATAAAATACTCATTTTTTCAAACAAAAAGGTTTCCAGTGCTCCACGGATTTTACGGGAAACAGACGGTTTAAAGGATCACTTCGAAATACACCTTACGGGAGATGAAAGTTCATTTGATACAGAGCACATATACTCCTGCATCTATTCTTTCCGGAGTTTCAGCGACAAGATCAAAAGCAGAATTAGTCGCATACTCGGGCGAAGAACGCTTCCTGTTTACTCCAAAATCGAGGCTTACATCCAACAGTGGAAAATTGATGTACTGATTATTCATGAACCTCATTTTTTACCACTGGCTGCACAACTGAAAGAAAAGTACGGGATCCGGATCGTGTTCAACGCCCATGAGTATTATCCGCTGGAATTCGAAAATTCTCCTGAGTGGATGAAAAACGAAGGACGCTTGTTTTACAGTTTGTATCAACAATATTTATCTCAACTGGACTTGTTCATCAACGTCTGTGATTCGATCCGGGAAAAATGCCTGTCCGAATTCCATACAGATTCCCTGGTAATTCCAAATGCCGCATTCTATTCGAATTTAGCTCCGAATTACCATACAAACGAGCCCATCCGCCTGATTCATCATGGTGCGCTTTTACCCAACCGGAAACTTGAAAAGATGATCTCCATTGTGGATTCACTTGGCCCGCGTTTTCAACTGGACATCATAGGAGTGCCCCATCCGGCAGTGATGGATTATTACGGGAAAATCAAGGAAGCCTGCTCTGCTACTTCCAACGTACGGCTGATTACACCAGTTGCATTCAGCGAAATCATCCCGTTCATCAATCAATACGATATCGGAATACATTTGCTGGAACCGTCCAGCTTCAATAATTTCCACGCTTTGCCGAATAAAATCTTTGAATTTCTGCAGGCTAAACTGGCTGTTTTCGTGTCTCCCAGTCCGGAAATGAGCAAACTGGTAGAGAAATACCGGATAGGGGAAGTATCTGAAGATTTTTCGGAGTCCGCTATGATTGAACGCTTACAGCAAACAGATCTTCAGCAAATAAACACTTACAAACAAAACACGGTTCAGGCCGCTCAACTGGAAACTGCGGAAAAATATCAGCAGCTGTACCTGGATCGCCTGCTCTCTCTGCTAACAGTTCAATGATATGTGCGGAATTGCCGGAATTATAACCCCAGACCAATCGGAAATGCTTTTAACACGATTAAAAGCAATGACCGATTCGATTGCTCATCGCGGACCGGACGGCGAGGGGCACTGGATTTGTGAGAACAAGCAGATTGCATTCGGACACCGGAGACTAGCCATTATTGACCTGTCTGAAAACGGGAAACAACCGATGCATTACCTGGAACGCTATACAATCACATTCAACGGGGAAATATACAATTACCCCGAGATCAGGGAGCAATTGATTCAACAAGGCTATACTTTCCAGAGTCAGACCGACACAGAAGTATTGCTGGCTCTTTACGACCTGAAAAAAGAATATTGCCTGCAGGATCTTGACGGGATGTTTGCCTTCGCGATCTTTGACAAACAGGAAAATCAGGTGTTTTGCGCACGCGACCGCTTCGGGGAAAAACCATTTTATTACACTCACCTGAACGGCACATTTTACTTCGCCTCTGAAATGAAAGCGCTTTGGGCTGCTGAAGTTCCGAAAATACCATCCAGACAACGTATTTTCGATTACCTGGCTTTTGACCGGATGGAGTCCGCAGAAAACCCTGAATCCACTTTTTTCGAAAGAATTTTCCAACTCAAACCAGCCCATTATATTTTCATTGATTTAAATCAATTGCAACCGATTAAACAGCAAAACTATTGGAAAGCGGATCTTTCCAAAAAGTCTGCATTATCATTTGAGGAAGCGCAGCAGGAGTTCAAACGCTTACTCACCCGCTCTGTTGAAAGAAGACTGAGAAGCGATGTTCCCGTGGGTTCCAGCTTGTCGGGTGGTTTGGATTCATCCGCTATTGTTGCGCTCATCTGTCAGTTAAAATCCGAAGGACAGGATCAGCATACTTTTTCGGCCAGGTTTCCAAGCTTCAAAAAAGACGAGGGTGCTTACATTGACCGGATGACCAATCTGACAAACAGCCAATCCCACGCCGTGTTTTGTACAGAAGAAATGCTGAATGAAACCTTGCCCCACTTGTTCAGAATCCATGAAGAACCATTCGGAAGCACCAGCATTGCCGCACAGTTCCTGGTGATGAAGCTGGCTAAGGAATCCAGCATTAAGGTGTTACTTGACGGACAGGGCGCAGATGAATACCTGGCTGGCTACTCTTTCTTTTACCTGAATTACGCTGCCGAGTTGCGAGCGCTTGGGAAAAGCGCTTTAACCCGGTTTCAGGATCAGTATCAAAAACACTTCAACACCCAGTTCATAACAGGTCGTACTTTCTGGATCGATGCCAAATATCCAAATCTGAGAGATGCGATCAGAAAATTGAAAAACAAAACAAAAAAACCGGCTTATTTCAAGCAATTTTCATCTGATTTCCTGGAGACCGTTCAAACCAACAACTACAAAACAGGATTCAGAAACAGTCTGAACGAAGCCCTAATGGATGCATTGACCAAAAACAGCCTGCGAACATTGCTTCGCTATGCAGACCGGAATTCCATGGCCAACAGCCGCGAAGTGCGCCTGCCTTTCCTTTCGCATGAGTTGGTGGAATTCGTTTTCAGTTTACCGTCTTCATATAAAATCCACGAAATCTGGACAAAAGCCATTTTGCGCTATTCTCTCAACGATTTACTTCCGGTAGAAGTTACCTGGAGAAAAGAAAAAATCGGGTTCGAACCTCCGAATTACAAGACCGTTGATGAAACAGAAGTATCCCGGGCTATTCAATGTTTGGTTGAGAACAAAATATTAAATTCGGACAAGGTAATCCCTTCCAAATACTGGGAATATGTTCAAGTCGCTCATTTGTATGACAAATAAGAAGAAAAAACGCCTGCTTTTCGGATCTGTTGACATCGGGTACCGGATCAATCACTACTCCGATTTCATTCACACGGAATTTCCGGATGAACTGACCGCAGAATCTTTTTCCAAGTATCAATTACCTGATACACATTACAAAACGAGTTATACTTATCTCTGTGAGATTGAGAAAAAATCAGCGTTATATGTGTATTGCTACACTACACTGTTCTTTTTGCGGGCATTGTTTCGTTATCAGGTTTTTCATTTTCTGTCCGGCGAAACGATTCTGCCTTGGAAACTGAGAGGTTTCGAACTGGCTTGCTATCGTTTGTTGGGTAAAAAAATCATCATGCACTTCGTCGGTTCCGACATCCGGAGCGAAACTTACCTGCAAGAAAAAAACGATCACCTGGAAGCCTGTTTGCGTGGTGAGTATCAAATTCAGTCGCCAATTTCTTCGTCAATCCAGGAAAAACTGATCCGTCAGGTCCGGAAGCATGCAACAAACATTCTTGTTTCAACCCCGGATTTGCTGCAAATCATCCCAGAGGCGACTTACCTTCCCGTATTCCTGGATTTCAATCATTTCATTTACGAGGAATCTGAAAAAACTCATGTGGTTTCCATTCTGCATTCCCCATCAGCAGCTAAAACCAAAGGAAGCGGTCACTTAAGCCGCATATTTGAAAACCTGAAAAGTGAATTTGGGGAAGCAGTGACATTCATCACCCCGGTTACCAGACTGAATGAAGTCAAATCATACGCAACCACCCGCTACGACCTGCTGAACAAAATGTCAGGAGCTGATATCGTGATTGATCAGCTGGTGATTGGCTGGTATGGTCTGAAAACAGTAGAAGCATTGATGCTCAATTGCGAAGTGGTTTGTTTCATTGACGATCAGCTCAGGAATTATTTACCGGAAAATGCACCGATTATCGATGCAAACATCCTGAATCTGGAAACCATACTCAAGCAATCTATCCGAAAAATTCTATCCGGGGAGGTTACTGATTCCAACAAACAGGAATACGTCAAAAAATACCACAACATTCAACAATATAAAACATATCTGGAAGCAATCTGGCTTCGGTAAGTAAACAAGACTGAGTTTACCGCTTAAAAAAACGGTTTCTCAGTTTCAGGAAGCTTTCTTCAACAAATCGTGTAAAGATAACAGCCATTAAAGCACTCACCAGGAGATAAATAACAAATGACCAAAGTCCTTTTCCCAGGTATTGCATACACAGAACTGCAACAATCGGATTCCACAAATACCAGTTATAGCTGTAATATCCGATCACCCGGAAAGGAATTATCCAACCGCTGTTTTTCATCAGCAAAGTGGACCAGATAATGCAAAACATGAATACAGGCAGAATAGAATGCATAATCAATTCTTTGAAATACGGAACGAAACCGGATTCATTTACATAAACAGTCAATGCAATTCCTGCAATCCCGACGAGCAGTAAGACGCTTCTGATTTCTTTTTTAGAAGCCAGGTCCTTTCCCCGGAACTGAAGATAAGCCGCCAGGATTCCCCAGGAAAAAGTATCCAGCCGGTTAAAGGTCATGGCATAAGTATCCCGGGAATTTGTCATTGTCAGCATGATCCATTTGCAAACAAAAGACAGTATGATTGTCAGAACAAGGGAAAAAACCAAAACTTTACCGTTGGTTTTAAATTCCCGTAAAATCAGAATCAGGCATGGAAATAAAAGATAGAAATGCTCTTCGATACACAAAGACCAGACATGGTCAAAAGCAAAATGAAACGGTCCCCCGACAAAGTTCCGATACCAGAAAACATAGCGGGGCAATTCTGAAAACCGGAGTCTTTGCTCCTCAAATTCACCTGAAAACAACAGGTTTGAAAGCAGAAATCCGATAACTAGGAAAATATAATAAGAAGGCCAGATTTTAAAGCCTCTTTTTAAAAAAAAACCAAAAAAGCTGATTTTTTTATCCAGCAGAAAATCTTTCATCAAAGCTCCTCCAACGAGGTAGCCAGAAATCACGAAAAACAAATCCACCCCCAGGTATCCGTATGGTAATGTTCCGTTGAAATGAAACAAAACCACACTCAAAACCGCACACCCTCTCAGGAAATCAATATTGATCTGACGTCCCGTATTGTTTAAAGTCCTGATGAGATTTCCAAACATGCTTTCTGGTTTTTATCTGTTTCATTTCCCAAATATTTAGTCATCTTTGTATTTCACATGAATAACAAACTTGGGATCTTTGCAAAAATTCCTGTAAAACTACAATTTAAGTCGAATTTCAGATCACGATGATGCTTTTGTACAATACTCTCCTGATTCGAATACCCCGGTTTGTATTCCAATTCCGCGTTGACAATTGAAGATTTGTTATATCATATCAGACATTGACAAAGCTGTTTATTTCGAGCAAACGGCATTGGCTTTGCGTGAACAAGGTTGTGACCTGTCATTTATCCTGGTCAATTGCACCAATAAAACACTGCACCAATTCCTGGAACAACACGGATTTAAGGTATTCACCCTGGAAGCAGGATCTTTACTTCGCTCGCGGAAAACCATCATGGCAAGCAAACGAATTTTGAAAGAAAACCTGATCGACTTGGTTCACTGCCACCTTGCGCAAGCTAATTGGGTCGGACTATGGGCGGCCAAACTGGCTGGAATTAAAATGCGTCTCTATACGAGACATTCCGGAGAGCCTCTGAAATTGCACTGGAAAGAACGGATTATCGACAAAATACAAAACAGACTGGCAACACATATCATTGCTATTTCCGGAGTTATTGAAAAATTACTCGAAAAACAAAGAGTTCCGGCTCAAAAACGCATCCTGATCCATCATGGATTTAATTTAAAGCGATTTTCAGAATTTCAGAAAAAGGAGGTCGGGCGGATCAAAGAAACTTACAATCCATCGGAACAGCAACCGGTAATCGGCGTCATTGCACGCTGGATGAACTGGAAAGGAATTCAATACACCATTGCAGCCTTTCAACAGTTATTGAAAACACATCCGGATGCACTACTGTGCCTGTTCGGCGCTTCAGACAACGCGGATTATTCACAGGAAATCAGCAGACTGGTACAGAAACTTCCTGAGCAGAATGTGTGTGTTGTACCTTTCGAAAACAATGTTTTTGATTTGTATCAACTCTTTGATATCTATGTACATGTTCCTGTAAATCCGGATTGTGAAGCGTTTGGACAAACCTACGTAGAAGCACTTGCAGCTGGTATCCCTTCTGTTTTTACCTTAAGTGGCATTGCCCGGGAATTTATCACCGGCAAAGAAAACGCACTTGTGGTTCCGTTTAAAAATGCAGAAGCCATTCACCAGGCAATACTTCAATTGCTGAACGATCCGGTTCTTCAGGAAAAATTAAAACGAAACGGCCCGGAAAGCGTCCGCGAATTGTTTAATTTTGAACGGTACATTGCACAGCTGAAAATGCTTTATTCCCGTTGATCATGTTTCTTTCCATTGTTATTCCGACATACAATCGCGCCCACCTGATTGAGAATACACTAAAAAGTGTGTTAAATCAAACCTGTCCGGATTTCGAAGTGATTCTCGTGGACGACGGGAGCAC
Source organism: Fluviicola sp. (assembly GCA_031260455.1). Lineage (GTDB taxonomy): Bacteria > Bacteroidota > Bacteroidia > Flavobacteriales_D > Crocinitomicaceae > Fluviicola. The sequence goes on from JAIRJW010000019.1 coordinate 16,186, forward strand.
AGACAATACCCAGGAAGTCATTGCACCTTATTTATCGGAAAAAGTCCGTTATTACCTAATCGAAAACAGCGAGCGCGGTGCGGCGAGAAACAGAGGAACAGAGCTGGCAAACGGACATTATCTGAATTGGTTCGACAGCGATGATGAAATGCTCCCGGATCACGTACAGCACCTCAGGGAACTTTGTAAGAAAAACAGTTATCCGGAGGTTCTGAACGCGATGTACCAAATGAAAGATGCTGTAAACGGGAAGATTACTCCAGTTCAGTCAAGCTATCGCCCGAACCAAAAGCAACGCATTCATTTTCTGACCGAAGGAAACTACCTGGCATGCAATTCAGTTATTGTACGGAAAGACATTGCCCTGGAAAATCCCTTCATCGAAGACCGAACCTTAAGTGCAAGTGAAGACTACGAATTGTGGCTGCGCTTACTGGCGCAATATTCCTTTCACCAGTCGGAAAAGATTACTTCTTACCTCATCCAGCACAATGAAAGGAGTGTCAATACCATGACTGATCCATCCAAACTGGAAAAGCGTTTTTTAGCTTTCCTGGGCTATATGGATCAAAATCAACAATTCAAAGTATTCCTGGGGGCTCATTACAGCTACTTTGTCATGAGGAATTACCTGGTACTTGCTGTAGATTTAGCCTGTAACGACCATAAAAAACTAGCATTCAACTATTTAAAAAAAGCATTCAAAGAGCACCGGAGTGCTGTAAAACAACGTGTCTTCTGGGCAACACTCAAGCATCTTCTTTTTTAACAATTCCCGAAACGTTTACATAATCAAACCAGATATTCACCCAACTCTTCCACTTACCTTTTAGTCAGAAAAAAATACTTATTTCCTTAATGGTTCTGTTAATTTTGCAATATGCCTGGTTCTCAATATCAACAATGTACCAAATGTGTCATGGACACCAGTGATCCTGACATTCTTTTCAACCCGGATGGAACCTGTAATCATTGCACAGATTATTTATCTGGAATCAGCCCCTTGTTTCATGATCCGGAAAAAAACAAAGCCGGGATCCGTATCCTGGTTGATAAAATCAAAGCAAAAGGAGCCGGAAAAGTTTACGATTCTGTGATCGGGATCAGTGGTGGAGTAGATAGTTGTTACACCGCTTATTTTGCAAAGATTAACGGTTTGAATCCTTTACTGGTTCACCTAGACAATGGCTGGAATACGGAACTGGCCATTGAAAACATCCTGAAAGTGGCTACCCGATTGGATCTGGATTTGGAAACGGTCGTTCTCGACTGGCAGGAATTTCGCGAAATGCAACTGGCTTTTCTTCGTTCTTCCATTGTCGATACTGAGATTCCGACAGACCTCGCTATTCCGGCTGCACTGCATCAATTGGCAGAAAAACACCAGGTAAAAACCATTCTCTCGGGCGGCAACTATTCTTCAGAAGGGATTTTACCCCTGCAATGGGGATATCATGTGATGAAAGACATGAAATTGTATCGCTACATCGTTCGGACCTTCAGCAATGTAAAACGGGAAAAGATTCCGGGTTTCGGGCTTTGGAAAGAGTTCAAATACAAAATGCTCAAAGGAATCAAAACCTATTATCCGCTCAATTTCATTCATTATAATAAAGATGAAGCAAAGCTGCTGCTGGAAAAAGAACTGGGTTGCCAGTTTCCGTTCAGGAAGCATCACGAATCGAGGTATACCCGTTTCTGGCAATCCTACATCATGCCGGTCAAATACGGGTTTGATTATCGCCAGGCCATTTTTTCAACACAAATCTGTTCCGGGCAAATCACACGGGAAAAAGCACTGGAAGAATTAAAAACGCTTTCGTATGATCCGGACACCATTGAAAATGAAAAGGATTTCATTTGTAAAAAGCTGCAGATATCCACTGCAGATTTCGACCAGATTTTCCAAAAAAAACCTTTGACTTATATAGACTTTCCCAATTCAAAAAAGTCTATTACATTCGTATACAGGACTTATCGCTTTTTATTTCCTAAAAAATAACCATGACACAAACCAAAACAAATATTCTCATAACCGGGGGAGCTGGATTCATCTCTTCCTCTCTGGCTGATAAACTACTTCAAAACCCGGATTATTTCGTAGTGCTGATAGATAACTTCCTGACAGGAAGAAAAGAAAATATTCCACAGCACGAGCATTGTAAATTCATTCATGGCGATGTCAATAATCTCGGAGACATCTCTCCTGTTTTCAGTCTTTACAACTTTGATTACGTCTTTCACTATGCAGCAGTAGTCGGGGTGAAACGCACACTGGAAAACCCGATTATGGTTCTGAATGATATTTACGGCATCCAGAATATTCTCGATTTATCCAAACGAACCGGAGTCAAACGCGTATTTTTCGCGTCTTCCTCCGAAGTATACGGTGAACCGGTTCATTTACCGCAACACGAAACCATTACTCCATTGAACTCACGACTTCCGTATGCGGTTGTCAAAAATGTCGGCGAATCCTATTTCCGCTCCTATCAGCAGGAATATGGGCTGGATTATACTATTTTTCGCTTTTTCAATACTTACGGTCCCAAACAGAGCACCGATTTCGTGATGTCACGTTTCCTGAAACTGGCACTTGCCAACCAGGATATTCCTGTTTACGGCGACGGATCCCAGGCACGTACTTTCTGCTACATCGACGATAATCTGAATGCCTGTGTCAAAGCTATGGAATCCGGACTGCTCATCAACGATGTGGCAAATATCGGGAACGGAAACATTATCACAATTCTGGATCTGGCGCAAACCATTGTCCGTCTGACAGGTTCGCAATCCAACATTGTACATTTGCCACCACTGGAAGAGGGTGACATGACGCGCAGACAGCCAGACATTGTCAAAATGAAGGCACTGCTGGGATGCCCTTTCACAGACCTGGAACACGGAATCGGAACCATTCTGAAGCAGCTGCATTAAATTCCGGGACAGATGAAGAATGTACTTTACCTTTCATACGATGGAATGACCGACCCGTTAGGGCAAAGCCAGGTTCTTCCTTATCTTGCAGGTCTTAGCCAAAAAGGAATTTACTTCACGCTGGTAAGCTTCGAAAAACCGGAACGTTTTGAACCGGAACGCGCAAAAATCCAGGCGTTCTGCGACGAACATGACATTGACTGGAAACCACAACTGTATACCAAACGCCCCCCGGTATTGTCTACATTGCTTGATATCCGGAAAATGAGCCGGGCAGCATTTTCACTACACCAAAAAAAACAGTTCCAGCTTGTTCATTGCAGAAGTTACATCAGCGCATTGATCGGGGTGAAACTCAAACGAAAGAAGGGCATTCGACTGCTTTTCGATATGCGCGGCTTTTGGGCCGATGAACGTATTGAAGGCAGAATCTGGGACATCCGGAATCCCCTGTTCAAAAGCATTTATAACTATTTCAAAAAACAGGAGAGACATTTCTTTGAAGAAAGCGATGCTATTGTAAGTTTAACAGAAGCTGGGAAAAATGAGATTCTGAGCTGGAAATTGCCATCCGTATCTACTGAAAAAATCACGGTAATTCCTTGCTGTGCTGATTTAAACTTGTTCGATCCGGAAAAAAATGATCCGGATACTATCTTCACAAAGAAAAGCGAGTACCAGTTAAATGATAAATACATAGTCGGTTATGTCGGTTCAATCGGAACCTGGTATCAACTGCCCGAAATGCTTCTTACTTTCAGGCACATCAAGCAGCTAAAACCTAGTGCTGTTTTTCTTTTTGTAACAAAAGAAGCTCCGTCATCCATTCTGCAGGAAGCAAAAAAACTGGAACTCGACCCCGGTTCAATCCGCATTGTTCCGGTATCTCATCACCATGTTCCGCTTTTTATTGCTATGTTCGACTGTTCCATCTTTTTTATCCGGCCTACATTTTCGAAAAAAGCCTCTTCACCGACCAAACAAGGGGAAATCATGGCTATGGGGATCCCATTGATCTGCAATGCTGGCGTTGGCGATACGGACGAAATTGTGAACCGGTATCATGCCGGGTTGATATTGAAAGACACCAAAGATGAAACACTTACTTCTTTTAACCTCGATTTTCCGCACTTTAACCGGGAAAGCAGTATGCTGGGAGCCAAAGAATATTTCGGTTTGGAACGGGGAGTTGAATCTTATTTCTATATCTATGACCACTTTGTTGGCTAAGTATTCACAGATTCTAAAAAAAAGCCCACATTTGTTCCAGTGAATCTGAAAAAACTCCATATTATTGCCCCTTATCCAAGAGGAGAAGCGCCTTCTCAACGTTTCCGGTTTGAGCAATATCTCGATTTTTTGCAGGAACACCAGTTCGAAATTCATTACCATGCTTTTCACACAAAAAAAAGTTGGAGCAGGTTGTATCAAAAAGGGAAGATTTTTCAAAAAACCCTGGATCTGGGCTACAATTTTCTGCGTCGCTGGTTACTGCTTTTCAGACTGGCCGGAGCAAAACATATTTTCATGCACCGTGAAATGGCTCATATCGGTCCGCCTGTTTTCGAATGGATTCTGGTTAAAATCATGCATAAAAAATACATCTATGATTTTGATGATGCCATCTGGATTCCAAATTACAGTGCAGCTAATGCGCAGTTTCAAAAACTGAAATGCTACTGGAAAGTACATTACCTTATCCACTGGGCGGAGAAAATCAGCGCAGGGAATGAATTCCTGGCAGATTATGCCCGAAAGTTCAATTCAGCCGTTTCTATCATTCCGACAACTATTGACACCGAAAACCAGCATTCAATCCTGGTAAATCAGCATCATAAGCCCATAGTCATCGGTTGGACCGGAACTCATTCCACCATGCATTACCTGGATTTCGTTGTTCCGGTTCTCCGGAAACTGGAATCCGAATTTGATTTCGTGTTCAAAATCATTTCGAACAAAAAACCGGATTATCAATTGAAATCTTTGGTTTACCAGGACTGGAAAGAAGAAACGGAAATAGAAGATCTGGCAAAAATCCAGGTTGGTGTGATGCCACTCGTTCGCGATACCTGGTCTGAAGGAAAATGCGGCTTTAAAGCACTGCAATACATGAGCCTCGGAATGGCAAGCATTGTCTCCCCGGTTGGTGTGAACACCAAAATTGTCCGGCACAACGAAAACGGATTAATAGCAGATTCTGCCGAAGAATGGGAAGCAAGTCTGAGAAAACTGCTGCTTGATGAGAATTTGAGAATGGAATTGGGACGACAAGCCCGGAAAACAATCCTGAAAAACTGGAGCATTGATGCCTGGAAAGAGCATTATATTACGCTTTTGCAATCATAAAAAATACAACCGCAAGGACATACTGACAACAGCTGTCCAGATAAAAAAGGCATACTAAAATGTAATATACCTTTCCCTTTCATCTGAATAATTTCAGGAACCGCAACCGATGCATTCGATATAGCTGTCCATCGGACGTACGCCTTCCACCTGCATTTTCAGGTTGTGAATTTTATCTTTGATGTCCATATCTGCAAACATATCACCTGTCAATTGTGCTTCAAGCACTGCGATTTCTTCCTGTAATTTTTGTTTGTTATCCATTTTTGATGGGTTTAAAATGATAGTTGCAAGTTAGTCAATAAAGCAATTTCAGCTGCAACGAGAGATTGGTGATTTATGAAGCAAGTTTTGAACAGCCCTGAATTTCACCGAATGAATGTGATGCTATTCCAGTTTGAGGGTTTTTCAGTATGAAACAAGCATTTATTCAGATAGCAAGTCGTTTTGTATTTTAAGTAAAAATTGCGAGATTCTTGAAAAATCTCGCAATTTTTACTTATTTATCTTTTTCAACTCTTGCTCAAAGTTTTTGGATTTAATAAAATTTTGTTTAATTTTATTAACCTGAACAACCTCTAAGAAGCCCAACTCTACAAGGTTTTTTAAATCTTGACGGGCTGTAAAATTAGAAATACTAAATCTTTTTTCAACTTCCTTACTATTCAATACACGGTCGGAATCATCATAAATAATTTTTAATATTTGAGCCATTCGATCGTTTACACCTGGAATCTTCATGAATTTTGCAGCTTGAACCACTTCGCGTTGCTTACGTCCAATATAATCCTTAAGAGCATCAAATGCTTTAATCATTGTTTTAATATTGTAAGTAATAAAATATCCTAAATCATTATCATCCTTCTCAGAATACAAATAAGCTTTTTCATATTGATTCTTCGTATCCTTTATAATACGAGATATTGAGAGGTACTCTGTAAGCCAATAACCATTTTTCAGCATATACCAATAGAATAAAGTACGGGCAGTCCGACCGTTTCCATCAGAAAATGGATGAATCCATCCAATCATAAAATGTATGATACATCCTTTAATAATGGGATGTATAAAATCATTCGTATCTGTATTGAAAAACAAACATAAATCGCCAATAAGTTGTTCTAATTCTTCATGTGGAGGCGGTTGATGAATATTTTCACCCTTTATTATATCCTGGACAAAGATATCATCGTTAGCTCTAAATCGGCCTTCTTCACCAGGGTTTTCTAATGTTTTAGATGAAATAAGTTTATGAATCCTTAATAAATTTTCAGGAGTAAGATTCTCATGTTTATACTGAGTGATGTGGCGCATCGTAACAAAATTATTCATAATCATCTGCTCAGATTTGGTTCTGGGTTTTTGCTCCTGCTGAATCATTTCTTTCGCTTTCTTACGTGTTGTATTCGCTCCTTCCATTTGACTACTACTAATTGCCTCTTCCATAATGGAGCTAATCATGAATTTTGTCTTATCTGTCTCTGCAATACCAATATTACTTCCTAAAGTACCACCTATATGCAAATCGAATAAATGCAAGGTACGCTGAATAAAATCTGTATTTGGATAAGTGAATTTGTACTTTCCGAAGAAGATACTTTTGCTGTTTGTTGTTCTATGTAATTTCACAGCCATCCAAACATCAATTTTATTTTCGTGGTTGGTTCTATATTTTACTTTATTCCAATACAAATAATCATCTTGAATTTTTTTCATTTCACCATTACCCAGCATTTCAATCATAATGGAAAAACTTTCATCACTATATCTTTCTTTTATTATTGGGGGATTCTCCATACTTCAGGACACTACTATTCCAGACAAACATAAGTAAAAATTGCGAGATTCTTCGAGAATCTCGCAATTTTTACTTATTAAAGAAAGCAATATGATATATTACAAAATAATAATTTCAAAATAACCGGCTCAATGAATTCGAAAATAACGATACATAACCACAGACTAAATTCTTCTTTTTATAACAAATCATTCAAAAAACACAGAGTTTTTCGCTATCTTTACTTTCTGCAACAAACTTGCTAAAATTGAATTTATGTGCGGAATTGCTGGTTTTATTGACTTCAACGGGGCTTCTTCAGAGCATGATCTGGAACAGATGACCCATTCACTGGAGCATCGCGGCCCTGACGGATTCGGTACGTTTATTCATGGCACCGCTCATTACAAAACCGGACTTGGGCACCGAAGATTATCCATCCTGGAACTTTCCGACCTGGGGAAACAACCCATGAACTGGAAACAGTTTACCATTGTTTTTAACGGTGAGATTTACAATTTTTCCGAAATCAAAGCTGAACTTCAAAAGTCAGGGCATGCTTTCCAATCGGAATCGGACACTGAAATGATCCTGCATGCTTATGAACAATGGGGAGTCAAATGCCTGGATCGCTTCATCGGGATGTTTGCTTTTGTGATCTACGATGCCGGAAAAGAAGAAATTTTCGTTGCGCGTGACCGTACCGGGGTGAAACCGCTTTTCATTTACCATAACCGTGGACTTTTTCTCTTCGCTTCCGAATTGAAAGCTTTCCACAAACACCCGGATTTCGAAAAGAAAATAAATATTTCTGCTGTTCAGGCTTACCTGCAATACGGGAACGTTCCGACTCCGCATTGCATTTTCGAATATTGCCGGAAACTGGAGCCGGGACATTTTATCCGGACTCCTTTGCGCAACTTTCAGCCGGAACCGGTCCAATACTGGAATGTATATGATTATTACAACAAACCCAAACTGGATCTTTCAATCAGAGAGGCAAAAAAACAAACGGAAGATTTATTGAAATCAGCCTGCGAATACCGCATGGTTTCAGATGTTCCCGTGGGCGTTTTTCTCAGCGGAGGCTATGACAGTACTTGCGTTACAACGCTTTTACAAAAAGACCGTACACAACCGCTAAAGACTTTTACCATCTCCGTTCCTGATATCGGTTTAAATGAAGCTCCTTATGCAAAAGCCATTGCCGGTTTTCTTCAAACCAATCACACCGAAACGGAATGCAGCGCCCGGGAAGCTATTGACCTCATTGCGGAACTGCCCTATTTTTACGATGAACCTTTTGCAGATTCCAGCGCAATTCCAACCACACTTGTGTCAAAAATCGCACGGCAACATGTAACCGTTGCTCTAAGCGCTGATGGCGGAGACGAGGTTTTTGCAGGATATAACCGCTATGAAATGATCCTGAAATACAATGATAAACTCCATAGAATCCCGGCATTTGCCCGCAAAAGCATGGCAGGAATTATGGATCGGATTCCCGCCAATTCCATTCCTGTTTTAAAAAATAAGTACAACTTTGCTCAACGCTACGAAAAAACCAAAGCTATCCTGCGTAATGCAAGCAACCGGAATATCATGTTAAGCATGAGTCAGCTGTTTACGGATGATCAGGTTGAAAAACTGAGTACACATGCCTTCAAAAAGATATCCAGTTATTTTGACAGTACCGAACTCACTAATTACAGTCCGCTGGCTTTTGCCCAAGCGATGGATTATCAAACCTATTTACCCGATGATATTCTGCAAAAGGTAGACCGCGCTTCGATGACTGTCAGCCTTGAAAGCCGGGAACCGCTTCTAGATCACCGACTGATTGAATTTGCAGCGCAACTTCCGGACAATTTCAAATTCCGGGAGGGCTCAAAGAAATGGCTTCTGAAAGAAATAGTACATCAATACGTTCCGAAACCGATGATGAACCGGCCTAAAATGGGCTTTGCCATCCCGATAGAATCCTGGTTGAAAAACGAACTGCGGAGTCTGCTCGAAACATACTTGTCCAAAGAACACATCACCGAAGCCGGGATTTTTCACTGGACAGAAATAGAGCGTCTAAAAAGTTCTTTCCTGTCCGGAAAAATGGAATTTGGCGTAAAAATATGGTATCTCCTCTCCTTCCAGATGTGGTATGAAAAGTGGGGGAAATAATACAAAACCTAAAACAACGATTATGACAAATACAACCATTGAAACTGTAATGGATTTTGATGTTCCCGCCAGAGATTTATGGGAAGCGATCACCAATCCTTCCAATTTTAAGAAGTGGTATTTTCATATACCGCACTTCACAATAACAGTCGGCGAAAGTTTTGACTTTTACGAGTCCGAAGCACGCAAATTCCTGCACCATTGCACCGTTATGGACTTTGAGAAAGGAAAGAAATTCGTTCACACCTGGGAACATCCGCAGCAATCGAAAGGTTCATCCGTTGTGAACTGGCTGGTGGAACCAATTGATGAATACCATTCCAAACTGACCCTGCGCCACGAAGGATTGGATACTTTTGCCGATGCAGGACCAGAATTCGCCCCTGAAAATTATCAGATGGGTTGGGACGCAATCATCAAAACTTCTTTGCGCAATTACCTTTACCTGATCGAAAAGCTGCATTTTTCCATCAATATCAATTCCCCACAGACTATTGTCTGGGAAACACTTTGGGGAAAAGAAAGCTATACGAAATGGACTTCATCTCTCTGTGAGGGTTCTTATTATGAAGGCGAAATAAAACCAAATGGTCACATTCATTTCTTAATACCCAACGGAAGCGGAATGTATAGCGACATTGCTTTTTTTAAAGAAAATGAGCTGGTCATCTTCAAACACATCGGAGATATCATTGATTTCAGAGAACAGCCGCTGAGTGAAGAAACCAAAAGATGGACGGGCTGTTTCGAGATTTATCGCCTGATGGAAATCAATGCCGATACCACTGAACTGGAAGTTGAAATTGATGTGACGGATTCCTACCTGGAGTTTATGCGAAAACACTTTCCGGAAAGCCTGGAGAAATTGAAAGAATTATGTGAAACCAAATAATAATTAGAATATGGCAACTGTAAACGTTTATCTGAATTTTGACGGGAACTGCGAAGAAGCATTCCTGTTCTATCAATCCGTTTTCGGCGGAGAATTCCCTTATCTGGGTAAATTCAAAGACATGCCGCAGGATGAAAACAACAAACTGGATCCGTCCATTGCAGAAAGAATCATGCACGTAACGCTTCCGATCAGTAAAGAAACCTGCCTGATGGGAAGTGATACCGGTGGTGAATGGACTTCTTCTTTCAAACCGGGAAATAACTTTTCAATTTCTATCAACGCGCAAAGCAAAGAAGAGGCGGACCGCTTGTTTAAGGGGTTATCTGCCGGAGGAAAAGTTACGATGCCGCTTGCCAATACTTTCTGGGGAGATTATTTCGGAATGCTGGAAGATCAATTCGGCGTGAATTGGATGATGAGTTTTAATCAGAATCAGAAATAGATTCAGAGACTGGAAAACAGCAAATTTGCGACGCAAGACTTAAGACTCCAATCGTGTCTTTTGTCTTGCGCCTTTCGTTCAATGTCTTAAATCATCGTTATTCTTTCAAAAAACTGTAATTTCACTCAAAAAACATGAAACTGCTTTTCGCTTCTTCCAATGAACACAAAATTGCGGAAATCAAAGCTATTCTGCCACCCGGTTTTCAATTGATTTCACTGAAAGAAATCCAGTTTCACGATGAGATTCCCGAAACCTCTGATACAATTGAAGGAAATGCGATCCAGAAAGCAACATTTCTTGCAGATAAAATGCATATTCCCTGTTTTGCAGACGACACCGGCCTGGTTATTCCAAGCCTGAGCGGAGAACCGGGTGTATATTCCGCCCGTTATGCGGGAACTCAGCGCAACCCGGATGACAACATGAATCTGGTACTCGAAAAGCTGAAAGACCAGGTAAACCGGAATGCATACTTCACAACAGTCATTGCTTTGTATATTAACCACAAAGTACACGTTTTCGAGGGGCGCATCGATGGAATAATCATCAGTGAAAAACGCGGCAATAACGGTTTTGGTTATGATCCTATTTTTGTGCCGGAAGGAAGCGAGAAAACTTTTGCGGAAATGGATTCGGATGAAAAGAACAAAATGAGTCACCGAGGAAGAGCCTTAGCAAAAATGACTGCGTATTTAAAGCTTGTGACTCACTGAACGGACTTCATCAACAACTCTTTTTATTTTTTCGGAGTTCCTTTCAATCAGTCGAACATACCAGTTATTCTTTAACAAATATATGGAGCGGAGCATTATAACCATCTGCCTTTACGACCGGTATATGCCAACTCTGCACAAATATGCTGAAAGAGCTAAAATTAAGCTTCCGATTTGTTGATATTCCAAACCTCAACCATTAAATTTGCCATCATTTGTTAGGAATCATTCTTAGCGACTATAACTCAATAATTAAGAATCAAAAAATTATGGCAGACTCACATTCAACAATTCTGTATACACTTACCGATGAAGCTCCTGCATTGGCAACGTATTCGTTTTTACCGATCGTTCAAGCATTTGCGGCAACTGCTGGCATCGATGTAGAATCAAGGGACATTTCCCTTGCAGGGCGTATTCTTGCAACTTTTCCGGAATACCTCACAGAAGAACAGCGTATTCCCGACGCATTGTCTGAATTGGGTCAACTGGCTACTACTCCGGAAGCGAACATTATCAAGCTTCCGAATATTTCCGCTTCTATTCCGCAGTTGAAAGATGCGATTGCAGAATTGCAGTCTTTAGGGTTTAAGGTTCCGGATTATACGGAAACTCCGTCTACTGAGGAAGAGAAAGCAGCAAAAGCAAAATACGATAAAATCAAAGGAAGCGCTGTAAACCCGGTGCTTCGAGAAGGAAATTCCGACCGTCGTGCCCCGAAAGCAGTGAAGAATTATGCGAAAAATCACCCGCATTCTATGGGGGCATGGGCCGCTGATTCCCAAACCAGAGTAGCAAGCATGCCGGAAGGTGATTTTTATGGAAGCGAGAAATCCGTAGTGGTTCCTGCCGCTACCGATGTAAAAATCGAATTGGTGGAGAATACCGGAACGGTACAGGTTTTAAAAGAGAAAACTCCGTTGAAAGCCAGGGAAATTATTGATGCATCCGTGATGAGCCAAAAAGCGCTTCGTACTTATATTGCCAAAGAAATCGAAGAAGCCAGGGCAAAGAATTTATTGCTTTCCGTTCACCTGAAAGCAACTATGATGAAGGTTTCCGACCCGATTCTTTTCGGAAATGTCGTTTCGGTATACTTCAAAGATGTATTTGAAAAACACGCAGCAGAATTTGCCCGGCTGGGAATCAACCCGAACAATGGCCTGGGAGATTTATATACTAAAATTGAAGCACTTCCTGCTGATAAAAAGGCGGCTGTTGAGGCTGATATCAACGCGGTTTATGTGAAAAATCCCGCGCTGGCAATGGTGAATTCCGACAAGGGAATTACCAACCTGCATGTTCCGAGCGATGTGATCGTTGATGCATCTGTTCCGGCTGCCATCCGCGCTTCCGGGAAAATGTGGAACAAAGAAGGCCAGTTGCAGGATACGCTGATGATCATCCCGGATCGTTCTTATGCCGGAGTTTACCAGACAGTAATCGACTTTTGTAAAAAACACGGGGCACTGGATCCTAAAACGATGGGTTCTGTTCCTAATGTCGGATTGATGGCACAAGCTGCTGAAGAATACGGTTCCCACGATAAAACATTCCAGATTCCGGCAGATGGAAAAGTACGCGTTACGGACACTGACGGAAATATACTCCTGGAACATGCTGTTGAGACAGGAGACATCTGGAGAATGTGTCAAACCAAAGATGCTCCGGTCCGCGACTGGGTAAAACTGGCCGTGACAAGAGCTCGTTTGAGCAACACACCTGCTGTGTTCTGGCTGGATAAAAACCGTGCTCATGACCGTCAGTTAATTGAAAAAGTAAAATTATACCTGAAAGACAACGATCTGACAGGATTGGATATCCGCATCCTTTCCCCGGAAGAAGCAACTCAATTCTCATTGGAGCGTATCGTGAAAGGTTTGGATACTATTTCCGTAACAGGAAACGTATTGCGCGATTACCTGACGGATTTGTTCCCGATTTTAGAAGTTGGAACTTCTGCAAAAATGCTTTCCATCGTTCCGCTAATGAACGGGGGAGGATTATTTGAAACAGGTGCCGGAGGTTCTGCGCCGAAACATGTAGAGCAATTCCTGGAAGAAGGCTACTTGCGTTGGGATTCTTTAGGAGAATTCCTTGCTTTGGCCGTTTCTTTCGAACACTTATTCAACACCACCGGGAATACGAAAGCAAAAGTATTGGCTGAAACTCTGGATGCCGCTACGGAAAAATTCCTGGAAAACGATAAAAGTCCGGCTCGTAAAGCAGGAGAAATAGATAACCGCGGAAGCCACTTCTTTCTGACTTTGTACTGGGCACAGGCTTTGGCTGCTCAGAACAACGATGCGGAGCTGAAAGCGAAATTCACACCTATTGCAGAGGCATTGACAAGTAACGAAGCAAAAATTAATTCAGAGTTGATTGGAGCCCAAGGGCATCACGTAAATATCGGAGGGTACTACAAACCAAACACTACTTTGGTTTCCAAAGCAATGAGACCAAGTGAAACATTCAACCACATTATTGATGCAATTTAAGATAGGTGACCCGTCCTAAAATAAGTTGACAGATTAATAAAGCAAAGTTAATTTAAAGTCTCGGGTTTCAGAAACCTGAGACTTTTATTTTTATGGACAAAATCAGGTTTATTTAAGTTACAGTGGGCTTCTGTTTGTATATTTTTTCGGATCGATTCCTTTATTATGACCTGAGCAGTGCGTACACTCCACTAAATACACGCGTTCAAGATTGAGTTCATCTTTAAGATGGTTTATCCGAAGAATATAGAGGTACCAATTTTTAAGTGATGTGCTCACAAAATCGTCTTTAAGCAGGTGATATCGTTGCGGTACCCAAACGAGATGTCAACTTATTTCAGAACGAGACAATATAAATCAAAAAAGACTGTTTCAGAAGAAGCAGTCTTTTTTGATTTCAAGTAAATTTCAATTACTTAATCTTGCAAGAGGTGTAGGAAGTGTTTCCTTTATCACACCAGTCTTTCGCATCTTTTTTGCTCATCTTAGATGATTTAGCAGAAGTGGTAGAGGTAGAACTCCCCGGAATGCTAACTGTACATTCACAAGTCCACTCTTTTTTGCAAGATGCCAACGCAAATGTTGCTACTGCAGCAACCAAAATAAATTTCTTCATGATAATTTGAGATGAAGGTTATAAAAATATAAATTAATTGCTGCAAATATAATATACTTTTTTAACCTGAGAACCTATTTATCAAAAAACTTAATCAGTTAGCAGTCTCACAACTAATTGTTTCAGTAGAGTATTTACTGCATGCTTCTTTCATTGTTTTCTTCGATGCATTTACGCTAAAGCTATATCCGTCACTGCATTTACAGGTCGCCGACTTCTGACAGGACAAAAATCCAAACAGGAGAATAACAAAATAAAAAATCCGCTTCATAAATTTGAAGTTAATACTAATTTTGAAATGTCCATCATGAAATTTTCGTTACTGTGCGTATTCTACAACTGAAATTCGGGATCATTGCCCTTCTGGCACTTGTTTGCTCCTGTCGCTCTATTCAGCCGGAAGCACCTGTAAACGAAAATTTAGCCGAAACACCTCCTCCTGTCAATTCACTGACTAATAATATCGTTGTTCCGGTCGAAATTAACCTTTCAGGTTATTTCAAACAGGCAAATAAAACGGTTCCTGAAATTACTTCCGGTTCTGACAGGCCCTGCAGCGGAATTCGCTATGAATTTCAATTTCAGAAAGACTCTTTTGGAATCTCCACTGTCAACAACCAATTATTGGCTGAACTGGTCGGATCCTACTGGATTAAAATGGAATACTGTGCAGGCTGCACGGATATGTTCTCTGCGAAACCGGTTTGTGTTTCTCCGTTGGTTCCTTTTTCCTGTGGGATCGGTGAGCCAATGCCTTCTCTGAAAATTCGCTTTGCAACTGACTTGCATATTAACGAAAACTATGCTCTTGAATCAAAAACCAGCGTGCAGGAATTAAAACCTTTGAATCCCTGTGAAGTCACTTTTTTCAGGTTCGATGCTACCGGAGAAGTCATTAAAGAAGTCCGCAAAACGCTGAAAAAGCAATGTGAAGAAACGGATAAACAACTTAGTTCCATTACTTTTAAGAATGAAGCAGCAGAACTCTGGAAAAACATGAACCAGACGATGCTTGTGCCCTACCTGGGGTATATTCATTTCGAGCCGCTGTCGCTTTCTCTCGTAAAACCCCGTCTGGCAAACAATAAACTTTATACCACACTGGTACTGAACTGTAAAACGTACCTGAATCAGAATGCGACAAAAACCATGCTTCCCGAGTTACCCAAGCTTTCCATTATCTCCAGGGCTCCCAAAGACACTTTTGAATTACTCACTGATTTTGAATTGAATTACGATTCCATTTCTCAGCTTTTCACAACTCAGGTTAAAGGAAAATCAGTTCAGATTAAAAAGAATCACTTCGAATTCGAGTCCGTAAAAGTAAGCGGCCTGGATCAGAAACGCATCTCCTTGGCTATTCAGTTTAAGGGAACGAAAAAAGGAACGCTCTACCTGGCAGGAACTCCCGTATTTGATAATGAGAACGGGATACTGAAGTTAGACAATCTCACATACGATCTGAAAACCAAAAGCCTGCTGATCAAAAGTGCCAAATGGCTTTTTTCGGACCGGATTTATACCGAGCTTCAAAAAGCTACACAGATTGACTTCGCTAAAGATCTGGATGAGTTGAAAAAATCAATCGATCAAAATCTGCAACAGAAAAACGGAGATTTTTACATTTCCGGGAAAACACATGACATTAATGTTATACATATTTTTCCCACCATTGAGAAATTATATCTCAGAACCTGTTTGAAAGCGCAACTAAATGTTAAACAATAACTAAAAATACGCCTAATTCAGAAATCAGGCTACTTTGATTAATTCAAGAAAAATACATCGGAAAAGCAATAATAATTACAAATAGAGAAATGTTGTTACCATTTCAATAGCAACAGTTTTTTACTTTGAAAATGTACCTAACTTAGGAGTTGACATTATTTTAAACCGGTACACCAAAAAGAAACAGATAACAATGGACAATGATCTTAATTTTAAAATCATTAAACCCGATACGTTACTTACCGACTTTGTAGAAAGTTTTTGGATGCTGCAAAATCATTCGGACAGTGGCAAAGAAATTGTTGTTTTACCTGATGGACGAATTGATTTATTTTTTTCTCAGTCGGCAACAGAGCCTTTTCACATTACGCTGTCAGGGCTCGAAACACAGCCGGACAAGGCTACATTACCCGCTAAGACAATTATGTTTGCTATAAGTTTCAAGCTACTTGCGACGGAATATATTTTTCAAAACACGGTTTCCAACATATTGAATTATGCAAGACCTTTACCTGTTGACTTTTGGGGATTCAATGCAAACGACTTGAATGATTTTGATCTTTTCTGCAAAAAAGCTTCCCAAAAAATTCAGTCGCTTTTACCCCAGGAAACAGATAACAGAAAGCGAAAACTCTTTGACCTGATTTATTTATCAAACGGAACATTAACCGTAAATGAACTTTCAGAGAATGTATTTTGGAGCAACCGGCAAATCAACCGTTACTTTAACCGGCAATATGGAATCTCATTAAAGGTATATTGTAACATTCTTCGTTTCAGGGCTTCGCTGGAACATATTGCAGAAGGCAAATTATTTCCTGAGCAAAATTTTACCGACCAAAATCATTTTATAAAAGACATCAAGAAATTTTCGGGTGTAGTTCCAAAAGAATTATCAAAAAATAAAAACGACCGATTTTTACTATTATCAGCCATGAAGCAGAAATAATTTTGTGCCGTTAATTAAAAATTATTGCTTTTTACTGAAACACCACCGGTTTGTTTGATTTCGGAATTTTCACAATTATATACGGACAGGTCGGCATTTGTGTAGCATCTCCGGTTCCTGTATATGCAACGTTTACTACAATCTGATTTATGTTCTCCGTGACACTTGTAACAGAAACAGAATATCCCCCCGTAGGTCTTCCTTTGTCAAATATTGCTAAAAGCATGTAATCATTAAAATCAATAATTGTTTCTGTAAATGTTGCATTTCCATTATTTGCCAGGTTGGTCATAACGGTATCCCAGTTAGTAGTATTTGTTACAACAAAAGCATTCGGTTGTGAAGTGCAATAAGTACATCCAAGAATGCCCTGACTTATTACAACGGGAGTAACTGCAACGGGAGTAGTTGTTCCCATAGCATTTTTTTGTTCTTTCTTGCATGAAAAAAGCATGAAAGACGAAGCTAAAATTAAAATGATTGTTTTCATGATTTCTAAAATTTAAAAAGTGAATAAAATTATTGTTTTTGCAAGATTTTGGCATCTGCAATTTCTCCGTTTACAACTAAAGCTACGGTATAAAATCCTGTCGGATAGGAGTTCAAGTCAATCGTTATTTGATTGGAAGTACTGTCTAAAATATAATTATTGGAAGTATTTTGTCCGCTTCCGTAATAACCTGTAATCATTAAATAAGCCAAGTTAGCTCCATTTAACTTGTAACCAATACTTACACTGTTGCTTGCAGGATTGGGAGCAATAGATTGCAGGGCACTTGCATTGAGTTTTACTTCCACTTCCGTATAATCCTTAAAGCCATCTGTCGTTGAAATCACCTCTAATTTGTATTTTTCGGCAACGGCACTTGGTATTTGCAAATCTTTTCCCTGGTAAATCAAATTACCCTTGCTGTCATACCAATTGTACAAAGCAGGTTCACTAATGTCTTCGGCACTAATTGTAATCGGTTGGTTTACGTCCACCGTTTTATCTTCGCCTCCATCTGCAATAAACGGGGTTCTTGCATATCGGTTAATGATATATGTTTCTCCCCCCAATAAAGAGTCTGTTTCGGCATCTTTTTGAATCACATGAATTTGATAGCTATCCTTTCCGTTCTGTTGTTCTGTCAGGAAGTTGAAAAACAAAAACAAGGTGCTGCTTTCATTGGGGGCAAAAGTAATGTTGTCCAGTACAGCGTGGTTATCGCCCACTATTCTTACATTTTTTTCGCGCGTTTCTTTTATGTTATTGGATTTTTCTCCGCCTTTTTTCCACGCCTGATACAGGATGTCATCCATTTTAATGCCCACTTCCGCATCTTTGTAGATAGGGTTCCCCTTTTCACCGGCATCTGACACTATTTCCAGCTTGTATTTTCTGAATGTACTGAATGGGTTTCCTACAGCAATCACGCCACCGGGATGAATGATATTATTGGGCAGCACATCTACAACGGTTACATTCTTCCATGCAATATTATTGTTTTTCAATGTGTTGTCTCCTACATACAAGCCTTCGGTAAATGTCATAGGATCGTTAGAAGTAACAATCCGGGACAACAGGCAAAAATGCCAAGGCTCGGGATTTATTGCCGTGTAGTCCGAAGGATTGGGAACTATCCAAGGGAAAGTTACTATCGCTGATTGTCCGGGCTGGATTACAGGGATATTTTTCGTGTCAATCAAGCTGCCCATCGGAATATTTTGATTAATTTGCTGGTTAAAGAATGTTACACCACTATTCCAATAAACAGGCCATAACGAACTCGTTCCGGCTTTTGTCCAGTTTAAAGTTAAGGTTTCATTTCCTGTGGAAGCCTGACAACTCTTATTAATAACGCGTACACTGACATAATTAGGGTTTCCCAAAGCAGAGTAGTCCGGATTTTGATGTGCCAGCCCGTTGTCGTTGTAATTTCTTATCCAAATATCTTCGCTATTCCATGGATAAGGTGTTGTACTGGGCACAGTACCAATATCATCGGGAGAATCTTTCACATATAAATCTAATGTGGATGAAATACTTTGAGCTTTCTGAACAGCCGCATAAGCATCTACCAAACCATAACCCATTTCATTATTCCATGTTCCGTTGGGTCTGCCTGAAGTTGGGGTATATCCATAGCCTCCAACTTTTTGAGCCGTTTGTTCTATGATGTCTCTAACCTGTCCTGCGGTTAAGCACGGGTTAACAGATAAAATGAGAGCGGCTACGTGAGGGCAGGCAGACGAAGTTCCATTAAAATTTGCATCATAATTACCGGAATTATAACCTAATCCACCTTGTCTATCAGTTGTTGGAATTTTTACGCCAGGAGCAACAATATCCAATTGGGTACCATAACAACTACCCCACCAATTCTCTCCATCACATGAACTGAGGCTTTTTCTTTGTCCACAAGGACTCATTGCTCCAACAACTAATATTTCCGGAATAGCGCTGCCCGGATATCTGATATTGGTATTGTTTTCATTACCCGAAGCAAATACAACCACACATCCTTTTCCGTTTCTACCAAGTTGAATAGCTTCATTGATAGCATCTGTTATTATATTTGAGGGTGTATCACCTCCCCACGAATTGCTAATTACCTCAACTCCATTATGCCATGCCCAACTAAAACCACTTGCAAATTGTAGAGGTGTATCTGAAAGTTGTAAATTAATACTGATTGAAACAATATTGGATTTAGGAGCAACACCTGTTATTCCCAAGTGATTACCCTGCTCTGCACCTACGATACCTGCACAGGCTGTACCATGATCACCACGAACTTGTGCAGGAGAACTACCTGTTGTTGCATCATATCCAGTACTGTAAACATTAGAAACCAAATCAGGATGATTCATTTCAAATCCCTGGTCATAAACAGCTACTTTAACATTATTTCCTGTTGCGATATTCCACGCTTGTTCCGCATGTATGTCAATACCAGCATAGCTTGAACCATATTGTCCTGTATTATGCATTCCCCATTGGCTACTATATAAAGGATCAAGAGTTGCTTGTAAATCGTGATAAACAAATTCAGGTTCTGCTGTAATAAATAAACCGGATTCATGAAATTGATTTGCATATTCTAAAGAATTTTTAGAATTATTTTTTGTACAACTTAATATATACCAACTATCCATATAAGGATCTTTACCTAAAACTTCCAAATTATTGTTTTGTGCATATTCATATAAAGTACTTGTACTTGAAGACTGAACCTTGACATAAAAGTTGTTAGTCAATCCAAGCCTCTTTCCTGTGGCTGTTTTAAAGCAAGGTGATGCTTTGATTGTAGAAGAATTGTTATTTAAATCACCAATCAAATTCGTGTAACTGAATGCATCATCTTTTATAGAATTAACTACCTGAATCTCACAATAATAATTTTTTAAAGTATTCGTGTCTTTTTTTGTTTGAACGTAGCTCCTACAATAATTCTCAAAAAAATCGGTTTTAGATAAATAATTAGAACTATAATCACCTGGAAATTTGTTGTTTACATAAGAATTCACCCCTATAAACTCTCTGTCCAAATCAATATAAATTTTCTGATTATCATAATAGTAGTAATAATCTGTTTGCGCGCGCAAGTTACTAATTTGTAATACTAGTAACAATGTGCTAAATAAAGTTTTTTTAAGCATAACTCAAATATAAACAAAATTAAAAAAAATAATGGTTGAACCCAAAATCAAACAACAGTCAGACCAAGCTGCACTGTCTTCTAAAACGACCGATTTTTACTATTATCAGCCATGAAACAGAAATAATTTTGTGTCGTTAATTAAAAATTTTCGGTATGAAATTACAAAACAAAAAAATTGCCGTTGTAGGCGGAGGTCCGGGTGGACTAACCCTGGCAAGACTTTTACAGCTTGCAGGAGCAGACGTAAAAGTATATGAACGGGATTTGAATAAAAATGCCCGTATACAAGGCTCACCGCTCGATTTACACCATGATTCGGGCTTGGCAGCCATTATTAAAGCCAATTTGCTAAACGAGTTCAAAAACAATTTTCTGCCCGGAGCCGATAAAAAGAAAATCATGAATGAATGTGCGGAAATATTCTTCAGCGACCATGAAACCAAAGTGGAGGAAAATTTCGACAATCCCTATTTTCGTCCGGAAACAGACCGCGGCGCATTACGAAAAATACTGTTGGAATCATTGCAACCGGAAACTGTTGTCTGGGACAGTCGGTTTATTTCAATGGACAAACAAAATGACGGTTGGCAGTTGCATTTTGAAAACAAAAATTCGGTTTACGCAGACATTGCTATTGCAGCTGACGGAGCAAACTCAAAAATCCGTCCGTACATTACTGGCATCAAAGCCTTTTATTCGGGCATCACCATACTTGAAGGTAATATTGATGACGCAGAAAACACAGCTCCTCAAATTGCCACATTACTCAATGGTGGAAAAATAATGGCTTTCGGAAATTCAAAAGTTATATTCGTCGGGCAAAAAGGGAATGGCGAAATCGGGTTTGGAGCAAGCTTTAAAGCAGATGAAAACTGGGCGATAAACAGCAGCTTAAACTTTTCCGATAAAACGCAGATGCTTGCATGGTTCAAAAAATCGTATTCCGAATGGAGCAGCATTTGGCACGGGCTGTTTGAAAACGCGACAATTCCTTTTATTCCGCGGCCTATATATTGTATGCCTTTAGACCAAACTTGGGAAGCTCTGCCCAACCTGACGATGCTTGGTGATGCGGCGCATGTTATGCCGCCATTTGCAGGCGAAGGTGTAAATATGGCTATGCGTGATGCTTTGGAATTGAGCGAGTGTTTAACATCCGGCAAATACGGCACTGTGCAGGAAGCCATTTCTTTTTATGAAACAAATATGCGTAAAAGAGCAGCAAACGCAGCAAAAGAGTCGCTTGACAATGGTGAAACAATGCACAGTGAGAAATCTTTGGAAACAATGCTTGCATTTTTTAACGGACACTAAAAACGAACGCTCAATACGGTTTAGCAGTCAGGCAAACACCGCAAAGAGTATTTACTTCCTGGGAACAAACAAGCAGACACGGTGAGATTAAAGTATTTTAAACGAGAAATTGCGAATAAAACTAATCATCCATTCGCAGCTCGAAGCTCGGAATTATTTCATAGAATTCTTAGTTATTCCTGCCGATTTCTTTCTTCAAGCTGTTTAGCAACTCATCATCTACCATCTCCGGGATAGTGACTTTCAATTTCGGCTCAATTTCCATGGCTCTCCTGATAGCGAAAACAGCTCCTTTATTACGAGCCCAGTTGCGGCGGGCTATTCCGTTATTGACATCCCAGTGAAGCATCGATTTTAACCTGCGGGAAGCATCTTCCGATCCGTCCAGAAGCATTCCGAAGCCTCCGTTGATAACTTCTCCCCAGCCTACTCCGCCACCGTTGTGGATCGAAACCCAGGTTGCTCCGCGAAAAGAATCACCGATCACATTCTGAATGGCCATATCGGCAGTGAAACGCGAACCATCGTAGATATTAGACGTTTCCCGGTAAGGAGAATCTGTTCCCGAAACATCGTGATGGTCTCTTCCCAGAACTACAGGACCAGTTTCTCCGTTTTTAATTGCTTCGTTAAATGCAGAGGCAATTTTAGTACGTCCTTCCGCATCCGCATACAAAATACGCGCCTGGGAGCCAACTACCAGTTTATTTTGCTGAGCCCCTTTGATCCATTGGATGTTGTCTGCCATTTGCTGCCGGATTTCCTCCGGGCTGTTTTTACAGATTTCCTCCAGCACAGCGCAAGCAATTTCATCTGTTCGTTGCAAATCTTCCGGCTTCCCGGATGTACACACCCATCTGAACGGTCCGAAACCATAGTCGAAACACATCGGCCCCATGATGTCCTGAACGTATGAAGGATATTTGAAATCAATTCCATTTTCAGCCATCACATTAGCCCCTGCCCGTGAAGCTTCCAGCAGGAATGCATTTCCATAATCAAAGAAATAAGTTCCTTTTACCGTGTGCGCATTGATTGCATCTGCATGACGCACCAGGCTTTCCTGCACTTTCTGGCGGAACAATTCCGGGTTTTCCGACATCATCTGATTGGATTCTTCGAAAGAAACTCCTGCCGGGTAATATCCACCCGCCCACGGATTGTGAAGCGAGGTCTGATCAGATCCCAGGTCAATATGCAGACTTTCCCGGTCAAATTTTTCCCAGACTTCCACTACATTTCCCAGGTAGGCTATCGAAACAACTTCCAACTTTTCCTGCGCGGCTCTGACTCTTTGAACCAATATATCCAGGTCTTCAATCACTTCGTGAATCCAACCCTGCTCATGTCGAATTTTTGTGATTTTCGGGTTCACTTCCGCGCAAACCGTGATACAACCTGCAATCGTTCCCGCTTTTGGCTGCGCACCACTCATTCCTCCCAAACCGGAAGTTACGAAGAGCGATCCTTTCGGTTCTTTCCCAATCTTACGGAAACCGTTCAATACCGTGATCGTCGTTCCGTGGACAATCCCCTGAGGCCCAATATACATGTATGATCCGGCTGTCATCTGTCCGTATTGTGTAACACCCAGCGCATTGAATTTTTCCCAGTCATCCGGTTTCGAATAATTCGGGATCATCATTCCGTTTGTCACTACAACACGTGGAGCATCCTTATGCGAAGGAAACAATCCCAGCGGATGCCCGGAGTACATCGCCAAAGTCTGGTCATCTTCCATTTCCGACAGGTATTTCATCGTCAAACGGTATTGAATCCAATTCTGGAAAACCGCCCCGTTTCCGCCATAAGTGATCAATTCATGCGGATGCTGTGCAACTGCATCATCCAGGTTATTCTGGATCATCAGCATAATGGCTTTTGCCTGTAAGGATTTTCCGGGATATTCATGAATCGGTCGGGCATACATTGTATAATCAGGTCTGAAACGATACATGTAAATGCGCCCGTATTTCTCCAGCTCTTCGTAAAACTCTCCAACCAATTCAGCATGCTGATTTTTCGGAAAATATCGGAGTGCATTTCTTAAAGCCAACATTTTTTCCTCCTCAGAGAGAATCTCTTTGCGTTTCGGAGCGTGATTGATTGCTGTTTCATACGCTTTCTTTGGAGGTAAAGTTGCAGGAACTCCCGTTCTTATATCGTTTTGAAAATCTTCTAAATTCATAAATATCCGGTAATAATGCGAAATTAAGAAATCTGCACAGAAACTCAAATATAAACGCAAAGATGCGGATAACGCAGAACTGTTTAAAATAACAAAAGGCTATTCATCTGAGACGAATAGCCTTTTATCTTTTCGGATCAATTATCTATCTGACAATAGTTACGGTTCCATTCCAGACATACTTCTTGTCGGAAATAACTTCCCGGGTCCGAATCACCCAGGTATAAGAGCCCTGAGGAACCGGAACTCCATTATATGTTCCGTCCCAGGATGCTTCCGAGTCATGAGATTCCCACACAATTTCTCCCCATCGGTTATACACCTGCAATTCAAAATCGTATTCATCAATTCCTTCGATATATATTCTCCAGCTTTGATTGAACTCATCTCCGTCAGGAGTAAAGGCATTCGGAGCGTATAAAAGCACTTCAGGAAGAACCACTACTTGTTTCGTAACCGTATCGGTACAACCCAGGTAGGATTTCGCGATCAGTGTCACATAATATGTCCCCGTTTCGCCATCCGGATAAAGAACCTTCTGATCAGCATTCGTTGAACTGGAAGGCTTCGCTCCCGGGAAACTCCATTCATAACTGTCAGCATACAATGAATATTCTGAGAAAAGTACTTCCGTATTGAACATCGTAACCGGATTCGGGCTCCATTTGAAATCTGCAACCGGAGTTTGCATCACCGTCAGGTAATCTGTCCAGGTTACCGAATCGATACAGCCTTCCGGAGAAGTCACAATCAGCTGCACATCATAGTCTCCATGCATCATGACGGATGATGTGACAGAATTCACATCAATAAATTCGTCTCCATTGCTGATTCTCCACAGTGTATTCTGCACCATCATCGGATCAGTCTGGTTCACCAGGTTAAAGACCGCTGGCTCACATTTCGGATTCTGATCCACACCGATTTGAGGAACAGGAAGCGGATACACATTGATTACTCCCGTTAAGGTAACCGGAGTCGTTTCACAAGCATCATGGATCGTTACAGTATATGTAGTGGTTTGATGTGGATTATCTTTCTGAGTACTCATAGCACCAAGATCCACCTGCCCGCCTGACCAGGTAATGGTATACGGAGCTCCGATTCCACCGGAAGCAACAACCATAACCGAATCCATATACCCAGGACAAGTAGATACATCAGGAGACATCACTGCAGAAAGCACCGGGTTCAACGTGACATAAATGGAATCTTTATTGGACCAGCATCCCAAATTGCTTTCAGCCTGAACCGGATAATAGCCATTCACCGTTGGGTTTACCTGGGTAACTGCCACCAATGCCGGACTATGATCCCAATGATATGAATAAGTTGAACCACCAGTTGCAGAAGCCCAAATCGTTGCTGTCCCGTTTTGGCAGATCACCGTATCATTTGAAATCGCAATAGTAACTGCCGGAGGGTTCGTCAACGTTGCCGTTATGCATTTCTGACAACCCAGGGTATTTTTCGCACATACGGTGTATGTTCCCGCAGCGAAACCTCCCTGTGTATCGGAAGCCTGCCAACTTACACCGTTATTGAAGCTATATTGGGTTGCTCCGGCACTGGTGATCGCAATTGTTCCGTCAGAGGAACCATAACACACCGGATTAGTGGCAGATGCAGTAAGTGCCAGCTGTGAAACCGTAACAACTACTGTATCTGTAATGATTCCACAGGTTGTGCTTATTTCTTTCAGAACGAATTTATAAGTTCCCGGTTGATTAACCGTAACCACTGGTGTCAAAGAAGAAGAATTCGGAGAGAAAGTTGCTGTTGCAGCTGGTGTCATTCCGGTTGGAACGATGGCCTGCCAGCTTGCAGTATTTCCTGCGCTTATGGATCCGGATAATGAAATCGGTGTCCCCAGGCAAACGGTTTGATCCGGTCCGGCATTTGGTGCCGGAGGATTTACTACCGTAATGGTAAATGTCGCTGTATCCTGTAACGGTGGTGATACCTGAGTTACAACTACGGAATAGGTTGTAGTAACTGTTGGTGTAACTGTCACATTTGATCCTCCCGTAGGGTTTGAAACACCTGTTGTAATTAACCAGTTGAAAGTCGGGTTTACATATCCCGGAGTAGAAATCGTTACGTTTGCCGAGTTTCCTGAACAAATGGTCTGATCAATAGCGGACACCCCGCAAACAACCGAAGCTGTCCCAAAGAAGTTCAGATTCACATTCTGTTGTACCGAACTATAATTAGACAAGCACAAAATAAAAGATTGCCCAGCTGTAACATTCAATGGTGGCTGATAACTACTGCTGGAAGCTCCAGGAGGGTAATTCGCTGGACTTGCCATTCCTGTATTCCCGTTACATGTGCCGTTCCAATTACAAGCAACCGGCGGTAAAGTATTCCCGTTAATTCCCGCACAACCGTTATTATTTACGTTCGGCCACATAATCCAGTCGAAACAACCTGTATTGGAGGGGTTTCCAAATGTATTCAATCCAATCATCGACCACTGCAAAGTTCCGGATGTTACTACATTAATGGTAAGAAACGTAGAACTGGTTTCACCAGACAATAAACATCCGCTGTTTACACCTTGCGGATTCGAAGTTGGATTAGAGACCCAGCCTACACCAAAGTCAACGGTATTCGTTGCCGGATTCGGCGGAGCAATCGGAAAAGAAGGTGTTGAACAAGCAGATACAGCCTCATTACAGTCATTCGGCTGTGCCCAAATACCAAACGAACTCATACATACATACATACATAGAGAGAGGAGCTTTTTCATAGGGTTTAGTTTTCTGAACAGTTAGTAAATGGATACGGATTAACGGGATCTACTCCCTGCAAACCTATCTGAAGGCAGCTATAAGCCGAAGAATATGTTCCCATCCAGGAAGCGAATTCCGTTTCGGTAAAGGAAGAAATGTCTTTTGTAATCAGAAACAACCGGTGAGTTGGAATATCAACACGAACTACGTGAACATAAGGTATTACGCGCAACTGATTTTCCAAAGTGGTCAATTCTGCCTGGTTTGTCACATTGACCATACACTGCGCAAAAAAAGCTGGTGTATTTGCCTGGTTATTTCCCGTTTGGGCACTTCCAAAAAAGGAACTTACTACAAA
This sequence comes from Fluviicola sp., assembly GCA_031260455.1. Taxonomy (GTDB): domain Bacteria; phylum Bacteroidota; class Bacteroidia; order Flavobacteriales_D; family Crocinitomicaceae; genus Fluviicola. The sequence goes on from JAIRJW010000019.1 coordinate 43,504, forward strand.
AGCAAAACTTAGTAATAATGTCTTCATAATTATAACTTTGTCTTATAAACGCTTTGAATACATCGTAGTTGCTTTCTGATAAAAAAACAAACTTATTACAAATAATTTGTTAAAATTCATCAACTGGAAATACAATGTACAAAAAAAGGAGCAAAAGCTCCCTTTCCATCTTAATAAAATTCTGATTATAAAAACCGGAATGATTTTCCCGGGTAATAAGCTGTCTCTCCTAATTCTTCCTCGATACGCAGCAATTGATTATATTTCGCCACGCGATCACTTCTGGAAGCTGAGCCGGTTTTGATCTGACCACAATTCAAAGCTACTGCCAGATCAGCAATTGTATTGTCCTCTGTTTCACCACTTCTGTGAGACATAACTGAGGTATAACCGTTTCTGGTCGCCATCTGAACTGCTTCGATTGTTTCACTCAATGAACCAATCTGGTTTACTTTTACCAGTATTGAATTGGCAATGCCTTGCTCAATCCCCTGAGCCAGACGCCTGGTATTCGTTACAAACAAGTCATCCCCTACCAGCTGAACTTTGCTACCCAGTTTTTCCGTAGCAGTTTTCCATCCCGCCCAATCGTCTTCAGCCAAACCGTCTTCAATAGACACGATCGGGTATTTCTTACACCAGTCAGCCCAGAAATCCACCATTTCGGAAGAAGTGAAGGTATCTCCCGTCGATTCGAACAAGTACAAACCTTTTTCCGCATCATAAAATTCGGAAGCTGCCGCATCCAAAGCAATGTACACATCGCGTCCTGGTTTGAATCCGGCTTTCTCAACTGCCTGAAGCACTACCTGGATTGCTTCCTCGTTGGATCCCAGGTTTGGTGCGAAACCACCTTCATCTCCAACATTTGTAGACAATCCTTTCTGTTTCAAAACGGACTTCAGATGGTGAAAAATCTCGGTTCCCCAGCGCAATCCCTCGGAAAAAGAAGATGCTCCAAACGGCATCACCATGAATTCCTGAATATCGATTAAATTATCTGCATGCGAACCTCCATTCAGAATGTTCATCATCGGAACCGGCATCGTGGTTGCTCCCACTCCTCCAACGTATTTAAACAAGCTTAAACCTGCTTCCTGCGCTGCCGCCTTGGCTACTGCCAAAGAAGTTCCCAGAATAGCGTTTGCTCCCAATTTGGATTTGTTCGGAGTTCCATCCAGGTCCAGCAATACGCGGTCGATCAGTTTTTGGTCGAAAATATCCATTCCCGTTAGCTCTTCCGAAATGATTGTATTGACATTTTCTACTGCTTTCAAAACTCCTTTTCCCAGGTAAACTGATTTATCACCATCACGTAATTCAACCGCTTCATGAACACCTGTTGAAGCACCTGAAGGAACTGCTGCTCTTCCGGCGACTCCGTTAGTCGTGTAAACATCTACTTCTACAGTAGGGTTTCCTCTTGAATCTAAAACTTGTCTTCCGACAATACGCGCAATATAACTCATGTTTTTTATTTAAAAATTAGTTGTTGCCTGTTTGGTCAGCACTAACGTTTGTCTCTTTAAAGCGCTGCTTCTCATGTTTCATGTTACCAATAAACTGATCAAATAAATAGCGTGAATCATGCGGGCCAGCAGATGCTTCCGGGTGGTATTGCACTGAGAACACCGGTTTATCTGTTAACATGATTCCGGCAATCGTTTGATCGTTCAAGTGTTCGTGAGTCACTTTGATTCTCGGGTTGGATTGAACGCTGTCTTTCGCAATAACGAATCCGTGATTCTGGGATGTAATTTCTCCTTTCCCCGTCAGCAGGTTCATCACCGGGTGGTTGATTCCTCTGTGCCCGTTAAACATCTTTTCGGTTTTTAATCCCTGACTCAATCCCAAAATCTGGTGTCCTAAGCAAATTCCGAAAACCGGTATTCCCAGTTCTACCAGCTCTTTCACCAAAGCAATTTCATTCGGCATCGCCGACGGATCACCAGGACCATTGGATAGCATGTAACCATCCGGATTGAATGCTTTTAATTCATCCAGCGTTGTATTCATCGGGAAAACTTTCACATAACAACCTCGCTCTATCAGACAGCGGATGATATTTTTCTTCACGCCGAAATCCAGCAGTGCAACTTTCCATCCAGCATCCGGTTTTCCGGTTTCATAAGCCTCTTTGGTTGCTACTTTGGATGATAATTCCAATCCATCCATGGAAGGAACTTCTTTGACTTGCTTCAGCAATTCTTTTTCATCAAGTAGTTCGGAGGAAATAATGGCATTCATGGCTCCTTTGTGACGAATGTGACGAACAAGTGCTCTTGTATCGATATCCGTAATCCCGACTTTGCCATTTTCCTCCATGTAATCCTGCAGACCTGATGTTGCGGAAGTTCTTGAAAAATGATTTGCGAATTTTTTAGTAACCAGTCCGGCAATTTTCACCGATTCCGACTCTACTTCTTCCGGATTTACGCCATAGTTCCCAATATGGGATGTCGTCATAACTAGTATTTGTCCGTAATATGAAGGATCGGTGAACACTTCCTGATACCCGGTCATTCCGGTATTAAAAGCAATCTCTCCAGTCGTTGTACCTATCTTCCCGGTAGCTTTTCCGTAAAAAACTGTTCCATCCTCCAGGACTAGGAGCGCAGGCTTGCGTTCTTCCATATACTAAAATGTTTTTGCAAAATTAGGATTTCTACCCCAACTTCAAAAATATAATCTATAAAAAAGGGTATCCGTTCATCAATGGATACCCTTTTTATAATGATCTAAGATCGAATAATTGGTTTTTTGACCGTGCTAACGCTTGTCCCGCCAAATTGATTCGCCGTGGCGAATCTCTTACTCCTCATCTTTCTTTTCTTCCTCAGTTGAATCTGCTTTCTCATCTGGTGTTTCTGTTGCCTCTTCAGTTGCTTCAACAGCTGGTGTATCTTCAACAACCTCCGCTACTTCTACCGCTTCAACAGCTTCTGATTTCTTTGGAGCTGAGCTACCTCCACGACGGGAGCGACGAGTTGTCGTTTTCTTTTCTCCTGAAGTGTATACTTCGTTGAAATCAACCAATTCGATCAAACACATTTCTGCGTTGTCACCCAAACGGTAACCTGTGCGGATAATACGTGTATAACCTCCCGGACGATCTGCAATCTTGGGAGCGATTGTTCTGAATAATTCAGATACAGCCTCTTTGCTTTTCAGGTAAGAGAATGTAGTACGACGATTGTGAGTTGTATCGTCTTTCGATTTTGTCAGGATAGGCTCAACATACACACGCAAAGCTTTTGCTTTTGCCAATGTAGTGGAAATACGCTTGTGCTCAATCAATGAACAAGCCATATTCGACAACATTGCTTGTCTGTGCTCAGCTTTTCTGCCTAAATGATTTACTTTTTTTCCGTGTCTCATAACTTTGAATTTCGTAAGTAACGGTTAGCCGGAATTCATATCGCTTCCTTCCGGCCACCTATTACGACATTATTTAAAAACTATTCTGCGATACTAGTCTTTGTCTAATTTGTACTTCGCAACGTTCATTCCGAAGTTCAATCCTTTGGAATCAACCAGGTCTTCCAACTCTGTCAATGACTTCTTACCGAAGTTGCGGAACTTCAACAAGTCATTTTTGTTATAAGAAACCAGGTCACCCAATGTTTCAACATCTGCGGCTTTCAAACAATTCAGTGCACGAACCGAAAGATCCATGTCAACCAATTTTGTTTTCAGCAACTGACGCATGTGCAGTGAAGTTTCATCAAACTCTTCTGTTTCGGATTTCACTTCACTATCTAAAGTGATGCGCTCATCAGAGAACAACATAAAGTGATGAATCAGGATTTTAGCAGCTTCCTTCAAGGCATCTTTCGGGTGGATCGATCCGTCAGTAGTCAATTCCAAAACCAATTTTTCGTAATCCGTTTTTTGTTCTACACGGTAGTTTTCGATCGTGTATTTTACGTTTACGATTGGTGTAAAGATGGAATCAATAAAGATCGTCCCGAAAGGTGCATTACCAGTTTTGTTTTCTTCTGCAGGAAGATATCCGCGTCCTTTGATGATTGTCAGCTCTATTTCCAGTTTTACGGAGGATTCCATGTTACAAATCACCAGGTCCGGGTTTAATACCTGGAATCCGGAAGTGAATTTACCCAAATCACCTGCAGTCAGTTTATCCTGTCCGGAAACAGAAACAACTACTGTTTCGTTATCTGTTCCTTCGATTTGTTGTTTGAAACGAACTTGTTTCAGGTTCAACACGATCTCAGTAACATCTTCAACCACACCTTTCAACGTTGCGAATTCGTGGTCAACACCTTCGATACGCACCGAAGAAATAGCATAACCTTCCAATGATGAAAGCAAAATACGACGCAATGCGTTTCCTACTGTGATACCATAACCTGGTTCAAGCGGGCGGAACTCAAATTGTCCTTTACGCTCGTCAGATTGAATCATAATTACCTTGTCAGGCTTTTGAAAATCTAAAATTGCCATTTGTTTTTCTTCTTTTTAATTGTTTCACAGTTGCGCGGTCCGAAAGATTGAAGAAAGTCCGACAAACCCTTTGGCTGCAATCCAATATTAATAAATCTCTTAAGGAGTCTAACAGACTCCAAAATCTTGATGCTAACGCATCGGCTTATTACTTAGAGTATAATTCGACGATCAATTGCTCCTTGATATTTTCAGGAATCATGTCGCGGGAAGGTATGCTCAAAAACTTACCTGTTTTCTGAGAAGCATCCCAATCCAACCAGTCATAACGCTTGTTGGATGCAATCAATGACGCTGTGATTGCTTCCAAAGATTTTGATTTCTCGCGAACGCTGATTACATCACCTACCCGCAATGTGTAAGAGGGAATGTTTACCACTTCTCCGTTCACAACGATGTGCTTGTGAGTTACCAACTGACGAGCCGCACGACGTGAAGGGGCGATCCCCAAACGGAATACGGTGTTATCCAAACGCATTTCGCACAATTGCAACAAGTTTTCACCTGTAATTCCTTTCATGCGGGATGCTTTCTTAAACAAATTAGAGAATTGACGCTCCAAAATTCCGTAAGTGTACTTCGCTTTTTGCTTCTCACCTAACTGAATGGCGTATTCTGATTGTTTTCCTCCTCTACGCTTTGCAGGACCATGTTGTCCTGGTCCGTAGCTTCTTCTGTCCAGCGCTTTGTCTGGACCGAAAATCGGGTCGCGGAAACGACGAGCGATCTTCGATTTTGGACCTGTATATCTTGCCATACTATGAAATATAAAAAGGGGGATTATGAATTAAGGCTTTCCTTCGATAATCATTGTCCCCTTTTTGATTAAAAAATACTATAAATTAAACGCGACGTCTTTTTGGCGGACGACAACCATTGTGCGGAAGTGGAGTTACATCAATGATCTCGACAACTTCGATACCATGATTGTGAATTGCACGTATTGCCGACTCACGACCAGCTCCTGGTCCCTTCACAAATACACGCACTCTACGTAATCCGAAGTCATGTGCTTCTTTTGCAGCATCCTCAGCAGCAACCTGTGCAGCATAAGGAGTGTTCTTTTTAGAACCTTTGAAGCCCATTTTTCCAGCGGATGACCAGGAAATAACCTGACCAGCGTTGTTCGTCAAAGAAATAATCACATTGTTGAAGGTAGCCTGGATATGCGCTTCACCCGCTGCGTCTACTTTGACCTGTTTCTTCTTCTTTTGATTTGCTTTTGCCATTTCTAACTATTATTTAGTTGCTTTCTTCTTGTTAGCAACTGTTTTTCTTCTACCTTTTCTCGTACGAGAGTTGTTTTTCGTACGCTGACCTCTTAACGGAAGACCTGCACGGTGACGAATTCCACGTGTACATCCGATATCCATCAAACGTTTGATGTTCAACTGGATCTCAGAACGCAACTGTCCTTCTGTCTTAATCTCAGCAATGGAGTTACGGATCAAAGCGATCTGATCGTCATTCCAGTCCTGTACTTTAATGTTTTCATCAATTCCGTTTGATGTCAACACTTTTTTAGCCGTGCTGCGGCCAATTCCGAAGATGTAGGTCAAACCGATTACACCTCTCTTGTTTTTTGGTAGATCAATACCTGCGATACGTGCCATAATTACCCTTGTCTTTGTTTTAGTTTAGGATTCTTCTTGTTAATCACGTAAACTCTTCCTTTTCTTTTAACGATCTTGCAATCTGCAGTACGTTTTTTTACTGAAGCTCTTACTTTCATCTTTTGTTTTTTTATCGGAATTCTTTCTTACAAACTATTTGTAGCGGAAAGAAATACGTCCTTTAGTTAAATCATACGGAGACATTTCCACCTTCACGCGGTCACCAGGAAGAATCTTAATGTAAAACATTCTCATCTTTCCTGAAATGTGAGCCGTAATCACGTGCCCGTTCTCCAATTCGACACGAAACATTGCATTGGACAATGCTTCGATAATCGTTCCGTCCTGTTCTATTGATGCCTGTTTAGCCATATAATCTAGAAACCTGATGACATTTCGCTTATACTTCTTCTTCCTCTCACACGGGAACCTTCCATCAAACCATCCATATGGCGGTTTAACAGGTAAGATTCGATTTGCTGAAGGGTATCCAAAACTACTCCCACCATGATTAACAACGAAGTTCCTCCGAAGAAATACTCAAAACCAGAAGTAATATTACAAGCATACGCAATGGATGGCAGCACCGCGATCAAGGCCAGGAACATAGAACCGGGCAATGTGATACGAGATACCAGCGAGTCAATATACTCAGCTGTTTCCTCTCCCGGACGAACGCCAGGAATAAATCCTCCACTGCGTTTCAGATCATCAGCCATCTTGCGGGGATTAATCATAATCGCCGTGTAGAAGTAAGTAAATACGATGATCAAAAGTGCCAGCAACGCGTTATAAGGCACACCATGTGTATCCCCCAAAGCATATTGGATCATTCCGCCATCTTTTTGCTGTGAGAAGATCATTACAGGAATTGTCATAATTGCCTGAGCAAAAATGATCGGCATTACTCCCGAAGCATTTACTTTCAAAGGCAAGTAGTTTCTTGCTCCCTGCTCATCTACTGCTCTTGCACCGACAACGCGTTTTGCTGTATTTAAAGGAACCTTGCGAACTCCCTGAACAATCAAAATCGTTCCCAGTACAATCAACATGAAGACAATGATTTCCAAAACAATTTTCAGTGGAAAATCTTTGTTAGCAGCCATTTCAGACAAGAAAGAAGATGGGAGTCTTGATAAAATACCAACGGTAATCAGCAAGGAAATTCCATTTCCGATTCCTTTATCTGTAATGCGTTCACCTAACCATACAGCAAACATTGAACCGGCAACCATACAAGACACTGCTGTTGTCCACCACAACACAGATTGATCAGCAGGCAATGCGCCCTGGATGCTAGAAGCGTACAATGAAATATAACTTGGAGCCTGAACAGCACAAATTATAATTGTCAGGATACGCGTGTACGTATTAATTTGTTTTCTGCCTGATTCTCCTTCATTTTGCATTTTCTGAACAGCAGGAACTGCCATTCCCAATAATTGCATAATGATCGATGCACTGATGTAAGGCATGATACCCAACGCCATGATTGACACATGGGTAAATCCTCCTCCTGAGAACATCGATAGCAAAGATTCAAGCACATTGTCACCTCCTTTGCGGGATGCGTTAGCCAGGATGGCATCAGCATTCACACCGGGCAACATGATAAACGATCCGATACGGTACACAAGAATTAAGAAAAGCGTCAATAAGATACGCTTTCTTAATTCTTCTACTTTCCAGATGTTTTTTATGTTTTGTATAAACCGTTTCATAAAAAAATGTCGGCAAAGTTAATTAGATTTCTGAAATACTACCACCCTGAGCTTCAATTCCTGCTTTTGCAGAAGAAGAAAACTTGTGAGCGCTTACGTTTACTTTGGATTTCAATTCTCCGCGACCCAACACTTTTACCAGGTCATTTCGGGATATCAACCCATTTTCACGCAGTATTTCAATAGTAATATCAGTGATATTTTTTCTTTCAGCCAATGATTGAATCGCATCCAGGTTGATTGCTTTATATTCAACACGGTTAATGTTTTTGAATCCGAATTTAGGGACACGGCGCTGTAAAGGCATTTGTCCTCCTTCGAAACCAATTTTCTTTGAATAACCGGAACGGGATTTCGCTCCTTTATGACCGCGTGTAGCAGTACCACCGCCACCGGAACCGCGCCCACGACCGATTCTCTTATCACTCAGAACAGACCCTTTTGCTGGTTTTAAATTATTTAAATTCATGGATAATTCGTTTTAAAGTATTATTCTACTACTTGTACCAAATGCTCTACTTTCTTGATCATACCAAGAATTTGCGGAGTCGCTTCTTTTTCCAGTACCTGATTCAAACGGCTAAATCCCAACGCTTTGATTGTTGCTTTTTGACGAGCCGGGCGTTTGATAGCACTGCGAACTTGTTTGATTTTAATCGTTGCCATACTATTTCCTTATTAACC
>JAIRJW010000014.1 GCA_031260455.1 Fluviicola sp.
TAACGATTATTTTGTTAATTTGGTGACCAAAAAGTCATTTATGGAAATTGGAGAGAATATCAAGAAGTTCCGCGAGCTGAAAAATTTAACCAGAAATGAAATGGCTGATAGGCTTCATGTGAGTCTGAGCGCTTACGGCAAAATTGAACGGGGAGATGTGGACCTGACCATTTCGCGTGCTAACGAAATTGCACAAATATTATCCGTGGATCTGCCTCAGCTGCTTAATTTTGATGTGCAGGATGTGTTTAATATTACAAATACAAACAATCAAATTATTCAAAATCAAGCTGATTCCGTACACTTCCATTCCGATAATCATACTGAACGGTATATCTCCCTGCTGGAAAAAGAAGTACAGCGTTTAAATGAAGTGATCGAAAAAATGCGGTCTTAACTATTGGGGATTCACTGCCGGTTCATTTTACATGTTTTCCGCAGCTGGTTTCAAATTGCTTATGCAAACCCGCAGAAGATTTGACCGTATTTGTGTTTTGCAGAATACAAAAAATACCTGATTTTGTGTTTTATAAAATGCAATTTATTTTCATGACCAACAAAACAGACCAATAATAATTTTGTATTCGATAAACGGCAATATTAAAAATCTTATAACAAGAATGAAAAATATGATTCAGAAATAAATTATAAATGTAATATTATTGTGTAGAGACGCATTGCAATGTGTCTCTACACAATAATACACAATAAAACAAAAATAATGGACAACAAATTCAACAACAAATATCGAATACCATCAAATCGGTTATATGGTTACGATTACGGCGGAATCGGTTGTTATTACATAACAATTTGCACTAAAAACAGAAAACACTATTTCGGAAAAATTGAGAAGGGAAAAATGCAATTGTCGGAAATCGGTGAAGTTGCACAATCCGAATGGCTGAAAACAGCAGAATTGCGGCCTGATATGAATTTATCGTTAGATGAATTTGTTGTTATGCCCAATCATTTTCATTGTATTATTTGCATCGGCGAAAATCAATATAATACGCAAAACGGTATGAACACCATGTTCTACGAAAATAAATTTGGCAAGCAATCAAAAAATTTAGCATCAGTAATACGGGGATTTAAAAGTGCAATAACCATGTATGCGCGAAAAAATAATATTGATTTTGCCTGGCAGGAACGGTTTTACGACCGCATTATTCGCGATAGCAATGAATTTGAAAGAGAACGTACATACATTATCAACAATCCGAAAAATTGGGATAACGATAAATTACGATGAAATACCATAGTCGCATTGCAATGCCGTCTGCTACACAAACCAAAATCAGATATTAAAAATTATTCCAAATTAATCGGTGCTTTTCATTTTTATTTGTTCTTATTTCTTCATACTCTGCTTCTAATACCTGAAAAACCGGTTTCGAAGGCCATAGGGAATGATTCTGTCGAAATAGTGAAGCGTATTCAGCGATTCATTAATATATAAGTAAAGTAGAGCTAAAAAATCAAACGAAATTGGATGCAAAAAGGTACATAAGCAACTTAGAATATAATTTCCTATCAGTTACTAAGGTTTTTTAGCATTTCTATCCGGGCAGATATGATTTTAAAATCCTAACTTCGGGACTTGTAATTTTTTTAAATCTTCACCCCGTGAGAACAAAGTTCGTTTTTGCAAGCATCCTTATCGTAATATCTTTAGGATTAGCCGGTTACTATTTCTGGACAGGATGGTGGTACATCCTCGGAATAGTGCTCATTCCGATCACTATCGGGTATGTGGACTTCTTCCAGAAAAAACACACCCTGATGCGCAATTTTCCGGTTTTCGGAAGGCTTCGCTGGGTAATGGAAGCGCTCAGACCCAAAATGTATCAATACTTTATTGAAAGTGATACGGACGGAATGCCGATCAACCGGATTGACAGAAGCACGGTTTACCAGCGGGCTAAGAAAGAAACAGACACGATGCCTTTCGGAACACAAAATGATGTGTACAAAGAAGGTTATGAATGGATGATGCACAGTATCAAACCAAAGGAGTTCGATTCGATCAACCAGAATCCGCGGATTTTGATCGGGAATAAGGATTGTTTGCAACCATACAGTGCCAGTATTATGAATATCAGTGCCATGAGTTTCGGGGCTTTGTCTACAGCGGCTATTGAAGCTCTCAATGCCGGGGCAAAACTTGGCGATTTTGCACACAACACAGGTGAAGGAGGAATTTCTTCTTACCACCTGAAAAACGGCGGAGACCTTATCTGGCAGATCGGAACAGGATATTTTGGTGCACGTGATATGGACGGAAATTTCAGCATTGATACTTTCCGGAAAAATGCGCACCTGCCACAGGTCAAAATGATCGAAATCAAATTATCCCAGGGAGCAAAACCGGGACACGGAGGAATTCTTCCTGCCAAGAAAAACACAGAAGAAATTGCTGCTATCCGTCACGTGAAACCATTTACAACGGTTTATTCACCTCCTTACCACTCTGCATTCAGCACCCCGAAAGAACTCATCCAGTTTATCCAGCTATTGCGCAAAGAATCAGGAGGAAAACCGATCGGATTTAAACTATGTATCGGGAAAAAGAGTGAGTTCATTGCCATTTGCAAGGCCATGATCGAACTGGACACTTACCCGGATTTCATTACAGTGGACGGCGGTGAAGGCGGAACAGGAGCAGCTCCGCAGGAATTCAGCAACTACGTGGGCGCACCGTTCCTGGACGCATTGGCTTTTGTAGACAACATGCTCACCGGGTTCAATATCCGTCAGCACATCAAGGTAATTGGGTCTGGGAAAATTCTCACCGGATTCAGTATCGTACGCGCCATGGCTTTGGGTGCAGACGCCGTAAACTGTGCCAGAGCAATGATGCTGGCATTAGGTTGTATCCAGGCACTGGAATGTAACACGAATACTTGTCCGACCGGAGTAGCTACACAAAATCCGCAGCTGGTTGCCGGACTGAACGTGAATCACAAAAAAGTGCGCGTAGCCAACTTTCATAATGAAACGGTAAAAGCTTATGCCGAACTGATCGGAGCGGCCGGAATGGATCACGGTGACCAGATCACACGGAATTTGATTTACCGCCGCGTCTTCCTGTACGAATCAAGAACATACGAAGAAATTTTCCCAAGCCTGGAACCGGGAAGCCTTTTAAAAGGAAATATTCCGGAAAAATATGTGGTGGATGTTAAAAATGCCGATGCAAACCAGTGGTAATTATGTAATTATCCTTTTTGCTCTACTTTTTTTGCACCTTCCAGCACCGTTTCTTTCATCGACTCCATGTATGCCCTCAAAGTCCTTTGAAGTTCCTGGTTGGTAGCTCCCAGGATTTTAGCAGCCAGGATTCCTGCATTTTTTGCTGCGTTGACAGCAACTGTTGCAACCGGAATTCCGTTCGGCATCTGAACGATTGACAGCAAACTATCCCAACCATCGATGGAATTGCTGGACTTGATCGGAACACCAACTACGGGAAGCGGTGTCAGGCTTGCTGTCATTCCCGGCAAATGCGCTGCCCCCCCTGCCCCGGCAATAATTACCTGAATTCCTCTTCCAGCTGCTGTTTTAGCATATTCAAACATCCGTTCCGGTGTGCGATGAGCTGAAACAATGGTTAACTCATACGGTATGCCAAACTGCTTCAAAATATCTGCCGCATCTTGCATAATCGGCAGGTCTGAAGTACTGCCCATGATAATCCCAACCATTTGATTCAATTTTGTTTGCAAATCTAACGAATAAATCCCCTTCGTTGAAAACTATTCCCAATTTTGGAGTAAAAACTCCCCTGTTTTATTGAATTTTCTGTTAATTTTGACCCCTTGTCACAACTTATGTTATGAATAAAGCAGTACTAACACTCCTGTGTGCTTTTCTGATTTCATGGAGCACACAACTACTCGCCCAAACGACTTTCATTACCGATAATTTCGAAAATTCCTTTTCCTGGAATACTGTCAGCACTTCCGGACCCAACTACTGGATTCAGGGTCCCTGTACAAACAACGGCGGAAATTCAGCTCTGTATATCACGTCCGGAGGAACAACCAACGACTGTACACCAACAGGAATTCAGCATTACGGGTACACAAATGCAGCAGCAGGAACAGAAACGGCTATTGTATATAAAGTTGTCAATGCCAGCTGTTTCAATACCCTGAATGTCCTGGCAGAAATCCAGATCGAAGGCGAAACAGGGTCAGATTATCTGGAACTGGTTTACAGTACGAATTCGGGATCCAGCTGGACTGCTGCTTCGTCCCAATTAGCTGCAAACCCAACGTATACTTCTTTCAGCCAGGCGCTTCCTGCTTTGCTCAACAACAGCACTTTCTGGATCGGGTTCCGATTCACATACAACAATTCCACGATCGGAAATAAAGCTCCGGCAATCGATAATTTCCGCATCCAGGGAGCTTCTACAGACGTAACTCCACCGACCATCATTTGCCCTTCTCCTGCATCCGTTTATTCCGACGAACTCTGTATCTTCACTCTACCGGATTATGGTTCCCTGGCAACAGTCAGCGATGCCTGCGGAATTGTTTCCGTAACTCAGTCTCCGCCTATCGGAAGCACCGTGAATGCGAATACAACGATCACTCTTCAGGCAGCAGACCCTTCCGGGAATATGGCAAGCTGTAACTTTACACTGACCGTTCTGGACACCGTTCCTCCGAAACCAAGCTGCCCTTCTCTGGACACGGTTTACGCTTCAGCATCCTGTACCGGAATTGTCCCGAATCTGATTCCCGAAGTAACCGTCATCGTAGAACATTGTACTCCTTTTGCTTCGCTTACTTTCAGTCAGAATCCGGCTCCGGGAACCCCATTGAACGCTACGCAAAACGTTTTTGTCACCACAACGGACCAAGCCGGAAACGCCGGAACCTGTTTTACACATGTACTGTTGTTCGACACGATTTCTCCCCAGATTATTTGTCCGGCAAACCAAATGGCTTCCACTAACAACGACTGTACCTACGATGTGGCAAGTTTCACTTCACAGGCAACAGTTATTGACAATTGTTCGACTGTCTTTTCACTCAGTCAAAGCCCGACGGCTGGAAGCAATCTTCCCACCGGGCCGAATAATATAACTATCCAGGCAATTGATCAGAATGGAAACGCACAGGTTTGCCAGTTCGTTCTGATGGTTCAGGACGGAACATTGCCAGTAATCAATTGCCCTCCTTCGGGAATCTCTGTACCGGTAAACAACCAATGCCTCGGACAAATCGGCAACCTGGTTCCGCTGGTTTCCGCAACGGATAACTGTACGGCAAGCAACTTGCTGGTTTTTGCACAAAACAAACCGGCAACCTTGCTTTTCTCCGATACGGTCACCGTTCTGATGACTGCAACCGACCTGAGCGGAAACATCGGAAGTTGTACTATTTTCATTACTGCAATTGATACGCTGGCGCCTGTTGTAACTTGCCTGAGCGATACCAGCCTGGCAATTTCGGGATCTTGTTCGATGACGATTCCGAACCTGAGCGGAACACACAGTGCTGTTGAGAATTGTACTCCGTCAAATTTACTGACGATTACACAGAGCCCGCTTCCGGGGACGGTTGTCAGCAACCCGGTCGGAATCGTGATTTCTTACACAGATACTTCCGGAAACGTCGGAACCTGCATTACGCAAGCCATTCCGGTCGAATCCATCGCTCCGACGATTACCTGCCCTCCGGGACAAAGTGTTAACAACGGAGTCTCCTGTTATGCACTCATCCCGGATCTGAGATCTTTAGCAACTGTAACGGACAATTGTTCCGGTTACGCGCTGACGCAACAACCTCCGGCCGGAACAAATCTGATATCAGGCACACACACCGTAACAATTACTGCAACTGATCTGGCAGGAAACAGTTCTTCCTGTACAACTACTTATACGATCATTGAAACACAAACTCCGGTAATTACCTGCCCAGGAAACATCTCGACTTGTAACCCACTGGTGAGTTACCCGAACCCGGTTGGAACGGATAATTGTTATTTCACCATTTCACAAACAGATATTTCCGGATTCTCTTCTGGTGGTATCTTCCCAATCGGAACAACAACGCAAACTTACCAGATTGAAGATTCTTCCGGAAACACTGCCAGCTGTTCTTTCACTATTGAAGTACTTTTGTACCCGGATACGGCATTTATCCCGAATAACCTGGTTTACCTTTGCGATACATATACAACTGCCATCGAAGCTCAGGCGATTCAATCCGGAACAGGATCCTGGAGTATGCTGACGGGAGGCGGAACCATTACCAACCCAAATGCCTTGCAAACAACCGTTCAGAATCTTTCTTTGGGAACGAATACCTTTGAATGGGCAGTTACTTCGCCAACCTGCGGAACGCGCAGAGATACCCTCCGGATTGATGTGAATATGCCACCACCACAGGCAAATCTCCCGGATTCGATGTATGCCTGTGCAACAACGAGTTACCTGGTCCAGGCAAATAACCCCGGAACAAATGCCCAGGGAACCTGGTCGAGCAATTCAACAATTACCTTCAATAATATTCACGCACCAATAGCAACTATTTTATCTATCCCGAGCGGTTATCACACGTTGTACTGGACCATCAGCACAAATGGTTGTCCGGGTTCGGTGGACAGCAGTATCATCTATGCACCGGTAAAAGCTGCAGTTCTTACCAGCGATACCAGCCTCTGCCTGAACCAGCTTCCCATCAGCCTGAGTGGAAGTCCGGCTGAAAACGATCAGGCAACTTACTGGATTCAGCTGGCTGGTTCGGGAAATCTCACACAAAAATACACGGCAAATACCCAACTGACTGCAGCAGCTCCGGGAGACCTGATTCTGTTGTACAAACTGGTGCACAAGTTCTGTGGTTCAACACAGGATACACTGAAAATCCATCTGGATCTGTGCGGGGAAGGATCTTTCGATATTCCAACCGTCTTTACACCGAATCACGACGGAGATAATGATAAATTCATCATTCCGAATCTGCATGAGACTTATCCCAACTGTAAGGTGATGATTATTAACCGCTGGGGTTCAAAAGTATTCGAATCGACAGGATATGCCGAACCGTGGGACGGAACATTCAAGGGCGAAGATCTTCCGCTTGGAACGTATTTCTATGAGATTGTTTCCCCAAACGGAGATTTCAAAACACTTAAAGGTTCAATCAGTATTATTCGTTAATCCTTGTCAATGATGAAAACAATCGCATTTATATCTTCTCTTCTGATTGCCGGATTCACTGTTGGTCAGCAGGATATTCAATTTACACAAACCGCTTCTTCTCCGTTCCTGATCAATCCGGCTGCCGGAGGAATGATGAGCGTGGGTGAAGTGATACTCGGGAACCGCCTGCAATATGCCGGGATTGACGGAAGGCCCATGACAACTTTTGCCGGAATCCAGAGCATGGTTCGTTTCAAAAAACGCAAATCAAAGGCTTTATTGAGTGAGCTTTCTTCACTTGGACAAACATTTTACAGCACGCCTCAGCGAACAATCGGCTACAAAAAAGTAGCGGGGCTTACTTTCATAAACGATGTCATCGGCCCTTTCTCGCGCACCAGCATAAAAGGAAACATCGGTGTGCATATCCCTTTATCGCAAAAATTAAATGCCGGAGTAGGAATCGGTTTGGGCTGGTCGAATTTCGGGATTGACGCTTCGAAGGTGACTTTGGGAACCGCTGATGATAAAGCTTATGTGAATTACCTTGGAATTTCCGCACGACAAAATTATTTCGATGCCCAGGCAGGTCTGGTTCTCTACAATGACCACTTACTTTTCAGCTTAAGCGGAAGCCAGCTTTTCAGCAACAAAACCCGTTTGAGTGGCATCACGACCGAAAGCACTTTCAGTCCGCACATGTTTATTCTGGCGAGTTACCGCTTCGACCTGGGGAAAAACTACGGGTTAGAACCGATTGTTCAATTCAAATCCGTAAAGCATGCGCCAGTCAGTTACGATATAGCCATGCGTCTTCATTACATGCGTCTGGGCTGGGTAAGCCTTTCTTACAGAAGACAATCATCAATCGGCATCGGATTCGGAATCAATCTGCTTGCTCATTTTAATGTTTCCTACTCATTTGAATTCGGAAATGGCGTTACGGAAAAATTCGGAAATACTTCCCACGAAATTCGTTTAGGGTTCATTTTCGGACATAAACGAAATATAAATAAGGAGTTTAAGCAGGATAAAAAAGAAAATTCTGCCCCGAAAGAAACAGAACCCAAAGAAACAAAACCGGAAGAATAAATGCCAGTTTCCAGGTATTACTAATTTTGTAAAAAAGTTGCGTATGCGCCCGATTTATTTCCTGCTTAAAGTTTCGCTTAATATATCCTTCCGCCTCTTTTACAAGCGTTTTTCTATCATCAACCAGCATCGAAAATTATTTGGCAGTACCATTTATGTGAGTAATCACCCGAATTCATTCATGGATCCGATGCTGATAGGCGGGATCAATACTCCGGTTGTCCATTTCATGACGCGCTCCGATGTATTTGTATGGTGGCTGAAACCTGTTTTATGGGCTGCACACATGCTTCCTATTTACCGCCAGCAGGACCAAACGGATACCAAAGGAAAAAATACTGACGTTTTCAAAAAAGTAAACCAATCGCTGAAAATGGGACGCAATATTCTGATTTTCGGAGAAGGATTTACGGACGACACACCGATCCGCGGACTGAAACCGGTAAAAAAAGGCCCGGCCCGTATGGGATTCGGAGCTCTGGAAGCAATCGGCTGGAGTAAAAACATCTACATTGCAGGAATTGGGATCAACTATACTGACCGTAATACCATCGGTTCGGAATTCGTACTTGTCAACGGCCCTAAAATCTGTCTGAATGAATACAAGCAGGCTTACAGGGAGAACCCGAACAAGGTGATCAACGAAGTGACGAAACGCATCGAAAAGGACATGCAGAATTGTACGATTTACGTGGCGAATCCGAAGCGCTATTCACTACTGGAAAACATCATGCAGATTACCCGGAAAGGATACAACCATCCGAACCACGACGATCGCATTCCTTTGTGCAAACGCCTGGAGTACTCCAGGAAGCTGGCTCTTTGGATCAATGAGCACGTAACAGATGAAAGCACCGATATTTTAGCACTTCAAAAAGACCTCGATGCTTATTTCAACCTGGAAAAACGCATGAAAATCCAGGATCGTTTTGTGGTTGCCAAAAAAGAACCGGAGCTCATCAGCACCTTGAACAACTGGCTTTACCTGATCCTAATGTGGCCATTTGCCATCATAGGATTAATCCATGGTTTTATTCCCTACATTATTGCAAAAAAAATAACTGAAAAAGTGATGCGCCGCAAAGTTTTCTGGGGCTCTGTGAAAATGATGCTCGGAAAGCTGATCGGTTCTATCTACAATATACCACTTATCATACTCATTACCAAGTGGTATCTTCCTCATTGGTCTTTGGGGGTTTTATATTATTTCATCACCCCTGTTTTGTGGCGGCTGAGTTATGAATATGCTCATCAATTCAAGGAAATCCGACTGAAAAGCAAGATGAAAAACGTGGATCTGAGCAAGTTTGAAGAAAAACGCGCAGAGTTGGAAAAACGGATCGGGGAGCTGGTTCCGGTGGCTTAATTCTTAAGTTCCGGAAAATCCTGAATTGTCTCAAAAAGATAAAGCAAATTTTACTTTTTCCCCATCAGAACAACCTTCGGGTTTGCGTAAAATTGTGACTGCGAAAAAATTTCCTTTGGACAAAAAAACATTTGAAGAAAATGATGCAGGATTTGAATTTGTGGAACCTTTGCTTTTCCCTGTTTACGCTAATCTCAGACAGCAACTGAATTAAAATATTATCCGAAAATATTTTCTGATTACAAACCAATGTTAGGCTGCCAATTTTCTGCCCAAATAAACCATCCCGATACAAAACGTAACGGAGATCAGTATGTTCAGAACAGCAATGAGCCAGTATCCACGCTCCATCAGCTCCAGGTTTTCTTTTGCAAAAGCAGAAAACGTACTGAATCCACCACAGATACCGATGATGCAAAACGCCTGAAAAAATTCTGCATTAGCCGGTTTCATTTTCATCATCAAAACCAGGAATACACCCACCAAAAAGGATGCAATGAGGTTAGAGCTCAAAGTAGCAACAGGAAAAAGCTGTTTTGGGAATTTGTGGATCAGGTACGTCAGCCCAAAACGCAAAAGCGAGCCTATTCCTCCTCCCAAAAAGACATAAACAATATTCATCTGATTTTTTTTGAAATAAACCATCGATACAGCTTCCAAAATACAAAAGCCCAGAGAAGTCCCCAAATAATTCCACACAAAACATCCGATAAATAATGAACCGTGAGGTAAATCCTGCTCAAACCAATCAATCCGACACAAAAAATCAGCAGCCATTTCAAACGTGGGTAGTACTTTCTGAGAAAAAACCACGAAAACAGTGCAATCGCAGCATTATTTGAGGCATGTGAGGAGAAAAATCCGTATTGTCCGCCCCGGTAAGCATCCCCGTTGCTTTTCACAAAAAAGTGAAGCCGGTTTTCGAGCAGCAGATTATGTGACGGACGATAGCGCTGAATGGTTTCCTTGAACAGGAAGGTAGTCGAACTATCCACGATCGCAACCAACAGCAACGCCATTCCCAGGAAAACAAACATTGTTTTCAGTCCATTTTTTTTCCAGACAAAATAAAGAATCAGCAGGTAAAAAGGAACCCAGGGCATTGTTTTACTTACCATCCAGAAAAATTGATCCAAAAAGGGCGTATTCCAGCTGTTTACAGCCAGTACAATGCTTCGGTCAATGGCTTTCAGGGGTTCAAACATGGTTCAGATGCTTCCAGATCAGATCTTTCAGTTCTGTTAATCCCTGCTGGGCAACAGAAGAAATGAAAACATAAGGGATTTTCGGTAAATCTTTCGCAAGCGCTTCTTTCAGTTCATCGTCCAGCATATCGGATTTGGTAATTGCCAGCAAGCGCTCCTTGTGTAACAATTCCGGGTTATATTGTTTCAATTCGTTCAGAAGCAGTTTATATTCTTCATGAATATTGTCCGCATCGGCAGGAATCATGAACAGCAGGCAGGAATTTCGCTCAATATGGCGCAGGAAACGCAATCCCAGGCCTTTTCCTTCATGAGCTCCTTCAATGATCCCCGGAATATCCGCCATGACAAAAGAACGATCATTGCGGTAACCGACAATTCCCAGGTTCGGGCGCAAAGTTGTAAAGGGGTAATCCGCAATCTCCGGCTTCGCGGAAGAGAGCACAGAAAGCAAGGTACTTTTACCCGCATTCGGTTTTCCAACCAACCCCACATCTGCCAGTACCTTCATTTCCAGGATCATCCATTGCTCTGTTCCCGGTTCGCCCGGTTGTGCAAAACGCGGAGTCTGGTAGGTGGACGATTTGAAATGGTCATTTCCCAATCCGCCACGGCCTCCCGGAACCAGAATTTGCTCTTCTCCGTCTTCCGTGATTTCAAAAAGCATTTCCCCTGTTTCTGCATCTTTTGCCAGCGTTCCGGGCGGAACTTCAATGTATTTATCTTCACCCTGGGCACCTTTCTGAAGGTTTCCGCCTCCGTGTTCTCCATGACCGGCTTTCAGGTGCTTCTGGTACTTCAGGTGTAAAAGTGTCCAGAGCTGCTTATTTCCGCGTACAATAATATGGCCTCCGCGTCCGCCATCCCCGCCGTCAGGTCCACCCATCGGAATGTATTTTTCACGGCGAAAATGCGCCGAACCTCCGCCCCCGTTTCCGGAAGTACAGTGGATTTTTACGTAATCGACGAAATTATCTGATGCCATGATCCTGTTGCTTTGTATTGAAAATGAAACTTCCCCAGACCTGAAAACCGCACTCTGCAGGAATGCGGTTAACGTTTCAGGCTTTTTATACTGTTAAATGGTATCGATTGCAGCATACAAACGGTTCGTAATATCATCGATACTTCCGATTCCGTCAACTGCAACGTATTTTCCCTGCTTTTCGTAATAATCCTTCACCGGTGCTGTTTCACTGTTGTAAACGCTGATGCGGTTCCGGATCACTTCCGGGTTTGCGTCATCCGGTCTTCCGCTCACTTCCGCTCTTTTTTTCAGTCGTTCACGCAATTCATTTTCTGCCACTTCCAACCCGACCATCATCGTGATTCCTGAATGAATAGAAGCTAGGAATGCGTCCAATGCCTCAGCTTGTGCATTGGTTCGTGGAAATCCGTCAAAAATAAACCCCTTCGCATTTTCATGCTTCGATACTTCACTTTTCAACATATTGATTGTTACCTCATCCGGAACCAGGTTTCCTTTATCCATATAGCTTTTTGCCAGCAATCCCAGTTCAGTTTCACCTTTAATGTTTGCACGGAAAATATCCCCGGTAGATAAGTGCACCAAGTTATATCTTCCGATCAGTCTTTCGGATTGCGTACCTTTCCCTGCTCCGGGAGGGCCAAATAATACGATGTTCAACATACGCTTTTTCTTTTAATGGGAGTCAACCCTTTAGTTGATAAATGTGCTCAGTATTTCTCCCCAGTTCATCGTAATCCAGGCCATAGCCCACTACGAATTTATTAGGGATTGAGAAACCGATATATGTTGGAGTATGTGTTCCTTTAAATGCCTCAGGCTTGTAAAGCAAAGTCACTATTTCCAGGCTGGCAGGTTTTTCAACCGACAGCAGTGTAAACAGTTTTTCCATGGTAATCCCGGTGTCCACAATGTCTTCCACAATCACCACGTGCCTGTCCCGGATCGATGTATTCAACCCAATCACTTCATCTACACGTCCGGAAGAGTTCATGCCTTTGTAACTACTCACTTTTATGAATGTAATTTCACAGGGAGCATTGAATTGCTTCATCAAATCAGAGGCGAACATAAATGCTCCGTTCAGAACTGCGATAAATACCACATCTTTTCCCTCATAATCAGCTTTCAGACGCGCTGCCAGAGAGGCAATCTCTATCTGAATTTCTTCTTTCCGGATAAATATTTCAAATGTTTTATCGTTTAGCTGAAGCACTTTGTCATTTAATTTTAAAGTGTAAAACTATCATTTTTAGGGAAATTATCGGCCTAAATGACAAAGAAATAGCCGGAAAATGAAAAATCGTTGTAGTGCGGCAAGCCGGGAAATGCCCGGATTGGCTGCCAATCCTGTCGAATCGGGAGCGTTCATACCAGCCATCTGTTTTAGCTGGGAATTCAGAAAAGCCGCTATCTTTGCAGTATGAAAAAACAATGGAATGGAAACGCTTATAAAATCGGGATGCTTGGTGGTGGTCAATTGGGCCGCATGTTTATCCAGGAAGCTTTGAATTATGATGTTCACGTCCATTGTCTGGATCCTGATCATGACGCTCCGTGTCGTCACCTTGCCACTTCTTTCCGGCAAGGTTCTTTACTGGATTTCGATACCGTATTTGCTTTCGGGAGCGATAAAGATGTGGTAACCGTAGAAATCGAGCATGTAAATGTGGAGGCATTGAAAGCGCTCGAAGACAAAGGTATCAAGGTGTTTCCGCAGCCTTCCGTTCTGGCAATCGTCCAGGATAAAGGGTTGCAGAAAGAATTTTACCAAAAAAACAACCTCCCTACGGCGGATTTCGAACTGGTGAGCGGAAAAGAGGAACTGCTTGTCAGAAACCTCCCGTTTCCCTACGTACTGAAGTGGCGAAAAGGTGGCTACGACGGAAAAGGCGTTCAGATCATCAAATCCGAAAAGGACCTGAAAAATCTCGTTGACACACCGTACGTAATCGAACAGCTGATTCCTTTTACCAAAGAATTAGCTGTGATCGTTTCGCGAAACGAACAGGGAGAAAGCGTGGTTTACCCGACAGTAGAATGTGAATTCAACCCGGTTGTGAACCTGGTGGAATTTTTGTTTTCCCCGGCTGAAATTTCGGAAGAGGTGGAAAAAAATGCACGCAACATTGCATTACACGTAATCGAATCGCTGGGCATGGTCGGGATTTTAGCAGTAGAATTATTCCTGACAGCAGACAATCGCATCCTGATCAATGAAATTGCACCACGACCACACAATAGCGGGCATCATACGATTGAATGCTGCTACACTTCTCAGTTCGAGCAACACCTCCGAAGTATCGTGAATGCCCCGCTGGGCTCTACCAGGCTGATCACTCCCGGTGTAATGATCAATTTACTCGGAGAACCCGGTTATGAAGGAATCGCCCGGTATGAAAACCTCGAAAAGGTGATGGCACAGGAAGGAGTGAGTGTTCATTTGTACGGAAAACAATACACCAAACCCTTCCGGAAAATGGGACACGTCACGGTCTATGGCCCGGATCTGGCGACATTAAAAACCACGGGAAGAATGGTTTCTAAAGAATTAAAGATCAAAGCCTAAATGCAATTTCCTGACAGTTACTTAAAATTTCCGGATCAGGTAATTGTTTTCCGAACAAGGTAGCGCACCGGGAAATAAGCAGAAAGCATGCTTAGCAAAATCACTGTTACCAGGATAAACAGTACATCTTTAATCTGGAGAATGACCGGAAATGCTTCATCGCCTGCATTCGGCATTTTGAGCAAACCATAATGCATCTGAAGCAAACACACTCCTACTCCCAAAACCAAACCGATCACAATCCCTTTCAAAGCAATCAGTATTCCTTCAAAAAAGAAAATCCGGAACACGAATTGCCGGGTTGCCCCAAAGCGTTCCATCGTTTCCATATTCTCTTTCTTTTCGATAAAAAGCATGTTGAGTGAAGCCACCAGGTTGAAGGCTGCCAGCACAAAAATGAACAGGAGGATCAGTACCACGATCTTTTTCTCACTTTCACTGGTCTTGAAAATCAATTCGTTCTTTTCCGCCGCAGTTTTTACCTGGAAACGATTCCCAAAACGGTTTTCCAGCGTGGCTTTCACCTGAGGAATATCTTTTTTGCCAACGTGCAGGTAAATTGCCGTAATATCTTTCCCGTAATTGAGCTGTACTTCTGCGAAATAGACTGGAACGAGTAGGTCCGTCAGGTTGATATCTTTGTTATAGTTCATCCTGCCAACTACTTTCAGTGGCGAAACCCTGAACGGGCTTTTCAAACGGGTAACTGAAGCATCGCGAAGCGGCGTGTACAGCATCAGTTCTTCGTAGCCGTCCAGTTCGGAAATGTAGCCATCTACTTTATCGAGCAGAGATGCGCCGATGACTGCAGTCGGTTCGCCGTTTTCTTCCAGGTCCGGGTAACCGTCAACAATGTGCTCCCGTAACCGGGAGGCATCGACAAAGGAAAAATCAACTCCCACCATCCGCGCATTTACCCATTTTTTTCCATGTTTGATAATCACGGTTTCTTCAATGGCTTTAGAAAGAGAAATAACACCCGGAACTGCACGCAATTCCTTCAGATCAACAGTGGTAGAATCGAAGGTTTTTCCTTGTAAAGACCGCATTGTGATCGCCGGATCGTAATCCGAATACAGACGGGCAACCATCTGTTCAATTCCGTTAAACGCAGATAATATAATGACCAGTGCAGCTGTTATCGCTGCAATCCCCGTTACGGAAATCCGCGTAATCCAGCTAACCAGGTTCCGCTGTTTCCGGGTATACCGAAGATATCTTCGCGCTATGAAGAACGAGATCTTAATCTTTCAGTAATTTATTGATATTCTCGGCATAATCCAGGGAATCATCGATGAAGAACGAAAGTTCCGGAATCTTGTGCATATTTTTCAGGCGTTTTCCAACTTCGCCACGAATCTTTCGGGAATTTTGCTGAATATTTTCCAAAACCTCTTTTTTATCGGGCCCGGCAAAAACAGAAAGGTAAATACGTGCCAGTGATAAATCGGAAGTGACCCGAACGACTGTCACGCTAACCATTGCCCCAAGGCAGATTTCGCGCGCATTTCTTTGAAAATAAGTCGATAATTCTTCCTGAATTACTCCTTCAATCCGGTTTTGTCTAATTGAACTCATGCTGCAAAGTTAAGAATTGTAAACGCGTTCATACACAAAGGACAACAAAAACATATCTTTGCAGTGCATGAAATCATTAATCGCATTTTATAAATATACCTTTTCTTACAAGGTTCAGGCAATATTGACAATCATTTACAATTTGCTGTACGTTATTTTCAATTTACTCTCACTGGTCCTTTTCATCCCATTTTTACAGCTGATTTTCAAAGTCAACGAAACGGCTGACCTGGAAAAACCACATTACACCAGTGGTTTCATTCATTTTTTCACCTACTGCAAAGACTGGTACAATTACACCATGAATGAGATGGTGAAAAACGACCCGAAGTATGCTTTATTATTCGTCTGCGTTTCTGTAATTATTGCCTTTTTCCTGAAAAACCTGTTCCGCTATGGTGCCGTTTGGCATCAATCACAGTTGCGCATGGCAGTAGTGAGGGATTTGAGAGATCAGTTGTTTGCCAAAGCCATGAAATTACCACTGAGTTTTTACACAGAACAGCGAAAAGGAGATTTAATGGCGCGTATCAACAGTGACGTCCGGGAAATTGAACTGGCAGTCATTGCCATCCTCGAACTGATTTTCCGCGAACCTTTTGCCATCATTATCTCAGTTGCTTCACTGGTTTACATCAGCCCGAAACTGACCTTGATTTCCTTCGTATTACTTCCCATTTCCGCATTCGTCATTTCACGAATCGGGAAAAGCCTGAAACGAACCGCAAAAGCCGGACAGGAACAAACCAGCCTCGTCTTCTCGATCCTGGAAGAATCCATCGGGGGAATCAAAATCATCAAGGCATTCAACGCCATTCCTTTTGTCGTGAAGCGTTTCAGAAAAGTTAACCTGCGTTTGCAGCAGTTAAATACCGGAACGTTCAGACGGAGCGATTTGTCTCCGCTGCTGAACGAATTTCTGGGTGCCACGGTAATGATCTGCCTCGTATGGTTCGGCGGAACCATGATCCTCGACAAAAGTGACAGCATACTCGGGGGAGCGGAATTCATTACCTTCATCATTGTATTTTCCCAGCTGCTCAGACCTATCCAGGGAATTGCAACTGCGGTTGGGAACCTCAATAAAGCAGAACCTTCACTGGACCGTATCAACGAAATTCTGGACACCGATGAAAGTATATATGAAGTAGAAAATCCGAAGGAGCTCAGCGGACTGAACGAAGACATTCGCCTGGAAAGTGTGAGTTTCCGATACAAGGATGAATGGGTGTTGAAAAACATTAACTTCGATCTGAAACGCGGAAAAACTATCGCTTTGGTAGGAGAATCCGGAAGTGGAAAATCGACCATAGCAGACCTTCTTCCACGGTTCTACGATGTGAACGAGGGTGCTATTTCCATCGACGGAATCAACATCCGGGAATACAAACTGGAAGACCTGCACAAAAACATCGGGATTGTTTCCCAGGAATCCATCCTGTTTAACGACACAGTACGCAACAACATTGCTTTCGGAAGAGAAGATGTTTCCCTGGAAATGATTATCCAGGCAGCCAAAATTGCGCATGCGCATAATTTTATCGAACAACTGGAAAACGGATACGATACAATGATCGGAGAACGCGGAAACAAACTCTCAGGCGGGCAAAAGCAGCGTTTAAGCATTGCCCGGGCAGTTTTGAAGGATCCGTCCATCCTGATCCTCGATGAGGCAACCTCTGCTTTGGATACAGAAAGCGAACGCATTGTGCAGAGTGCATTGGATGACCTGATGAAGGACCGCACCTCTCTGATTATTGCGCACCGCATGAGTACGATCATCAATGCAGATGAAATCCTGGTTCTGTCCAAAGGACAGATCATTGAGCGCGGAAAACACCGGGACCTGATTGCCATGGGGGGAATATATGCCAATTTATGTGCCCTGCAGGGCATTTTCAGTTAATTGAAAAGGGAAATTTATATTTTAAAATGAAAAGCTGTAAACTGATCAGAATTGAAACTGGTTCTTCATTTTTTTTAACATCTGAACCACATAAAACTTTAGTTATTATCTCATTTTTCAGGACAATGCCTTAATTTATGATTTTTTCACGGATAAATCATTGATTCTTACCGTTTAATCAGTAATTTTCAACTTTGGTTCGCTTTTTGTAAAAAACAACTATTTATACTAAAAAGCGTTATTGTAATATGAAGTTAATTTGGACCATACTCTTCTTATCTCCTTTGTTCGCAATGGGTCAACTGATCACATTCCCACAAAGTGCTGCTTCACTGGTTCAAAGTACACTCCTAGGTCCTGGAGTTACGGTTTCCAACATTAATTTCTCCGGCTCTTCAGGTGCTATCGGAAAATTTACAGCTGGTGGAACCAACCTGGGAATCAACTCCGGTGTGGTGATTACAACGGGAACTATTGCCAACAATGGGAATGGTCCTCAGGGTCCGAATAACCAGCCAAACTCCGGGTATGATAACGGTTATCCTGGATTCGGTGCGTTATCCAACCTCGTTGGAGGAACACCAACCTACAACGCTTCTATCCTGGAGTTTGATTTTATTCCTTATTCAGATACCGTGCGATTCAAATACGTATTCGGTTCGGAAGAATATCCGGAATATGTAGGTTCACAGTTTAACGACGTTTTTGCCTTTTTTATTTCCGGCCCGGGTATTCCGGGAGGAACGCAAAATATTGCCAGACTCCCGAGCGGGGTTCCGGTTACAATTAATAACGTGAATAACGGAACTTCTTCTCCTGCACCGGGAGTAACCCCGATTGGTGCGGTTAACCCACAGTATTTTGTACCCAACGGAGATGGAAGTCAATCTCCTTACAATAGTTCTCCGGCGTATATTCAATACGACGGATTTACGAAAGTACTGGAAGCTGTTTCGAAAGTAGAGTGCGGGAAGACCTACCATTTGATCATTGCTATTGCAGACGTAGGTGACGGAATCTTCGACTCGGGAATTTTCCTGGAAGCGAATAGTTTGACCTCGAAAGTTCCTGTTGAAGTAAACTACACCCTTTCGTCCGATGTATTCCATGATGGTGTGACCATGGCCGAGGGCTGTGTGAGTGCAACTGTTACTCTTACCAGAAACGGTTCTACCGCATCTTCTATGACTATTCCTATCACAACGGGCGGAACGGCAATCGAAGGAGTCGATTATACCAATATTCCGAATTCCGTTACTTTTGCACCAGGCCAATCAGTGGTTCAATTCACATTCAGTGCTTTGAGCGACGGTATTGTTGAAGGAGTGGAAACCGTCGACCTCGTATTTGATATACCGGATCCCTGTGGTGGATCAAATCCACTGGAATTACATCTCAAGATCGACGATATTCAGCCTGTTCATGTAGATGTGAATTCGGTTCAGAAACTTTGTCCGCAGGATGAAGCGGTACTGACTGCCATTCCAAGCGGCGGTTCGGGTCCTTATACCATTTCCTGGAGTACGGGAGAAACAACCGAATCCATTACGGTTAATCCTCCTGCGACGCAAACGTATATCGTTTCTGTTACGGATGCCTGTCTGCACGAAACCGCAACAGCGCCCGCAACGGTTACTGTGCCGGTTTACCAGCCAATTGTTTTGACAACAACACCGGATATCACGGAAATATGTCCTTACGTTCCAAAAGAACTGACCGTACAAGTAACCGGTGGAGCAGGAAACTACACTTATTCCTGGTATCTGGCAAACGGAACCGTACTAGGCACCAACGATACCCTGGAAGTAAAACCGAGTACCAGCACCATATATTATGTGAAAATAATCGATCAGTGTGGTATTCCTTCTTCCGACAGTGTGATATATGTAATTACGAGTCCACCATTGGTGCTGACCATGTCACCAAACCAATTGATTTGTCCGGGAGACACTGTTCCGATCAGTGTAAGTGCTACGGGAGGTTACGGACAGTATTTCTACAATTGGCTGCATAGCGGAGAAACCACTCCACAGGTATTTGTACATCCTTATACCACGACTTCTTACACTGTATCTGTATCAGATGAATGCCAGACTTTTACGGTAGAAGGAACAACAACCGTCAATGTAACAGCTCCGGTAGCGGATTTTATAATTTCGAGTAACGTGCTGTTTGAACATTTACCGATTACATTCCAGAATCTGACCGTAGGTGGAGACACCTATCAATGGACATTCGGAGACGGCCATTCATCAACGCTGGTTCACCCGAACAACACCTATGATGTTCCGGACACGTATTATGTAACCCTGATTGCTACCAACAGCATCGGGTGTAAGGACACTGTTATTAAACCGATTACGATCCAGGAAGAATACTGGATTTATGTTCCGAACACCTTTACTCCAGACGGCAACCAATTTAACAATACATTCAAAGCTTCCATGATCAATATCAAACAAACGGAAGTGTCCATCTACGACCGCTGGGGTCAGGAAGTTTTCCATTCGAACAGCATCCGCTGGGAATGGGACGGAACTTATAAGGATTTTCTGGTACCTGACGGAACATATACCTATAAAATCAAATACGTAAGCAATTCAGGTATTGAAGATACGATTGTTGGTCACGTCAATGTTTTAAAGTGATTTGGTTCTTCCTCCGTCAACCGGAATGTTGATTCCATTGATATAACTTGCACCGGGAGAAGCTAAAAATACAACAGCAGCAGCAATTTCTTCCGGACGGGCAATTCGCTTCATTGGCGATTCTTCTGCCATTTCTTCAAAAATCGTATCTACAGGCTCTCCTGTTTTCTTCGATTTATTGGAAGCGATCTCTTGCAGACGTGTGGTATTGGTTGCTCCCGGAAGCACATTATTTACCGTGATATTGAATTGCCCCAGCTCATTTGCCAGCGTCTTGCTCCAGTTTCCAACAGCTCCGCGGATTGTATTGGAAACACCCAATCCGGGAAGCGGCTGTTTTACACTTGTAGAGATAATATTAATGATTCTTCCTTCCCCAAGTTTTTTCATTCCCGGAACAACAGCCTGAACCAAAATATGGTTGCAAATCAGGTGTTGGTTAAATGCTGCCAGAAACTCGCTGATATCCGCATCCATAACCGGACCAGCTTTAGGTCCTCCAGTGTTGTTCACCAGGATATCCACCAGGTTCCCGTTTGAAAAATAGTTTTCAACTGCTTGTTGCAACCCGGAAGGATTTGAAAAGTCCGCAACCAGATAATTGTGCTTTTGCCCACTGCCTGTACTCAACTCATCCAGCACCGACTTTAATTTATCTTCATTTCTGGCCAAAAGCACCACTTTAGCACCCATTTCAGCCAATTTCAGTGCTACTGCTTTCCCGATACCTTGCGTGCTCCCCGAAACAAGAGCTGTTTTCCCCTTTAAATCCATAGTAAGCAAAAGTATTTAATTTCTTTTGACTCTCCTAATGGCAGGATTTAAAACAACTCTTCCCCGAATTGGACCAGAGCACCTTGAATAATAAATAACATATAGTCCGATTTTCTTTATAGTGAAAAAATTCACAAAAACAACATCTATTATTGATAAATCATTTTGTGTTTAAGTAATTCGTTAAATTATTATGTATCAATATTCAATACCCGGGATATTGAATATTATTTTGTGCTACATTTACAATTCACATAAACAATTATTACTGTATCAATTTTAAATTACTTTTAAGCTATGAGAATTAATTACAAAGGCAAAGCAAGATACACCATATTATCATTGGTTTGTATGCTAATAGCAAGTTTCAGCAGTCAGGCCCAGCTTACTTATTGTTCGCCTGTGAGTTTGGGAGGAGTGGGTTCGATGGTTGCCAACGTTCAATTTGGCAGCATTAATAACAATTCCGCAGCTTCTCAACCTACAGCAAGCCCCTTTTATACCTATTATCCCAGTGCTACGACATCTGTGATAATGGGAACAAACGTAAACTTAAGCATTACGATAGATCCTCCCAGCACCTATAGCGGAGCTATTACCTCTGTATGGATTGACTGGAATCAGAATGGAAATCTGGAAGCTACCGAGCACTTTTATGTTGGGCCTGGCTCCAGTAGCGCTGGCATTCCTTCCGGTACAACGTTAACTGTACCTGTAAATATCCCGTCAACTGCCGCGCCGGGACTTACCCGCATGCGTATCCGCACCAGAGGTAACGGGAATACCAATCTACCCACAGATGCTTGTAGCACCAGCTTCGGCTCAGGTGAAATCGAAGATTACAATATTACAGTAGTTCCCGCTACTCCATGTTCCGGTACACCTACGGCAGGCACTGCAGGTGCTACGGTTACCAATGCTTGTGCCGGAGTTCCTTTCAATGTATCGCTTACCGGAGCTACAATAGCGGGAGGCATCACTTACCAGTGGCAAAGTTCGCCTGCAGGCGCTAACACCTGGGCAAACATCAGCGGTGCCACATCAGCATCTTATACCGTAACCAATCAAACCTCTGCTACTGATTATCGTTGTATAGTAACTTGCACCAATACCGGAGGTAGCGCAGATACCTCAAACGTAATTTCGGTTGGGCAGAATACTCCTTCACAATGCTATTGCAT
>JAIRJW010000020.1 GCA_031260455.1 Fluviicola sp.
TTTTCACCTCAAACACAGGATTTTATTTCGAAGATAAAATCAGAATTAATTGATATAAAGGAAGATGGATCTGTCTGGTTAAACCAAAAGTACTTTAACTACGCAACCGGACTTCGCATGGTTCACGACCACAAATGGAAAGAACTGTTTGGGATCGGTCGCCGGGAAGCGGAAGCGGATCTGGAGCAGGTACATTGTAATTTAGCCATTGCCATTCAGAAAGTCACAGAAGAAATAGTGATCAAAATGGCAAAAGAAGCCAAACGGATAACCAATTCCAACTACTTGTGCATGGCTGGTGGAGTTGCCTTGAATTGCGTCGCTAACGGAAAGCTGCTGGAAGAAAAAATCTTCAAAGAAATATACATTCAGGCGGCCTCCGGTGATGCAGGAGGAGCTTTGGGAGCAGCTTTGGCGGTTTCGCACATGTATTTCGAAGAAGAACGTGTGATCGACTACACTTATGATCAGATGAACGGAACCTATCTCGGACCGGATTATTCGGAAAAAGAGATTCAATCCATGAACAAGCGCACGAATGCCAATTACCGCAAGTACGAAGATTTCAACGATCTGACCGAATTTGTAGCCTCCCGCCTGGCAGAAGGAAATATAGTGGGATGGTTCCAGGGAAGAATGGAGTTTGGGCCAAGAGCTTTAGGGAACAGGAGTATTCTGGGGGATGCGCGCAATCCTGAAATGCAGAAAAAATTAAACCTGAAAATCAAGTACCGTGAAGGATTCCGTCCTTTTGCACCGTCTGTTCTGGCAGAAGATGCCAGCGAATATTTTGATCTGCAGGCTGATTCGCCTTATATGCTGGTTGTGGCACCGGTGAAGGAAAGCCGCAGGGTAAAATTGCCTGATAATTACTCTAACCTGCCGCTCTGGGATCGCCTGTATCAGCAGCGAAGTAATCTGCAATCCATTACACACCTCGACTTTTCGGCGCGTGTTCAGTCTGTTTATAAGGAAACCAACCCAAGATACCATGCCCTGATCCAGGAATTCAAAAAACAAACATCCTGCGGATTGGTCGTAAATACCAGTTTTAATGTGCGTGGAGAACCAATTGTTTGTACACCTTATGATGCATTTCGCTGTTTTATGAGTACCGAAATGGATTATCTGGTGGTGGGAGATTTTGTTTACACCAAAACCGAACAGACAGATTGGGAGAACAAAGAAAAATGGATGGTCAAATTCAAAATGGACTAACATGATCAATCGGTTTACATCCTTTGTAAAAGCAAATAAGCGTACATTCCTGGTATTTTTACTCAGCTTGATCAGCTTATTTTGTTTCAATGTAACCAAAAACGGGATCGGACCAGAGATTTTCGGCTGGCTGCGATTGTGGAAATATACTTCATTACTGATTTTATTTGTTTGTTTTTACATATTGCTTCTGAAAGGTAAAAGAGTCATCCTGGCAAATATCGCGTTAGTTGCTTTGTTGATTTTGCTGCTTGAAACCATTTTGTTTTTTGTTTTGGGTATGCCGTCTGCACTCAAAAAGGATTTCAGTGTCCCTAATCTTCCGGAGAATCACATTGCCCGACAGGTTGGAATGACTTATTACCCGGACAGTGTTTATCACGATATAAAAATCAACGGAACGGATACGGTTTTCGATGTGCATTATTCAATCGATCACATGAACAAACGGATTACTCCGGGATTTGATTCTACGAAAAAGAATTACGCTCTGTTTTTTGGTTGTTCCATCGGTTTCGGCTACGGACTGGAAGATAATCAAACGTTGGCATACCAGGTTCAGAAACAGGGAGAATCAATCAACGCTTATAATTTTTCTATTTCAGGAACCGGCACAAACCACATGCTGGCAGAAATCAAGCACCGCGACTTGTCCAAACAAGTTACAGAGAAAGACGGATGCGGATATTATATCTTCTTCTGGGATCACCTCTACCGTGCAATCGGAACAATGACCCGTTATACCGAATGGCTGCACCTGGCTCCATATTACAAAATGGAAAACAGGAAGCTGGTTCGCCGGAAGTTATTCAAAGACGGAAGGCCGTTTATTTCAGATATATATGAGCGTTTGTATCAGACCAATATTGTGAAATATTTTGAAGCGGATTTACCACTTCGCTTAAACGACAGCCATTACGACCTGGTAACGGAAATGGTACTGGAAACCAAAAAGGAATATCAGAAGCAATTTGGAAACGACAAGTTTTACCTGGTGATTTACCCGAATTACATGGCGTATACCCCGGAGCAGATGCAAATTTTCAAATCGTATTTAAAGAAAAAGAAAATTAAGTTTATAGATTTGTCGCAAAAAATCGTATATCAGGGGAAATATACCCTTCCCGGAGATGCACATCCGAATGCGGAAACGAATGAATTAATGGCAAAGTATTTACTTCAGGAAACAAAGAAACTCTAGAAAAATGGAATTTTTACGTGATTTATGGCGCTTTATGAAAGAGCGAAAGAAGTTTTGGTTAGCACCTGTAATCATTATCCTTTTACTGATCGGTGTGCTGATCGTTTTCGGTGGCTCAAGTGCTTTGGCACCATTCATTTATTCTTTGTTCTAAGAAAATTAATTGCATGAGTGCCCCGAAAAACAAGCAAACAAATCCTGCAAAGACCGTTCTGACAATCGTTGTCGGATTTATTCTGATCTATCTGGTCACCAAATGGAAATGGAGCTTGTCTGTAGCATTTTTTGCAGGTCTGGCAAGTATTTTATCCGATTTCATCACCCGCCAGATTGATTTTGTCTGGATGAAGCTGACGTTTGTTCTGAGTTACATCGTCCCGAACATTGTTCTGAGTATCATTTTCTACATTTTCCTCTTTCCAATAGCTATGCTGACCCGGCTTTTCGGGAAAAAAGATCCGCTGCATCTGAAAAATACGGCATCTTCCCTTTTTAAAACTAATGAAAAGGTATTCGACAAGGATTATTTTGAGAAGCATTGGTAATCTTGTTATTTTAAGCTGAAAAGGATTATTTAATGCAATTTACTCACATTTCTTCATGAAAAAGTGAAAAATTTTGTAAACTCTTAAATTTATGCCTAATTTTTTATTTTCTGGTTTTATTTTCTTAGATTTAGAATCATAGCACCATATTTATGTATTGCTAAAAACAAGAAATATGAATTTAAAAGAACAACTACAAAATCTGTCAGCTGAGCGAAATACACCTTGTGTGACTATTTCACTGGACACTCACAGAACGCATCCGGATAATAAACAGGATGAGATTCTGTTTAAAAACCTGCTAAAAGAAGCCGAAGAACGTGTAATCAACGAATTTGGTAAAAGGCCAGCCGCTGCTCTTTTGGAAAAAATGGAAAAGGTTACTTCTGCTATTGATTTCAATTACAATCTGGACAGTTTGCACGTCTTTTTATCGAACGATACGCAGGAAATTATCAAGTCTGCCTGGAAAACGAGTAATAGCGGGGTTCATATTTCCGACAGTTTTGCTATTCGCTCACTGATCAAAACACTGAACAGAACTGAAAAATATTTGATTATGCTGCTTTCTCAAAGCGGGGTACATCTGTATGAGGCGGTTAACGATGGTGTTACAGACGAAATTAAAACCAGTGGTTTCCCTTTTCCGGAAAACAGGCATTACAATACTTTTCCTGATAAGGGTAGCGACCCGAAGCATTTGGATGATCTCGTTCGTGAATTTTTCAATAAAGTTGACAAAGCATTAGTGAGAGTTTACAATGAAACGCAGTTGCATTGCATCGTTATCTGCACGGAAGATAACTACAGTCGTCTGCAACAGGTGGCTGACAAACCTGAAATTTATCTTGGCTATGCCAATATTGATTACAATAATACAGCTCCCCATCACGTTGCTTCCCAGGCATGGGAAATAATCAAAACATTACAGAAAAAACGCAGATCCGATGCGATCATTGAAATGAAGGAAGCTGTAAGCCAGGGAAATGTCCTTACTGATTTACAGGAAATCTACCAAGCAGCAATCGACGGGAGAGGCGAACTTCTGATTGTATATCAGGAATTTTCGCAGCCGGTAGTAATGCAAAGCGACAGAACTTTTGATATTGTGAGCAATCCGGCAGGAGAAAACGCAATTGATGATATTACCAGCAGCATAGCCCGGGAGATCATGTCCCGAAAAGGACGCATTGTTTTTACTTCTCAGGATGAAATCAAAGATCTGGGAGATATTGCACTGAAAGTGAGATACTAACAAAAAAGTGTTATTTTAAATAATCAAATAAAAACCTGAAAAGTATATTGCGTTTCTTCGTAAAGTTATTTTGAATCTTTTTTGGATATGTATTATTTACTCCAAACCTTCCTTAGCATGCAAAAACAACCATTGTTACCGCAAATGCACGAATGTTTCAGGAGCAACAGCAGGTTATTTCTATTGGAAATTTGTCGGTTGTAGTCCGGAAAGTTGCGCAATCACATCAAATCCTGCCAGCAGTACTATTTACGGTGCAGTTATTGAGCTGACTATTTTACTTTCTATTTTTCAAAAAGATAATAAAAAAACAGTATGACATTTCAGGAAATAATAAACCCGGACAAACCTGTATTGGTGGACTTTTTTGCCACTTGGTGCGGCCCCTGCAAGATGATGACACCCATATTGGAAGATGTAAAAAATCGCGTAGGCGAAAACGCAAATATTATCAAAATTGATGTGGACAAAAATCCTCAAGCGGCATCATCTTATCAGGTTCGCGGTGTCCCAACACTTATTTTGTTCAAAAACGGAAAACCACTTTGGCGGCAATCGGGAGTTGTTCCCGCAAACGAATTGGAAAAACTAATTAACGAAAACAAGTAAAATAAAGATCATAGAATTTTTAAAAACAGCCTTGATATTAGCGGGATCGCTAATCGGGCTAACTGTTCCTGTATTTTTAATCTTGGGTAATAAATCTTCGGCATCAGTTCATCATTACGGCACATCTATGCTTCGTTCATACTTATCAATGGAATTATCCATGAACGACAAAATGACAGCATTCGAACCAACAGAATAAATACGTTATACCCTCCAATTCCTGAACTTTACTGCATTCCGCAGAGTTGTGTTTTTCATGCAAGCAGATTTAATATTGTAACTAATCCACCATATTGTGAGGAAAATCAGAAAACAAAAAAATCGCCGGAAAAATTCCCAACGATTCATTTTAACGTGATTCAAATGGAGTCATTTTGTATTAAACTCTCACGGTTTCTGCATGGCCTTTCAGAACAGATTCATATAGTTCTTCATATACAGGAAGGATTTGTGCCAGATCAAAACGTTTAGCTTGTTCCAGTGCATTTTTACGGAAAAGCTGATGAGTCGCTTTGTCTTCCAGAATGCGGATCGCATTCCGGGCCATTGATTCCACATCACCGACATCGGACGTAAAGCCTGAAAAACCATTGATATTTACTTCCGGGATTCCTCCTGTGTTGGAAGAAACTACCGGTACACCTTCTGCCATTGCTTCCAAAGCTGCCAATCCGAAGCTTTCCGTTTCGGAAGGGAGCAGGAACAAATCACTCAATTCAAGGATCGGGCCCGTTTCACGTACTTTTCCTGTGAAGGTAATTTTCTGGCAGATTCCCAAATCACGTGCCAGGCGTTCTGCAATGGCACGATCCGGACCGTCTCCCGCTAATAGCAATCTGGCTGGCAGTTTTTCCTGTACCTTCTCAAAAATGCGCACTACATCTGTAATTCGCTTCACCGGGCGAAAATTGGAAATATGACACAGGATCAATTCATCATCCTGTGCATAGTGCCGTCTTTTTTCTATATTAATTTCCGGTAATTCCGCTTTCGATTGAATGAAATTCGGAATTACGTGAATCTTACGTTTCGTTTCAAAATGTGTGTAAGTATCTTTCATCAAACTTTCGGAAACAGCCGTAACAGCATCCGAAGCATTGATACAAAATGAAATCACCGGCTCAAACGACGGGTCCTTTCCTACTAGTGTAATGTCTGTTCCGTGAAGTGTGGTAATAAAGGGAATATTGATCCCCTGGGCTCTTAAAATCTGCTGTGCCATAAATGCCGCCGAAGCATGCGGAATGGCATAATGTACGTGCAGGATATCCAATCCTTCGTATTTGACAACATCCACTACTTTACTTGCCAGTTCTGTTTCGTAGGGCTGGTATTCAAAAAGCGGGTAATCCGAAACCTGTACTTCATGATAAAAAATGTTTTCACGAAAACTTCCCAGACGAACTGGCTGCGAATAGGTGATAAAATGGACTAAATGTCCTTTCTGGGCTAAGGCTTTGCCCAATTCAGTAGCTACAACACCACTCCCGCCAAATGTGGGATAAAGTACGATTCCTATTTTCATGTTTTCTTGTGTTATTTCCGGCGTGCTTCAAAAAGTGCTTCGTATATAACTCGCTGAATCTCTGTTCGCACACTCATCTTTGTTATTTTCCAATTGTCTGCATCCGGATAGACCCGGTTTGATAAAAACACGAAATTCACCTTGTTTTCAGGGTCTGCCCAGGTAATAGTTCCCGTAAATCCGGAATGCCCGAAGGTGGACGGAGAAACTAGGTCGCAGGTCGGGCCGTTTTTCAAATCCACAGTGGGTTTGTCGAAACCAATTCCTCTTCTGTTTCCAGGACAAAACTGACACGCAGTAAACTGATCTACAACTTCTTTTTTGATGACAGATTGATCTCCTATCTGGCCTTTATTAAGCAGAAACTGCATCAAAGCCGCCAGATCCGTTGCGTTAGAGAACAGGCCAGCATGTCCGGCAACTCCTCCCATCATCGCTGCCCCGGGATCATGTACATACCCGTGAATCAGCTGCTTGCGAAAATCTTTATCCACTTCAGTCGGAACAATACGTTTTCGATCAAATTTTTCCAGTGGTAAATAGGTCATTGTTTGTAATCCCAAAGGTTGGTAGATTTCCTTGTCCACAAATTCATTCTGTCCCATTCCACTCACGCGTTCAATGAATTTATTGAAGAAGTAGTAGCTCAAATCCGAATATTCGTATGATTTCTTCCCGCTCAAAGGTGTTTCAACGATGATTTTCAGCATCGTTTTCCAATAGTCGTCCCGAATCCAGATATTGTCAGCAACGGCTCGTTTGTAAATGCCGTTATCTTTCCCGCTGTAAATTTCCGGATCGAGGTTCCCGTCTTTCATTGTACGTTTGTAAAAGGCAATCCACGGAGTTAATCCTGCCTGGTGAGTGAGCAGGTCAATTGCCTTCAGATCAGCATACTCTGTTCCCTCTACATATTCCGGAGTCAGCTCACCCAGCTTCATGTTCACATCAAATTTGTTAAGTGTTTTCAGGCGCATCAAAGCAGTAATCGACGAGGCAATTTTGGTAATGGACGCAATGTCATATATGTGTTCGTTAGTAATGCTGTCACCGTTTTCGTACATGGTCTTTCCGTAAGCCTTCTGAAGGATGATCTTCCCATCAATGGCAACCACAATCTGGCACCCCGGAAATGCTTTTGCTTCGATGGCTTTTGCCACGATATCATCCACTTCCTGCAATTTTGCAGGATTCAAGCCCAGTTCTTCCGGCTGGGAATATTTCAGGCGGCCGTTTCCTTTCAGTTGCATCCCGAAACCTTCTTTCCACTGATTGTTGATCTCTATTGCCAGTTTCCCGGTAATATCAAAAGCTCCCATTACTGCCTGAGCAGTTCTTTCCTGTGCTGCTGCTGTATTTTCATAAGCACAAAGAATGGATTTCACCGCTTTCGGGAATTCCGTTTCAGTCTGCAATACCAGTGGATTTCCAAAGAGAATTACCGAAGCGTACGCATTTTCAGGGAGCAGGTCCAGTACTTTTTTCCAGGAACTAAAGCCGTAATTGTTGCGTGCACGCTGTGCATCAGAATGGAAATCAAGGATGTAAACAGCATCCGGGTTGAGTTTGATTTCTCTCAAATGTTTCACTGCTTCTTCTGGTGTATAATACTTGTAATGAGTAATTTTTGCGTAATCATTTAAACGATCTCTAAAAGCAGATGTGTGTGTACCGATTCCAATCCGGATGATTTTTTTATCCAGCCGGTCGATAGGCAGGTTTTCCTGATCGTTTTTCAGGCAAACCAATGCTTTTTCATAAGTCTGATTGATAATCAGCTTCCTTTCCGGAGCCGGATCGTTGCGTTTTACCATCGGTTTGTGAATGATTACCTGGTATTTGGCGTGTAAAACCCTTCTGCAGTGCTCATTCACTTCGTCTTTACTCAAACTTCCCTTTTCCACTTTCGTTTTGATCAGCTCAACAGCATCTTTGACGTTTTCCGGGAACAGCAAAATATCACAACCGGCATCATAGGCCTTTGCAGCCACTTCCGATTTTCCGTATTTTTCAGAAACAGCCTTCATGTTTAAAGCATCTGAAATAACCAGACCTTTGAATCCAAGTTTTTTTCTCAGGTATGTTTCAATAACCAGTTTGGATAAGCTGCTTGGTGTACCGCTTGGATCCAGTGCAGGAACATTCAGATGCGCCACCATAACAGAACGTGTACCCGCTTCGATTGCACTTTTGAATGGCAGAAAATCCTTCGATTCAAATTCCGAAATGCTGTGAGAAACAGTCGGGAGTTCCAGGTGTGAGTCTTTATCAGTATCACCATGCCCGGGAAAATGCTTCACACAGGAAATTACACCAGCATCTTCAATTCCTCTTACCATCGCGGCGGTTTGTCCGGCAACGGTTTTCGGATCGGAACCAAAAGAACGGAAACCGATCACCGGGTTTTTAGGATTGAGGTTTACATCAGCAACAGGAGAAAAATTCATGTGAATTCCAAGCATATTGCATTCCACCCCCATGTGATATCCGATTTTTTCCGTCAGTTTCAAATCGTTGGCAGCACCAATTGCCTGTTGATACGGAAAACGAGGCTCTCCTGATAAGCGCATGGCAACTCCCCATTCGGCGTCCATCCCGATTAGTAAAGGGATTTTTGCCGCACTCTGCATTTGCTGAATGGCTTCCTGCAGGTTTTCTTTTTCGCCCTGGAAAAATATAAGCCCGCCGATTTTTTGTTCCCGGACAAGCGTTTCGGTTTCTGCCAGATGCCCTTTTCCTTTGTTAGACCAGCAAGCCACCATGAACGACTGAGCAATCCGGTCTTCCAGCGATAGTTTTGCCAACTCCGCTTCTACCCATTGATCTTCATCTGCGGAAACTGCATAACTCATCTTCGTTTTTTTAACTGGTTTCGAAGCTGTTTTCATAACCAATGCGGAAGTAATCAACCCGGAACCCACAAGAAGAAGAAACTGGAATGCTGTTTTGCGAATGGTCTTTCTGTTCATAAAACAAAATTACGTTATAATTCATGAAAACTGACAGGGTGTCAGCCAGAAAATATTGGAACGGGAATTGTTAAAAAAACAGGTAGAAACAGAGAGATTATCTTATTTTTGTTGAGATTGTCAACAGAGCACAACTAAAAACAGATCAAAAAACACAAAATTCGTTTATTCATGTCAGATATTATTCGCTTACTTCCCGATCATGTTGCTAATCAGATTGCAGCTGGAGAGGTTGTTCAACGACCAGCTTCTGTTGTGAAGGAATTAGTGGAGAATAGTATTGATGCCGGAGCAACGAAAATAGAACTGTATATAAAGGATGCTGGCCGCACCCTGATCCAGATTATAGACAATGGAAAAGGGATGTCTCCGCTGGATGCCCGCATGTGTTTTGAACGGCATGCAACCAGTAAGATTGCCCATGCTGAGGACTTATTTGCTTTGAAAACAAAAGGATTTCGCGGTGAGGCGCTTGCATCCGTTGCAGCTATTGCACACGTCACACTTCAAACGCGCCGTGCAGCAGATGAACTGGGAACAAAAGTACAGATCGAAGGAACGGAATTAGTGAACCAGGAACCGGTGCAATGCGCGGAAGGAACTAATTTTGAGATTCGCAACCTCTTTTTCAATGTTCCGGCAAGAAGAAACTTTCTGAAATCCGACAATGTGGAATTCAAACACATTATCGATGAATTTGAACGTGTAGTGTTGCCGCATCACGATATTGCTTTCCGGCTGGTGCACAACGATCAGGAAATTTACCACCTGGTTCCGGGGCCTCTCCGGAAGCGGATTGTGGATGTTTTCGGAAAAAATTTCAATGATCGCCTGGTACCGGTAACCGAACAAACGGATATTGTGGCACTGGACGGATTTGTAGGAAAGCCGGAAGCAGCTAAAAAAACACGTGGAGAACAATTCCTGTTTGTAAATAACCGTTTTTTTAAGGATGCATATTTCAATCATGCCGTAGCGGCTGCGTTTGAACATCTCTTGCCTTCAAAATTGTTTCCGAGCTATTTCCTGTTCCTCGAAGTAGATCCGAAGCAGATCGATGTAAATGTTCACCCAACCAAAACAGAGATCAAATTTGAGGAAGATAAAGCGATTTACAGCATTATCCGGAGTGCCGTGCGTTTGGGGCTCGGAAAATTCAACATCACTCCCACCCTGGATTTCGACAGGGAAAGTGAGTTCGATCTTCCGTTATCAATGGCTGGTCAAACGCCGGTTGTGCCGGAAATTCGCGTCAATAAGGATTACAATCCGTTTCATGTCCAGAACACGCGCGAAGGACAGTTCTCAACAGGAAAATCGTCATCGGGAGGCAGTTCTGGATTCAAGAGTAATGGGTTTTCAGCGGCTTTGAACAATGCGGGATTCGGTTCTCAGTTTCAATCGGCAAGCCTGGATGAATTGTGGAATACAGAATCTGTAAACCAAGAGCAGGAAGAAGAAAAATCCATACAAACTCAGATCGGGGCAGAATCGGTAAAATCATTAGGCCCTTTCATCCTGAAAGGTTCTTTTGTGGTCGGATCCGTTCCGGAAGGTTTATTGGTCTTCCACTACCGGAGAGGATATGAACGGATGTTGTATGATGAGCTGATGCGTGGATTCATAGTCAATCCGCTTGCTTCGCAGCAGCTGATTTTCCCGATGGAGAAGAAATTGTCGAAGCAGGAACAACTGGCATGGAATGAGCACGAAAAAACGCTCTCCCGGATCGGGTTTAACTGGAACTGGGAAGGACAGGAGCTGCAAATCAGTGGAATTCCTGAAATCCTGGATGAATCGACAGTTTTGTCGTGTGTGGATAAAATCCTTGAACAATTGCAGATGGGAATACTTGACAAAGGAGAAATTGCGCATACCGTTTTGTCACAGATTGCTTTTGCTGGCAGCATGTCATTTAAAATTCAGGATAACCAGGATGCAATTTCTGGCTTTATATCCCGTTTATTTGAGGCAGAAGAACACACGTTTTCCCCATCAGGCAA
Organism: Fluviicola sp.; assembly: GCA_031260455.1. Lineage (GTDB taxonomy): Bacteria > Bacteroidota > Bacteroidia > Flavobacteriales_D > Crocinitomicaceae > Fluviicola. The sequence goes on from JAIRJW010000020.1 coordinate 11,326, forward strand.
GCGAATTATTGCACAGATCACAAATGAAGAATTATTTCAACTTTTTTAAACTGAACTATGTTTGGAGATATTAAACCCGTAACCAAAAACCTGCTGATTTTGAATATTGCCATGTTTATCGTCACAGAGTTTTTTCAATATCAGAAAGGGATATTACTGGGAGATTACCTGGGCGGACACTACTTTGGCACACCTTTGTTTCAACCGTATCAGATTATCACTCATTTCTTCATGCATGGTGGTTTTTTCCATATTTTCATGAATATGTATGTATTGGTTATTTTCGGGAGCTTCCTGGAAAGTTTATGGGGTCCGAAGCGTTACTTTTACGTATATGTGGCATCTGCCCTTGGAGCTTATTTGCTTTATAGCGGAGTTGGCTTCTTCCAGATAAATCAACTGAAGGCTGTAATCAATAACCCGGATGCATTGGCTGCATTGAACGGAACCCTAAAAGAACTGGGAAGAGGTATTACAAATGCAGATCTGATGCAAATCGCCGGGCGTTATGGAATCAATTCACAGGCCCAGTATAATGCGATGGGAGAATACGCAATGAAATCCGTTATCCCGATGGTTGGTGCTTCGGGAGCTATATTCGGTTTAATGGCTTCTTTTGCCATTTTGTTCCCGAATACCCAATTGATGCTGATTTTTCCTCCGATTCCGATCCGGGCAAAATACCTGATCGGCGGGTATTTCGCATTGGAGCTTTATTACAGCTTTCAAAACAATGCAGGGGATGATGTGGCTCATCTTGCCCATGTAGGCGGAGCAATAGTTGGGGCGATCATTGTTTTAATCTGGAGAAGAACCGGTAAAAACTTTTATTAAGATGTACAGCAATAGAACTTTAACGGAGGAATTGAAGTTCCAGTTTCGGCATGGCGGAATGCATATCAAACTCATTTTCGCCAATTCGGTGGTCTTTTTAGCAATGACCCTTTTAGGTCTTGCAGAACAAATCACTCATAACAGCCGGATTGACTGGGTACGGATTCAATTTTTCACACTTCAGACAAACCTGAGGGAGTTTGCTTATGCACCTTATGGTTTGCTGACGAGTATCTTTACACATTTCAGCCTTCTGCACTTCCTGTTTAACATGATTTTCCTCTACTTTACGGGAAGTTTGTTTAAACAATGTTTTTCAGACAGAAGGATGCTTCATGTATATATTCTTGGTGGGATTGTCGGGGGAATTTTTGAGCTGATCGCCAACCAGTTTTCAGAATCCGGGGCAATCGTTCTCGGTGCTTCAGGATCAATCATAGCTTTGTTTATTGCAATCGCTGTTTACAAGCCAAATATCCAGATTAATATTTTCGGATTGTTCCCGCTTAAGATCTACATCATTGCACTGATTTATCTTGTAATAGATCTCCTGCAAGCCTTTAAAATGGATGGGACAGCTCATTTCGCTCACCTGGGAGGAGCTTTGACCGGTCTTCTGTCCGTTCAGAATCTGCATTCTTCTTCCAATATCATTAACTGGACCGAATCCATTCATCAGCGCATCCTGTCCTCTTTTTCCGGTAAAAAAAAACGCACAAAATTCAAGGTTCAATCCGGAGGACGTGTAGTGAAATCGGATGAGGAATACAACATGGATACAAAAGCACGGCAGGAACGTATTGACAAAATTTTAGATAAAATTTCTAAATCGGGATATGAATCACTGACTAAAGCTGAAAAAGACTTTCTATTTTCACAAAGCAATAAATAAAGGAGTGAGTTGGTTCAAAAAAATAGTACGATTATCAACGGTGATGAAGATTCTTTCCATCGTTGTGATTTGTTGTTTATTGTTAGCTTATTTAGCACCATACGTACACCCGGATACCATTAAAATTCTTCCGTTTTTCGGGTTGACCTATCCTATTTTTATTTGTCTGGCACTGGTTTTTCTGATTTATTGGGCTTTGGCAAAATCCCGTTGGTTTTTCTATGTGCTCATAACCATAATTTGTGGCGGAAACCTGCATTTCAGAACGTTATCAGTCCGCTTCTCCGACCCGAAGCCGAAAACAGAAACAGACTTCTGGCATATCATGAGCTACAATGTACGTTTGTTTGATGTGTACAACGTTTCCATTAAGGCCAGGAATAAATCACGCGACAGTATCGTTCGGTACATTCAGCGGGTTGATCCGGATGTTGTGTGTTTCCAGGAGTTTTTCCACCAAGATAAGCCTTCTGCTTTTTCAACAAAGGATACTCTGATCAAACTGATGGGATACCAGTATTATCACGAACGTTATTCCCACCGGATCCGGAATAGGCAAAATTTCGGAATCTGTATGTTGTCCAAATATCCGATCATTGCAAAGGGCGATGTGATGTTTGAAAACTTTAAAACAACTGATAATTACTGCATTTTTGCAGATATTGTGAAGGGACAGGATACGATCCGTTTTTACGATATCCATTTACAGTCGATCAAATTACAGCAACAGGATTATGAATTGTTCGGAGAAAAAAATGCACAGGCGGGTAGTAAGACCTCAACGATACATTTATTGATCGATAAATTACGAATTGCATATCCTGCCAGAGCAGAACAAGCGAAACGAGTGGTTGAACACCTGAAAACTTCTCCATACCCGGTGGTGGTTTGCGGAGATTTCAATGATACTCCCATGTCGTATGTTTACAACCAGTTCAATTCCAATCTAGTAGATTCTTACCGGGAAACTTCTACCGGGATCGGCGTTACTTATGCAGGACGTGTTCCAGCCGGAAGAATTGACTACATCTTCCATTCTGGAGACTTGGGAGCTTACGGTTTTGAAATTCAAAAAGTGGCTTTTTCAGATCATCGCGCTATTGATTGCAAGATTTACAAAAAGCAACTTTAAGCTGAAAAATAAACGGTCTATTGTGCTGGAAACGGATTTTAGTCTGTTATTGCGAAATATTTGCATAACCTGTTCTGACAGGGATATAAAAAACCCACACAGTGCCCGTCAAAAGACGGGAAATTCTGAACGTCTCAGAAAGCACGATTTGGTTCGCTGTTTTTCTTTGTAATCTGCTGTTTGCCATCCTGGCAAATCCCGAAAGATGCAGCCCGCCATTGAAAAATCAAGACTCCCCATCCGCAAAAAAATGTTAGACGTCAACAATATCACTGCATGGGTCTTGTCCGTCAATCGACGGACGGCCATTTTTATCCCACATCAGGTGGGCAAATGACACAATAAAGATATGAAAAAAGTTTCAATTTACAGACTTCGGTTCCAGTCAGTTTGTAAAATCAGAAACCGAAGTTTTAAACCTTTTTCTACCCCCAGACGTAATATTGCGATTTTACGAAAATAAACGCAAATCACCTGAAAACCCATACCTTTGACTTATGAAAATCCCCCATTCTAATTTCTCCCTTGAAAAACTGGGTATTTCATCCTTGAATGAAATGCAGCAGGAGATGCTCCAAACTTCCGAAACAAATCACGAAATCATTCTGTATGCTCCGACCGGTTCCGGTAAAACCGTTGCCTTCCTGGTAACAGCTTTGGGGAAATTATCAAAAAAACAGCAATCTGTTCAGTTAGTGATTATCTCCCCGACAAGAGAACTTTCAATCCAGATTGAAGATGTATTCAAAAAGCTGAGCACCGGATTTAAGGTTAGCACTTGCTACGGAGGACATTCCATGCGTGTGGAGGAAAATAATTTATCGGTTCCCCCGGCAGTACTGATCGGAACGCCGGGAAGACTGGCAGACCACATCCGCAGAAACAATATCGATGTGTCAGAAGTACATACCCTGGTTCTCGATGAATTCGATAAATCACTACAAATGGGATTTGAGTCGGATATGACCGAAATCATTTCCGAACTTCATACATTGAAATACAAATACTTGGTTTCAGCTACAAAACTAGAGAAAATTCCAGTTTTTACACATATTCAGAACCCGGTCACGATTGACTTTCTGACCGAACACCGCCATCTAATCAACTACTTCGGCATTCGTTATGACGATACCAATAAAGTAGAAACCCTGCTGGAATTGCTTTGTAACCTTCCGGAAGGAAAAACAATCATTTTCTGCAATCACCGGGAACCTGTGGTTGAAATAACGGATTTTTTGAAGTCAAATGGTGTGGTTGCTGTGGCCTATCACGGAGGAATGGAACAGGATGACCGCGAACGCGCTTTAATCCGTTTCAGAAACGGAAGTGCCGGATTCCTGGTTTCGACTGATCTAGCCGCCCGCGGACTGGATATTCCTGCTGTTGAACATGTGATTCATTACCAGCTCCCATTAAAAGAAGCCGAATTCATTCACCGAAGTGGAAGAACGGGTCGGCAGGGTGCAGACGGGATTGTCTTTTTGTTCCTGGATTCTAATAAAGAAACTCCTACATTTATTCCTGAATATGAACTCTACGAAGTAATTCCTGACGAACCACTTCCCGAAGCACCGAAATGGAAAACCATATACATCAGTGCCGGAAAAAAAGACAAGGTCAACAAAGTGGATATTGTTGGCTTCCTGCACAAAACGGGCGGACTCCATCAGGACGAAATCGGACTAATCACTGTACTGGATCACAGTTCTTTTGTTGCGATACGCAGTGACATTGCAGAACAAGTCGTTCCCGGATTGAGAGATCAGAAGATCAAAGGAAAGAAGCAGAAGATCGGCTTTGCAAGATAATTGGAAAATCATGAATTCCTAACTTACAAGTCAATTCATAACCATTTATTGAGGAACCATTGCTGAAACCGGAAGTTTTCCAGAGCGCTTCCACTCCCCCACATTCATTACCATATTATTGTAAACCAAAGTGTCCGGAGTCAATTTGTCCAGTTCCGAAAAAGAAACAAAATACGGTTCGCTGGCATCCACCAGCATTTTTAAGCGATTAAAGAATGAAATGCCTAACTCCTTTTCCAGGTGTTTGATAAAATGAACCGAGCTGTCGATGGAACAACCCGAAGCATTTGCCTGTTCTTCATGTACGACTAATAATACGTGATAATCTCCCAAAACAGTTCCGTAAGCATCCAGTTTTGCTCCGTGAGCAGCCCATTCCTTCAGGAAATCAGAAAGTACTTCTTCAATCCACGTTTTCTCAGTTGCTGTAAGCTTCCGATCCGACTGGTAGCTCCACAAACGGGCTTCATCCGGAAGATTTTCAAATGGAATCATGGTCATAATTCTGCTGCGCTGGCAATTAATTCTGCTACATCCAATACCTGAATTTCGCTTTCCTTGTTGAAGTTTTTCACCCCGTCGGTCATCATGGTATTACAAAAAGGACAACCGGTTGCAATAATGGAAGCCTGTGTTTCCAAGGCATCTCCGGTACGTTCCACGTTGACTTCCTTGTTTCCTTTCTCAGATTCTTTAAACATCTGGGCACCACCCGCACCACAACACAAACCAGTTGTTTTGCAACGTTTCATTTCTACCAGTTCCGCATCCAGTTTTTCGATCAACGCACGCGGAGCTTCATACACATCATTTGCTCTTCCAAGATAGCACGGATCGTGGAAGGTAATTTTCTTTCCTTTGAACACGCCACCGTCTTTCAGAGACAGTTTCCCTGAATTAATCAATTCCTGGATCAACTGTGTGTGATGTATCACTTCGTAGTTTCCGCCCAACTCCGGGTATTCGTTTTTGAGAGTGTTGAAACAATGCGGGCAGGCTGTCACAATTTTTTTGACTTTGTATCCATTCAATACCTGGATATTCATCATGGCCTGCATTTGGAATGTAAACTCATTTCCAGCGCGTTTTGCGGGATCTCCGGTACAGGATTCTTCCGCACCCAAAACAGCAAAGTTCACTTTACACTCGTTCAGAATCCGAACCAGTGCTTTGGTTATTTTCTTTGCCCTGTCATCAAAACTACCCGAACAACCAACCCAAAACAAGATATCCGGGTTTTGTCCCTGTGCCATCATTTCGGCCATTGTTGGTACATGTATCGTGCTCATAATCTTATTCTGATTTCAATCTTGAAAAAATTTTAACTTTCCGACTCTGGCGACCCAATTGGGATTAATCTTCATAAATCCACTTCCCCCTGTCAGCAGGAGAGAATTGCCATGGAGCTCCGTTATTTTCGATATTGGTCAGCATTCCTGCCAGTTCAGACGGCATTTTGGATTCCTCCATTACCAAATACCTTCTCAAATCGATAATAATGGAAAGCGGATCAATATTTACCGGACATTCCTGAACACAAGCGTTGCAGGATGTACATGCCCAAACTTCTTCCTCAGAAATATAATCTCCCAGAAGGAATTTTCCGTCTTCGTACTCTTGACCGTTCTTTCTTCGCGCATCTCCAAGTTCGACCATACGATCACGCGTGTCCATCATAATCTTACGCGGAGAAAGCTTTTTCCCGGTAATGTTTGCCGGACAGGAAGACGTACAACGTCCACACTCGGTACAGGTATACGCATCCATCAGGTTCTTCCAGGTCAAGTCCGTTACGTCTTTTGCACCAAATCGTTGTGGGGCGCCTTCTGTTGCAGGAGCTGCGGTAAAAGGTTCGGCATTTGGATCCAACATCAGTTTTACCTCATTGGTAACAGCTTCCATGTTGGTAAACTTCCCTTTTTTCTCCAGATTGGAGTAATAGGTATTCGGGAAAGCCAGCAGGATGTGGAAATGCTTGGAATACGGCAAGTAATTCAGGAAAGTCAGCACCATAATCCAGTGCCCCCACCAACCGATTCTTTCCAGGATATGCAACGTTTCAACACGGAATCCACCAAATAAATGCGGTCCGATCCAGGATGAAATAGCAAAGCCAAATGAGCCTGCTTCAGGAGATGCGTGTGACGCACCTTGCAGATACAATGCTTCGTCTGCTCCGTTCATGGTAAAAATACACGTTACCAGCAACAATTCCATACACAGGATCATGTTCGCATCAAAAGTCGGGAATCCTTTCATTTCCGGCTTATGGAAACGAGCCAGTTTCAGGATATTTCTTCGCGACAGGAAACCAATAGTAGCAATCAAAGCCGCAACCGATAAGATTTCAATAATGGAAATAATAAAAGTGTAAAAACTGCCCAAAGCAGGCATGAAAATGCGGTGGGAACCGGTAATTCCGTCCGTAATGATCTCGATCAGTTCGACCTGTGTAATCACAAAAGCAACATAGATTCCCAGGTGCAGTAATGCCGGAATCGGGCGCGCGAACATTTTTTTCTGCCCTAAAGCAACTAATGCCATGGTTTTCCAGCGCTCTTTTGGCTGGTCATTCCGGTTTAAATCTCTTCCCCGTAAAATATTCGAGCGAATTTTAAGAATGTTCATTGTGAACCACCCAAATCCTCCGATAAGTAATACACTGAAAATAACTGAAGCAATCATACTTTTTTTATTAATCCGGGATTGAGTCTAACAAATTACGCAATTTTTTTTCATCGCTGGTAGTAATCGGAACTCCTTTTGTTTTCGCTCCGAACACCGAGAAGTGAATGTATCTTTCCGGGTGTTTTTCCAGATCTTCCACCAGGTTCTGAAGACTCTTGTTAGTCTGCACCAGTTCGTTGTACAATTTTTCGTCTTTCAGCAATTTACCGAGTGTTCCGTTTCCGGACTCAATCGATGCAAAAGTAGCATTCAGTTTCTCAATCGTAGCATTGGCATTATTGATTACTTTTTTGAAGTCTGCAGTAACCAGATCGTCTGAAATCTTCTCGAAGTTCCCCAGCATTTTGGTAATTTTGTCATTTGATGCTTTCAGATTCCCGGTAATTGATTCAACATTACTCATGATCCGCGACAGTTTTACTTTTTCAGTAGCAACCAGCCCTTCTACATCATCTGCAATGTTTCCGAATTTCCTAAACGCATGTTTCAGCTCCTGCAAAGAGTTTTTGATCTCCGAAGTAGCTGTTGTATCCCAGAAGCCCTTCAATGAACTAATTGTTCTGTCCACATTCACCACCAAAGCGGAAACTTTCTGAAGCACCGGGTTGGCATAGGATTTCAACTGTCCGAACATGTCCAGCTGCACATTCCCCTGGATATGGTCTTTTTCTGTGTAATATCCCTGGGAAAGATCATCTCCGATGGAAAGCAACAATCCTTTGTTCAGCAAGTCTACAGATCCTGTTTCGAGTTTTGAAGATTTCGGGATGCGCAGATTGTTCTCCTGGATCGTAAATACTATTTTTACTTTGGACATGGAATCTCCCTGGAGGTTATAATCAACAGAGATGACTTTTCCCACAATTACTCCGTTTACATAAACGGACGTAGACGGACTTAATCCGCCAGCATTGGGAAAATAAGCCGTGTATGTATCATCTCCACCAAAAAATGAATAGCCTTTCAAAAAATTAACGCCCGTAACAAGCAAACCGATAGCTACAATTGCTATGAGACCTGCTTTAATTTCTTTTTTGATCTTCAAAACTTTTATTTTTCTGCTAATTTAATAGCTTTTTCTAAACTAATGCGCTCTCCATTTTGAAAAGCTACAACAAAAGCATTGGGAAAATCTTTCTGTCGTAATTCATTTTTATAATTGTTCGCTGCATTGAAATCATTGACAAATTCTCCTACTGTATACTTGTACAGTTTATCCTGCCGGTACTCATAGACTTCATGCCGCTTGAAGCGAACCGAGCCAGATAAAATTTTCGTCTCCGAAGTTTCAATCTGAATACGGAACACGATTTTATCTTTCAAATCTGCTTTTCTATCCGCCGGATCCGGATTATCGGCAACTGTTTCCTGCAGGCCTCTCGTTTTATAATCCACTCCTTCCAGTCCGGCCTTGTATTTTTCAAAAGCTGTGAACATAGCTCCTGCCATTTTTTTCTGTCCGGTAGAATCTGCCAGGAAATTCTCTTCGTCCTTATTTGTCAGGAAACCTGTTTCGATGAGTACACTTGGCATAGTTGTTTTGTATAACACCAGGAAACCAGCTTGTTTCACTCCACGATCATATCTCCCGATCGCCTTAAATTCGTTCTGCAGCTTATCCGCAAAAATGATCGACTGATCCAGAAACACGGAAAGCTGCAACTGACGTGCAATAATCGCATCCGGAGACATGTCAAAATCTTTATATTTCTCCCCTTTGTCCGCTTCCAGGTAAATAGTGCTGTTTTCACGATCCGCAATCTTTGCCTGGGCTTCCGTTTTATGAAGTCCCAACACGTAGGTTTCCGTTCCGTAAGCTGTTGGAGAAGCAGAATTCGCATGAATACAAACAAACAGATCCGCATTGGCTTTGTTGGCAATTTTTGCACGATCATCCAATTCGACAAATACGTCTTTGTCGCGGGTAAATATCACCTTGATTTCCGGGTAAGTTTCTTTAATCTTTCGCCCTAATTCCAGCGCCATGGCCAGGCAAACATGCTTTTCGTGAGCTGACGAACCATGGCAGCCGGGATCTTTTCCTCCGTGACCAGCATCGATCACTATTGTTCTGATAGTACCTGTTTGCTTTTTCAGGGCAAAGGATTTATTGGTCTGAAAACCAAAAAGCATTACAAAGGGAATAGCCACTGCTACCCATCTACCCCATTTTAATGCATTTTCCAATTGGTTCATGTTATGATATATCAATTTCAAACTAAAGTTAGTGCAGTTTCTCACGCAATCTTCAGGCCAAAGCCGAAACTTATCTATATCAGAATGTTGAAAAACATACAAATTCAGTAAAAACGGGATTTGTTGCACGACTTTTGTGTGCACACACTTTTTTAATTGAAAACCAGACATAGATGATGGCATCGTAATTTTCTCAGATCTCCCGGATTATTAAGACTTGCGCGCTCTTTTTCTTTGCGGTTTAAAATTGAAGTTTGTACCCGTATAACCGCTTTAAGAAGCAAAAGCGCAAAGAGTTCCCCTGAACAATACTTTGGAGAGAAAGTCATAATTCAAATGTCATACTAAAAATATAAACAATAAGTTACGGACAATCGGGTTTTAGAATGAATCAAAACAACAGTAATTTCGTAGCTTTGCATCCGTTAATACGTGAATTGAAAACAAAAAGGAATGTTTTTACTGATTTTCCTGCTGCAATCAGAACCCTGTTCTTTTTGCTGTTTGTTACTTTTCCGGTTTTGACTTTTGCTTATTCAGAGCCACCGGACACTATCCCGAATACAGTACCAGATACCATTCAGGATTCTACCCCAATGCGTAAAATTTACCTGAACCAAACAGACTTCAATTCCATTATTACCTATTCTGCAAGGGATTCCATTTATTCTGACCTGAAAAAAAAACAAGTGCATTTGTATGGCGATGCCAAGCTGGATTATGAAGGAATCGACATGACGGCAGATTACCTGCTGATCGACCTGAAGAAGAACGAAGTGCTGGCAACTTATACGCTCGATTCGACCGGGAGACGTATAGGCCAACCGCTTTTCATCGATGATACTGACACCCTGAAAGCGGCATCAATCCGATACAATTTCGAGACCAAAAAAGGATATATCCAGGAAGCAGCCATCAAGCAGGATGAATACTACCTGAGCATGGAAACGGCCAAAAGGCAGCCCAACGAAGATGTGCATTTCGTACATGGAAAATTCACCACTTGTAACCTCGAAGAGCCGCATTATCATTTTGCACTTTCCAAAGCTGTAATGGTTCCGGACAAACGCATTGTATCCGGACCGGTTAATCTGTGGATTATGGGTGTTCCGACTCCTTTGGGATTGCCTTTTGCTATGATTCCGCTCCAGAAGAAAAAAGAACGAAAAAGCGGGTTCATCATGCCGCAATATTCCCTGGCTTCTGCTTACGGAATGGGGCTCCAGGATCTGGGATATTATTTTCCCATTTCCGAACGCTTCCAAACCATTGCCTATGTTACCGCTTTCTCAAGAGGAAGTTTCGGATTCCGGAATTATTCTGAATATTCGACCAAGTACAAATACAATGGAAATTTCAACATCGCCTATACGCGCTTCCGCTATGGCTACCCGGATTCAACGGTTTTCGGAACCACAAGTATCAACTGGGTACATAACCAGGATCCGAAACTAAACCCGAACTGGTCCTTTTCCGCGAATGTAAATTTCAACTCGAATTCCACGAACAAGCAAACATTGAACACTGCGAATAACCCGCAATATTTCAACAATACGCTGAATTCGGATATCCGGCTCGGAAAGCGTTTCGGTACGCTGCCTATTTCTGCCGACCTGAAACTCAGTATGAGGCAGAATTCTACGACCAAGCTGATCGATTTAACTTCACCTGTCTTCAACTTTCAAACCACCAACCGAATTTTTCCTTTCAAAAAAGTCAATAAGGTTGTTGGATTCAGTTATTCCAATGAATTTCAAAATCGTTCAACTTTCAAAGACCGTTATCTGAAAAACGGGAATTTCGACAGTATCGGGCATAACTTCAGAAATGGGTTTACGCAAAATGTAAACATACAAGCCACTTTCAGTGTCCTGAAAAACACCATTCGGATTACTCCTTCGGCAACCTATAAACAAATCTACAATTTCCAGTCTATCCGGAAATCAGTGAACGAAACCAATAATACTGTTTTAATTGATACCATCGGGCAAGGCGGGTTCAGTCATTCCTTTACGTCCAGTGTTTCCCTGACCTCAAACCTTTATTCATACTACCGTTTTATCGGGAAACGCAAAACCCTGCTTCGCCATGTAATGACACCAACTATTTCATTTAATTACACTCCATCCATTCAGCAGGGAATTGCGACTTATTACGACACTGCCCATACGCCGATCAGATACAGTATTTTTGAACGAAGTCTGTATTCGGAATACCTGTCAAAATCATCCGGGAGAATTGTGTTCGGGGTGAACAATACTTTTGAACTCAAACAAAAGAGCGATAAAGACACCGTTACCGGATTCAGAAAAACGCGCCTGATTGACAATTTCTTCCTGAGCACGGACTACGACATTTTCAAAGATTCGATGAACTGGAGCGACCTGAGCATGCGAATGGTGATCAACCCGAACGAATTCATCAACCTCACTATTACTGCCAATCACAGCTGGTACGGCTGGAACGATACCACCGGACAAATCAAAAAAGAATATGCTTTCCGCACCAAACAGGGAATCGGGCGAATCACAACGGCTTCTTTTGCTACCAGCCTCTTGCTGACAACCAAGAAAAGCCGGGAACGCCTTCAGAATATTTCGAATAAAATGGCCAATACCTGGAATCCGCAATACCAGCAATGGATTCTGAACCCGAACCAGATGGTTTACTTTGAAATTCCATGGAAATTGACCATAGACCACATTTTTTCACTCAACCTAAATTCGAATGCCACCACTTTCCGCTACAAACGCTACCTGCCCACCAATACGGTAACACTCAGCGGAGACGTGAGCATCACTCCCAACTGGAAAATCAGTGCGCGGATGATGTATGATGTTGATAACCGGGCAATCAGTAACTTCAATATCAATCTACACCGGAATATCCACTGCTGGAATGTTACTTTCAACTGGACACCGATCGGAACCAATAAAAACTTTACTGTCGGAATTCGCGGAAACGCTTCCATGCTGCAAAACGCAAACATCAATATTCGCAAACCACCAATCGTACTCAATTAATTGTTTAAAATTCGGGCATTTTTCGGTTCAACTTAAAAAATGTTTGTATTTTAACCTGATTCGGACATAAAAGGGTTATTTACATCAAAACAAATTGCGTTGATTCCATTAAAAATAAACAAACAACCAAGTCCTGAAAAAGGAGACTTGTTGCTTTCGGAACCTTTTCTGACAGACAATAATTTCTCCCGTGCAGTTATTCTGCTCTGTGAGCACAATGACGAAGGAAGCTTCGGGCTTATTCTGAATAATACGCTTGAAATCGATCTCGATGAGCTGGTTACGGATTTTCCGGAAGTAAAAATTCCGGTCGGATTCGGTGGTCCGGTAGAGCGGAATCAATTGTTCTACATACACCGCAATGCTTCGATTAACGGATCTGCTGAAATTAGTACCAACCTCTATCTGGGAGGGGATTACATGGAAATCAAACGGATGATCTCGGATAACGAAATGACCCCGGAGAACCTGCGCTTTTTCATCGGGTATACCGGATGGAGCAAGGGGCAGCTGCAATCCGAAATCGATGAACTGAGCTGGGTGGTGATGAAAAAACCGGAAAACTTTTCCGCTTTCAGCACCATTGATGACAGTTTGTGGCGTGAACTGATTTCCCAATTGGGAGGAAAATACAGGCTAATGGCAGATTATCCGCTGAATCCGGCAGACAACTAAGGAGAAATATCTTATTTTTGAGAAAAAAAGATGAGTGCCCCTTTAGCTGAACGTATGCGTCCGAATGATTTATCCGAATACATCGGGCAACGTCATTTGCTGGAGGAAAACGGAGCTTTGAAAAGAGCCATCCAGTCGAAAATCCTTCCTTCAATCATTTTCTGGGGGCCTCCGGGAGTTGGAAAAACAACCCTGGCCAACCTGCTGGCAAAACAGCTGAATCGGCCGTTTTATACACTGTCTGCTATTTCTTCCGGGGTAAAAGATGTACGTGAGATCATTCAAAAAGCCGAAAACCAGGGCATGTTTCAGCAAAACGGAGTAGTTCTGTTTATCGATGAAATTCACCGTTTCTCCAAATCGCAACAGGATTCCCTGCTGGGAGCCGTTGAAAAAGGAACGATCACGCTGATCGGTGCCACGACGGAAAATCCCTCCTTCGAAGTCATCTCGGCTTTACTTTCCCGTTGCCAGGTCTACACATTGGAAAGCCATACGCTGGAAGATTTGCTGGAGCTCATCAACAGAGCACTCAAACAGGATGTGATCCTTTCGAAGCGCAAAATCGAATTACGCGAATACAAATCGCTCATTGCTGTTGCAGGCGGTGATGCCCGAAAAATGCTGAACCTGCTGGAAATGGTGGTCAATACCTTTCCATCCAATGAAACAGCTGTCATTACAGACGAACTCGTAAATCAATTAGCACAGCAACGGGTTCGTTACGACAAAGACGGAGAACAACATTACGATATTATTTCCGCTTTCATCAAATCCATTCGCGGAAGCGACCCGGATGGAGCCGTTTACTGGCTTGCACGTATGATCGAAGGCGGTGAAGATCCGAAATTCATTGCCCGCAGGTTGCTGATCTCGGCTTCCGAAGATATCGGGCTGGCAAATCCGACAGCGCTGATCATGGCAAACAATACCTTCCAGGCAATCCAGGTCATTGGCTGGCCCGAAGCACGGATCATCCTTTCCCAATGCGCTATTTACCTGGCAACTTCACCGAAGGGAAATGCTGCCTACCTGGCAATCGATGAAGCTATTGCGGAAGTCCGTCAGGATCTGGACGCTCCCGTTCCGCTACATCTGAGAAATGCTCCAACCAAACTGATGAAAGACCTTGGTTACGGAGCGGAATACCAGTATGCACACCAATTTCCCGGAAATTTTGTTTTCCAGCAATACCTTCCTGATTCACTGAAGGACCACAGTTTCTTTCACTCCGGAAGCAGTTCACGCGAACAGGAAATTCAGAAACAACTTCAAACACTTTGGCCAAACAAGTTTCGGAAATGAGTCGGGTTGTATACTATTTATTCGTTCTTCCGCTTTCCAGGTTTCCACTTTGGCTTACCTACCGTTTTTCAGATTTTTTCTTCCTGCTTCTGATTACTGTTTTTCCTTATCGCAAAAAAGTTATTGAAGAAAACATTGCGCGCTCTTTTCCACAGTTGAGCAGATCCGAACAACGTAAAATCAAGCGCTCTTTTTACCGCCATTTTGCCGATATGCTCCTCGAAGGAGTCAAAAACCTCGGGATTTCCGAAAAAGAACTGCGGAAGCGTTTCGTTATCCGAAACCCGGAACTGATGGAAGCACTTTACGAACAGCAAAAAAGCGTTTTACTGGTTTCTGCTCATTATATGAACTGGGAATGGATGATCACCGGGCAGGATTTATTCTTCCCGCACCAGGCTGTTGGAATCGGGATGCCTCTGACAAGCGGATACTGGGATAAAAAGATCAACACACTGCGTTCCCGCTTCGGAATGCATGTGATCCATGCAAAAATTGTCAGGGAAACATTCAATGCCTATGTCAAAAAAGGAATTCCTACCGCTACACTGGTTTTGAGCGATCAAAGTCCGGCTGACTCAATGAAAAGTTACTGGACGACCTTCCTGAACCAGCCAACAGGTGTTCTTTTCGGAGCAGAGCAACTTGCAAATACCTACGATCAGGCGGTCGTTTTTTATCTTCCGAAAAAGATCAGACGCGGGTATTACGAAGTGGAGTTACAACTTTTAAGTGACGAACCGTGCATGCTTGCCTGGGGAGAAATTACCGAAGCACATACACGCTTGCTCGAAAAACGCATTATTTCCGACCCTGGTCCGTGGTTATGGTCTCACAAACGCTGGAAAAGAACTGTTCCGGATGATATTCCCAAACTAAAAAAAGAACAACGTGAGAAATTTAACCGTCTTTTCAGGAATCATCCCGGTTTGTAATTAATTCCTACATTTATTGACTGCTCGGGAAATTATCTTAATCCATGTCGGGCACCAAATTTAAAATTGAATATGGCAGAAAGACCAAAAGTAAAACTGGAACTTACCACAGACGACAAAGTACTTGAAATTATTGGTTGGATTTTTATCATTATTATTTGGAGTCTGACAATTGCAAATTACAGTAGCTTGCCGGAAACTATTCCAACACATTATAACGCAGCAGGTAAAGCAGACGGTTTTGGAGAAAAAACAACCATTTTGTTTTTACCATTAATTGCGACAATTCTTTTTGTGGGACTTACCATATTGAATAAATTCCCTCATATTTTCAATTATCCGGTTAATATTACAAAAGAAAACGCGCTGAGACAATATACAAATGCTTCAAAGCTGATCAGATATTTGAAAGTCATTATTGTGATAGTTTTCAGTTTCATCGCATTTAAGACAATACAGAATGCAAACAGAAAAGCAGATGGGCTTGGAAATTGGTTTTTGCCATTATTCTTTGGACTTGTTTTCATTCCATTAGTGTATTTCATTATAAAATCGATTAAGACAAAATAATGATAAAGTAAAATATTGTCCGAACAAACAATGTGCATCAGGCTGGATGCATGCCTGCAAGTAATTTTATGGAATTTTTGGAAGAATCGTCGCCTGATTCAAAAGCAAGTATCAGCAATACTTTTGATGAATTTGAATTATTTAATTCCCGCAATAGCTGCCAATAGTTTCTCTTTACTTTGCTTACCAACCAGTTTCTTCACTAGTTTTCCTTCCCCGTTGATAAAGAGAAGTGTCGGATAACCGGCAACTGTATATGCTTTTGAGATCATCGGCCCGTCTTTGTCTGTTTCCGCATCAATTTTTAAGTTGATAAATCGCCGATTGAACTCATCTCCGACCTGGGAATCGGAAAAAGTAGTTTTATC
Organism: Fluviicola sp.; assembly: GCA_031260455.1. Classification (GTDB taxonomy): domain Bacteria; phylum Bacteroidota; class Bacteroidia; order Flavobacteriales_D; family Crocinitomicaceae; genus Fluviicola. The sequence continues at coordinate 27,752 of JAIRJW010000020.1, forward strand.
CATTTCCTTACATGGCCCGCACCAGCTGGTATGTACATCGATAAACATCAGTTTTCCGGAAACTTTGGCCTGCTTCACCGCTTTCTCGAATGGTAATCTGGAAAATTTAATCCCTGAAACTGCAGAAATAGCTTCCGGCCTGGAAGAACCGAAAGAAAAGAAAAGCGCTGAGAGCCCTAAAAGAAACAGGATCGGAATTTTCATATCATTGTTTTATGTGTCACAATTCTTTTTTTAAAGTTACGAATTCAAATGACATAATTTACGAATTGAATTACTCATTTGCAATCCGGAATTCAAAATTTAAGGATCACTTTTGCCTTCTCAATTTTAATTTTCAATTATAAATCCCCTATTTTGTATTTCGAAAATTCAATAACTAACAAGTATTGTTTCAAACTCATGGCTTTCAACATTCATTATCTGCACTGCTCTTCTGAAACCCAGGCTGAAATTTCATCAGTGATAGAACAATGGCAAGGCTCACAGGCAACGTATGAGGTAAAAACCAGCGGATCTACCGGAACCCCCAAGCTGATTACACTCTTACACGAACAACTGGAAGCTTCTGCCAGAAGAAGTAATGCTTTTTTCAACCTCGATGAGCATGCACGCGTTTTGATGTGCCTTTCTCCTCATACGATTGGCGGAAAGATGATGCTTATCCGTGCCATAGTAGGAAATTACGCTATCGACGTCGCAGAGGCAAGCGGCAACCCGGAGAACCATATTCCGAGCCAGGTGAACTATTCCTTCGTTTCATTAGTTCCATACCAGATCAAGCGCATGCTGGATGAAAATCCGGAAAAACTGGATCAGTTCGACCAGATATTATTAGGTGGAATGGGACTCTCCGGCGAACTGGAGCAAAAACTTTCGGCACTGAAACCAACTGTTTATATCGGGTTCGGGATGACGGAAACAGTTTCTCACATTGCGATGAGAAAAATAGGAAGCCCGGTGTACAAAGCATTGAATGGTGTAACTCTTCAACCGGAAGGAGATTGCCTGGTGATTTCCGATTCTCAGCTGGGAATCAGGGAAATGAAAACAAATGACCAAATCAGGTTTCACGGTCCGAATCGTTTTGAATGGCTGGGAAGAGCAGATTTTGTAATCAACAGCGCCGGAATCAAAATTCATCCGGAAGCACTGGAACAAGTGATTGATCCATACTTATCTGTTCCGTTCATTATCGGTGGTGTTCCTGATCCATCTTTCGGAGAACGATGTACACTGATTACTGAACAAGTGATTTCCGAAGCAGATTTTGCCCGCATACAAACCGTTGTCGGTGAGAAATTTGGTAAATTCAGTATTCCCAGACAACAGATTATTCACCCGATCCTGAAGACTGCAAATGGAAAAATTCGCAGAAAAGAAATTCTAAATGCGCTGAAATGACCAAAAACGAATGCTTCCGTTTATTAGGATTGCCCCATACTGCGAATGAAAGTGAAATCCGCAGGCAGTTCAAAAAAATGGCTTTGCGCCTGCATCCGGATATTAACCCGGACCCCATGGCACATGAAGCTTTCATCAAATTGAGTAAAGCAGTGGAAATCCTTCTGAACCCGGATTATCAAAAAGAAAAAAACGATAAGCGACCTTCCGGGAGAGCCGGAAATGAAACAGAAGAAGAACGGCTGAAACGGATGCGTGCAGCTAAAATGCGTTTCGAACAACAACAAATACGGCAGGCAAAAGATAATACCAACTACTTTTTGTCTCTGACCACCGGAAAACGCTGGGTAATCTACAAATACATCATGCGGATTTCACTGATTCTTTCACTGGCGATGACATTGGAACTTTTCCTTCCGCGGCACTACGAACCGGATGTGCTGATCGGCTCAACCAGGTCTTTGAACAACGGAATTATCCGCAACAATATTACGCGGATCAAACTTCAGAAAAGAGGATCGTATTACATTCAGAATAATGCTTTTGCCTGGGAAAGTACCTACCCGGAAGTACTCATTGAGAGCTCCTGGTTTTTACACACGCCCATTAAAATGATTTCTACGGATGATTTCACGCGATACCGGAGTGTGTTTGATTTTCACATCTGGAGTATCCGGTATTTGCTGATCATTCTTCTGCTTGTACCACTTTTTCCTTACCTGTGGCGCAGAAAAACACTGGCTTTCGTCTTTTTTTATCACCTGTCATTCTGGGGAACCGGCATCATTTCAGCCTATCTCCTCCTTACACAGGGAAGATTCATTCATTTACTAAGCTTTGGTTTCTTGTAACATGTTTGCATCAGCACTCCAGGGCCCCGGCAGTTCGAAGGACAACAAACGTTACCGTTTCATTGCACGATCCATCGCGCGCTTGTCATCTTTTTCTTTCAGATCCTGGCGCTTATCGTGAAGCTTTTTACCCACAGCCGTTGCCATTTCCAGCTTCAACCAGCCTTTTTCGGATAAAAACAATTTCAGTGGAACAATAGTATTTCCCTTTGTTTTCACCCATTTTTCCAGCTTTTTGATTTCCCGCTGGTTCAGGAGTAATTTCCTGTCGGAACGTGCAGTATGATTATAGAACGATCCGTTTTCATAAGGTGAAACATGCATGTTCCGGATAAATACCTGCCCGTTATCCACGATACAATATGCCTCCAGGATACTTGCTTTCCCATTCCGGATACTTTTGATCTCGGTTCCGGTAAGTACCATTCCTGCAGTGAAAAACTCGTCCAGATGGTATTCGAACCGGGCGCGTTTATTTTTGATATTTACTTCATTCTTAGACATATTCAAACCCGGGCTTCGTTACTGCCCCATTCCTTTAAGCCAAGATAAAAACAGTAAATCGCAATAAACATCAGGATATGGCTCAGATCATCTTTATTCAGCCACTGATGCACATTCAGTTTAAAAATAAAGATAAATGCCGAAGGAAGCAGAATCACTACTCCCACAATCATTTTTCTCAGAAATTTCGCATGCTCATTGCGTTTCATCAGCAAATAAGCATAAATCCCGGTGTAACCGATATATGTCAGAATGGCATCTACCGCCACGAAAATAAATTTCTGAGTCAGCACCGAAGCCACGCAAAAACCGATGCTCTTAATCCAGATCAGGTAATATGCATAATTTTTTGGGGTGGAAATTTCCCTGAATTTCAGCATTCCCATTCCTGCAAAACCGTTTGCAACACACCCGAAAATCCAGCTCGGATACTTTCCAAAAAAGCCGGTATAATGAAAGAACAAATGCCCCAATCCTCCGAAAACTGTCGAAATCCCAAAGGTCAGGTAAAACACTCTCCAATAGAAGTTTGCTTCATTTTTATACGTTCCCAGCTTACTGAATGCAAAAAAGCAAAATCCCGCGATAATCCAATTAAAAAGCAGGGCCATCGGCTCCTGCAAATGCAATCCTAAAAAATCAAATTGTATTACTTCCACAACGCAAAAATACAGTTTCAGGGAAGAAAACACAAGTCTTTGAGGATTCTGATGAAAATCAGAGCTATTTAACCGGCCAAAGACCATATTTTGACAACCACACTAATACTTATTGAATATTAAAACCAGTACTTTTTCCAGTTAAGGAATTCATAATTCCAGTCCGGAATCCTTTTCCTTCATTCGAAAAACAAAGTAAATTCCCTATTTTTGAGCAATGAATATTCCTTCCAGGTACGTTGAAGAAGCTGTTGAACAATTCAGTTCCCTGCCTGGGATCGGTAAGCGTACGGCACTACGTCTGGTGCTCAATTTGCTGAAACGGGACCCGGAAGAACTGGAACGCTTCGGAGATATTCTCCAGCAATTGAAAACGCATGTTCAAAGTTGTTCTTCCTGTGGGAATATTTCGGATACACCGGTTTGTTCGATCTGCTCCAGCGAAAAACGAAATCACCGGCTGGTGTGCGTGGTTGAAGATATCCGCGATGTAATGGCCATTGAGGGTACGGGAACTTATACCGGCATCTACCATGTTTTGGGCGGAATTATTTCTCCAATGGATGGAATTGGCCCCAGCGACCTGTTTATCCAGCCTTTGGTTGATAAATGTGCTGCTTTGACGATTGATGAAGTGATTCTGGCGCTCAGTCCGACCATGGAAGGCGACACGACAAATTTTTTCCTGTACAAAAAATTACATGCAACAAATGTACAAATTACAGCTCTTTCCCGCGGAATTGCTGTGGGTTCCGAAATTCAGTACGCCGATGAAATCACCCTTTCGCGATCGATCCAGCAGCGTATTCCTTTCCAATCCTGATTCAAAAACAGTTATTGGTTTTCCCGGAAGGGATCAAAATAATGCTATATTTGGCTGAACTTCAATTCAAAAATTATGTTAAAAGAATTCAGAACATTCATCATGCGTGGAAACGTAATCGACCTGGCAGTTGCAGTGATCCTGGGAGCTGCTTTCGGAGCGATCGTAAACTCTTTGGTAACGGATATCATCACTCCTGTGATTCTAAAACCTGCATTAAAAACCGCTGGTGTGGACAGAATCGAATTATGGACTCCCGCTGGAATCGCCTTAGGTAAGTTTATCGCCTCAGTGATCAATTTTATAGTCGTGGCATTCTGTATTTTCCTGATGGTAAAAGGGATGAACAAAGCCATGTCTTTACGTAAAAAGAAAGAAGAAGAAATTCCGGCTGCTCCGGCAGAACCATCCAACGAAGAGAAACTCCTGATGGAAATCCGTGACCTGTTGAAAGACAAGTAATGTGAAGCTGAAAAACGCGACCGTTTAATTATCATGCAAAACCGTTTAATAATTGGTTTAAAGGAATTATCATTCAAAGTTTTTAGAATTTGAAAATTTATATATCTTCGTTACGAAAAATTGTCCTGTGAAGGACAGAAAAGAGAATATTCAAGTACAAATGACAAGTATTTTTGTGGCAAAACTTGATTTCAGCGCAACAGAAGAACAGCTGAAGTCCCTTTTTGAAGAACATGGTCGGGTTAACCGTGTCACCATTGCAAAAGATCGCGAAACAGGCAAGCCAAGAGGCTTTGCTTTTGTGGAAATGTTCGATGAATCAGAAGCTGATGCTGCTATCAAGGCTTTAGACAATTACGCCATTAACGGAAGAAATGTTGCCGTTAAAAAAGCTGACGATCGTGCTTCGGGTGGAAAACCTTCCGGTGATAACAATGTAAATCGTCAGAACGACAGGCCTTACAACAGAAATAGCAATCGCCCGAGAGAGGACCGGAATGTAACAAACGATTATAAATCCGATTATAAAAAACCTGATGACAATCGGGTAAACAAACCTGTTTTCAACCCGGAGGAAGTAAATCCGGTCAAAACAGAACGTAAAAAGGAAAAAGAAAACCGTGGCGGAAAAGATGCACCGAAGAAAACAAAAATGGATGCCTACAAAAAAAGTGGAAAAGGAAATCGTTTTTTTGAGGATGAAGACGATGACGATCTGGACCTTGACTATAACAGAAATCGTTCTTCCGGTTGGGATGACGACGATGAAGATGATGACTTTTAATAGAAATCCCTTCGGTTAAATCCGGGGGATTTTTTGTTTGGGGTTGTCAATACAATATTCCATGCTGCTACTCTGCCCTTTCGTTTTTTCGGCTATGGTTAAGAAAGCATAAAAACCACCAAAAATGAATATTTTTTATTAAATTTGTGCATTCTAACTGGGGTCGACATTGGATTTGACAGCGGTAGCGATTGCGGTGGGAAGCATGCCGAGCGGTGAACTGAAGCTCGTAAATATCTTGGTTCGAACCATAATTGACAATACGTCATACGCACTTGCTGCTTAATTTACAAGGTAAATTCGGCTTAATCCAGTGGAAGATATAGTACACGGACAAGTTTCTCCTCTGCCGGTTTTGATTTTCGGTTGGTAGGTTTTGGAGAATCATTTTGAAAATCTGGCACCAAACTTGCCTCGCGGGCGGTGTAAGATTTTAGAGGCTAAGTTGAAGTAATGGGTGTTTTTGTCCGGACTTCTTCCTACAATTAATCAAAAACTAAGCATGTAGAAGACATTGGGATTCATCGTTTGGACGAGGGTTCGAACCCCTCCGACTCCACCTTCGCCCTACGTAGCTCGACAGAGCGAAGTAGGGCTTTGTTGTTTAAAACCCAAGTCTCATATATAAATCCTCAATGGGCTTCGGCGGACTCAGTCCACAAAATCTCCTTCAAATAATTATTTCTATCTGATAATTTTCACTATCTTAAATAGAGAACTATTTCTAAACACTATTACAAATGCAATATGTTTACCTACTGAAATGCTCTGATGGAACAACTTATACCGGATGTACAAATAATGTTGAAGAACGATTGAAACGTCATAATAAAGGCGAAGTCCATTATACTTCTACAAGACTTCCAGTTGAACTAATCACTTACATTGCTTTCACGGACAAATACAAAGCTTTTCATTTTGAGAAATATTTGAAATCTGGTTCTGGAAAAGCTTTTTCAAATAAGCGGTTTTTGTAATTCTTGATTTCATTCGGTTTCCCAAAATTCCTAGCGGTTCGATTCACTTTTGCTTGGAAGGTGTTATGTTTCAGATTTTTTTGGTAGTATTGATAAGATAAAATCACAACAATAATAAAAGCTAAGATACTGTTTTAGTACAAAAAGTAGTTTCATTACAGCAAAAAACTCCTTCATTTTCATGAAAATATAACTTAATCATGGTGACCTATCTATTAGACTTATTAAAATTCCTGATAAAGAATGAACGAATATAATTTTGAAGTATTATCTCCTCTAAGGTTTGAACAATTTGTACGCGATCTACTTGCAGATAAGTATGGGAATTTTGAAAATTTTTCAGAAGGTAAAGATGGTGGTATTGATTTCAGGTATTCTCTATCTGATGATGAAATATTGATTGTGCAATGTAAAAGATATAAAAATGTTCAAAACCTTATTTCAGCAATAAAAAAAGAGGTTGAAAAATTGAACAAACTTAGATTTTCGAAATACATTCTTGTGGTTTCTCTTGATTTGACTGAGAAAAACAAAGAGTCTATACTAAAATTGTATAATGGGAAAATCCAAAACTCGAATCAAATCATCACAAAAGGTGATTTGAATTTTTTATTAGGACTATCTTCTAATCATTACATTGAGTTTAAGTATCCTGAATTGTGGATGAACAGCATCAATATTCACCAAAAAATATTTCAGATATACTCATCCACTTTGTCATTGGTTCCATTTCTGTTCGCTCTTCTCCACAAAAAGCAGTGAAGAGTGTGTAGAGCGAAAGCGTTGCACACTCTTTTTGTTTGTTTTCTTCTCTCGCTCTCAGACTCACTTTTTTCAGAGATCAGTTCATAAATCTGTGGAGTAATTCAAGTAAAAACAAGTGGAAATAAAAAAACGAGGTGTTTAACCCCGTCTTAAATGTTTTCACAACGGAATAATCCTTATTGTGAATTGCTTTCAAATTATATGATTCAAACTTATCATTTTATATTTGATAATACAACTATTTTATCAAAAAGAGCTGAAATTGTCCAAAAGACATTGTTATATTTATTGACTCAAATTATTACTCAAATAAAATGAACAAACCTAATAAAACTATTCTCGGGCTTGATCTGGGAACCAACAGTATCGGCTGGGCGTTAATTGAAAATGATTTTGATACCAAGCAAGGAAAAATTTTGGGCATGGGCAGCAGAATTATTCCGATGAGTCAGGATATTTTAGGAAATTTTGATGCGGGAAATTCTGTTTCTCAAACAGCAGCACGAACCGGTTTTCGAGGAACTCGTCGCTTGTATGAACGACATCACCAACGCCGTGAACGTTTGCACCGAGTGTTGAATGTGTTGGGTTTTTTGCCCGAACATTACGCTAATCAAATTGATTTTGAAAAGAGATTGGGCCAATTTATAGAAGAAACAGAGCCTAAAATTGCCTGGAAAGAAAGTTGGAATGAGCAAAAAAATAAAAATGATTTTGAGTTCATTTTTCAAGAATCATTCGAGAAAATGATTACTGAGTTTAAGCAAGAAAATCCTGATTTATTTCATATAAAATCCAATGGCGAAGAAACAAAAATCCCTTACGATTGGACAATCTATTATTTGCGTAAAAAAGCGCTTTCTCAAAAATTGGAAAAAGAAGAATTGGCTTGGTTGATTTTAAACTTCAATCAAAAACGAGGATATTATCAATTGCGTGGTGAGGAAGAAGAAAAGACGAATAACATAAAAGAATTTGTACAACCGCTCAAAGTGATTTCTATTGAGAAAGAGGAAATAGACAAAAAAAATAATACAAGAACTTGGTATAAAATAACTTTGGAAAATGGTTGGGAATATTCTGCAACTTTTACAACAGAGCCAAATTGGTTGAATACAGAAAAAGAATTTTTGGTTACAGAAGAATATGATGATGACGGAAATATAAAAATCGTAAAAGACAAACGAACAGACACAACAGGAAAGGAAAAACGAAAAATAACACCATTGCCTTCGTTTGACGAAATAAATCTTATGGCAAAAAAAGACCAAGATAAGATTTATAAAAAAATAAAGGCGAGAACTGAAATTACAATTAGCAATACAGGAAAAACCGTTGGCACATATATCTACGAAACATTATTAGAAAAACCAAATCAAAAAATTCGCGGAAAATTAGTTCGTACCATTGAACGTGAATTTTATAAAGACGAACTGATCTCTATTCTCAAAAAACAAATTGAACTGCAACCGGAATTTTTTACGGAAGATTTATATAATGATTGTGTTCGTGAATTGTATCGCAACAACGAAGCGCAGCAACTTGTTTTAAGCAAACGAGATTTTATACACCTGTTTGTCAATGATATTATTTTTTATCAGCGCCCGCTGCGAAGTCAAAAATCGTCCATCAGCAATTGCACTTTAGAATATAAAATTCATAAAGTCAATAAGAAAGACGAAAAAGGTAATCCAATTAAAAATGTATTTGAAAAAGATGCAGCCGGAAAAGATATTGAAATTAAAGAGTATTTAAAAGCTGCTCCCAAATCCAATCCTTTATATCAGGAATTTAGAGTTTGGCAATGGCTATATAATCTGAAAATTTATTTGAGAGACGAGGATAAAGATGTTACAACCGATTTTCTGAAAAATGTTGATGATTGGGTCAATCTTTTTGATTTTTTGATGGCGAAAAAAGAAGTCAATCATCTGGATATTTTAAAATATTTAATTACGCCGATACTCAAAGAAAAATATCCCGATGCAAAAGCAACTGCATTTAATAAAGAATTGAGCAAAGAAATTGCAAAATATCGTTGGAACTATGTTTTCGACAATGCTCAAGATAAAGAAGAAGACAAATCGAAAAAATATCCTTGTAATGAAACGGGTTATGAAATCAGAAGAAGACTGGAAAAAGTAGAGGATATACCTACTGATTTTCTTACTCCTGAAATTGAATATCAACTTTGGCACATCATCTATTCCGTTACCGACAAAAACGAGTTTGAAAAGGCTTTGAAAACCTTTGCAGCTAAACATCATTTAGACGAAAATTCTTTTGTTGAAAGCTTCAAAAAATTTCCGCCACTCAAAAGTGAATACGGTTCGTTTTCAGAAAAGGCAATCAAAAAATTATTGCCCTTGATACGTTTAGGAAAATATTGGAATTGGGAAAATATTGATGAAAAAATTAAAGACAGAATCAGCAAAATTTTGACCGGTGAATATGATGAAACGATTAAAAACAGAGTACGAGAAAAAGCCATTCATTTGACAAACGAGAGTGATTTTCAGGGCTTGCAACTTTGGCTGGCGCAGTATATTGTGTACGACCATCATTCGGAAGCAAACATTGCAGGGAAATGGAAAACGGTTGCCGATTTGGAAAAATATCTCAAAGATTTCAAACAACATTCTTTACGTAATCCGATTGTTGAACAAGTGATTACGGAAACGCTTCGTGTGGTGCGTGACATTTGGAAAAAATACGGCAATTTTTCGGAAATTCATATCGAACTCGGTCGTGAAATGAAAAACACGGCAGAAGAACGCGATAGACTTTCTAAGCTTAACAATAAAAACGAAGACACCAATCTACGCATCAAAGCATTGATAATGGAATTGAAAGAAAGTTCCGATGTTGAAAATGTGCGCCCTTACTCGCCTGTTCAACAAGAAATTTTGAAAATTTATGAAGATGGCGTTATTAATTCAAACATTGAAATTTCTGAAGATATTTTAAAAATCAGCAAAACTGCACAGCCTTCAAAACCGGAATTGCAACGTTATAAATTGTGGCTCGAACAAAAATATCGTTCACCTTATACGGGGCAGATGATTCCGCTCGGAAAATTATTTACGAAAGAATATGAGATTGAACATATTATTCCACAAAGCCGGTATTTTGATGATAGTTTAAGTAACAAAGTGATTTGCGAAGCGGCTGTAAATCAATTAAAAGACAAACAACTTGGGTTGGAATTTATTAAAAATCATCATGGTGAAATGGTAGATTTAGGTTTGGGAAAACCACCGGTAAAAATTTTCACAGAAGATGAATACAAAGATTTTGTAAAAGAACATTACGCCAAAAATAAAGGAAAACGCACGAAACTTTTATTGGAAGAAATTCCCGATAAAATGATTGAACGACAAATGAATGACACGCGCTATATCAGCAAATTTGTTTCTCAACTTTTATCAAATATAGTTCGCGAAGAAAAAGACGATGACGGTGTAAATTCAAAAAATCTAATTCCCGGAAACGGAAAAATTACAACAACTTTAAAACAAGATTGGGGCTTAAACGATGTTTGGAACGCATTGATTTTACCGCGTTTTGAGCGAATGAATGAACTTACAAATTCAGAAAATTTTACTTCAAAAAATCAGCAAGGGCACACAATTCCTGCCATTCCGCCGGAATTGTCCAAAGGTTTTCAAAAGAAACGCATTGACCATCGCCACCACGCAATGGATGCTTTGGTTATTGCCGGCGCTACGCGAAGTCATGTAAATTATCTTAATAATGTATCTGCTAAAGTTGAAGATTCGAAAAATGAGGATAAAAAGAAAAAGCAGATTGAAGTAAGAAATCAAATAAAAAATACTCTTTGTTACAAAACAAAACCTGATGATAAAGGCAATTATAAATGGGTTTTTACAAAACCTTGGGACAATTTTACCGTTGATGCACGAAATGAGTTGGAAAAAATTGTTGTTAGTTTCAAGCAAAATTTGCGGGTAATCAATAAAACTACAAATAAATATCAAGCGTATGAAAACGGCAAAAAAGTATTAAAATCTCAACAAAAAGGCGATAGTTGGGCGATACGCAAGTCGTTGCATAAAGATACTGTTTCGGGAAAAGTAGAATTGCCGTGGGTGAAAGTTCCCAAAGGGAAAATATTAACAGCTACAAGAAAAAATTTAGATACATCTTTTGATTTAAAAACTATTGGTTCCATTACGGATACCGGCATTCAGAAAATTTTGAAAAATTATCTTCAATCGAAAAATAACAACCCCGAACAGGCATTTTCGCCCGAAGGAATTGAGAACATGAATAAAAATATCAAACAATTCAATAACGGAAAATTTCATCAGCCGATTTACAAAGTGAGAATTTTTGAATTGGGAAACAAGTTTCCTTTGGGGCAAACCGGCAACAAAAAAGACAAGTACGTTGAAGCCGCAAAAGGAACAAATCTTTTCTTTGCTATTTATACAGATGAAAAAGACAATCGCTCTTATGAAACTATTCCTTTAAATATTGTTATAGAGCGTTTGAAGCAGGGTTTAAAATCTGTTCCTGAGAAAAACGAAAAAGGACATAATCTGTTATTTCATTTGTCGCCGAATGATTTGGTGTATGTGCCAACAGAAGATGAAAAAGAAAATATTGGTGCAATAAATTGGGGGAATTTGAGTAAAGAGCAATTGAAGCGGATTTATAAGTTTATAAGTTGCACAGGGAATGAAGGACACTTTGTTCCATTACATTACGCAAAAGAAATTATGAAAAATGAAATGGGGACAAATAACAAAAGCCAAAATGCTTTAAACGGAACACAAATTAAATCTGTTTGCATCAAACTCAATATTGACCGTTTAGGAAACATTTCTTAGAAAAATAATTATGAATCCCGAATAACAAAATAAAATCATCCTCTACACCACCTCCAATAGCGAGGTTCGTGTGGATGTTTACATTGAAGATGAAACTGTCTGGCTAACGCAAAAATCTATGGCAGAATTGTTTGGCGTGGAAGTTCCTACTGTTAACAAACATTTAAGTAATATTTACGAAACCGGCGAATTAGATAAAGAAGCAACTATTTCCATTTTGGAAACAGTTCGACGAAAGGCAATCGAATGATAAAACGTAATATTAAGTATTACAATTTTGATGCTCTTAAGTGCTTGAAGGAAAAGGAAAAATATCCAAACTACAAGCCAATAAAAAAGCAATTACCGAATACAATGAATTTAACAGAACACAAAAAATCATTTCAGATTTTGATAAAATGGTAAAAAATACAGAAAATTTCATGTAACCTTCTGAAAACAAATCAGTAAAAGGGTTTGTTAATTACAAGCTCTTTTATATGGTCAAACGAACTATTCACATCAGCAACCCTGCACATCTTTATACCAGGAATGAGCAATTGGTCCTGGAACTGAAAGACGATGACAGGACGACTAAAATTCTGCCAATTGAAGATCTGGGAGTTGTAATCCTGGAGCACCCGCAAATTACCTTTACAGCCAATCTGCTGGAAAAACTCATGAATGAAAAAGTTGCGGTGATCACCTGCAACAGCAAATACATGCCATCCGGAATGTTTCTTCCCTTAGAGGGAAACAGCGAGCAAACCGAACGGATTCGAACTCAGCTGGAGGCCAGTTTGCCTTTGAAAAAACAATTGTGGCAACAAACAGTTCGTTCCAAAATCCTGAATCAGGCTTTGGTTTTACGTAAACTGGATCTTCCGGATGCACGTCTGCTACGGCTTCAGAATGATGTACTCAGTGGAGATTCATCCAATTGCGAGGCCCAGGCAGCCAGTCACTACTGGGGACAGCTTTATGGAAAAGAATTTACCCGGACTCAAGATAAAAATACGCCCAATGCACAACTAAATTACGGATATGCTATTTTACGCTCTATCGTAGCGCGAGCCCTCACCTCTTCCGGCATGTTTCCTTCCGTGGGGATTCATCACCGAAACAAATACAATGCCTTTTGCCTGGCGGATGACATTATGGAGCCTTACCGTCCGTTTATAGACTGGCATGTACTGCAACTTCCAGACCTTCATGATTCAGAGGAAGGACTGACCCGCGAGCAAAAAACCGAATTGCTGAAATTGCCTCAGATTGATGTATTGATCGGTGAAGTGAAACGCCCCTTATTTCATGCAGTCAGCATTACAACTGCGAGCCTGTACCGCTGTTTTGAGGGAACTCAACGCAAGATCACCTACCCCGAATTTGAGTAGAAATGTCCGATTATTCACGATTTAATGCTTATCGCAATATGTGGGTTATGGTTCTATTTGATTTACCGACAGATACCAAACTGGAGCGTAAAATCGCCGCGAAATTTCGAAAAACACTCTTAGATGACGGGTTTGTGATGTTTCAATTCTCTATTTACATGCGCTTTTGCCAGAGTGTTGAAAACGCTGAGGTCCATACCAGAAGAGTCAAAACACACCTGCCGGAAAAAGGCAAAGTAGGAATCTTTGCCATTACGGATAAACAATTTGGACGGATGGAAATTTTTTATGGCGTTAAAAAAGAAAACAAACGGGATATCCCTCAACAGCTGGAACTCTTCTGATGTTGAAAAAAACATTATTATTGTTGATAACATATTCCTTGGAAAACGCTAAATGGCCCTTTAGCACCATATCGCATAATCATTTCTGATTGATCAGAAATTGAAAAATAATCGTTATCTGAAATCAATTGTGAATAAGTCCCTTGATTTTTTTATTCTATAAAACTTCTGAAAGCCTTATTGTATCTGGAAGATAGCCCGCTGAGTTGCGAACTATCGTCCTAAAGATACAATTTGAAAGCAATTCACAACGTTAAAATATTACAAAGAATCTGAGTAATCGTTGCGAACTATCGTCCTAAAATACAGGATAAAATTGTAAATCCCTGAAATAAAAAAGGCTGTCTGTTGGTTGACAGACAGCCCGATCAATTAGGATGTAAACCCCGTTAATCTTTGCCTATTGCAGTTTATTTACGTGCCCGGTAAAGCGTTCACTTTCGTTTTTCAGTCCGTCTTTGAGATCAATAATCCAGGTATATGTTCCGTCCTGTACAAATTCTGCATGATAGGTTCCGTCCCAGCCGAATTCCGTATCGTGTGATTCAAAGATCAGCTCTCCCCAGCGGTTGAAGATCATTAATGTATAATCATCAATCTGGCGATCTTTTGAGAATACCGGCTTGAATTCATTGTTGAACTCATCTCCGTCCGGGGTAAATGTATTTGGCACCCAAACCAGTAAATCACCATAGAATTTGACCTGTCTGCAAACCGAATCCATACAACCGTATTCAGAAATAGCAGTCAGGCAAACGGTTACTGACTGATCGGGACCAATGCCGTAGAATGTATGATGCGGATTTTCAGTTGAGGATGTTCCGAACGAACCGAAGTTCCAATGATAAGTGGATGCTCCGTATGACAAGTTTGTGAATTGAATCTCATTATCCAGTTCAGTCGGTAAATTCGGCGCATACGTAAAATCTGCAACCGGGTTATCATATACGCAAACAGCCGAATTAAACGTTCCACTAACCGGACAACCATCTGTTGTACTTCCCGTGAAAGTCACATCGTAACATCCCGGGTTCGTAAAGGTGGCATTTAAACTACCACATCCTGTAAACACTTGCCCATTGGAAAAAGTCCAGGTACAGTTTTGTAAATTAGTCGCCAGCAAATCGTTCGAGAAGGTCACATTCAAAGGACTACATCCCGTTGAAACATTTGTAACAAACTGAGCGGTCGGAACTGTAAAGAAATTCACCAGCACGCTGGTATCTGCCGTCACACAGATATCTGAAATATGCACCTGGTAAATCGTCAGAGCAGTTGGCATGACGGTCACATGACTCAGTGTATCATCCGGAGAAGTACTCCACTGATAACTGTAAGCTGGAGCACCGTCCGTCACATTCACATGAAGCTGAATGCTGTTTCCACTACAAATAGAAGTATCACCTGTCAAATTGAAGGCAAGAGCCGGAAGCATCGTCAGGTTCACCGTATTCGGATCAACTGTTGTACAACCATGCTGATCAATCACGGAAACCATGTAAGCAGTCGGAGTAGTCTGAATCACATTTTGTATTTGCCCGACAAAACCGTTACTCCAGGTATACGTGTATGGAATTGTTCCTCCGAAAGCAATTGCATAAAGCGGAATCGTATCCCCGGTACACATCAGACTATCCATCGTTGAAAACAACTGAAGCGGAGGTGGTTGTTCGATAGCAACAGAACTGATTGCAATACAACCGGCCGTATTGGCAGCCTGGATCTGGTATGCCCCGGCGCAAAGGTTGTTCTTCGTATTGGCAGATCCGAAAGTTACCCCGTTATCAAAGCTGTAGGAAATACCTCCCGGGGCATAAATAATTGCCAGACCATCACAAAATGTATTACAACTGATGTTGGCTGGAATGACTGAATCAATTGCAAATTCTGCCGGGTTGGTAATCACATAAGTCGTGTCGAACGAACAATTATTAGCGTCCGTTACCTGGAAAGTATAACTTCCCTGGCACAAATTCGGATTGATATTCGAAGTTCCGGCAGATCCGCTCCAATAATACATATAAGCCGTCGTTCCTCCAGTTACGGTTGCTGCTGCAGAACCATCGCAGAAAGCAAAACAGGTCGGATTGGTGATATTTAATGTTGCTGTGAGCAACGCTGGTTCCGTAATAGTCTGCGTTCCTGTAGCGGAACAATTGTTATTGTCACGAACTACAATATCATACGATCCTGCCGGAAGAATCTGTGCGCTGTTTACAACTCCGAAGCTCGCCCCATTATCAAAGGAATATGTAAAAGGAGCTGTACCACCCTGAACAGTCACCGAAACGGACCCCGACTGATTCTGAAAACAGGTCAGATTAGTGGCAATAGTTGTAAAGGTGAGTGTATCCGGCTGGTTGATCGTGATATTCAATGTATCCTTACAACTATTCATATCCGCAATAATCACATCGTAAACTCCTGCACACAAGCTGTTGAAAACACTATCAGCCTGGGAAACACCGTTTATCTCGAAAGTCAACGTTCCGGTTCCTCCTGCCGCGCTGACGTGCGCACTTGCATCGCAGAGGCTGTAACAAGTTGGCTTGGTTATATAAACACCCGAAATCACCGGTGAAGCCAGATCCGCAATCGTAACCAGTGAATCGGCCGCACAGCCATTCGCATCCTGCGCTTCCAACGGATAATCATTTGCCAAAAGCCCTGTAAAAGTATTGTTAGTTCCGGGTGTTCCCCCGTTGTCAATACTGTAACTGTATGGCATAGTCCCCCCCGACATGTTCATGGTAATTTCCCCGTTTACATTGCCGCAGGTTGATGGTGTAAGAGCCACTGCCAGGACTAACGGAGCTGGGGCATCAATGCCCGTTCCAATAGTATCCGAACAGGTATTCAAATCACGAATAATCAGGTCATAACTCCCGGAGCACAAACCTGTGAAATTTCCGGTTACATTGAAGATAATTCCACCATCAACACTAAACATATACAAGGGAGTCCCTCCGGTTCCGCTCCCCGTGACTGTTCCGTCGCAGGAATTGTTACACAACACATCTGTCGCAGATACAGCCGCAACAAGGGCTGTCGGTTCTGTCAGGGTAATCGTTGTATCCTGCATACAACCTGCCTGGTCCTGTACCATCACATGGTAAACCTGCGCACTTAAGTTAAAGAATGAGCTGTTAGCAGAAAAAGTTATTCCGGAATCAATGGAAAACTGATAACCGGAATTTCCTCCCGTTGCCGCCAGTTGAATAAAACCACTGTTACTCTGGAAGCAGGTCAGATCTGCTTTATTATTGGAAATTTCAATCGGAAGTGCTTGCGTGATTCCGGCTGTTCCGAATTCCATACAACCGTGGTCATCCATCACCATCAAATCATAAGTTCCAACCGGTAAGTTGGTAAACGTCGTTCCGGTATTCAGATTATTTCCTCCATCAATGCTGTACGTATAAGGTGTCGTTCCTCCTGTTGTATTTGCAAAATCAATTTCACCAGTAAAAGCCCCGAAACAAGCAACATCGGTAATTGTCGGGTTGAAAACGACCGGATCCGGCTGCATCATATCCAACGGAATCGTAAACACACAATAACCACCGTCATAAATGGTCACGATGTGGCTTCCTTCGTTTAATCCTGCAAAGAATCCTGAAGATTGCGTAATTCCGGAATTATCCAGCTCAAAAGTAATGGGATCGGCACCATTGATGTTTGTTACCTCTACTGTTCCGTCGAACGAACCGTAGCAAAGAGGATCCGTTTTCGAAATCAGAATTCCGTCCATTTCAACATCATTTACTCCGAAAAAGACGTGTGACTCACACCCCAGGGCATCCACTGCCAGGACATTGTAAGCTCCTGCAAACAAACTTGTAAAAGTTCCGGTAGGTTGAAGCACACCGGCATTGATCGAATAATTGAACGGCGGATTCGGACTCACAGCCTCTACAACCAGTTCTCCGTTATTAAATCCACAATTCGATTCGGTCATGGAAATCATATTGATCTGTATAGCTGGTGGATTTGTTAATACCGGGTTTACCTGAAATGCACACCCGTTGACATCTGTAATTTTCACATTCTGAACCCCACCGCAAACGTTCTGGATCACATTGGATGTTTGAGCAGCTGTATTGTTCAGACTATAGGAATAAACAGGCGTTCCACCGGAAACAGTCAGCGTGACCGACCCATCACAGGAACCATTACAAACCGGGTCTGTTTTCGTAAAAGTCGCCGACAAAGCATCCGGCTGCATAATCGTCGCTATGGAGTTGGTCAAACATCCCTTTGAATCACGCACCACCAATTCCACGTTTCCGGCACACAGATTCGTAATCGGGTTCGCCAGAGCGAAGGTCAATCCGTTATCATGCGAATAATCATAAGGTCCCGTACCTCCGGAAGGAGTAATCTGAATCTGTCCATTGCATTGCCCAAAACAGGAAACAGGAGTAAATGCCGTTGTATAAGTCAGCTGAGCGGGTTGTGTAATAACCAGGGGAGCAGTTGACGCACACCCGTTGGCATCCGTTACTGTTGCCGTGTAAGAGCCTGCTACCAGGTTGCTGAAAACGTTAGATGGTTGTGAAGGTCCGCCGTTCAGTGAGAAAGTATATGGAGCTGTTCCACCACTCATTCCGATAATGGCAGATCCATTTGCACCTCCGAAACAACTTACATGCTGCTGACTTGCAATAGAAGCTGTAGGAGCAACTGTTGAAGCAACTGTCACGGTAAGCGTTTTGGTACAACCGTTCGCATCCGTTACTGTGACATTGTAAGTTCCTGATGCCAGGCCGTTAAATATTCCTGTTGTATTGCTGACGGATCCGAGTGTATAATTATAAGCAGGTGTTCCACCGGAAGCACTCACCGTTACCGACCCGTTATTTACAGCACAGATGGAAGGTATTGTTGATACTAAAGATACATTCAGCACCGGAGGTTCTGTAATCGTTGCATTCACAGTGGCAGTACAGCTGTTTGCATCCTGCACCTGAATAATATACGCACCAGCACAAAGCGCAGAATACGTATTCGATGTTTGATTCGGAGCTCCGTTCAGGCTGTACTGATATGCTGTTGTTCCTCCGGATGCAGTTACTGCAATAGCACCATTGCAGGTATTGCTACAAGCCGTATTGGTCACGGCAACTGTTGCCGCAAGTGGTGTCGGAGCGGTAATCACCGCATTGGCTGTTGCAGTACAGGTATTAGCATCCGTTAGGGTAACGGAATAAGTTCCGGCGCAAACGCCTGAAATATTCTGAGTAGTTGCCCCGTTGTTCCATAAATATGTGTACGGAGCAGTCGTTGTCGTTGTAAAATTCAGCGCTACGTTCCCATTACAGGGAGTTGCACAGGATAAATTGGTTCCTGCCAGGTTGATTACCGGCTTCGGATGGACAACCACTGCAACCTGAAAAGTATCCTTACATCCGCCCGGAGTAGTATAAATTACCCGGTAGGTCCCGGTATGGGTAACCACTGCATTTGAAATCACCGGGCTTGCACTGGTGGAGCTGAAACCATTCGGACCGCTCCACTGATAAGTTCCTCCCGGGGTAGAAACAGTCGTTGTAAAACTCAGCGTAGAACCAACACAGGCAGGAGTATTCACCGTTGCTGTAATGTCAGTCACAGTATAATTGATAAATGAGTTCGGGATCGATGCCAATTGCCCGGATCCACCATCTGTAGCACCGTTTTCCACAAATTCGGTCAAAGAAGTTGACAAAGTCATGCCACTGGCTCCACCTGCAATTATCTGTGTCGGCGAACCGGATGTAATTGCGATAAAACCGCCACCTCCGCCGCCGCCAGGACCTTCGCTTTCGTTTACGATATATCTCTGATCACCTCCTTTTCCTCCCACAGCACTCAAGGTCAGCGAACTGGCAACCGCACCTTTGATGATAACCGTTCCACCACCGCCACCGCCTGCAGGCGCATCATTATTTGCCGCGTTGTTGTTCGCAATCTGGTTCACAGCTGCTCCCCCATCAGAACGAATACTTCCCGATCCAACAATAGTTGGAGCAATGATATAAACAATTCCACCACCACTTCCCCCTAGAAGATTGGATCCGTTATTGGAGTCTCCTGCTCCACCGCCGCCACCGAAGAAAATTCGGTTTTCAGGTATGATTGTCAAAGGCCTGCCTCCGTATCCGCCAACCGGATCGCGGTAATCACCACCCCAACTGGAATTACTCGGAGCAACCGTTAACGCGTTCTGGTTATTCGCGCCATAAGTGTATCCCCCGCGTCCGCCACCGGATGAAGTTGTCAGCGTATTCCCGTTTGCAATAACATACGGATCCAAAAGCCATGCTGCAGCACCTGGACAACCGGAACACATGACTCCCTGTCCATTCCACGTCACTCCGTTATTTCCGTTGGATCCACCACCACCACCAGCGTTGTGTCCGTTTCCACCACCACCGCCATTAGCAGGTGCTCCCCTGTTATATTGCCCGTTGGTATATTCCGATCCGAATCCGGCAATACTCTCTCCTTTTTCAGCACCATCGGATGAACTGGTTGACACAAATGAAGTCATCAGTCCGGCACCCGCAGTAGTCGTGTTTTGTTCCGTTGCACCCGGTCTAAATCCGTAAGAAG
>JAIRJW010000045.1 GCA_031260455.1 Fluviicola sp.
TTTCGTCCGTTCCGTATTTTTTTCCGGAAACTAGTTCCATGTGCCGGATCAAGGTTTGAAACAAATCAATATCGTAGTTGGAAGTTTTTTCCTGAAGCGTCATTGCCAGACGCTCCAGTCCCATTCCGGTATCCACGTGAGTAGCAGGAAGCGGCTCGAGGCTGCCGTTCGCTTTGCGGTTGAATTGCATGAAGACATTATTCCAGATTTCAATCACTTGTGGATGATCCTGGTTTACCCATTTTTTTCCGTCTCCTTTTGCTCTTTCTGCTTCCTGACGATTATCAACATGGATTTCAGTACAAGGTCCGCAAGGCCCCGTATCACCCATTTCCCAGAAATTGTCCTTTTTGGAAGCGAGGATAATCCGGTCTTCCGCAATGAATTTCTTCCAAATGTCATAAGATTCCTGGTCTTTCGGAACTCCATCTTTATCGTCGCCTTCGAAAACAGTTACATACAAACGATCTTTTGGAATTCTGTAAACTTCCGTCAGTAATTCCCATGCCCAGGTAATAGCTTCTTCCTTGAAATAATCTCCGAATGACCAGTTTCCGAGCATTTCGAACATGGTGTGGTGATAGGTATCAACACCCACTTCTTCCAAGTCGTTATGTTTTCCTGAAACGCGCAAACATTTTTGAGAATTAGCGATACGACGATGTTTTGGAACTGCGTTTCCAAGGAAATAATCCTTAAATTGGTTCATTCCGGCATTGGTAAACATCAGCGTTGGATCATTTTTAACAACCATCGGTGCAGAAGGAATAATCTGATGCCCCTTTGATGCAAAAAACTCAAAAAAATGTTTGCGGATTTCGTGTACTGTCATTGTAGTTAACTTGCTAACTTTTGTTCAATAATATTAATGTCCGCAAATTTAGTCGAATTACCGGATTTCAGAGGGAATGAACTGAAATCTTTATCTATTTTGCCCGGAACATCATCCGCAATGCGGCGAAAATGGAAATGATGACAACAGTTACGAAGAAGACATCCGGAAAATTGCCGAAAACTTCCTGCATGACCGGATGACCGTTTTTCGAGATAACGGTTTGAACATTGAATACTTTCAGTAATGTAGCAGAAATCAACAGGATTCCAAGCAGTATGATCGACCCGAAACGATATATGTGCCAGCGGAGCTGGTTGTTCCCGATTGAATTACCATCTTCTCCGATTTTGATATTGTGTTTAAGTCCTTCTTCTTTGAAGCTGGTGACAATGGATTTGATATCTTTCGGAAGTGTTTCTATCAGGTAGAGATAGTCTTCGGCAGAGTTGACAATCTTTGACCTGATGTTTTTCCAGCCAAAACGTTCCTTGATTTTTTCCTTCGCATACGGCTTCACCATCCCGATCAGGTCGAGTTTCACTTGCAGTGATTCGGCTACTTTCTGAATGGTGACGAGTGTTTTCAATAACATGTACAAATTGCTTGGAATTGTAATTCCGTATTTCATCAGCAATTTGAATGTATCGGTAAACAATCCGGAAATATCCACATCATCATAGTTGAAATAGGTATATTTTTGTGTCAGTTCCCGTATTTCAAATTCGAGGCTTTCTATGTCGCGCAGGCTGTCTGCTTCTGTGAGTTTGAGCAAAGCTTTGGCAATTTTATGCGGATTTCCGTCTGCAAAACCGATCAGGAAATCGATTAATCCGTCGATTTGTTTGGGTTTCAGACTGGCACACATTCCGAAATCGATCAATATCAGTTGATTATCATCGCGAATGAAGATATTCCCGGAATGCGGATCTGCATGGAAAAAGCCATGTCTTAAGATCATGCTCAAAATAATGTTGATACCGTTTTCAGCAATGATTTTTGCATCATATCCTTTCGTAATGAGATTTGCCAGGTTATCCGGAGCTTCTCCTTCGATGTATTCCATTATCAGGAGTTTCGATGTGGAGTATTTGCTGAAGACTTTTGGAATATATACGCGATCGTCGCCTTTAAACATATTGGTGAAACGCATCATATTCGAAAGCTCGTTCATAAAATCCAGCTCTTTCAGCATGATATCACCAAAATCCTCAATGAAGCGGATCAGGTTGAAATTGCTGATCTCCGGGTACTGATCCTGGATCTTTTTTGCAAAAATCTGAAGCAGTTTGATATCCAGTCGGATCTTGTTGCGGATATTTGGGCGTTGAACTTTCAAAACTACTTCTTCTCCTGTCTGCAGCTTTGCACGATATACTTGTGCGATGGAAGCCGATGCAATATGATGCGGGTTGAATTCAGAAAAAACGGAATCCAGATCCGCACCGATTTCATTTTCGATAATCTGAACTGCAATATCATCTGGCATGGGTTTGGCGGATGACTGTAGTTTTTTCAGTTCGGAGCGCAAACCTTCAGAAGCAATGTCAGGCCTGTCAGCTACAATTTGTCCGAACTTAATGAAAGTAGGCCCCAAGTCCTCAATAATTAGACGAAGTCTTTCCGGACGCGTTTTCCGGTTTTTACCCCTCGGATTGAAGATTACCCGTAATGGTCCGGACATGAACCAGTTGGCCAGGTAATGCCCGATAATAATCCTGATAATGGACAACAGACGGAAAAAATTCTTGAGATTGGAGTTAAAGCGAAATATCCACATATTGCAAGATTCTTTAACTCAAATGTAGTTGAAAGTTCACTAACCTGAAATAAGGCAACTAAAATCGGAGCAAATATTTTGATTTTAGCATTCATTCACATTTTTTCTATCTTTAGCGGTTTGAAAACAATTTACTAACGGTTACATAAACATTGGTAAACAGAATAACTATTAAAACTTATGTCCAATATTTTTAAAAAGAAATCCATTCCGCTTTTGCTGAAAGAGGCAGCTACAAATGAAGGCGGATTGAAAAAAACGCTTGGTGCCTGGTCATTGATTGCCCTGGGGATCGGTGCGATTATCGGAGCGGGACTGTTTGTGAGAACAGCAGCAGCAGCAGGGGAAGCAGCGGGATCAGGAGTAACTTTGTCTTTTGCCCTGGCTGCAGTTGGATGTGCTTTTGCAGGATTGTGCTATGCTGAATTTGCATCCACTATTCCGATTGCAGGAAGTGCTTACACGTATTCCTACGCAACACTTGGAGAAATCGTAGCCTGGATTATCGGATGGGCTTTGCTGATGGAATATGCACTGGGTGCAGCTACTGTTTCGATTGCCTGGAGCGAATACCTGAATAATCTTCTGGGTGGTGCCATACCTTATGAATGGTGCCATTCTCCGTTCGAACATGTGAATAAACTGGCAGGTACCGAATACATTGCACAACTTCCGCAGGAATTGATGGCAATGGCTAAAAATGGAGTGGTTATCTTATCTGACAGTGAGCTGGGACGATTGAGTGCAGAATTGAAGATTCAGGTACAAACTACATCCGGATATCTGAATGCCCCGGCATTGGGAATCTTGTTGATGGTAACGCTTTTGTTGATTAAAGGAACCCAGGAATCTGCATTTATCAATGGTTTGATGGTATTCCTGAAAGTAGCGATCGTTTTAATTTTTATTGCAATCGGGTGGCAGTTTATCAACCCGGATAATCACACGCCATACCTGATTCCGGAAGGAGTTGAAAACCACGAGGGAGTTTTCCGTCACGGTTGGGGTGGAGTAGTTGGGGGAGCTGCAATTGTATTTTTTGCCTTTATTGGATTTGATGCGGTTTCAACTGCTGCCCAGGAAGCTAAAAACCCAAAAAGAGACATGCCGATAGGTATTTTGGGGTCTTTGGTAATCTGTACGGTTTTATACATTCTTTTTGCACATGTATTGACTGGAGTAGCTCCGTGGCAGGAATATGAAAAAGCAGGAAAAGAGGCTTCCGTGGCGTATGCGGTGAATACCTACATGCATGGTTACGGCTGGCTGGCAACCGGAATTACGATCGCCATTCTCGCAGGATTCTCTTCGGTGATACTGGTTATGTTAATGGGACAATCCCGTGTGTTTTACTCTATGTCGAAGGACGGATTGATACCGGGAGTATTCTCGGATCTGCATCCGAAATTCAGAACACCTTATAAATCGAACATGATTTTGTTTATCCTGGTAGGAGCCTTCGCTGCTTTTGTTCCAGGAAGTGTGGCCGGAGATTTAACATCCTTCGGTACATTACTTGCATTTGTGATCGTGTGTGCCGGAATCATTGTAATGCGTAAGAAATTCCCGGATCTGGAAAGACCGTTCAAAACACCTTGGGTTCCAGTTATTCCGATTTTAGGAATGGGAGTTTGTATGTTCATGATCATTGCCCTGGATATTTCAACACTTGAGGTTGCAGGCCTCTGGATGATTGTGGGCTTCCTGATCTATTTCTTCTATGGGAAACGAAATAGCAAAATCAGTGAGCAACAAGAATCCGCTGAAGAATAATATTGAAAGAATAATTTGAAGTCTCGCTCTTATGGCGGGACTTTTTTGTTACTATTTATGGAGGAAAACTCAAAAAAATCACTTGGATTGATGGATGCAACTTTCCTGGTTGCGGGAAGTATGATTGGTTCGGGAATCTTTATTGTTTCTTCGGAAATGGCACGTGATCTCGGAAGTTCCGGCTGGTTGCTCTTTACCTGGTTAATGACCGGGATAATTACTTTATTTGGAGCTTTGAGTTATGGTGAACTGGCAGCAATGTTCCCGAAAGCGGGCGGACAGTTTGTTTACATCAGGGAAGCCTGGGGAAAATTACCGTCTTTTTTATACGGCTGGACTACTTTTGCAGTGATTCAAACCGGAGTCATCGCAGCAGTCGGGGTGGCGTTCGGAAAATTTGCAGGAGTCTTTTTCCCTGTTTTGGTAGATGAAACATTGCTGGAATTTGGAGCAATTAAGATTAACGGCGCCAATTTTGTTGGGGCAGGCACCATTCTGATTCTGACTTTTCTAAATATTCGCGGGATTAATTATGGAAAGATGATCCAGGCCATTTTTACCAGTTCCAAACTGATAGCGCTTACGGTTTTAATTATAGCGGGAATTATTCTTGGAATTACATCGGGCTTTTTCGATGAAAATTTTCAGCACTTATGGGAAGCAAGTTCGACCAAAAAGCAAGCGGACGGTAGCTGGTTGACTACCGATTTGACGACCATTGGTTTGATGATCGTCCTTTCTACAACAATTATTAACTCACTTTTTTCTTCCGATGCATGGAATAATGTGACGTTTATAGCCGGAGATATCCGGAATCCGGAGCGGAACCTGCCGCGATCTTTGTTTTTGGGAACATTCATCGTGACAGTGCTTTATATTCTGGCCAACATAGCTTACCTTGGATTGCTTCCGCTCCACGGAGCTCCTTTTGAAGGCGATTTCGTTTACTCAAAAGAAAATGTACTTTCTACCGGGATTCAGTTTGCGAGTTCGGATCGGGTGGGAACTTCTGCTGCCTTTATGCTTTTCGGACATACGGCCAATTACCTGATGGCAATCCTGATTATGATTTCGACTTTTGGTTGTAATAACGGATTGATTATGGCAGGGTCGCGTTTGTTCTATGCGATGTCGAAAGATGGATTGTTTTTCCGAAAAGCAAGCGGTATTAACCGTTTCGGTGTTCCGGCCTGGGCCATGTGGATTCAGAATTTGTGGGCAATTGTTTTGTGTTGTTCCGGATCATACGGAATTCTGATCAAGTTTGCCACTTTCGGATCAATGATCTTTTATATTGTGACCATCCTGGGCTTGTTCAGGCTGAGAAAAATCATGCCTGATGCTGAGCGGCCATACAGAGCATTCGGTTACCCGGTTGTTCCGTTTTTGTATCTGGTTTTTGCAGTAGTTATTTGTGTTTCACTGACTGTGTTTACATTTTGGGATACTTTTGGAAGCATTGTACTCATACTGATGGGAATTCCGGTTTATTATCTGGTTTTTAACAAGGCGGGCGAAGAGCCGATATAGAATAGCAGCACTTTTCGAGTGAATAATTCACTTCAGATAACGTTGGAGGCCTTACAGAGCCTTTGGTTCGCAATATTGCGATATTGCGATTTGTGACTTTGTTATTAGGAATTCAAACAAAAAAACTAATTTTCCTGTCGTTCTACATTATGCTCTGTTGTTGAATAACATACAGTAAGTGACAAAATGACATAACACATTTACCCAATTTGTCAACTTCGTCAGTCAAACGAGCATATAAAACTTCAAATTCTGTCATTTTTGACAGAAAATGAAATGAAAAAGTTGCTGGCATAACCTTTGACTGAATGAAGGAAATTTCTGATAAAAACGAAAATTAAATAAAATGGGAAAAATAATTGGAATCGATTTAGGAACAACAAACTCTTGTGTTTCCGTAATGGAAGGAAACGAGCCAGTTGTAATCGCAAATTCTGAAGGTAAACGAACTACTCCATCTGTTGTAGCGTTTGTTGAAGGTGGTGAGATCAAAGTGGGAGATCCTGCTAAACGTCAAGCGATCACAAACCCAACTAAAACTATCTATTCAATCAAACGTTTTATGGGGGCATCTTTCGATGATACAAAGAAGGAAGCAGATCGGGTACCTTATAAAGTTGTAAAAGGTGACAACAATACTCCGCGTGTAGATATAGACGGGCGTTTATATACGGCGCAGGAAATTTCAGCAATGATTCTTCAGAAAATGAAGAAGACAGCTGAGGATTATTTGGGCCAGACAGTTACTGAAGCAGTTGTAACTGTCCCTGCATACTTCAACGACTCTCAGCGTCAGGCTACTAAGGAAGCTGGTGAAATAGCAGGTTTGACTATCAAGCGAATCATCAACGAGCCTACGGCAGCAGCATTGGCTTATGGGCTGGATAAAAAAGGAATTGACCAGAAAATCGTTGTATTTGACTTTGGTGGTGGTACGCATGACGTTTCCGTATTGGAATTAGGTGACGGAGTGTTTGAAGTGTTGGCAACTGACGGTGATACTCACCTGGGAGGTGACGATGTGGATGAGGCAATTATCACGTGGTTGGCTGACGAGTTCAAAGCAGAAGAAGGACTTGACCTGCGCCAGGACCCGATGGCTTTGCAACGTCTGAAAGAAGCGGCTGAGAAAGCAAAAATCGAGTTGTCTTCCACTACTTCTACAGAGATTAACCTGCCATACATCATGCCGGTGAACGGGATTCCGAAACACTTGGTAAGAACATTGCAACGTTCGAAATTTGAGCAATTGATCGCTTCAATCGTTGAAAGAACAATTGCTCCTTGTCGTTCTGCACTTCAAAATGCAGGATTGTCTACAAGTGATATTGATGAAGTGATTCTGGTTGGTGGATCTACACGTATTCCGGTGATTCAGGATGCTGTTCAGCGTTTCTTCGGGAAAGCGCCTTCAAAAGGTGTAAACCCGGATGAAGTAGTAGCAGTTGGTGCTGCAATTCAAGGTGGGGTTCTGACAGGTGAAGTAAAAGATGTCTTGTTGCTGGATGTTATTCCATTGTCTTTGGGAATCGAAACAATGGGTGGAGTATTTACGAAATTGATCGAAGCGAATACAACTATTCCGACCAAGAAATCTGAGACATTCTCCACAGCGGCAGACAACCAGCCAGCAGTAGATATCCATGTGTTGCAAGGTGAGCGCCCGATGGCAAACGATAACAAAACATTGGGGCGATTCTCATTGACAGACATTCCATCTGCACCGCGTGGAGTTCCGCAAATCGAAGTAACATTTGATGTGGATGCAAACGGAATCATGCATATTTCTGCTAAAGACAAAGGAACCGGAAAAGAGCAATCTATTAAGATCGAAGGATCTTCCGGTTTGTCTGATGAGGAGATTAAGCGTATGAAAGCAGAAGCAGAAGCAAACGCAGATGCGGACAGAAAACGCAAAGAAGAGGCGGAAGCTTTGAACAAGGCAGATTCATTGATCTTCCAGACCGAGCGTCAGTTGAAAGAGTATGGAGATAAAATTCCGGCAGATAAAAAACAACCGATTGAAGATGCTTTGACGGCATTGAAAACAGAGTTTGAAGCGAAAAATATAGCGAATCTGGAACCGGCAATGGAGCGTTTGAACAACGCATTTCAGGCAGCTTCCCAGGATATGTATAATGCAGCGAATGCTGGTGGTTCAGATGCAGGAGATCAAGGCGGAAACGCTGGAGAAAATCCGAATGATGAAGTGACAGATGTTGACTTTGAGGAAGTAAACGATAAGAAGTAACAAAGTTACTGATAGGAGAAGCGTTAGCGCCGACCCGTAACAAAGTTACTGATAGGGGAAGTGTTAGCACTGGTCTGTAGAAGTTACTGATGAAACAAATACCTAAAAAATAGGTGGCAATAAAAAATCCGTTGGTTCATGATCAACGGATTTTTTGTTTTTCCAAAGTATCCGGATTATGGATGAAAATATAGGTGATATATTCATTTTTTACGCTGATCTTGCAGGTAATCTAAAAGGTCATATTTTATTTATACAAAATCAGATGATTTGAAATGCATTCCGTCAATATCACGTTTTATACGATTTTCTTTCGTTGGTTATTTAGTAGAAATCCAGGAAGTTTTCCGGAAATGAAATATCCATCTGTTTTTTGAACCGGTCGATTTTTTTGTCATTCGCTCTCGAGTTTAAGATTTTTTCATAGAACGGTACAAATACTTTGATCTGACTGATGAGTTGTATTCAATATTTCAGGTTCAACAGTTTTTCCTGATTCTCCACAAGAGCGGCCTTGTATTCTTTTTTCAGGGAATCGACTAAACCGGCTACAGGTTCTATTTTTTCAATTCCGGTAGTGCCTTGCCCTGCAGACCAGATATCTTTCCACGCCTTGCTGTGTTCGGCTGACAATTTCGAAAAATTTTCTTCCTTTTTTTCCGAGATATCAATTCCGGACTTTTCAATACTTGGAATCAGGAAGTTTGCGTTCACTCCCGAAATTCCGTCGGTATATATGATATCGTCGATGTGAGAAGTGAGTAACATTTCTTTATATGCGGGCTGAGCCATACTTTCTTCCGTTGCGATGAAGCGGGTTCCCATGTAGGCAAAATCGGCCCCCATGTTTTCAGCTGCAAGGATATCTTTTCCTGTGGTAATGGCTCCGGCAAGAATCAATGTTCCCGGATAGAATGACCTGATCTCCTCTACCAATGCGAAAGGATTCGCAGTTCCTGCATGACCTCCAGCACCGTTTGCAACGGCAATAATTCCATCAACACCGGATTCAACGGCTTTTTCCGCATGCCGTTTTTTTATCACATCATGAAATACCAATCCGCCATAGTTGTGTACTGCATCAACGACTTCTTTCACCGCTCCCAATGAAGTAATTACCAGAGGAATCTGGTATTTGATACAAAGATCCAAGTCAGGCATGAGCCTTGAATTGGTTTTGTTTACAATCAGGTTCACTCCGAAAGGTGCCGGTTTTATGTTTGTTTCCTTTTCAAACGCTTTTAATGCATCGGTGATTTCAATCAACATCCACTCGAAATCTTCAGAGGATCTTCCGTTGAGAGAAGGGAGAGTTCCTACAATTCCACTTTTACAGCATTCGATAACCAATTTACTTCCGGAAACCAGGAACATCGGAGATACAATAACTGGAAGAGCGACTCTGTTTTTAAGTGCTTCAATAGTCATAATTCATTGAATTTTTCAGTTTTCCATTCCAAGATGGAAATTACGGATAAATCCTGGAGTTTGTAATGAATTTGATTGGTAAATGTAAAAGAATTGAAGGGGATGGTTTTGAATGTCATTTCGCAATATTACGTGTGGACCGAGTTGCCAGAATACTTGATTTTCCTCGAAAAAATGTGCCTTACCCGGACGTAATATTGCGGAATTACGTAAAACGGTTTAACAATGAATTAGAACTGATAGTGCAAGAATCCTTTTTTGATATGCAAAGGCGTATCGAAGTTTGTTTCATATAAACCTCCGGTTCCCAACCCCTGTGGCAAAGTGGGATTGAATTCTGCAGTAAATTGGGCAATGGCATTCAGCCCTATATTACTTTCCAAAGCAGAAGTAATCCACCATGGAATCATTCGTTCTTCTGCCAGTTCTATCCATTCTTGTGTTCCGCTAAAACCTCCATGCAAACTTGGTTTAAGAATGATGTATTGCGGTTGGATCATATCAAGCAGATCGATTTTACTGCTGCGAAGGCCTACTCCAATCAATTCTTCATCCAAAGCAACTGGAAGCGGAGTTTTTGCACATAAACCGGACATTTCTTCCCAAGAACCAGCCTTGATAGGTTGTTCAATGCTGTGAATATCCAGTTTGGAGAGTTCTTCCAGCTTCCACAGGACATCATTCAAACCGAAAGCCCCGTTTGCATCCACGCGCAGCGTAATTTTAGAAGCATCAAAACGTGAGCGAATACCTGCCAGTAATTTCAGTTCCTGTTGGAAGTCAATAGCACCAACTTTCAGTTTGATACAAGAAAATCCGGCAGCTATTTTATCCTCTATCTGATCTTGCATAAACGTTTCATCACCCATCCAGATCAGACCATTGATCGGAATTTTAAAACCGCTTTTACTTTTTGCTGAGTTGAAATAAATACCTTTCCCACCATTCAGAAGATCACAATATGCACTTTCCAATCCGCATAAAATGGAAGGGAAATCAAGCAGTAATTCTTTTTTTTCAATAAATAGAAGTGGGTTCTGACAAACGCGGTCAAGTTGCTCTTCGTATTGCATATCCGAATGGTAATCCGGGGATAATCCTGGAATTACGGAACATTCTCCCAACCCGGAACTTCCTTCCGCATTCGTGAGCATGAGTTTCCAGCTCTTTTTCTGTGCCAGGATTCCACGACTTGTTCCACTCGGACGTTTAAAGTTCAGCACAAAAGCTTCGTGTGAAGCCGATAAACTATTGTTTTTTAGAAAACCCATTGACTGACAGAAACACTGATCACGTAGAGAATACTGATAAAAAATGTTCCCAGGGCAACTGTTTTGAGTTGGGAATCCAACTCCTTTGGAACGCTGTTCTTTGCCACAAAAATGAGGTGTTTTATGAACAGGATTGTTGGAATCAACGAGACGAAACCTAACCAGTTTTTGGACAGAACCAGGAAGAAGATCCAGCTGAGAAAAGCCGTTGAAATCAGGAAAAAATGGTAGCGCTTGGCATTTTTTGCGCCCAGTTTGACAGCCAGTGTTCGTTTTCCTACCTTTTCATCATTTTCCCGGTCACGCATGTTGTTGAGATTCAGAACAGATGTGCTCAAAAAACCGATCGTAACTGCTGGCAAAACCAATTCCCATGAAAATGTGTCTGAAAATAAAGGATAAACCCCCATCACGCTGATCAACCCGAAGAAAATAAAGACAAACAAATCGCCCAAACCATTGTAGCCGTATGCTTTTTTACCGATCGTATAAGTAACAGCAGCCAGAATAGAAGCAATTGCCAGTCCGGTGTAGATGTAAATACTCGCAGAAGAAAGATGCTTTGTTCCGAAATAGATAAGAAACCCGGCGCTGATAAAAGAAATTGCAGCAGTGAAAACCACGGCATTTTTCATAGCGGATTTCGAGATGGCTCCCGACTGTACGGCTCTCACCGGCCCGATTCTTCCCGAATTATCTGCTCCTTTCAGATAATCTCCCAGGTCATTTGCCAGGTTTGATAAAATCTGGAACAACAGCGTAGTGAAAAGTGCCAGTAAAAAAATGATCGGATTCCAGTATCCCTGGTAGACTGCGACAAAAGATCCTACTAGGATTCCTGAAACAGATAACGGAAGTGTTCTTAAACGAAGTGCATTAATCCAGTCTGATGAATTTGTCATATACAAATTTCGGTATTTTAATTTTTCGAAAGATCGATTGTAAACAGAAAGTTTATGAATTAATAAAAAAATAGTTTCTTTGCTTGAAAATAAACTGAATATATGAAAAGGCTTTTAGGAATCATTATACTTTCTGCGGTTTCTTTTTCAACCTACTCACAAAATGAATCCGGTTATAGAAATTTTGCAATTAAATTTTCACCGACACAATTGGCAGCGGGCGAATTCAATTTTAGTTACGAACAGCGGGTAGCGCGACTGATCAGCCTGGAATTGGAACTGGGGCCTACTATTTCCCAGTTCGGGTCGAATTTTGGGAATCAAAAATTATGGCAAGGAGACCTTGGACTCTGGGATTTTGATGCGATTGACAAAAATGCATTTGCATCTGTTGGTTTTCACGTTTCACTGGCACCACGGTTTTATCCGTCATTTGACGACGGTCAAATGAAAGGACTTTACTTGTCTCCAGTTTTTAAATTCAGGCAATACAATTATACCAACAAATTCGATATGCTCGACAATGCAAGATCCAGCATCAGCCAGTTCATTTTTCGCTTCAATATGGGCTTACAGTTCTGGCCAGGAGATGGAAAATTCAGCATTGATATGTATTTTGGACTAGGTTTGGGAACTTTCAATATCAAGGGGCAACGTGTCGGGGAGTATGAAAATCCTCCAGGTTCTGGAAATGTTGTTCCTCGATGGGAAACATACAGAGATAATGGGATTCGGATCAATGCCATCACAGGAATTAAATTCGGTTTCGGGAATTAATCTGAATTAAATAGTATGGAAAGCCTCGGTTATTGAACGAAGTCAAAGTGTCGGAGCTTTTATCTCCATAGTTTTTTGTTTGTGACGGAATCTATTGATTTAACCATCAAATAGATTTTATAGCCTTGTTCAAAATGGAAAGTTCGGTAAAATCAAGTAAATTGAACATGGAGAATTGGAAAGAAAACGATACGGATATTTGTTTTAATTGATCCGTTTCGATCATTCTGTATGTTTTAAATTTAAAATTATCTTTGTTGAAAAAAGACAAGCATGAATCACATTACCTCTGAAGTTTGTAAGCAACTGATTCAAAGTAATGAGGCGGAATTAATTGACATTCGTGAGCCATGGGAAGTGGAAATCTGTTCCATTGGCGGGACAAAAATCCCGATGCACCAGGTTCCTGAGCTGGCTGAGACGATGGATAAAATGAAGCCGTATATTATTTTGTGCAAAACAGGAAGAAGAGCTGAATCCGTGGCGAATTTGCTGGAATGCAGATACGGTTTTCAACATATTGCTATCTTGGAAGGGGGAATAACTGGTTGGTTTGAAGCTTTTGAGCCTAATTACAAAATGTATTAATCATTCAGTTATGATAGAACTGTTCAAACATCTGATTCACTTGGATTTTGAGTGGATTGTGGAGACCTACGGAACCGCTGTTTATGTTGTGTTATTTCTGGTAATTTTTATTGAGACGGGCTTAGTTGTCATGCCTTTTCTTCCAGGAGATTCATTACTTTTTACTGCTGGAATTTTTGCCGCTTCCGGTCAGTTGAACCTGTTTTACTTATTGGTTTTGCTTTCTGTTGCAGCTGTTTTGGGAGACAATGTGAACTATTGGGTAGGAAGGCGAATCGGGTTAAGTGTATTCAATTGGAAAATCAGGGGAAAACAATTGGTGAAGGAGAGATACTTGCAACAAACAGAAGCATTTTTTGAAAAACGTGGTGTATTTGCCATCGTTATGGCGCGTTTTGTTCCGATCGTGCGCACATTTACACCATTTGCGGCAGGAGTAGGGAAGATGGGTTATCGTAAATTCCTGACCTTTGACATCATCGGAGGTGTACTTTGGATTACCAGTATGACAATTTCCGGATATTTCCTCGGAAACATTCCATGGATCAGGCAGAACAATGAGAAAGTGGTTCTGATTATCGTGTTTATTTCTGTTTTACCGATGTTAATCAGTTATCTGAGGTCAAAATTTATAAAAAAAGATGCCTGAATTCGGATTAATCGGTAAAACGCTGGGGCATTCATTCTCGAAGAGTTACTTTGAGGAAAAATTTTCCCGAGAAGGTCTGAATCACACTTTTTGCAATTTTGAATTACCTGCAATAGTTGGGATTGAGGCAGTTTTTAGTATTTCTGATCTAAAAGGATTATCGGTTACAATACCTTACAAAGAAGCTGTTATTCCATTTTTGGATATACTTTCCGAAGAGGCAACTGAAATTGGGGCGGTAAACTGTATTTCCTTTCAAAATGGTAAAAAAACCGGGTACAACACGGATGCTTTCGGTTTTCACCAGATGATCAAACCTTTTCTGACGAATGAGCATGAGCGCGCAATCATTTTGGGAACGGGAGGAGCTTCAAAAGCCGTTGCTTATGTTTTGAAAAAGATTGGCCTGGATATGATTCGGATTTCCAGGAATCCGCAGGGAACAAAAGAATTCTCCTACGGAGCAATAAACGAGCACATGCTCCGAGCGTGTAAAGTAATCGTGAATTGTACCCCGGTAGGAACTTTTCCGGATGTGGAAGCTTGTGTACCGTTTCCTTTTGAATATTTGACCGAAAGTCATTTGTGTATTGATCTGATTTATAATCCGGAAGAAACCCGGTTCCTGAGAGAATCCAAACTTCGTGGAGCTACGATACTGAATGGGCTTTCGATGTTGAAAGAACAGGCGAACAAAGCCTGGGAGATTTGGAATGAATAGACTCTGGTAAAAGTCTCTGTTTTTCAGGTTTACTTTTTTATTTTTGCTGTATGCACTCAGTAAAATCATTGATCAAAGAGGGGAAACACCAGCAACAGGATTTCAAATTCCAGATTGATGATTCTAAAAAAATTGCCAGAACTTTAGTGGCTTTTGCAAATACCGATGGAGGAAGACTTCTAATTGGGGTGAAAGACAATGGGAAA
Source organism: Fluviicola sp. (assembly GCA_031260455.1). Classification (GTDB taxonomy): domain Bacteria; phylum Bacteroidota; class Bacteroidia; order Flavobacteriales_D; family Crocinitomicaceae; genus Fluviicola. Next base: position 14,709 of record JAIRJW010000045.1, read on the forward strand.
ATTATCGGAGTTGATCCTACGGAAGAAATCCACATGATCGAGGAAGCAGCATATATGTATTGCAATCCCAAGCTGGAATTTCAGTCGAGAATCTGGCAGGAAGACATGAAACTGGTCTTGGAAATTTCTGTCGGGAAAAGCACGAAACGTCCAGTTTTAGCCTTGAACGAGATGGGAAAGTGGAAAGCATATGTCCGGAGAAAAGATCATACACTTTTAGCCAATAAGATCCTGCTGGATGTTTGGAAAATAGAACAGGCAGATCAGAAAAGACCTGAGAAAATAGGCGAGGAGGAAAACAGACTGCTAAGCGTAGTTGCACAAAATCCATTGATCACCCTGAGTAAAATTTATCGTCTTTCCGGCCTGGAAAAGTCACACATAGACCGTTTGCTTCCGTTGTTTATCTGCTGGAATCTGGTTTCGATGGAAATGAATGAAAATGGAACTTTCTACCAGGTAAAGGAGGGTTGATCGCGTTTAAGTTTGGGGTATGAAAATACGCCTGTAATGTCTGTGACTCCCAGTAAAAACGGACTTTTTACACAATTTTATTAAATTGTAAAATTATAACTTTGTAAAGTTATAAAATTGGGATTCACTTGGCCAGATCATAAGCCAGTTATTTTAGTGATAATCAACCCATTTTTTGGGATTTCGAAATAAAGTTATATATTCGCGCCAAATTTGAATATTGGATAAAGCATTTGGTATATAATTGATTTGCTGAGTTCTTTTTTGCCACATCTGAGCTTCTGATTTTTGTTATTCATTCTGTGGTTACAGCTTTCTCCATTGTTGGGGTTGTGCGATCAGACAAGTACAAAAATCAAGGAGTCTATATAAAAACAACCAGCGGAATCAAATTTGTCAGATTCCTAAAAAAATATAATTTTAATCGATACGTTTAATGAATTATTATATTAGGCGTAGAAAAATACAAACAAATGGGTAGACCTCCAACAAAACCAGCAAGATTGCGAGATGGTTTTTACATTGAAGTAAGGAATTCAGGATCACAAGGTATACGAATCAGAAGAGATACTAGAGAGCAAATGCTTCTTGCAGCTGAGGATTATTCACGTACGAAAGACGTAGTGATTCTTGGTGAAATGAAAGATGACAAGTGGATTGATCAATAAAAAATCATTCATCGCAGAATATGATAAAGCGGCTTTTCTATCTGGAAAAGCCGCTTCTTTCTTTTACCTGAGTCTTGAAAATTCAAAATTGAATCAGTGAATAACAATCAGTTTGACAGGAAACTTTTTTCTGTTGACCTATTTGTGTAGCGCACGTAATGAATTCTGTAGACAGAACATCCGTTCTTGTATATTCCCAAATACCTGGGGTTTAGACAATTATTTAATTACTTCCACTTTACGGTTTCGATCAGATGCAGTAAATCCACCTTCAGGTAATTCAACGAAGGGCGTAATGAGTCGTAATTTGGCCTGCAATTCATCAACACTTCACCACGAAGGAAATGCGAAACAGAGTCCGTCAGGTAGAACTGAAAGTTTGTTGCGACATCGCCTTCAAATTCGAAAAAGGTCCCGTAAACTTTTCTGTCCGGGAAAATAAAATTCTGATCACGAATCTTGGTAGCTTTAATCTGATGCTCATCTACTTTGTCGTTTGAAAGGTTGATATATCTGGCCAGTGTATCTCTGTTCGGAATCGGGTAATAGTTCAGGTAAAGTACTCCATTTAACGGACCTAAATTGATTTCCTTGTGATTGGTCGGCTGACCTTTGTATGTTAGAGATTTTGCAATGTAAACCTTTGAGAGTTCGAAAGAATAGGTTGTTGCATCATCAATTTTCTGGTATGAATGCTTCGGAAAATCTGTCCGGAGATAAGTAGACGGTTTCGGAATGAATAGTTCATTGCCTCCGCATCCGGTAAAAAGCAATCCCAAAACCATCGCCACACTAATTATTCTGGTCATCTTCCTGTATTATTTTAATCATTTTTATACGTTTCTTGTCGGAACTTTAAACGATCAGCTTAATATTTCCGCAACGAATGTATTCGTTATTTTGCAAAATCCGTTCGGCCTGTTCAATAATAAATCCACCAATAGTATCAGATTCGTTTTTGATCTGTTCAAAATCCTTTCGTCAATTTCTTGAGCTTTATAGAAATCAACGAGTGAAGTTCTGTCTTCAAACAAGTATAGGTACGGGATTGTTCATCTTTGAGGTTTTTCTTTTCGGACGGATCTAATGCAAAAAAATCCGTTTCTGATACTGAACCGCAGCGGAGCAAGCAATCATATCTAAAATGGTAAATCGTCATTGGGATCCATATCCAGATTCATCGGACTTGGATTCTGGGGTTCTTCTGTCGGATAGGGAGGAGTGTTGGTGTTCATCGGTTTTTCCTGCTCGTTTCGTGGAGTCAGGATAGTCAGTTCGTCTGCAATCACTTCCGTTGTATAGCGAGTCGTCCCGGTCTGATCTGTCCATGAACGCGTTTTCAATTTTCCTTCTACGTAGATTTTCTGACCTTTCCGCACGTATTTTTCAACCACTTCAGCCAATCCTCTCCAAACCACAATGTTGTGCCAATCCGTGTTGTCTTTGCGTTCACCAGTTGCTCTGTCCGTATACGTTTCTGAAGTCGCAATCGGGAAACTGGCAACGACTGCTCCGTTTTCCAGACGTCTTACCTCTGGGTCTCTTCCTAAATTTCCGATTAAAATAACTTTGTTTACGCTACCTGACATAATTCTTTACTGTATGCATACAAATATAACAAATTGAGAATTAAAAGTAAGTTGAGAGTTTAATACCGGGCTTGATGAAGTGAGTTGAAAATACTTTTCAAATCATTCATTAGACTCCAGATATTTCTCCATTAACCGGTGAATAGGGTAGTCATGAAGGTCTTTTTTATTAGTGAATACGAATTTTAAGCCATTGAATTCCGTTTCAGTGCTTTTATAGAAGTAAGCGTAAATGTGCTGATGACTTAGAATGTGTTTGGTTTGATAGCACAAACTAGCTGAATCTTTGAAAACGGCGGGAACAGATTCGCTTTCACTTTCGATGAGCGGGAATTCGTAAAGTTTTTCCCAAACATCTTTCCCGGTACGCTGATCCAGGGCAATTTGCTGGTTTTTTTCCAGGTGCAGGTAGTGGAAGTAGCGCTTCCGGACTTTTGTTTTTCCCTTTTTGAACGGTCTTTTCTTAATCAGCTCTGGGTTAAAAGCACTTGCGCAGCTACTTGTAAGTATGCAATTGTCACAATCCGGATTATTGGGAACACAGTGAATGGCTCCGAATTCCATAATAGCCTGGTTGAATAAAGCCGGATCGGCAGTGGGAATAAGGGAATCCGCCAGTTCCTGGAATAATTTTTTACCATTTCCAGAGTCAATGGCTTCATCTATTCCGTAATATCGGCTCAAAACGCGGTAAACATTCCCGTCCACAACAGCATGTGGAAGATCAAAAGCGAAAGAAGATATTGCTGCAGCTGTGTATGGGCCGATTCCCTTCAATTGGATGATTTGCTGATAGGTTTGCGGAAATTCGCCTTGGTATTCATCCCGAACCTGCTGTGCGGTTTTGTGCAGGTTTCTTGCCCGGGAATAATACCCTAGTCCCTGCCAAAGTTTCAGAACGGATGCTTCATTTGCATTTGCCAGGTCACTTAAAATAGGGTATTTTTCGATAAATTTCAGGTAATAATTCAATCCCTGATCGACCCTTGTTTGTTGTAAAATTACCTCCGACAACCAAATAAAATAGGGATTTTTGGTACTTCTCCACGGGAGCTCACGTGCATTTAGTCTGTACCAATTGCTTATTAGTAGAACAAAATCAGCCATTTAGGAAAAAAAATGAACATTTTTAAAAATAAAGCAAAAATAAATGCTTTTGCTGACTACTTTTGCAGCTGGGAATCACATTGTTGAAAAACTTTAATTTATAATAAGATGACAAAGGCAGATATTGTTGCTGAGATTGCAGAGGAAACAGGATTAGAAAGAAATGAAGCTCAGAAAGCTGTTGAAGCATTTATGACTTCTATTAAGACTTCTTTGACTAAAGGTCAGAACGTGTATTTAAGAGGTTTTGGTAGCTTCATTGTGAAAGAGAGAGCAGAGAAGACGGGGCGCAATATTTCAAAAAACACAACGATTATTATCCCCGCTCACAATATTCCTTCATTCAAACCGGCAAAAACATTTGTTGAAGAGGTAAAGAATAAAGTGATTGTGAAATAATTCCATCTTTTTTACAACAACTACTTTGTGGGAAAACTTATTTTAATACCTTTGCACTCCTGTGATAAACAGGAGTGCTTTTTTTAAAGCTGCTGAGATCGAAATAATTGAATTAGTAACCATAAAATAATATTGCTATGCCAAGCGGTAAAAAAAGAAAAAGACATAAAATGGCGACGCACAAGCGTAAGAAAAGACTAAGAAAAAATCGTCATAAAAAGAAGAAATAAAAACTTCTTAAAGATAATTGGAAGAGCTTAGTAAGTGCTTTTACTTACTAAGTTTTTCTGTTTTAGTTACTTTCTAATTATACGTTCGTGAGTTTAGAACTAGTTGTAGACGCCCGTGAAGGCGGTGTATGGCTTGCTCTCTTGCGCGATGGGAAATTGATTGAGCTGCATGAAGAACAGGGGAGTACTGATTTTGCCGTAGGCGATATTTACCTGGGGAAAGTCCGGAAAGTAGTTCCCAGCCTGAATGCAGCTTTTGTGGATGTCGGATACGAGAAAGATGCATTTTTGCATTACCTGGATCTGGGACCACAATTTCAGTCCTTGAATAAATTTGCCAAAGATACCCTGCAAGGGAAGCAGAATGTCGCTGATTTATTGTATTTTAAATCAGAGAAAGACATTCCGAAAGACGGAAAGATTACCGAAATTGTATCCACTACATCTCCTATATTGGTTCAGGTTGCCAAAGAACCAATTTCAAGTAAAGGCCCGCGTTTAAGTGCAGAATTAACACTGGCAGGCCGTTATTTGGTTTTAGTACCATTTTCGGAAAAGATTTCGATTTCTCAAAAGATTAAAAGTCAGGAAGAACGGGATCGTTTGCGAAACCTGATGGATGATATCAAACCAAAGAATTTTGGAGTAATTATCCGTACGGTTGCTGAGAATAAAAAAGTAGAGGCCATTGATCAGGATTTGCGAAACCTGATGGAAAAGTGGAAAACCATGCACGCAAACCTTCGGCAGGCAACTCCGCCTCGCCGAGTTTTGGGAGAGATTGATAAAACCTCGTCTATCTTGCGGGACTTGTTGAATGCAGACTTTTCAAATATCCACGTGAGTGACGAAAAACTGATGACTGAATTGAAAGAGTACATCAGTGGAATTGCTCCGGGAAGAGAGAAGATACTGAAACTGTATGACGGAAAACTCAATATTTTTGAGCGTTTCGGCATAAACAAGCAAATCAAGACGATGTTCGGTAAGAAAGTTCCGCTTCCTTCTGGAGGATATCTGATCATTGAGCATACGGAAGCCATGCATGTCATTGATGTGAACAGTGGAAACCGCAAAGGTGCAGATGGACAAGAGTCCAACGCATTGGCTACGAATATTGAAGCTGCGGAAGAAGTTGCACGTTTGCTGCAATTGCGCGATATGGGGGGAATCGTTTGTATCGATTTTATTGATATGCACGATAAGGAAAATAACAAAGAATTATTCGAAAAGCTGAAAGAATTTATGCGCTCTGACCGGGCAAAACACAATATTCTTCCGCCATCTAAATTCGGAGTTGTTGAAATTACCCGCCAGCGTGTAAGACCGGAAACCGATATCAATACTTCGGAAACCTGCCCGACCTGTAACGGAACGGGAGAAGTACAGGCATCCATTCTGTTTGCTGAAGAAATCGAAACAAACCTGAATTTCCTGCTTGCAGATAAGAAGGAAAAGAAAGTTTCCTTACAGGTTCACCCTTATTTGGAGGCTTATTTCAAAAAGGGATTGATTTCCAAACAATGGAAGTGGTTCTTTAAGTACAAAAAATGGGTGGATGTTCGGGGTGTGACTGCATATCACCTGTTGGAATACAATTTCCTGGATAAAAATAATAATGAAATTGCTCTCTGATATGGGGAGCAATTTCTCTTTTCAGGAAACAAAATATAAAATTGAAGCATATTGCGCATACCAGGATCGATGCCATTTTGAAGTAAAAAACAAATTGCTTTCCTGGGGACAGAGCCCGGATCAGGCCGACCAACTGATAGCTTACCTGGTTGAACACAAATTCCTGGATGAAGGACGTTTTGTTGAATCTTATGTTTCCGGAAAACTGAGAATCAAACATTGGGGAAGAATCAGGATAAGGCAAGGTTTGCGCCTGAAGCAAATTTCCGAACAGATCATTCAGCTTGTTTTTAAGACCATTGATCCGGATGAATACTATGAGATCCTGAGGCATGAAATCACGAAAAAACAAAAGGACCTTGCTATGGAAAAAGATCCATGGAAACAGAAAGCAAAAGTGCTTCGCTATATGCAATCAAAAGGGTTTGAAAACGATTTGATTTATGATGTACTGGCTTCCGTTGAAAAAGATAATTAATTTTTTGTTTTGTAAATATTTGGAATTTTTAGAAATGCATCAGGCAAATACTCGTCTTGGTGTCTGTAAAGTCTGAATCTTATTTAAAAGCCGATTTTTTAAACAAATCCAGCATTTTTTTCCTGTCTGCATCATTGTTGTAAGCGATGGTAACCGTCATAAACTTATTTTTCACAATTGAAGTGAGCAGTAACTGATTTGCAAAGTTCTTATTGTCTCTGTCGTAAAGCGCAATTTGGTAGGTATCAAACAGGATATTACCTATTTTTTGAGTTCCGTTAATTGAATCCAGTGTTGTTCGCTGATTCAAATAATTGTTGTAAATCATCTTGTGGATATTGGAAATAATGCGTTTGTACTGTGCTTCATCACCGCTAAAATCTTCCCAAGAAGACTGGAAATTATTGTCGAAATTCTTTTGAAAAGCCAATGTGCGCTTGATTCCGGACATATTGGAAGTGGAGTCTCCTGCGATGGCTTTGCTTCGCTCATCTAACGATTCAAGGCTTGATTTGGAAGTAATCATCCAGTTATCCGGAAATTCCATCGTCCATCCCAAGGCCTGACTGGTGAATATGTTTCCACTGAACGTTCCCTCATCCACTTCTTTGGAGTAATCTTTTTTGGAACCTCCTCCACATGCATTCAGGATGAATAATGCAATGGTTAATACCGGGATGAGCAGTTGCTTCACTTTCATATAACTGACTTTAAAATTGTACTATACAAATGAGTTTTTTCGACTGTTTCCCCCATATTTTACCCAAAAATCCATTTGGGAAAAGCGATATCATTCTGATCAAAGATAATCAATATTCAATGTCCGCCTGCCGAATATTCTGAAAATGTAAGGAGTATCGTGTAAAATGCAAGCGTTGTTGATCGAATCATTCTGATCTATTATGCAATAGAGTTCTTTTATAATTTGCAATTACCGATTGATATAAATTATGTTAGAAGCGGTATAAATTCGCTTAAGGAAGCGGAATTTGACTATTTTTATCATCTGAAATAGAAACCCACGTGACGCGATCTGTTGTAATTATACCAACTTATAACGAAAAAGAAAATGTTGAGCGGATGGCTCAGGCAGTGATGAATTTGCCGGTTCCGATAGACATTTTGTTTGTTGATGACAATTCTCCTGACGGTACAGCATCAATTATTCGTGAGTTGATGAGACAATTTCCGAACCGTATTTTCCTTGAAGAAAGACAAGGTAAACTGGGGCTTGGAACGGCTTATATTCACGGTTTTAAGTGGTCTTTGAATCATGGTTATGATTACATTTTCGAAATGGACTGTGATTTTTCACACAATCCGCTGGATTTGCCGAGACTGCTGGTAGCTTGTACGGAGCAGGGAGCAGATGTAAGTGTCGGTTCTCGTTACACGAAAGGAGGAAAGGTTCAAAACTGGCCTTTGGGACGAGTCCTGATGTCTTATTTTGCGTCCGTTTATGTGCGTATGATTCTGTTTATTGGAATTTCCGATACAACAGCCGGATTCATGTGTTATTCCAGCAAAGTCCTGAAAGCAATTGACCTGGACAATATCCATTTTAAAGGATATGCTTTCCAGATCGAAATGAAATATGCGGCAAAACGCAAAGGATTTAAAATCATTGAAGTTCCGATTACTTTTATTGACAGGCAATTCGGAGAGTCGAAAATGTCGTCGAGTATTTTCAAAGAAGCATTCTTTGGAGTTTGGAAAATGAGAAATTTGAAGGTTTGATGGCAAAGGTTTTGTTGAAAGGTGCAATGCTCGTAAACGAAGGAAGGGAGTTTGCAGCTGATGTTTTGATCGAAGGGAAACGCATTTCGAAAATTGCTCCCACAATTTCAGCAGAAGGCGCTGTGCAGGAAATCAATTGTGAAGGATTGCATTTGCTTCCGGGTTGCATTGACGACCAGGTGCATTTCAGAGAACCGGGATTGACACACAAGGCAACGATCCGATCCGAATCAGGGGCTGCGGTTGCTGGTGGAATCACTTCTTTCATGGAAATGCCCAATACTGTTCCGAATACCCTGACTCAGGAACTTCTGGAAGCAAAATACCAGCGTGCGTCTGAGGTTTCTCCCGCAAATTATTCATTTTTTATGGGGGCTTCGAATGATAATTATGACGAAGTGATGCGCACAAATATTCAGCAAGTTTGCGGGGTGAAAATTTTCATGGGATCTTCTACCGGGAACATGTTGGTCGATAATACCCAGACGCTGGAGCATTTGTTTGCAAATGTCCCGATGCTGATTGCTACACATTGCGAAGACGAGGCAACCATTCGCCGGAACCTGGAAATCTTCAAAGAAAAATACGGAGAAGATATTCCGATGTCGGCTCATCCGCTGATCCGAAGTGAAGAAGCATGTTATTTGTCTTCTTCCAAAGCTGTAGAGCTGGCGGAAAAGAACAATACGCGTTTACATATTCTACATATTTCAACCGGAATTGAGACAGAACTGTTTCGAAATGATATTCTGCTGGAGCAAAAACGCATTACGGCGGAAGCTTGTGTTCATCACCTGTGGTTTTCGGATGAAGACTATGCGGAAAAGAGTACCTGGATCAAATGGAATCCGGCGGTGAAAACGGCAAATGACCGGGATCAGATCTGGAAAGCACTTCTGGATAACCGGATCGACGTGATTGCAACAGATCACGCTCCTCATACGATCGAAGAAAAACAACAAAAATATTTGCAAGCTCCGTCCGGTGGACCCCTAGTTCAACATGCCTTGCCTGCCATGCTGGATGCTTCTGCAAACGGGAAAATTCCGCTGGTGCGCGTTGCTGAGAAAATGGCACATGCAGTTGCCGTTTGTTTTCAGATTAAAGACCGTGGTTTTATCCGGGAAGGTTATTTTGCGGATTTAGTATTGGTTAATCTGAACAAGAAAACAAATGTTACGAAAGATTCCTTGTTGTACCAATGTGGCTGGTCTCCTTTTGAAGGGACGACATTTGCCGCATCTGTTGAAAAAACCTTCGTAAACGGCGAAATTGTTTATGAAAACGGGAATTTAACAGGGATTCAGAGCGGGGAACGTTTAGCATTCAACTGGTGAGAATCTTTGCTCTCATAACACTTTTGCTGGTGGTTCAATCATGCGATGACAAATTGAGGAATCCGGAAAAACCGGACAATTTGATTCCGAAAGAGCAAATGATTGAAGTGATGACCAATATGCTCATTCTGGAAGGATATATTCAGAATACATATTCCACGGTGAATCGTTATTACAAGGTAATGACTGCTTCCGGAAGAGATTACCTGAAAACACAAGGTATTACGCAAAAGCAATATGAAGATTCATTCCTTTATTACAACAGCATGGAGCAGGATTATGATAAGATGCTGGATAAAGTAATGGAACGTTTGCAGAAAGAATCGATCGAACTGCAAAAAAACCGGGAACCTAGCGACAGCTTGAGTTAACCGTACTCATAAGCTTTCTGAATTCAGTGCGGTAAATCGTTTCGTCGAACCATGATTTCTGATTCTGTATCACGCAATTCCACCAGCCATATCGCAATATCTCGATTTTTGCCAGAAATTCTCTGTTTGGGCTATTCCAGCTCTTTTCAAATGCCTGGATGATCGGATTCGGGTCTAGTGCTTCGGCAATTTCTTTTTCATGAATTTCTTTCCAAAGGTCCAGGAGTGTTTTTCCTCCTTTCTCCAATGCGGAAATGTAGCGGGAGCATTCTTTACTGTATGGCGTATCTTTTAAGACTTTCGGATTTGTCAAAGCAATCACGGCTTTTTCTCTCAGGAGGCATTGTTCCTTCAGATCAGCAGCTTTCGCCTTCTTGATTTTGACCCAGTATTCTCCTTTCGGATATTCCATCCGCTCCAGTTCTTTCTGAAAATTGTCACATTCGAAACGGATATTTTTCACTTTCAGATATGCCGTGTCTTTTGGTTGATAAGCCAGGAAAGGCTGGCTCAGATCGGAAGCCTGAATCAGAGTGTAATGTACGTTCTGAACCTGTTGGTAACTGGCTTTCGAGCTGTCAATTGCAGCTGTAAATAGGCATGAACCTTCATACCATTCGAAAACCTCGGCTTCCTGGGCTTTTATGGCAGGAGCAAGTAAAAAAAGAAGTGCAAGTGATAAAAGGAGTTTTTTCATCTGATTTTTCTTTCTGGGTTTTGACTCAGGAAACTGGACCAGCTGTTTATTTTCCCTTTGTTGTTTTCACCAATTCCTTTGGAAAAGTGGTGACATACGGCAGCTGCCAGTCCATCCGTGGCATCCAGGTATTTTGGCAATTCATCGAAGAGCAATAAGGTCTGAAGCATTGCAGCAACTTGTTCCTTGGAAGCATTCCCGTTTCCGGTAATAGCTTGTTTGATGCGTTTCGGAGTGTATTCTTCATAAGGAATATTTCTGCGTAGAGAAGCAGCAATAGCAACTCCCTGCGCGCGCCCGAGTTTCAGCATGGATTGTACGTTCTTGCCAAAAAACGGAGCTTCAATAGCCATTTCATCGGGTTTGTATTCTTCCATCAGCCCGTCGATCCGGTCAAAAATACGTTTTAATTTATCCGGTTGATTGTCCAGTTTGTTTAATTGAATGATTCCAAAGTTGAGCATCTCAATCTTCTTGTCTTTAATATGAATTAAACCATATCCCAATACCGTTGTCCCCGGGTCAATCCCTAAAATTATTTTATCTTCGGCCATGCAAATGAAAGAGGAGCTTAAAACTACTAAAAAACGGACTGGATTCATGACATTCGTCAAATTATTGGTATTTGTAGCCGTTCTTTGGAGTTTGTACGTACAATTAACCCGGGTGGACTGGGAACACGCTACCGGGCTTGAGATCAGGCATTGGTGGGCATTGGTACTGGCTTTTTTACTCCTGGTTCCCAATCTCTGGATGGAATTTCTGAAGTGGAAGCAAGTCACCAAACCCCTGAATGTGGAACTCAAACTGATTAAAAATGCCTTCTGGGCGGGAGTGGCTTCCGGGTTCATGTCACCAAATGGCTGGGGGAATTTTCTGGGACGCCTGATTTTTTTTCAGAAACGGGAAATAATCTATATCATTTTTACAACAGCACTGGCAAATCTGAGCCAACTCATCCCGACCTTATTATTCGGGTTATTTGCTGTTTTATTCACTTATGGAAATTCCAATTCGCTATGGATTGCAGCTTCTTCCGGAGCTTTGGTTATCCTGGCAGTCTATTTTTACGGAGATTACCTGCTTCCTAAAAAAAGAAGCTCTGTTACTTTTATCAAAAGGCTTCAAAGCATCCGCGGAAGATATCAGAATCTGAAATGGCCGTTCCTGGCCTTGTCATCTATACGTTTTTTTGTATTCAGCCTGCAATATGTATTGTTGTTCGTGGCTTTCGGTTACGAAGATTTTTCGTTCCTGTTGGTCCGTGTCTGGCTGGTTTATTTATTCACATCTTTTGTTCCTTCCTTGTGGTCGGGAAAAGTGCTGATCCGTGAAACAGCGGCATTATTTGTCTTTGCAGGAACAGCTGTTTCAGCTCCGGATGTTCTTGTTTCGAGTATTATTATTTACCTCATAAACATCGCTTTGCCTGCTTTTATGAGTAGTTTTATCTGGTTGCCGAAAAGAAAAAAATGAAGTTATGTGGCTGATTGGTTCCTGGGTGTTGATGTATATGCTTTCGATCCTGACATTGTTGTTTGGGGTAAACCGGCTGAGAATCAGCCATGGGTCGAAGAAAATGATGGCCATTGATGAAATTTCCGTGGTGATCCCCTTCCGGAATGAGGCACATAACCTGAAAGCCTTTATGGAATGCATTTATACACAGCGTTATCAGCCAGCTCAATGGATTTTTGTCAGCGATCACTCTTCGGATGCATACATCGGATTATTCAAAGAAATGGATGGATTTCCGATTCGTCTGATTCACTTGCCGGAAGAACAACGGGGTAAGAAACGCGCTATTCGTTTCGGGATGGACCATGTACACACGGAATATTGTCTGACCATGGATGCGGATGTGAAATTCAATAAGGATTATATGAAATCCTTGTTGGTGCTTCCGGAGGCCGAACTGCTCATTCTTCCGGTTGAAATGAAAGGAAACAAATGGTGGCAATCGTTTTTCACGATCGAATATCTGTTTACGAACCTGCTGAATAAGGGCATTGCAGGTTGGGTGAGGCCAGTGAATTGCAGCGGTGCAAACTTATTGATTCATGTTTCGAGTTTTGATCAGGCAGATGACATTGAAGATCACGATCATATACTGAGTGGCGATGATATTTATACCCTGCGCGCTTTTCGCGTTTCGGGAAAACGGATTGAAATAGTGGAAAGTGAGGCTTTGAAAGTCGAAACGGAAACTCCCGGAACACTTTTTGAAGTGATGGAGCAGCGGGCGCGCTGGCTGGGGAAAACGGGCCATGTAGCAGATCGGTTGAATAATTTCCTGGGAATCTGGGCGGTGGGCTTACACTTGTATTATTTTCTGCTCCAGATTATTACGTTTTTTGCAGGTGTTTACTGGCTGACTATCCTGTTGATTGTATTTAAATACGGAATGGATTTCATGCTGATGAAAATGGACAAAAAACAACCGAAACGTTTTGATTTGCTGGGATTAGTCCTGTTTGAATTATGCTACCCGGTGTATTTGTTTGCTTTGCTTGCTTACCTGATGGTTTCCCAGCCGGAGTGGAAAGGAAGATGAGTTTTATATTGCTCCGAAAAATGAATATTATTTGTTTGTGATAAAGTGACCTGGATTGTTAAAGGCCGGAAACAGTTGTCGGAAATTTTTAATTCTGCTTTTTGGATGGCGCAAAAAATACAACGCCAGGGCAAATACCCAATACTGTATTTCCAACTTCATTCCTGAAATTACCGGATTATTCCTTCATGTTATGGAATATGCAATGGACACAAAAGCGGAAAAGGTGATAATTTCCGACAAAATAGGCTTTGGATGATTAAAGTTCTTATTTTTGAAACGAACAAATTTCACTTATGAACTTAAAAGGATTCTTTCAAAAAAACTGGGTGTATTTAACGATCATTGCATTGATGCTTATCGTTACGGCTATTTTCTTCAAACCTCAGTTTGAAGGTTATGGGGTGAGGCAGCATGACAACATCGAAGCTATAGGGATGAGTAATGAGACCAATCTTTATCGTGAATACACAGGGGAAGAACCAAAATGGACCAGCTCTGCTTTTGGGGGAATGCCTACCGAGCAAATTTCGCTTGATAAGCCCGGAAATTGGTTTAAAGCAATTTTAAATGGTTATTTCAAGGTGTTTCCGGGATCTTTCGGGTTAATTTTACTACATGTTTTCTGTTTTTTGCTCTTTGCGCGTTTGTTAAGATTAAATCCCTGGGTAGGGCTGTTAGGGGCGATTGCCTTTAGTTTCGCGAGTTATGAGCTGATTGTAATCCAGGCGGGGCATCTCATTAAATCAGGAGCTGTTGCATTTTTACCGGCTTTGCTGGGAGCTTTTATCTATGCTTACAAAACAAACCGGATGTGGGGAATTGTTCTTAGCGGAATTTTCATGGCGTTTGAGTTAACGATGAACCATGTGCAGATCACTTATTATTTCCTGTTCGTTCTGCTCTTCATAGGTGTTTATTTCCTTTACGAGGCAATCCGGCGAAAGGAAGTGAAAAAATTTGCCATTACTTCGGTTGGGATTTTAGCTGCTTTCTTCCTTGCCTTTGCTGTGAATAGCGGAAATATTATGCTGACAAATGACTATGCAAAATATAGTATCCGGGGAGGAAACGATGTGACCATTAATCCGGACGGAACAGCTTCTGCTAATCAATCGGGAGGACTGGACAGAGATTATATTACGCAATGGTCATACGGAGTCGGGGAAACCTTTACCCTGGTTTCGCCTTATGTGAAAGGAGGTGCTTCCGAAAAGATTGCAAATTCCCCTTTTGCCGGACAAATTGAAAATAGTGATATGTCACAGGCTCAGGTCAACGGTGTGCTTCAGGGATATTCTTACTGGGGAACTCAACCGATCACCTCAGGACCTGTTTATTTGGGAGTGGTAGTTGTTCTGTTGGCTTTCCTGGGGTTGTTTTTCCTGAGAGATAAAATAAAGTGGCCGCTTTTTGCCGTGACCATTTTGACCGTTATGCTCTCATGGGGTAAAAACTTTATGGGGCTTACGAATTTCTTCATTGATCATGTTCCTGCTTACGATAAATTCAGAGCAGTAACCATGATTTTGATCGTTGCTGAGCTGACTGTTCCGGTCATGGGAGTTTTATTTTTGAATGAATTGATCAAACACCGGGAGAGAATCCTGGAACAAAAGAAAAAGTTTCTGATTGTTTTGGGAGCTTTTGCATTCTTTTTAATAATCGTGAGAGTTGTCGGGTTGAATGATGGCTATACAAACCCGATGGAATCCGGGCAATATGCCGGTTTGAATGAAATGTACAAAGAACAGATCATGAAAATGGATCCCCAGGTTGCTCAGAGCCAATACCAGTTGAATCTGGCAGATCCGCAGCAGGTACAACAATTCATTGATGCCCAGGTTGAATCCCAGATGAGTGCCTATAAAGATCTGAAATCAGCCAGAAAAGATATTTTCAATTCGAGTATGAACCGCTCTATCCTGTTTACACTGTTTGCCGGAGGTTTATTCCTGGTATTCCTGTATTCAAAATCAGAGAAAACAGCAACTACCGTGTTGATTGCCGGGTTGATTATATTGGTATTTGCCGACACGATTCCAGTAGCATATAATTACCTTGGAGCAGTTGAAGATGCTTCTGGAAGTGGCTATAAATACTGGGATGATGCCAGTCTGGCTGCTTATCCGATCTCTGCAACAAAAGGGGATGAAGAAATTTTAGACTCGGAAGTTCGGCAAAATCCTGCGCTGGCATCTAAAATTACCAATGCAAAAGTGAAAGGAGAAGCACTGGCCGATGAACTGGGATATACGGGAGCTGTGAGATCGAATGTGATCAACTCTTATCGTTTTTATGCTTTGAAAAGTGCAACAAACTACCGTGTATTAGACTTTTCTGGAGCATTTTCCAGTAGCAGGGCCTCTTATTATCATAAATCACTGGGAGGATATCATGGTGCGAAATTGAGAAATATCAATAATCTGATAGATTTTCATTTATCCAGAACAAATAATAAGGTGTTGGACATGATGAATGTGAAATACTTCCTTCAACCGATGCAAAATGGTATGGATACGGCTATTTTGAACCCAACGGCACTTGGAAATGCTTGGCTGGTGAAAGATGTAAAGGAATACCCGACTGCAAATGATGAAATCAGAGCATTGGGAAACAAGTTTAAACTGGAGAACAAAGGAACGGGAATTTTACTGGTAAACAAACAGCCTGTCAAGAATGTTGAAGTTTTCGGGGGTGAAAAATTACAGTACCTGGTTCCGGGACGTCCGGATTCGATTCCGATACAGCTTGCCAGCGGACTTGGAAAAGGGCAGGAGGCAATGTTTGTAATGGATGTCAGGGGAAATACAAACCTGGTTCCGTTGATGACTCTGGAGATGGATACGGCGAAATCATTTACTCCTTTGGTCTATCTGAAAGTGGAAGATTCTTTTAATCCGGCTAATCAGGCGGTTATGATGAATTCTTTTTCGAAGCAATTGACGAAGAAACAATTTTCGGGTGAAGGAACTGTCAAACTGTTAAGTTCCGCACCGAATAAACTGACTTACAAAGCAGATGTGAAAGGGGATCAGCTGGCTGTTTTCTCGGAAATTTACTACCCGATCGGGTGGAAAGCATTTGTAGATGGGAAAGAAACTCCGATTCTGAAGGTCAATTACCTGCTTCGCGGTCTGGAATTGAAAAACGGAAGCCACAAAATTGAGTTTACTTATGATTTGCCGAAGTATTATACGTATGATATGATTTCTCGTATCGGCAGTATTCTGCTACTGTTGCTTTTAGTCGGAGTCATTTACATGGAATTCAGAAAAAGAAAGAATGACAATATAGCTGAAACAGAATAGATAATTGGGGTTTGTCCTGAAATAGCTTTATACCAAACTTTTTCTTTGTATAATCTTTCTCATCGTTTTTTCAACGATCGGCTTGCTGAAGGCGTGAGGCAATCGCAACTGGTATGTAGCCTGAGTTCGTTATACTTAGAATGTTTTTCAACGCATTTGTCAATCGCATTGGATTGGCTCCATTTCAAAGTCCATTTGCCTTTGTAAACAATACTGCTCATCGGTTCTCCCGTAGTCATGTTCCGCCAGATAAATCCGAATAATTGTCCGTATTGATGTCATAATCCACTACACGGTCAATCAAATCATGATACAATGGTTTATTTCCATCATTGTTGGCAGGTTAACCGATTCCGCATAGACAGTTGTGCCATCCAGTTTCTGCACCAGGATCTGGACCGGAGTGTCCTGACTGGCAGTGATACCGAATCTCAGCACCGAGCCAGCTATGACATTGGGAGAAATGGAAACATCAACCACCCGCCGGATTTCCGGAACACCCAATACCCGGTACACCGGAGAACAGGTTTTAATCAAGTTAATATCAATTTTGTATTATCGTTGTCCCTTCGCCCAGCTCCACGTAATCCAGGGTTTTTAAGGTGACGGGAGCATTCCCGTAAATGCTCTTCCTTATATAGAAAAGCCTATGTAAAAAAGCATTCTACTTTTGCAGCACTATTTTCCCCTGCAATCCTCCTGTGGAATAATAATAGATGCCACTGCCGCATGTTGGATGCCAGATACCCGAACCTGTTCCTGCCGGAACCACCATCTCATCCACTTTTTTTCCATCACCGGAAAAAACGGAAATGTACTGATCCCTGTCCTGAACGGCCGGGACCTCAAACATCACCAGATCATTTGCCGGGTTTGGATAAACATGCAGTTCCGATGCCTGAACACCGTGGTTTGGAGTGGATAAATCCGTTATTTTCAGTTTTACCAGCCATTCGTCTGCCCCTCCATAAGTACCCGTAGTCTGGTTCCCGGAAGCGGGGCTACTGGTTGATCCTGCAAAAATCAGGGTATCTCCCCGTTGGAATGCAATGCCACCAAAATCATCCAGGGAACCTCCCAGTGCAAACTGGCTCAGCTCCTGCCCGGAAGTATCCGTAAATACCAGCCATTTATCATATCCTCCGTAATATGCTGCTGTTTTGTTACCGGTATTCTGGGCAGATTTTGAACTCATCCCGATTGCCAGCATATTATTCTCCAGTAGGGAAATACCGCCTGCAAAATCATCAAGTGTTCCGCCGTAATTTTTTTGCCACAAAATATTCAAATCCGAATCCAGCTTCACCAGCCATGTATCAGCTCTTCCTGTACCATAATTCGGCAACGTCTTATTTCCGTCGGCATCAGAATAAGACGACATGACAAAATACAGATTCGTTCCATCAGTGTAAATACTCCCCCCTGGTGATTCCGAATCAGAACCCCCAAAACACTTATCGGAAACAATATTCAGGCCCGTATCTAATTTCACAATCCAGACGTCTTCCCATCCGTAACCGGCATCTGTTTTGTCACCACCGGTTCCATAGAAAGCGCTCCCCATTAGAAACAGTTCGTTGTTATCATTCACCACCGCATTAAAAAAAATATCTCCACCTGTGATTCCACTTCCGATCACTTTTTCCGTCAGGACAGACAAATCGGAAGGATCCACCTCCAAAAGCCAGTAATCAGAGCTTCCTTTTGCAGGCTGGGTTTTGGTTCCACTAACAGGCGATTCACTCCGGCCAGTCAGCAGGAGGTGATTGTTCCAGTTCAGGATACTCCCAGAAATATCATAACCGGTTCCACCATACGTTTTCTGTGCCAGGATATTTCCGTTCAGGTCCAACTTCAGCAGCCAAAAATCTGCCAATCCATAATTGGGAGAATTCATCTCAAAGGAAGGAGTGGAATAGGTACTCAGCAGGCAATAAAGTGCTGTGTCCGAAACGATCATCCTTGTAAAAGGATCATTGCCATTTCCGCCGATGGTTTTTTCCCATTCGATATTGAAATCCAGGTCTGTTTTAACGAGCCATAGATCAGAGCCGCCACGCGAATTCTCACTTTTATCGCCCGAGCTGTTCGAATTGGACCCCCCCACCAAATAGTAACCAGAGCTGTCCGGAGTATAAAAGATTCCCAGATTTTCAGAACCACTGCCACCAATGTGCTTCTGGGAAAGGATATCAAGCTGTGAAAAAGAGCTGTGCGCAACTAATGCTAAAAACAAAGTAAAGATCTGTTTCATGGGAAAACAATTTAAAAGAAGCGGTTTTGTTTCTGTATTACTATTAATTGCCCGTTCCTTTTGCTTCAGGAACAGGCAGAATAAACTCAAAGCTACGGAAAAAAGTCTGATCTTTCAGATCCGAGAACTTAAAGTTGGTTATTTTTTATTTATGGAATGAATGGGGATGGGAAAAAAGGGTCAAAAACGGAATGTTTTTGACCCTTCAAGATAATTATTCCGTTAAAGCCGTTTCCTGGATCAC
>JAIRJW010000053.1 GCA_031260455.1 Fluviicola sp.
TGCCCAAGCCTATATTCCCGTTTTCAGAAATGACGTTTTCCTGGGCAAGAATTGTTTTGGTAATGAATGATAATAATGCTGTGAATAACAGCAGATAGATATTTTTTTTCATGATTAAAGTTTTGATATAATAAAATGAGGTTATACTATTTTGAAAATAGTAGTTATTTGTTTTTGCTCATCTGGGTGATGAGCGTTCAAAGGGCAGACATCCCGCCTGCGGTCTTCGCCAGTGAAAATTGGAATTTCTAAGTTGTTAACGTTTCCCGGTTCTCAAAAACAGTGTAGTTTATAGTTCATAAAAAAAGGGAGGGCGTGAACCTCAGCAGTATTCAACGCAGGAAGGCACCTCCAAGCACCCTATCGAATCAAATACGCCAAGGAACACACCCGGAAACGGGTGCGTTTCCTGACGTTTTCTCTCGATGAAATTTTTGGAGGTTTTTCCTGCGAGAAAAGTCATGCTACGCACTACCTTATGTAAGTTAAATTACTTCTTTTGCAATTTATGGTTTCAAATGTAATTAAAAAGTTCTTACTCCAGATGTTCCGTGATGAAATTTCAAAAATCACTTTGCATTTGGAAGATATTGTTAACGAAAGTTCAAATTACAGGAATAAATCTAATAATAAAAATGATAGTTTAAAAAATGAATTTTATTATAATCAACAAAAAATCCCGGCTTTTAACCGGGATTCTTTGTAGGAAATCAGCCCTTCTTAGTCTTTTACCACCGTATAACCAGGATATTTCGATTTATCGAATACAAACTTGCTATCTTCGATCGTCGGATTGGGAGTGAGCTTCGTCATGGTAAACGTAGAAACCGTTCCGTCATTTGACTTCATAATCGCTTTTTTCAATTCATTATCATCTTTTGATATATATATAATGATTGTATGGTAATTTGCTTTTTTCGGGTTCTTTGGATACAAGTAAATAACGTGTACTTTCTCACCGTTCAGTACCTCTTCTTTATCGTATTTGCTTTTGAAGCCGGTTTCCCAGATAGTCATCAGTTTCTTCGGGTTGATTGACTCCTCATCGTTTGAGGAAGCATCTGTTTCATAAACCGTTTTCTCTTCTTTTACGATACTCCAGGTCTTCAAACCATTTGAGATCAAAGTTGTTTCACCATAAGTTGCACAGTATTTATCTCCTTTTACCCAACCCTTCCCCGATAAATTGGAATTTGTTCCGTTGGTGCTGTTTTTTATAATTGCACTGAATTCTACATAGAAAGTTTTCAGTTCTTTTATTTTCGCCGAAACTTTATCCAGAATAGCATCAGCCTTCGGATCCTGGCTGTATGACAATGTACTTCCCAGCAGAGTTAAGCAAATAATTAAGTATTTCATATTTCATAAATTTCTGTGCAAATATCAGAAATTGTGCCAAGATTCATACGTATGCATGTAAAAAATGCTGTTAGATTTCTGTTAAAAGATCAGCCAGCGATTCCTTTCGAACGCAGATACTCTTCCAGGCTCTCCAGATCTCCGAACAAAACCTCGCGGGCTTTACTCCCCTGGAAAGGTCCGATAATGCCGTATCCTTCCAACTGATCCACGATTCGTCCTGCACGGTTATAACCCAGTTTCAATTTACGTTGCAGCAAGGAAGCCGATCCCTGGTTATTAGTCACCACAATCCGTGCAGCTTCGGCAAACATTGTATCGATATCATCCAAATCCATATCGCGATCTTCTCCGCTGCCATCTGCCACGTATTCTGGCAGAATCAATGCTTCCGGATAAGCTCTCTGTTCACCGATAAACTTACAGATATCTTCCACTTCCGGTGTATCTGCGAATCCGCACTGCACGCGAATCAGATCCTGACCCAACGAAATCAGCATATCTCCCCGACCGATCAGCTGATCTGCACCGGAAGAATCCAGAATCGTACGGGAATCAATTTTCGACAATACGCGGAAAGCTATACGCGCCGGAAAGTTTGCTTTAATCATACCAGTAATCACGTTCACTGACGGACGCTGTGTTGCAACAATCAGGTGAATTCCGATAGCGCGGGCCAGCTGGGCCAGGCGGGCAATCGGGTGTTCCACTTCTTTCCCGGCTGTCATAATCAGATCTGCAAACTCATCAATCAGTACTACAATGTATGGCAGGTAACGGTGTCCTTTTTCCGGATTCAATCTGCGGGCAATAAATTTCGCATTGTATTCCTTGATGGTGCGCACCTGTGCTTCTTTCAGCAATTCGTAACGCGCATCCATTTCGATACACAGGGAATTCAGCGTGTTGACCACCTTCGATGTATCCGTAATAATTGCATCTTCTTCTCCCGGAAGTTTTGCCAGGAAATGGCGCTCAATGCGGTTGTAAAGTGTTAATTCCACCTTTTTCGGGTCAACCAATACAAATTTCACCTGAGCCGGGTGTTTTTTATATAGGATTGAAACCAGTATCGCATTCAAACCAACCGATTTACCTTGCCCGGTAGCTCCTGCAACCAACAAGTGAGGAGCTTTTGTCAAATCAAACGTGTAAGTTTCATTCGTAATTGTTTTTCCCATCACGACTGGCAATTCAAAGTCCGAATTCTGGAATTTCTCCGAAGCAATCAGTGATTTCATGGAAACCATATCCGGTTTGCTGTTCGGAACTTCAATACCGATAGTTCCCTTTCCCGGAATCGGTGCAATGATCCGTATTCCCAAAGCCGATAAACTGAGTGCGATATCATCTTCCAGGTTCTTGATCTTCGAAATGCGAACTCCCGGAGCCGGAACAATTTCATACAAAGTAACTGTTGGTCCGACTGTCGCCTTGATTTTGGCAATATCAATCTTGTAGTGAGACAGTGTTTCAACAATCCGGTTCTTGTTGTCTTCCAGCTCCTGTTTATTAATCGAAACCTGCCCATTTCCATAATCCTTGAGCAGATCAATCGGTGGAAGCATGTAACCTGCAAGATCCAGAGTCGGATCATAATCTCCATATTCCTGACGGATTGAGTTAAATTCATCGTCAGAAAGTGTCGCATCGGTAACAGCAATACTTACTTTGAAATCACTTTCTTCATCCTCTTCCTCTTCGATCAGGATTTCAGAATCCGGTGTTTTTTCCATTCCCGACTGGATAACAATAAAGCTATCGTCTTCTCCGTCACCATACAATTCATCTTCTTCCCCGTCTTCGTCAAAGGCCACTTCTTCTGCCTGTGCATCCGCTTTAATCTGGTCTTCACGAATCGTGTTCACCACGTGAATGTCGGACATCGCATTCGGAAGCGGCTGATCGTCTTCAAAAAAGGACTCTTTGACTCCTTTGGCTTTGTTCCACCACGACATGATATCCGCATTAAACAATACCACCAATACAATCCACAATAAAGAAACGATTGCGATAAAACTTCCGAAACCACCCACCGTGAGTTTCAGCCACTGGTTGATTGCAAAACCGAACGTTCCTCCCAGATAATTGATATGCTCCACGAAAAAGCCCAGAAAGACAGAGCTCCACACCATAAACAAAGCTGCAACAGCGAGCGATCTGCGGATCGGGAGTAATAAAATATTCAGGGTCCATTTGAATCCGATCAGAAAAATGATGAACGAAATTGCAAAAGAAGAAACTCCGAACCAGCGGTACATAAACAAGTGAGACATCCAGGCTCCGAATTTTCCCAGCCAGTTTTCCACCGGCTGCGGATTTCCGTCAAACAAAAAGGTGAACAGGGAGGTATTCAGTACACGATCCTGATCTGCTTTCCAGGTGAAGAAATACGAAAAGCAGGATAAAAAAGTGAAAAAGGAAAACAAAATCATCGCAATCCCCAAGATTGTTTTGAATCGTTTTTTATCGAAACGGTTCAGAAGACGATCCAGTAAAACATTATCCGTAGGCTTGCGTTCTTTTTTAACACCTGCCTTCAAATTTTTCTTACTCTTTTCTTCTGTCTGTTGTTCGCCTTTTTGCCTGTATTCGTTTTCCAATGCCATTCTTCACGAAGTATCTTACGAAGATAAGAACATAAAACAGCTCTGTGAAGTTCGTTACGCTTTAACTATAAACAAGCTACTGTTCATTATTCTGGTAAAAAAGGTTCATGAATTCTTCGAAGCTAACTCGTTTGTAATCTGAAGGTATGCCGAAAAGATCCCTGGAAAGCGCCTCACTCTTTTTTTCAATGAGCTCGTAATGAATCAGCCCATCCTGCGACGGAATGTAATAATCCACAGCCAGACCGCTCACTTCCGGATAAACCTGCAGATATTTATTAGGCATTTTCTTCACAAAATAACAGAAAAATCCTTTGGTATCGTGATCTTTGACAAAGTATCTCTTCGCTTTCATCCCGGCCACTTTCTTCGATCCGGACTTTTTTTTCACCGTATATTCTTTTTCGGCTATTGTATCCGCTTTTTTGGATAAATCTGTCTGGATTGCATATTTTTTCCCATCAAGATCCAACAGCAGATAGGCTTTGTTCATACTCATATTCCTGATGTATACCTGCATTCCGAATTGCTCTGTCTCGGTTTCCACACGGACAATTGTATCATTCGTATAGAGCGTCACACCCCAGGATTTTATCACTGCATCAGTATCAGAAGCCATTAAATTGGCTTTGTACTTCAAAACACCTGTAAAAGGCTTTTGAGACCAAGATAAAAAAGTAGTGAAAATGATGAAAACCGCACAGATAAATTGATACATATTATTCAAAGGTTGTAATAAAGATTATTTACTTTCTGGTTGTACTCCCGTGATGTGACATCGTACTTCATCACTCCATAATGAAAGCTTTACAAACATATAAGGCATTTAACTTGAACATAATACGACAAATTGTTGAAAAGGTTTCAGTACCTTGAATAACTTAAGTAATTCAGACGAAAGCAAATATGTATTTTTGCCGTATTAACAATTTGTTATGCATCGAAAAATTGAAATCATTATAAACAATTCAGAATTAACAGCCGGAACGAGAGGCGCATCTCTGGGCCCCGGAGCGATTATGACGGCTGCACGAAGAGCTGATAATTTCTATTTCAACTCTTACCCGCTGCACTCCTTACCGGATTTCAATCATTTTCTCGATCAGACCAGTACCACCGAATTTGCCAAAAACATCATTCCGTACAAACAGGTTTTCGAAACTGTTGCCGAAAAAACACAGACTGTTCTGAAACAGGGAGCTTTTCCGCTGATCTTATCCGGGGACCACGGTTCTGCAGCAGGGACGATTGCCGGAATCAAAGCAGCTTTCCCTGAAAAACGCCTGGGAGTGGTCTGGATTGACGCACATGGAGATTTACATTCACCATACACTACTCCATCCGGAAATATGCACGGAATGCCCCTAAGCCTTTCTTTAGGAAACGACAATCTCAGCTACAAAAAAAATACCCCTTCCGAAGAAGTCGTGGACATTTGGAATGAATTAAAATTCAAATATACCGGAAGAGCGAAAATTAACCCGAAAGACCTCATTTTCATTGGTGTCCGCGATACGGAGCATGAAGAAGATCAGTTGATCGCGGAAAACAACATTACCAACCATACGGTAGAAACACTTCGAAGAGAAGGGTCACAGGAAATTGTGAGACAGGTCTTGAAGCAGCTCGAAACCTGTGATCTCATCTACATTTCATTCGACGTGGACTCCATGGATCCGGAAGTTACTTCGTTCGGAACCGGAACCCCGGTCGGGAACGGCATTTTTCCGGAAGAAGCGGAAGAAATATTAACTTTGCTGGCTCAAAATCCAAAAACGGTGTGTATCGAGTTCGTAGAAGTTAACCCGTGCCTGGACAACAAATTAAATACGATGGCAGAAACGGCCTTTTCGCTGCTGGAATCCGTAACTACCGCTTTGAGCAAATAATAAATAAACAGATAGTCCTGATGGAAAAATTAATCAAGTCGGCAATCATTGAAAAATCCAATCACTTATTTGGATTCGATTGTTCCGACTCGCTTATTCAGTTTCAGAAAACGAAAAAGGAATTCGAAGGAGACACCACCCTGGTACTGTTTCCTTTGATGAAACTTGCCGGAAAATCTCCGCAAGAAATTGGAAAAGTGTTGGGTGATTTTTTAAAGGACAATGTGCGCTGTATCCGCAATTATTCCATTATCGGAGGATTCCTCAATGTGAGTTTCCCGAACAGTTACTGGACCCGGCAACTGAGTGAGATCAACGCGGACTCCGATTTCGGATTGGCAGCAAAAGATTCGAAGCCGGAAATCATGGTTGAATATTCTTCTCCGAATACCAATAAACCGTTGCATCTGGGGCATTTACGCAATAATTTCCTCGGATATTCCGTTGCCGGAATTCTGGAAGCATTTGGCCACAAAGTAATTAAAACACAAATCATCAACGACCGTGGAATTCATATCTGTAAGAGCATGCTTGCCTGGCAGAAGTTTTCTCCTCTGAATGAAAAGGGAGAACGCGAAAACCCGGAGAACACTGGGATGAAAGGTGATAAACTGGTCGGGAAATATTACGTGGAATTCGACAAACATTTTAACGCTGAAGCAAAAGAGATTATTGCTCAGTGGAATGCCGGACAGTTTGAAGGATATCCGAAAACAACCATTGCCAAATACGAGGAATTTACCGAAGCAAAAAAAGGAAAAGACGAAAAAGCCGTTTCCGGACTGAATGATAAGATCAAGGAACTGGCAAAAAACGAAACTCCAATCCTGAAAGAAGCAAAAGACCTGTTGATTCGCTGGGAAGGACGTGATCCTGAAGTGTACCTGCTATGGACCACAATGAATGGTTGGGTTTACAGCGGATTCAATGAAACTTACTGTAAAATGGGAGTTACATTTGACCGGCTGTATTACGAATCCGATACCTTCATCCTGGGGAAAGACCTTGTAAATGAAGGCTTGGAAAAAGGAATATTTTACCAAAAAGACGACAGGTCCGTCTGGATTGATCTGACTGATGAAGGACTGGATCACAAATTATTGTTGCGCTCAGACGGAACATCCGTTTACATGACGCAGGATTTGGGAACTGCGGTTGATCGTTTTAACGATTACCCGGAATTGACAGGAATTATTTATACTGTAGGAAACGAACAGGATTATCACTTCAAAGTATTGTTTCTGATTTTGGAAAAACTCGGTTACTCCTGGGCAAAATCCTGTTTCCACTTATCATACGGAATGGTGGATCTGCCTACCGGAAAAATGAAATCTCGCGAAGGAACGGTTGTGGATGCTGACGACCTCATGGACGAAGTGATTGAAAGCGCAAAGGAAATGACTGCAGAAAGAGGCCACCTGGACGGAATGAACGATACAGAACGTGAAAACCTGTACAAAGTGATCGGAATGGGTGGGTTGAAGTATTACTTACTGAAAGTAGATCCAAAGAAACGTATGCTGTTTAACCCGGCAGAATCCATTGAATTAAATGGGCATACCGGTCCGTTCATTCAATATGCACACGCCCGTATTCAATCACTGCTTGGAAAAGCAAATGCCTTTGAACTCGACACGGAAACTGAAATGGGAACTTCTGAGAAGGAGATCATCAAACAACTGGTGCTGTATCCTGCGATAATCGAGCAGGCAGCCAAAGAATACGCTCCTTCCGTAATTGCGAATTATACCTATGAGCTGGTAAAATTGTTCAATCAGTTCTACCAGAACATCACCATTCTGAACGAAACAGACGGGAAACAAAAAGCGTTGCGTCTGACTTTAAGTAAAAATGTAGCAAAAGTGATCAAAAGCTCCATGCATTTGCTGGGAATCGAAGTTCCGGACAGAATGTAATGATCCTGATAAAAAATCGGGCAATTTTTTTTGCCATGACTGTTTACTTTTGCTGTTAAACTTTACCGGTAAACAACCTGGCAATTACTATAATGACTATCGCACCCACTGTTGAGGTTAACAAAACACTCCAGATATTTCCCGAAGTGAAAATGTGAAGCAATCCGAAAATCCAGGTTCCAACGATCCCTCCCAAAATCCCAAGAACGATATTGAAAAATAATCCACCCCGCGAATTATACATGATTGCTCCTGCCAGCCAACCAGCTATACCTCCTATGATTAATGCCGCTAACCAACTCATAATTTTCGTTTTTTAGAGTTGAACTAATCGTAATCTAGCAAAAATGAGTCAGACAAAAAGCTTTTTGTGGCTTTTAGCTTTCCTTAACAAGTAAAAACGGGCTTATTTTGTTCCGCCTAAAAAGGTATACATCAGGATATTCGCGCCCATTTGAAGCGCCTGTTTTCGTTTTTCTTCCGGGTCGTTGTGTACTGCCTGATCTTCCCATCCATCACTTAAATCTGTTTCGAAGGTATACAAACAAACGAGTCTTCCTTCCACGATGATCCCAAAGGCCTGAGGGCGTTTTCCGTCATGCTCGTGAATCTTCGGCAAACCACCGTTAAAATCATATTTCTGATGGAAAACCGGATGTGAAAACGGGAGCTCTACCAACGCATTATTGGGAAACACTTTTTTCAGTTCACCGCGGATGAATTTATCCATCCCATAATTATCATCAATGTGAAGAAAACCGCCTCCCAGGAGATAATTTCGCAGGTTTTCAGCTTCTGTCAGGGAAAAAACGACGTTTCCATGACCAGTCATATGAATAAACGGGTAAAGACTCAATTCCGGACTTCCAACATCCACATAAGGCGTTTCCTTCGAAATCGTAGTTCCCAGGTTGCTATTGCAAAACTGCACCAGGTTTGGCAACGCTGTCGGGTTTGCATAATAATCCCCTCCTCCACTATATTTTAAAAAAGCAATCTGATAACTTCCCTGTGCTATTGAAGTCAGACTCGCTAAAAAGATAAAAACAAAAACTATCGGTTTCATTTCATTAACTATTAATTGCCAAAACACAAGCTACCATTCCGGCGGTTTCGGTTCTGAGACGTGATGTTCCCAAATGTACGGCTTCATATCCATGTTTCAAAGCCAATGCAACTTCCTTTTCGCTGAAATCCCCTTCCGGACCGATCAGAATGCAGGAATGATTATTCAACTGGCTAACCGCTTTCTTTTCTCCATCCATACAGTGGGCAATTCCTCCATTTGGGTTTTTCACCACGAAATCCTCCAGGTTCTGAAGTTCTTCTATCTCCAGTAAAAAATCTTGCTGTGCCTGTTTCATGGCCGAAATGGCAACCCGTTGCAGACGTTCCAATTTCAGCTGCACACGTTCCGAGCGTTCACAATTCAAAAATGAAATTTTCACAGCCCCAATTTCCACTATTTTTTCCACCATCCATTCCATACGGTCGAGGTTTTTCGTCGGGGCAATGGCCAGGTGAAAACCATGCTCCGGCCGTTCTTTCAACTCTTTTGAAACCACCTTCACCAGGCATTTCTTCGGATGCTCTTCAATAACCTCAACCGTTATAATCAATCCTTTTCCATCCAACAACAAAAATTGATCACCCTGTTCATAGCGCAATACGCGAATCACGTGCCTGGATTCTTCTTCCGGCAAGTGAAATGTTTCCGAATCAGGTATGTGAGAGAGAAAAAAACGTCGCATCAGTTGAGGATTTGGACCAGCATTTCTTTGAGTAATTGTCCATCGGTAGTAGAACTGTTTCCCACTCCTTTGGATTTCAGGTCGTAATGATGAAGAATTTCAACATTTCGCGCCAGGATCTTCGGTGGATAATTCGGGCAGTTACGGATTAGTTCTTTCGCTACAAAAGGATGTAATCCAACCGAAGAGGCAATCGCTTCCGGGCTTTTATTCGGGGCGAAATGAACGCGCATCATGTTGGTAAACAGCCTGAAAACGGAAGGGATTACCACAATGATTGAATGATCTTTCGGATTCCGTTCAAAATAATCTGCTATCTGAAAGACTTTCAACGAATCTCTGACCGCGATGGCATTCACCAGCTCAAACACGTTGTAGTCTTTCGAAATTCCAATATTCTCCTCGATGTGTACATCTGAAATTCGAGTTCCTTTTTCGAGTACGATAGCTAATTTATCGAGTTCATTTACAATCCGGGACAGATCATTTCCCAGGAATTCTCCCAGCAAAGCCGCTGCCTTCGAAGTAATTTCATATCCTTCGGAACGGACATAAGCCGCAATCCATTCCGTAAGGTTGTAGTCTTTAACTTTCTCCGATTTGAAATTCACCCCGTATTTCGATAAGTCTTTGGCGAATTTCCGTTTCCCGTCGAGTGCTTTGTATTTGTGGCAGAGTACCAGAATATTGCTTTCCACCAGGTTCGGAAGTAATTTTTCCAGGTCATACAGGTCTTTCAGATCCTGCGCTTCGCGGACTACCACCACTTTTCGCGTTCCCATAAACGGAAAACTGCGGGCCTCACTTATCAGAGCTGTTATATCAATATCTCTTCCGTAATAAACTGCTAGGTTGAAATCCTTTTCGGATTCGTCTACCGCGTGTTCAATGATCGCATCAGAAAGCACATCGATGAAATACGGTTCCTCACCGTGCAGCACGTAAATCGGTTGAAAAGAACCGGTTTTGATGTCTTTCAGAAGTGCTTTGTAATCCATGAATCAAAAATACAAAAATGAATTCTTTCGAGGAATTCAGAAGGGTGAGTAAAATTTAAATTTCCCATAATATTGCGAATTCGCAATACTTAGATTCAATTCATAAATGCAACTATCCGTAGTTGCTAAGTAAAAATCAAGGGAAAGAGAAGTTATTCTCTTTCCCAGAGATAAAAAGCTTAAATTGACTACCGACCAAAGTT
>JAIRJW010000001.1 GCA_031260455.1 Fluviicola sp.
TGATTTGTGGTTCTGTAAATTTTGACTTTTTCATGGTATCAATTTAAATTATTTAACTCTTTGACACCCGAAATTCTCTATTTTTAAATTGCCCGATTTAATGGGGGGAGGTCAACCTGAGTGTAATGTTTATGATGGGTCGTGGTTGATTAAAATCCTTGTATGGATTTTCACCGGAAATAATTCCTCCTTTGTAAAAAACTTTAGCAAATACGTTTTCAATGGCACCATCTCTGAGATAACTGGTTTTATCATTTACCTCAAAAGTAATCACGAAATTACCTGATGAATCTGTAACACCTTTTCCCAGAAAAAACACATCTAACGGGCTTTTCTGCCAAAATTCTATTTCCAGATTGGGAATTTCTTCAATAAATTCTGTTGAATCAGGAGTAAATGAACACTCTATTTGTCCTTTGATGATAAATCTTCGGAGGTTGATGATAGAACTTGATGCAGCCATAGCAATTAGATTTTAATTATGATCAAGGGTAATACAAGATTATAGTCTCATATTAAAAATGTCCCTTTTAAATTTAAAACAATTAATTAAGGTAACGAACGGGTTGTGTAACCCAAAATAAATAAAAGTTTAGTATTAACAATAAAAGGTCTCCGATTAAAGAGACCTTTTTCAATTTAGACAATTATGGAACAGTTAAAATTATTGCTTCTTCAAATAGAGAACCTAAAAAAGGAAAAGAAGTCTATAAGCAAGAAAATTGCAAGTAGAAAGAAAATCATTAAAGAGATCATCCACTTTGACATGACTGATACTATTATCAGTGAAACCGGTGTTATCGTCTCAAAGAATCCAACTTCCGAGAAATAGCATCTAACTTATCTCCTGTGTTGATCCTCTCCAATACACCTATCGCTGTATGGCAGTTTGAACACTTAATAAAGACGAGCATCAACGAAGAGTTAGAAACAACTTGATTAACAGCTTCAAAAGCTGTGCTTACTAACATCGTGAGCAACAGTAACAAAACGAAGAAAAATTCGTAAATTTGTACAATGAAAAGAGCCGTTGCGCTAACAACGGCTCCCACAGGTTTACCTGAATGGATTCGGTTAATGAGACCGGCCTTTAAACAAGACAGCAACTATTTCAGCAAACCCCTGTGTTATTTGAAGAAGTCCGTAAATGGACGAACTCCCTCGGATATTTTAAAGCCCTGTTCTAATTGAGTGGGGCTTTTTACTTACTCATCATCGAAAGCAAATTACCAGCGATTCTCCCAGCAAGCGAATAAATGTTTGCATTACCTGCCTTATCAACTTCTAAAACACCTTCTTTATATAAGCGAGAAGCATTAAGTGTTACATTCAACTTAACTCTGTTCTCATCTTCTGTGGTATCAATTTGTTCAATTCTTATAATCTCGTTTGATATATCCTTTGCAGTAGCACTACCTTTTTCAGATATAACGAACTTGATTTTATCCGCATAAGTACCTGTGAAAGGATATTGCTCATCATTATCATAATGATCGCTCAGTATTGAGTAATTCTCCTCACCAATAAGTATCTCCAAAGCTTTCACCTTTCTTTCATCCTCTTCAATTTCACGTTTGTAACGCTCAATCTTAGTTAGAAGTAAGGATCGCTGTTGTCTGTATACGCTGTTTATATCTTGATCGTTCATTTCAATCATTTTGATAACACAAATATAGAAACTTATTTTTGAATCTATGCAAATAAAATATAAGAACTTATAAATAAAAATATAAGAACCAGTATTTACAGGGGTTTCAAAACGAAAAATTTTATGGAAAAGAGAAGAAAAAGAGCCACGAAGGACGAAATGGAAGCAAATTATAGGTTAATTTGTGAGAAGTTGGTAGGGGATCAAATGATAAACGCCAACATAGCGTTGGCGCAATTGGGGTCTAAGTACCGGGTACAGTTTACAACTGTTGAACCTGAAAAAGAAAAGAAATAAATCAGAGTGGGTTACACAACCCGTTCGTTACCTTAATTAATTTAAAAAATGCATTTAGTATCATATATATGTGATGTTAATCACAATTATAGCCGGAGAGATTGCCTGCAAGTTGAGTTATTTGCGCTAATCAATTGTGAAAATACTAACTGAGCAATCAATTTTTAGGATAAGACATGTCACCGGGGCAGGTTTATCATCACTTATTTTTTTAGGACAATACTTTATTTAAATTACTCAACTATGTTTAACTTTGCTCTATGATTGCACCAGGATCAAAAGGATGGATTGCCAAGTATTTACAGCTGACAGAGGCGGGTGAACTATCCGTCGAACTACAAAAACCAGAGAATCTTACCCGGTCTGAATTCAATCATTACACTCTTTCTCAAACCGGAATTATCTTTGGTTATCCGTCCAAATTACTCTTTGCAAAAGATTGGGATATTTCCAAATGGACGCATGATGAACAACTGACGGTGTTGTTATTTGAATCGCTTTTGTTTACACATTGCAACATCCGGGGAAGGGCAAAACTAAAACCAGACGAGTTCCTGGATGATCTGAACGTGTTCTATAAAAAACACCGCGTTCAATCCCTGGCTTCCGTCCTGACATTCTTTCTCAAGGAAAGCAATTCAGAACGTATTGAGCGTATCCTGGAAAAACGGGTGAATATTCCCAAAAACCTTACGAGTACCAAATCCTGGATCAGTTATTTCAACAATTCATTCATTTACCTGGATGTTATTTTGTTTGAAGATTTCCTGAAGAATAAAAAACACCAAACACTAGATTACCAGAAACTGGCATTACTGGCACTTGGAATCATTTCTATTTCCGCCTATTCGGATGGTTTGATCCAGGATTATGAAAAAAATCTCTTCAACACATTTTTGCTGTCGGCAGACCTGGATTCGGATGAAAAAGAACTGGCCAAACTGCGTTTCCGGGAAGGAATCAGCCTGAATGAACTGAAATCCGAAATGGCAGATTCATGGAATTTTAAGCGCTATTTGCTGGATCTTTCTGCGCTGATGATGCATCTGAATCAGAATTCACAAGAAGCGGGACATGAAATACTGGTATCCCTGAAAGAATGGATGAACTGTTCGGAGCGTGACCTCGATGAAGCAACTTATTGTACGGATCAGTTTCTGCTGGAAAACAGCCAGAAAGTGTCCTACCTGAATGATTCGAATTCCATGGAACAGATGCTGGACAGTGTTTCGAAGCGCTGGATTAAGATTCTGGGGAGAAACAAGGACAAACTGGCCCAGGAAATCAAACAAAGTAAGGAGCTGGTTCTCCTTATTCGCAAATCCGCAACGGAAGAACTGAGTAAAGAAGAAAAGGAAAAGGTAAAAACGCAGTTTATGGATATTGCCAAATCCATGCCTGCCCTGGCGATTTTTTTACTTCCGGGAGGAGCTTTACTTCTTCCCATCGTTTTAAAGATTATTCCAAACCTGGTACCTTCTGCCTTTAAGGATAACGAACTGGACGAATGAGGGACTACAAAGCAATTTCTCATTTCAAAGGATTGAATACCTTACGTTTCATTGCTGCTTTCCTTGTAATACTTCACCATGCGGAATCGTTGAGAAAAGACCACAAATTAAAACATCTGAAAGATTTTGGGATTTTTGACAACGGGCAGCATGCAGTTAGTTTCTTTTTTGTTCTGAGCGGCTTCCTGATTACGTACCTGCTTCTGAAAGAGCGGGAGAAAAAGAACAATATTTCCGTGAAACAATTCTACCTGAAGCGCATTTTCCGCATTTGGCCGTTGTATTTTCTGATGGTTATCATCGGAGTGATTATTCAACCTTATTTCATTGAGCAGTTTCATATTCCGTACAAAATGCCGTATACCTTTGGCGAAACCTGGTACTATTTCCTCTTTTTTGTTCCGGGGCTGGTCAATTTTTTTTTCGGCAGCAATTTGTTGGAACCACTTTGGTCAATCGGAGTGGAAGAAATTTTTTACCTGATCTGGGCTCCGCTATTTAAGTGGTTGAAGAAGCGGATACTAAAACTGCTTTTGGGAGTGATTGCATTCAAAATGGCCTTGGTTTGTATCAATTCATATATGTATCTGCCACCGGTGCTTAGTTATCTGATCCGGATTCATCAATTTGAAGCCATGGCAATCGGGGGACTGGGGGCTTATGCCGTTTTTCATCACGGAAATAAGATCAATAACCTGTTCATCTATCAGGTTCCGGTGCAGCTGTTTTTCTACGGATTGATTCTGACGTTTATTTTCTTTGATGCCAATATTCACTGGAATACCTGGACCTTTTTATTCGGGCACCCGCTTGCAGCACCTTTTGTTCAGAATGGCTTGTTCCTGTATGTGATTATCGGCGTTTCAATCGTCGATCGAAATTTGTTCACCCTGGAAAACCGTTTTTTTTCCTGGCTGGGAGAAATTTCCTACGGAATTTACATGTTCCATCTGCTGATTCTGTCGCAGGTAGTCGAATTATTGAAAACTTTTGTTGCCGGTGCGGGAATTTTCTGGGAAACCGTTTTTTACTATGGAGTTTCCATTCCATTGATCATCGGGGTATGCGTACTTTCAAAACACACACTGGAAGCTTATTTCGAGAAGAGAAAGCAAAAGATTCTTCAACGAATGAAGGAAAACTAAGCAGTTCTACTATTGCTCTCTGCATTCTTTAGCCGGATTCAATGATGGACTGATATCCCGCACGTCCGGAATTTACCTAATGATGGTAAAAGCCGAGATATCCTGTTTGTCTTTTTCATACGGTAAGGACTCCCGCCACTTCCGAAATAACATTCCAGGTAACCTCCGCAGTATGATCCCATGAAAATAAAGTGGATCGCTGAAGGCTTTTTGTCGCCAATTCTTCCTGTTTTTGCTCGTCGGATGCGAGGTAGATCATGGCTTTTGAAACTTCGCCAGTGTCAAAAGGATTGACATAAATAGCCGCATCACCCGCAACTTCAGGCAAGCAGGTCAGATTGCCGGAAATAATCGGAATACCGCAACGCATCGCTTCCGCGAGCGGAATGCCGAATCCTTCAAAGTAAGGAATGTAGGCAAGAGCAAATGCTGCGCCCATGAGTTTGTTCAGTACATCGAAAGGAACATGTCCGGAAAACAGGATTCTTTTTTTTAATTCCTCCGAAACTTCCGGAATGGACGATGCTTTATTGGACCACAAACTTTCACCTGCAATGAGTAAATCAATATCGGAATTCACAGCTGCGAATTTTTCAAAAGCTTCAATCAGTCGGCCCACATTCTTGCGTGGATGAATGGCACCGACAAAAAGAAAATACGGTCTACCTTTGCTTTGTTCAGCACGAACTTCCCGGATTTCATCATCACTCAGCGGAACAAAAGACTCAGAAGCTCCGTTCCAGGCAGTTGTGATTTTGGATGGAGAAATTCCGTAAGATTGAACAATGTCCCGCTTCGAATAATCGGAAACGGTGAGAATATGTGTTGCCTTTTTCACAAATTTCGGGAAGTATTTGCGTAAATACCTCAAGGGGCTTTTCGGAATATCTTCCGGATGATGCTCAAAATTCAGGTCATGGATTACACCGATCTGTGGTACGGAAGATTTCAGCGATAAATATCCATCAGGAGAATAAAACACATCAATCCGGTATTTTTTCAATGCTTTTCGGACAGAATATTCGAACCACCAGACAAATAGAACCGGGTGGCGTGCCGGAGGAAACAAAACTA
The DNA here is from genome assembly GCA_031260455.1 of Fluviicola sp. Classification (GTDB taxonomy): domain Bacteria; phylum Bacteroidota; class Bacteroidia; order Flavobacteriales_D; family Crocinitomicaceae; genus Fluviicola. The sequence goes on from JAIRJW010000001.1 coordinate 5,676, forward strand.
CTGGAGTGACATTTTTCCCGAAGACAAATTTTTCATCAAAGGGCCGGTCGAAGAAAAACACAAATTCATGTTCCGGATGTGCTTCCACCATCCTCTTTACGATTTCATAAGTGTACCAGCCAAAACCCTCCATTTTGGAAGACAGTAAAAAGCGAGTATTAATTCCGATGCGCATCCGGTTCGAAGGTACAAACTATCGGGTAAAGAGATTTAAATTTGATAAAAATTAAAAAGAGACCGCCCATTCCTCAAAGGAGGAATGATTTAACAAATAAAAATTTTTAGTTTTCAATAAAATTTACGTACATTTGTATCGCATTTTAGTATTTTAAGCCAAATGAGGGGACGAGAGTCCCCTCTTTTTATCTCACATGATTTCAAAACAAAAGGTAAGAGAATTAGCTGAAGAACGCATCAAAGACCGTGATGAACGCCTGTTCATTGTGGAATTGTCGGTGAGTCCTGCCAATGTGATTCGCCTGGAGCTGGATAAAACCGAAGGAAGCGTTTCCATTGAAGATTGTATGTCGGTCTCACGTAACATCGAACACAATCTGGATCGCGAAGCTGCTGATTTTGAATTACACGTTTCTTCTGCTGGCCTGGACAAGCCGTTACGTGTGTATACACAGTATGTGAAAAACATCGGGCGCGACCTGGATGTGAAACTGAAATCAAAAGAAAAAACGACCGGAACGCTGATTGCTGTGGATGAAGCCGGAATTACCCTGAAACGCGAAGAGAAACAGGCGATCGAAGGTAAAAAGAAAAAGGAACTGGTGGTGATCAAAAACAAGATCGCCTTTTCAGATATAAACGAAGCAAAAATTGTTATTTCATTTAAATAAGAAGCTATGAACAGCTTGGAATTAGTAGAATCGTTTTCTGAGTTCAAAGAACTCAAAAGCATCGATAAACAAACGATGCAGCACGTATTAGAAGACGTATTCCGTGCGATGTTGAAGAAAAAATTCAATACAGATGAGCACATCGATGTAATTGTAAACATTGACAAAGGAGACGTTCAGATTTTCGTGAACAAGGAAATTGTTGCAGATGGTGAAGTAGAAGATCCAAACACGGAGATCGCTTATTCGGATGCCATTAAAATTGAGCCTGATTTTGAGATTGGTGAAGAGGTGTCAGAAGAATTCCGCTTTGCAGACTTCGGAAGAAGAAACATCTTGTCATTGCGGCAGAATCTGATTTCCCGTATCCTGGAACTGGAAAAAGACCATTTGTACAAAAAATACAAAGAGCGTATTGGTGAAATTGTTACTGGTGAAGTTTACCAGGTTTGGAAGAAGGAAATCATGGTGTTGGATGATGAGAATAACGAGTTGATCCTTCCGAAATCAGAACAGATTCCTTCAGATTATTTCAAAAAAGGAGAATCGATCCGTGCAGTTGTGTCCAAAGTGGATATGCGCAACAGCTCTCCGGTTATTATCCTTTCCCGCATAGCGCCTGAGTTCCTGGAGCGTTTGTTCGAACTGGAAGTTCCGGAAGTATTCGACGGATTAATCACTATCAAACGAATCGTTCGTGAACCGGGAGAAAGAGCAAAAGTAGCAGTAGAATCATACGATGACCGCATCGATCCGGTTGGAGCTTGTGTGGGAATGAAAGGTTCCCGTATCCATGGAATCGTTCGCGAATTGCGCAATGAGAACATTGATGTGATCAATTTTACAAACAACCCGAAATTGTTCATTCAGCGTGCATTATCTCCGGCAAAGATTACCAATATAGAAATCGACGAGGAAGAAAAACGCGCAAGCGTATTCTTGAAGCCGGATCAGGTTTCCCTGGCAATCGGAAAAGGAGGATACAATATCCGTTTGGCAGGAAGATTATCCGGGTACGAAATCGATGTGTTCCGTGACGGAGAATCAGATAATGAGGATGTTGACTTAGAAGAATTTGCAGACGAAATTGACAGCTGGATTTTAGATGAATTAAAGGCCGTTGGCTGCGATACAGCGAAATCCGTACTGGAATTGTCTGTAGATGACCTGGTTCAGCGCACGGATCTGGAAGAAGAAACAATCCAGGAAGTATTGCGTATTCTTCGCTCGGAATTTGAGTAGGAAAGGTTGATATAAAGCAAAGGGCGGAACTGTAGATACAGTACAACTTTTGAATAAAAATAGCTGGTGATTTCGGTCAGGAGAAAAATACCTGACCGGTTTTCACTTATATCTGACCAACACTAACTATCTTTACACAGCAAATAAAGTTCGATCCGAATGATTGAACACTAATTAAAAAGAAGCAAATAATATATGTCTGGTAAAACACAGCGTTTAGGAAAAGCAGCAGGAGAGTTAAATGTAGGAATCTCTACGATTGTCGATTTTTTGGCATCGAAGGGACAAACTATTGACTCCAATCCAAATACGAAGTTGGATCCGGAGCAGTATGATATGTTGCGCACTCAATTTGCTGCTGATCAAAATTTAAAGGAGCAATCCAAGATGTCGGCGGTTAAAAGAGAAAAGCGTGAAACCATTACCTTGCGTGATATCAAAGAAGAACTGAAGGCTCAGGATGATGAGGACGACTTTGACAGCAGTGTATTGGAACAAGTAAAAGCTACACCTGTTGTTACTCCGAAAGTTGAAATATCAAAGGTGGAAGAGAAAAAAGAAACTCAGGAGCCTGTAAACGAAAAACCAGCTGAAGAAGCTCCTGCTCAAGCAGAGGAAAAACCGGCTGCTTCAACCGGGAACGATAGCGGAGGAATTCAGGTTATCGGGAAAATCGACTTGGATAAACTGAATACAAAAACCCGCCCCGACAAACGCAAAAAAGAGGATGGGCCGATCGACAAGAGTGATTATCCGAAAGCTCCGGCAGCAGAAATTCCTCAAACAAAACAAGAACAACCGAAAGCTTCGGAAGAAGATGCCCCGAAAGAAATAGAGACTATTCGCGTAGAAACACAGCGCTTATCAGGTCCAACAGTCCTTGGTAAGATCGAATTGCCTGTTGAGAAACCAAAATCCGTGGGGTCTTCACGTCCGGGAGACGATCGTAAAAAACGCAAACGCATTAAGAAGGTTGACGTAGCTAAAACCCCAGGTTCCAATCCGCAGGGAGGCCATGGAGGGAACCGTCCGGGTGGACCAGGTGGTCCGGGTGGAAATCGTCCGGGTGGAAACTTCAACCGCCCTGGAGGGAACAACTTCAGAAAAGGTGGACAACCGGTTGAAAAATCACAGGTTTCAGAACAGGACATCCAGAAAGAAATCAAAGAAACATTGGCGCGTTTATCTTCCCAGGGAGGTAAATCCAAAGCATCTAAGAACCGTCGTGCGAAACGTGATGACCGTGCACAACGCCGTGAATTAGAGCAAATGGAAGCAGAGTTGCAAGAAAAAATCTTAAAACTGACGGAATTCGTAACTGTTTCAGAATTGGCAGCTATGATGAACGTTTCTCCGACCCAGGTTATTTCGGCCTGTATGTCATTGGGAATCTTCGCTTCTATTAACCAGCGCCTGGATGCGGAAACCATCCAAATCGTTGCGGAAGAATTCGGCTTCGAAACGGAATTTGTTTCGGCAGATGTCCAGGATGCCATTCCGGAAGTAGAAGACAAAGAAGAAGATTTGGTTGACAGACCGCCAATCATCACGGTAATGGGTCACGTTGACCACGGTAAAACATCCCTGCTGGATAAGATTCGCAACGCAAACATTGCAGCAGGAGAAGCCGGAGGGATTACCCAACACATCGGCTCTTATTCCGTAACTCTGAAAGATGGTCGCAAGATGACATTCCTGGATACACCGGGTCACGAAGCCTTTACGGCGATGCGTGCCCGTGGTGCTCAGATTACGGACGTTGCAATCATCATTGTAGCAGCTGATGACGATGTGATGCCTCAGACAAAAGAAGCAATATCTCACGCGCAGGCAGCAGGAGTTCCAATGGTCTTCGCAATTAACAAAATTGATAAACCGGGAGCTAATCCGGATAAAATCCGCGAACAACTTTCAGCCATGAATATCCTGGTGGAAGAATGGGGTGGAAAATACCAGTGCCAGGAAATTTCTGCAAAACAGAATCTGAATATTGATGCATTACTGGATAAAGTGCTGCTGGAAGCAGAAATTTTGAATCTGCGTGCAAATCCAAATAAGAATGCAATCGGTACGGTGATTGAATCTTCTTTGGATAAAGGAAAAGGATATGTAACTAACATGTTGGTTCAGGCAGGAACCATGCGCATTGGAGATGTGATCCTGGTAGGAAAAAACTACGGACGCGTGCGTGCAATGCACGATGAAAAAGGAGCTGCTCTGAAAGAAGCAGGTCCGTCTCAACCGGTTTCCGTTCTGGGAATCAATGGTGCACCTTCGGCAGGTGATTCATTCCACGTAATGGATGATGAGCGCGAAGCGAAATCCATCGCATCAAAACGTGAGCAATTGTATCGTGAGCAGGGATTACGCACAACGAAACACATTACACTGGATGAAATCGGACGGCGTCTGGCAATTGGAGACTTCAAAGAGTTGAATCTGATTGTAAAAGGAGATGTGGACGGATCCATCGAGGCCCTGTCGGATTCCTTACTGAGACTTTCTACCGAAGAAATCCAGGTAAATATTGTTCACAAGGGAGTTGGGGCGATTACGGAAGCAGATGTAAACTTAGCTTCTGCATCAGATGCAATCATCGTCGGATTCCAGGTTCGTCCTTCAGTTTCGGCACGTAAACTGGCAGAACAGGAGCAGATCGATATCCGTTTGTACTCTGTCATCTATAAAGCTATCGAGGAATTGAAAGCTGCAATGGAAGGGATGTTATCTCCGGATATTGAAGAGAAAGTGATTGGTACAGCTGAAATCCGTGAAACATTTGATATCTCAAAAGTTGGTACAATTGCAGGATGTTATGTCCTGGATGGAGTTATCAAGCGTACATCGAAAATCCGTGTTATCCGTGACGGAATTGTAATCCATACAGGAGTACTCGGATCTTTAAAACGCTTCAAAGATGACGTAAGAGAAGTGAAAAACAACTACGAATGTGGTTTGAACATCGACAAATTCAACGACATCAAAATCGGTGACCTGGTTGAAGCTTATGAAGAAGTAGAAGTTGCAAGAAAGTTGAGCTAATCCAGCTCAGAATAAAAAGAAAGTCTTCAAGAGGAGCGCAATACATTGCACTCTTCTTTGATTTTCAAAAGAGAAACAAAGATGTAATTACAAATCAAATTGTGTGCAATTCATAATTTGTTCATTCACAATTATATTCTTATCCATTTTAATCCGGGAAGGAAAAACAATATAAGCTGTTTTTTAAAGCAGTACCTTTGTTAAGGTCTGTTATAAAACGTATTTTTGCAGCAGCACATAAGATTCTTTAATTATTTTCGTTCTGTTATCATGAATCTACAGAATCAAATAGATTTAACAAACGTACCTCAACACATTGCCATCATCATGGACGGAAACGGACGATGGGCAAAAAAACAGGGACAAGAGCGCTTATATGGTCATTCTTTCGGAGTTGACTCGGTTCGTGCTGCCCTCACCGCATGCAAAAATATCGGTGTCAAATACACTACGATGTACGCGTTTTCTACAGAAAACTGGAGCAGGCCCCAGGACGAGGTGGAAGGACTGATGAATCTGTTGGTTTATACGATTGCAAACGAAGTCAACGAGTTAAATGCTCAGAATGTGAAACTCCTGAGTATCGGGAATACCATAGGGCTTCCGGAAGATTGTCAGAACGAGTTGTACAACGCCATTGAATCGACAAAAAACAATACCGGTATACATTTGGTTATTGCCCTGAACTACAGTTCACGCTGGGAAATAACTGAAGCTGTTAAAGAATTGGCAGAGCAGGTTAAGAACGGCTCACTCAATCTTTCCGATCTGACTCCCGAACTGATTTCACAAACATTATCAACCAGAAATATTCCTGATCCCGAATTACTAATCCGAACCAGTGGAGAACACCGTTTGAGCAATTTCCTGCTCTGGCAGGCTGCTTACAGTGAGTTCCATTTTACTTCCGTTCTTTGGCCCGACTTCCGTGAGGATGATTTGTACAAAGCAGTTCTTGATTACCAATCGCGGGAAAGACGTTTCGGAATGGTATCCGAGCAATTATAATGAATTCTATGAAAAAACTATTATCGATTTTATTCTTTACGTATGTGTTTCAGTCTTTCGGACAAGCAGACACAACAACCGTAAAAATTCCCACCGATAAAATTGATTCAACAAATTCCTCTGCCACAACTATTGGCGGTGGAATGAATTTCGACTACGCCCATACGGAAAAATACACACTCGGACCGATCCGTATTGAAGGAGCAGATAACTTTGACCCGCAAGCCATCAAACTGATTGCCGGTTTAAGACAGGGAGATGAAATCACAATTCCTTCAGATCGCATCAGTAACGCTATTAAAAATTTATGGGCAGAAGGTCTTTTTTCCCGGATTTCCATCGAAGCAGAGCGAGAAGTTGCCGGAGTGATCTACCTGGTTATCAAACTGACACCCCGCCCTAAATTATCCCGTTTCAGATTCACCGGGATAACCAAAAGAGAAGTAGATAAAATCCGCGAAGAAGTGGATCTTTCCTCCGGGCAAACTATTACGGAGAATTTATTATTCATCACCAAGAACAAGATCCGGGGACATTTCCAGGAAAAAGGATACAACAACATTACTGTAAATATTACGCAGATTCAGGACACCCTGATCAACAATTCCGAAATTTTCTTTATCGATATCGACAAAGGAAAAAAAGTGAAGATTAAGGAAATTATTTTTGATGGAAACACCACCGTCAGACCATGGAAGCTTCGCAAGGCCATGAAGGATACCAAGAAGCGTTCCATTATGCGCATATTCAAGCGTTCCAAATTCAGCTACACAGCTTATAACAAGGATAAAGGAGCCGTTTTGGACAAATTCAGAGGGGCTGGCTTGAGAGATGTTCATTTTGCGGTTGATTCCGTTTACAAGATCGACAGCAGAAACCTGGGAATCTATTTCAAAATTGTAGAGGGACAGAAATATTACTTCGGTGATATTACCTGGATCGGGAATACCAAATTCAGTTCCGGCCTTCTCGATACCGTTTTGGGAATCAAATACGGAGATATTTATGATAAACCACTTCTGGATCAACGCCTGAAGCAAAGCCAGGACGGAAGAGATATCAGTTCGCTTTACATGGATCGCGGGTATTTGTTCTTCCATTTGGATCCGGTTGAGGTTGGTGTGAAAGACAATCACATCAACTATGAAATGCGTATGGTTGAAGGAAAAGAAGCACGTGTGAAAAACGTAATCATCAAAGGAAACTACAAAACTAATGAGCACGTAATCCGTCGGGAGATTCGCACCAAACCGGGAGACCTTTTCAGCAGAAATGACATCATCCGCACACAGCGCGAATTAGCCCAGTTAGGATATTTCAACGAACAGGGATTCCAGGTGAATCCAATTCCGAATCCGCAAGACGGAACCGTGGACATTGAATACGTCGTAGAAGAAAAAAGCGCTGATCAAATTGAACTTTCCGGAGGTTATGGAGCTGGCCGGATCATCGGAACACTCGGATTAACATTCAATAACTTCTCGGTCAAAAACATTTTCAAACCGAATTCATGGAGTCCGCTCCCAACCGGTGACGGACAACGACTTTCTATCCGTGCCCAGACAAACGGCAGAATTTATCAGGGATACAACTTCTCATTCACAGAACCGTGGCTGGGAGGTAAAAAACCAAACTCATTTACGTTCTATGTGAACAACACTTCTTTCTCTACGAGTACAACTATCAAGAAACGAGACCCAAGCTACCAGGGTGTAGGTATTTCAGGGGCAGGAATCGGTTTGGGAAGACGTAAAAAATTCCCGGATGATTACTTCAGTGCGTATTACGAACTGGCATACCAATATTATGATGTGCGCAATTATTCCTCACTCTTCCCCAGCTTCAGCAACGGATATGCGAATGATATCAGTTTGAAATATGCTTTACAGCGAAATTCTGTCAACTCACCGATCTACCCGACAGAGGGATCCAAAATTTCCTTTACAGCCAAAGGAACATTGCCGTACTCTCTATTCGACAAAGGAAAGGATTACAGTACGATGAGTGCACAGGAAACATTCAAATACCTGGAATACTACAAGCTGAAATTTACATTCGAATACTACATGCCGCTTACACCGAATAAGAAACTGGTATTAATGCCACGTATCGGTTTCGGGTACCTGGGAGCTTACAACAAAGCCAAAGGATTGACTCCGTTTGAGCGCTTCAACCTGGGTGGTAGCGGTTTATCCGGAGTGAACCAGTTCGGAGGTCGTGAAATCATCGCTTTGAGAGGTTACGACGACAACGGGTTGTCTTCAAGCGCCGGAGATCCGATTATTGCGAAATATACTCTGGAAATGCGTTATCCAATTTCTTTGAACCCACAGGCTACTTTCTTCGTACTGGCATTCGCCGAAGCAGGAAACACCTTTACCAGCTTCAAGACTTTCAACCCGTTTAACGTAAAACGAAGCGTTGGGATGGGTGTGAGAATTTTCCTCCCGATGTTCGGTATGCTCGGATTAGATTATGGATGGGGCTTCGATAAACTGGATCCACACTCCAGCGGTTACGGTGGTTCCATTGACCAATCAATCGATTCCAAAGGATACTTCCCTAAATTCACCTTTACAATCGGTATGAACTTAGGAGAATTATAAACCAGTATTCCTCTGTGACTGTGTAATGCATCATGCAGCCACAGAGGAATCCAACCAACACTTTCTGCCTGATTATGTTACGCAAAACAATAAAAATAGTATCTTCGTCGTTCTTTCAAATTTCGGATATGAAAACAGTTATCATTATGTTATTCATGATATTTGGCATGACCTTTGTCAGTTCTGCTCAAAAGTACGGGTATATCGACTCAGAGTTCATTCTCAAAAAGATGCCAGAATACAAGGAAGCAAAAGAGCGCCTTGACAAATTAGCAGAACGTTGGACTAAAGAAATTGAAGAGCGCTATGAAATGATCAAAAAGAAAAAGGAGAATTTTCTGAGAGAAGAAAGTTTACTCCCCAGCGAAGAAAGAACAAAACGGGAAGAAGAAATCAAAACCCTGGAGTCTGAAGCCATGGAAATGCAGCAAACACGCTTCGGAGTATCAGGAGACTATTTCCAAAAAAGACAGGAACTAATCAAACCGATTCAGGACCGCGTTTATGAAGCAATGCAAACTGTTGCATCAAAACGAAATTATAGTTTTATCTTTGACAAATCAAACCAAAGTAACCTCGTGTACGCTGATAGTAAATTCGACATTAGCGACGAGGTTTTAAGAGAAATGGGTGTAAGCACCAAGTAATAAATGATAACTAAAAAACAAAAATGAAAAAAATCCTATTTGCCCTGGCACTTACTGTATGTGCAATTACAACTTCACAGGCTCAGACGAAAATCGGTCACGTGAAATCTCAGACATTGTTGGATACAATGCCATCAAGAAAAGCAGCTATCAAAGAAATCAAAGAGATTGAAGCTGCAGGGTTAAAAGAGCTCAGAGATATGGACAGCGCTGTCCAGATAGCATATAAAAACTACATGGATAAAAGAGCTACATATTCGCAAACTGTGGACCAATACGAACAACAGCGTATTCAACGCATGCAGCAGGCCCTGGAAGATCGTCAGCAACAGATCGACCAACAATTGCAGGTCATGACACAAGAGATGAATAATGTGATCCTTGACCGTGTAAAAAGAGCAGTGAATATTGTCGCTACAACAAAGAAATTCAATTATATCATCGATGAAAGCACTACGCTTTATTCCGCAGGTGGAATTGATGTAACCAACGAAGTTATCGTTGAGTTGTTAAAACTTGAAGATGAATTAAAGAAAACGAAGTAATAATAAGTATTACCTTTAAGTATAAAACTAAAAGCCGTCTTTGTGGACGGCTTTTTTGATTTTATTTGAATATATAGAAGTATCTAAAGTGATTTCAACTTCCTCACCTCTCCTCTTTAATATTTAAATCAAACATTTCCAATGGGCTTATTCGCCATTATTCAAATTATCATCTTTTATAAAGGCAAACACTTTATTTAACACAACTAATTACCATGGTAAATAAATAACTGTATCTTTGTTTCATGAAACGTCAGTCATTTGTAAAAGGTATGTTAGGATTTGCAGCACTTGGCGGGTTAACTTCTGCCGTATCACTCGGAAAATTACTCAGTGAAAAAGACTATACCTATCCCGTTTTGTTTATCGGGCACGGGTCTCCAATGAACGGAATTGAGGACAATGCTTTTTCCAGGCAGTGGAAAGCGGAAGTAGAACTCCTTCCTGATCCCAAACTCGTTTTAGTCATTTCCGCACACTGGCTGACAAACGGAACTTATGTAACAGCCATGGAAAACCCACAGACGATCCATGATTTCGGGGGATTTCCTGACGAATTGTTCGCGGTGCAGTACCCCGCTCCGGGAAGTCCGGACTGGGCGAAACAAACCAAAGAGCTGGTCACAAGTACAAAAGTCGGACTCGATCACGAATGGGGACTCGACCACGGGACCTGGACCATTGTTCGCCACATGTATCCCCAAGCGGAAATCCCGGTCATTCAACTTTCAATCGACTATGGAAAATCGGCTGCATATCATTACGCACTCGCACAAGAGCTCAAATCGCTGCGCAAGAAAGGTGTTCTGATTATTGGGAGCGGAAACATGATTCACAATCTCCGAATGATTGCCTGGGACAAGCTGAGCACAACTAATTACGGATATGACTGGGCTATTGAGGCAAACGAGACATTCAATCAACTGATCCGGGACAGAAATCATCAGGCATTGATCGATTATCAAAAACTCGGACAATTCGCAAAGCTGGCTATCCCGACACCCGATCATTATTTCCCGATGATCTACACCCTTGGCTTATCCGATGAAAAAGAGGATATTGCACTATTCAATAACGAATTAGTGGGTGGCTCTCTCAACATGACTTCCATCCGATTTGGGTAAAACGGAAAGGTTGTGTACTTTTGATGCATGTCAGTTAAAGGTCCGATCGGTGTTTTTGATTCAGGATACGGTGGTTTAACCGTCTTAAAAGAAATCAGGGAAAAACTTCCTGAATACGATTTTCTCTATCTGGGCGACAATGCACGCGCGCCTTACGGTTCCAGAAGTTTTGAGGTGGTCTACGATTACACCTGGCAAGCCGTACAAGCTCTTTTTGAGAGAGGCTGTTCCCTGGTCATTCTGGCATGTAATACAGCCTCGGCAAAAGCCCTTCGCAGCATTCAACGCTTAAAATTATCTGAATTTCATCCTGAAAAACGCGTTTTGGGTGTGATTCGTCCCAGTACGGAAGAGCTGGATAAACATACGAAAACCAAGCACGTGGGCGTCCTTGCAACGGAAGGGACAATCCGCTCCAACAGTTACGAAATCGAGCTGGCAAAGTTTGCTCCCGATCTGGTTGTGAATCAACATGCCTGCCCAATGTGGGTTCCTCTGATCGAAAACAATCAGTTTGATACTCCCGGTGGTATTTATTTTATCCAGAACGACCTGACACAAATACTTAACAAAGATCCGAAGATCGATACGATCCTGTTAGCTTGTACACACTACCCTATCCTGATCGAGCAGATTCGAAAATTACTCCCTGCACAGATAGAAATCCTGGCCCAGGGAAAAATTGTGGCTGAAAGCCTCACCGATTATCTTAAACGACACCCGGAGATAGTAGAAAAATGCACCCGAAACAGCACCGTGACGTACATGACGACTGAAAATGCCCTGATCTTCAGTGAAAAGGCTTCTTCCATGATGAACGATGACATTGTAGCCGAACACCTTACGTTACACTAAAGCACACCAGAAAACTGCAAATGCCTGCTGAATTTCCGGATTTCCCTACAATATAAAATTGAGACTAAATTTCGCTGTGATATTATTTTCCACCTTTGGAGAAATAACTCCTCCCGCATAGTGATAGAATCCACCAATTCCAAACCCTATCCGGTTTAATACGATCAGGTTGTTTGCCAATAAACCGGCTTCCACATATCCTTTATTCAGTGAATAGAACACAATCGAATGACGGTTCGCATCTTCCTTACTTCCGTAACCGATTGCATGATGAATCGCAAATTGAGGTTTGGTCCATTTTTTATTCGTCCTGACAGCTTTGAAATCGAAACGCGTAAATAAAGCTGTCATCTTTGAAGAATAGTATGTAGAAGCAATCATTGTTTCAAATGAGTTCGCTGCCGATAATTTCCACATACCACCAGTACCCTGCCCTACTTGTTGCAATAGCAAAGGAGCATCACCTTCGACCACCGTTCCCATCAGCACATAAGTCAATTTACCAACCGCACGGATCGGCAAAATCTGCTGCACGCCAGCTGTCAATCGCGTATAATTGATTTTTGCAGCTGTTACCCCTGGAAGGCTCTTCGTCACTTTCAACGTCAGAATCGGCCATTTGGAGCCCAGAGAAACGCGTTTTGTTCCCAAAGACATGACCTTATCCCGAATTGCCCAGATCAGCTCTAATGAACTTTCTGCAATATCATAGTGATCCGCAGCACCCATTGCCGTATTTGACCATTGGTATCTATAGCCATCCGTAAACTCAATACGCTGATAAGATCCTGAAAGACGGAATTTCATCCGTGGAAAAATGTATCCCGAAAAAGCAACCTCACCAATACGCTGTTTATCCATCTGGCGGATGTAAATATCCCGGTAAAACGAATTCAATTGTGTGACTACCGGTTGCGTAGTCAATCCGGTTCCTCCCCGCTCGATGATGTCCTGCTGGTAACGTGCCTCAAAATCCAGGAAATATTTCGGAAGCAGAGTCACTTTTCCATAACCTCCATATTTCCACATTTTATCCTTGAATCCGTAAGCAAAGTATCCTCCGATCCGAAAACGGTCAGACAACTTGTCACTTGTTTCCAAACCGATTCCCAAACGGAAACCTTCATAATCGCGAAAATTGACCAGGCGCAAAATGTCTGCCTGCAGATACCCGAGTGGAATTTTCCCTTGCAAAAGCGATTGCAGGGTTTTCAGTTTCCCTTCCAGGTTTTCCTTTTTCGAAAGACTGTCAACAAATTCATAAGTTCTCAGGTCTTTTTGATCCAGATCGTACTTTCGTTTGCCTTCCCAATGAGCACTGTCTTTCGAACCTGCATCCCGGGCTGTTTCCACGAAGACGGCATTGAAATGTTCGTCTTTCAGATCGGCGTTCAGTACTACGTTACTGATGTAGGTATTTCCTTTCCCTACCAGGTAGGCATCTTTGATCTGAGAACTCAGTGAAAGGCCTGGAGCAGCCACCTCGGTCGACAATTTATACGGAAACCATTTTTTTCCTTCCAGATAAGCATATTCCTGAATAATTTTCGGGTGAATTCCACCAGTATTTTCTGCCGGTTCAGCAATGACTTTTTCCACGGCAAAACCTTTTGTGTTGATAAACAGGGTTCCTTTCATTCCTTCGAAATTTTTATCTCTGTGCGGTTGGAAACGAATGGTATAAGTTGTATCTCCCGGAGCAGTAATCGTCGTGTCTTCCAAAACAAAAAGATAACGCCGGATAGAGCCCAAAGCCAGTGGATTCAGGTATGTCTTTCCCAGAATATCAAATTGATTATCGTAAAAATTAAACGATTGCAATTGATTTGCAAAAGTCGAGAACAGCGGATCGGAAAAACCTGAAACACGGTAAGCGCTGATCACTTCCTTTTCCTTGAAGGGTGGTTTAAAGAACTTGGTAGATGTGCTTTCAAGCAGGAAGATGTGTTGCTGATCGAAGAATTTTCTCAATTCCACCAGGTTAGTATCTTTTACCGTATCCGAAATCTGCGCCAGTGCATCCTGGTTAATTGTAAACACAAATTTGCTGTAACTGTCGTATTTAAAAGCCATGTCCGACTTTGGGTGGTTTTTTTTCCGGTTTTCAATAGCCAGTTCCATGATCCGTTCTGCCGGATTCACTCCCGGAAGAATCACGACTTCATCAATCACACTGGCTTGTTCGGTCATGTAAATGATCATGTCTCCCGTGATTTCCACAGTAGTATCGCGGAAACTGGTCATTTTCAACGTAACCTGTGTATTTCCCGCAGGGTTGGTAAACCTTCCGTCCAGATCAGCCAGAAACGCCTTACCCTCTTTCGGATATACTTTCACGAATGGAATCGGTTCTTTGGAAATTTCTTCCCGGATCTGAATTTGCTGTGCGTAAAACGCCTGAGGAATAAGCAGTATTAATAAACTCTTTAAAAGGTATTTCATAGTTTTCATTGTCTTAGCCTTAAGACAAACTAAGTCAAAAAAAGTTACAGCGAATTAAAAAAATAAGAAGTTTCACCTGACTTCCTTAAATTCGCAATACGAAATGAGCACATTCAAAGATCGACAGAACATCATCAAACATCTTAGCTTTCAGCGGGTTTGGAACATCGCTTTGCTTCGGACATCCTACTTTTTTGCACGCGTTTTTAAACAAGAAAAAAATTGGGGAAAACCCTTTGCATTAAGTATCGAACCGACTACGGCCTGCAATCTGGGTTGTCCGGCTTGCCCGAGCGGGTTGAAAGCCTTCACCCGGCCAACGGGAAAAATAGATTTGAACAAACACAAAGACTGGCTCTCACAGGTTTCCGGAACTGTTTTTTATGTCAATTACTATTTCCAGGGAGAACCTTTTCTGCATCCGCAGTTCCTTGAGCTGATCCGGGAAGCCAAAAAACACCGGATTTATACTGCCACATCGACCAATGCACATTTTATCAGTCAGATAAAAGCCCGCGACATTGTTGCATCTGGTTTGGACCGGCTCATTATTTCCATCGACGGACTCACCCAGGAAACATATGAAGCGTATCGCATTCAAGGACAGCTGGAAAAAGTCATTTCGGGTTCCAGGGCACTGGCAGAAGCGAAAAAAGAAGCAAAAAGCAATACTCCACATCTCATTTTCCAGTTCCTGGTTGTGAAAGCCAACGAACACCAGATTTCCCAGGTGCAGAAATTAGCAGATGAAATCGGAATTGATGAAGTCCGGTTTAAAACCGCACAGGTTTACGATTACAAATACGGAAACGAACTGATCCCTGACAATGAAGCTTATTCGCGCTATGTCAAACAAAAAGACGGAACTTACCGCTTCAAATACAAAGGTGGCAACAGTTGCTGGAAAATGTGGTCTTCGAGTGTCCTGACCTGGGACGGGCAAGTCGTTCCCTGTTGCTTCGACAAAGATGCTGGACATGCCCTCGGAAGTTTGCAGGAACAGTCCTTCGAATCGGTCTGGAACAGCACGGCTTATCGCTCCTTCAGAAATGCGGTCCTCAAAGATAGAAACTCAATCAGCATCTGCACCAATTGCTCGGAAGGCGCAAAAGTGTGGGTCGAGTAATAATTATGAATTATCAATGACGTAATTATCAAGATATCTATCTGTCTTTATCTTGATAATTGACACTAAGTCATTGATAATTTTTCCAGGATTACTAAGTGTCACCTTAATTTGTCAAGCCGCTTTCAATTGTGTTATATTTGTCGGAAATATAAAGTAGAATCATGTACGGAAAACTGAAAGACCATTTGTCTGCTGAACTGACAGCAATAAAAGAAGGAGGTATCTTCAAAAAAGAACGGATTATTACTTCTCCACAGGGAGCCCGCGTAAATGTAAGTTCCGGAGACGAAGTTGTGATTATGTGTGCAAACAATTACCTGGGTCTTTCATCTCATCCGGAAGTGATTAAAGCAGCAAAAGAGGCTTTGGACACACATGGTTTCGGAATGTCGTCTGTGCGATTCATTTGCGGAACGCAGGATATTCACAAAGAGCTGGAAGCAAAAATTGCAAAATTCTATGGAACGGAAGACACGATTCTTTATGCAGCGGCTTTCGACGCAAACGGAGGTGTTTTCGAACCTTTGTTCAGTGAAGAAGATGCCATTATCTCCGACGAACTGAACCATGCCTCTATCATTGATGGAATTCGTTTGTGTAAAGCACAGCGTTACCGCTATAAACATTCGGATATGGCTGACTTGGAAGAGCAATTGAAAAAGGCACAGGCACAACGTCACCGGATTATTGTTACGGATGGTGTTTTTTCCATGGATGGCGACATTGCCAAAATGAATGAGATTTGTGACCTGGCAGATAAATATGATGCCCTGGTGATGACAGATGAGTGTCACAGTGCCGGATTCATTGGTAAAACAGGCCGCGGTGTTCCGGAATATCACAGCTGCATGGGCCGCGTAGACATCATCACAGGAACTTTAGGAAAAGCCCTTGGTGGGGCAATGGGTGGTTACACAACCGGTAAAAAAGAAGTCATCGAAATGCTGCGCCAGCGTTCCAGACCATACCTGTTCTCCAATTCTTTGGCTCCATCCATTGTGGGCGCTGCAAACAAAGTATTCGATATCCTGAGTTCTACAACAGAACTGCGCGATAAACTGGAAAGCAACACCAAATACTTCAAAGAGCGTATCATTGCCGCAGGATTTGATATCAAACCCGGAGATTCCCCGATTGTTCCGATCATGTTGTACGATGCGGCATTATCTCAGCAATTCGCTGATAAGTTACTGCAGGAAGGAGTTTACGCAATCGGATTCTTCTACCCGGTTGTAGCAAAAGGTGCAGCACGCATCAGAACACAAATTTCCGCAGCTCACAGTATCGAAGATCTTGACAAAGCCATTGCCGCTTTCATCAAGGTCGGAAAAGAATTGGGCGTCTTGAAGAATTAACCCGGACTCTTTCTCAACACTTTCGGTTCTTTGGTCCCCACAGGAGCCAGATTCCGCGCAAAAGAAAATACATGAATCCCGCAATGCAAGCTCTGAACAACCATGTCTGGAGCTTGTTCTCTTTCGGGAGCTGCATGGCACTTAAAAATGCTTTTTCATTCTTTCCGTCATACCGGGTGATCGGGTTCAGGTAAATGCGGCTTTCAGCATTTATTGCAATCACCCGGATATAGGTATCGTCTTCCTGGAGTTTGTAAACCGCCTGGTCCGAACGGATCGTTTGTTGTTTCACGCTTCCGCCCTAGCCAATGAATAAAATCGTATCTGTAGGAGCAGCAAAACGAACAAAGATGCTATCGTTTTTCAACGCACAGCTTACGAAATCATTTTCACACCGGTTATACTCCGTATACACTCCGAAAGCTTTTCCGCGAATCAAGGAATTCAAAACTTTTTCTTTTGTCCTTTCGGAAGAAAAGATTACCGTCCAAACCCTTCCCATCTCATCCGAATCGGTGCTGTGGGAATCATCATTTGCAACCAGGTAACCCAGTTTTCCGCTTGAGAGAGCCATATCCCAATGCTTGTCGGAAATACGAAAGTGATTGAGCACTTCAACCAAATCATAATGCTCCAGGTATTTCATATCATTGAGACTTCTGCCATGATTTAACTTCGGGTGTGCTATCACAACAATACCCTTATTTTTCTTGATCTGTTCAATCACTTTTTGCTGGTGCGACACAGACTGGAACAGAAAATAGTCGTAATAAGAAATTTTCTCGGGATTCAACACCAGATAATGAGACTTGAAAATATTCAAACCATGTTCATAAACAGGAATGTACAGCGGATCGTTTTTCTGCCCTGTCGTATCGAGTAAAAAATAATTGGAAATCGCCGCAATATCGTATCCCTTTTCTTTGTAGCCGCACCGCATCTTTCCTGAGGTATTCTTACCGTATGTCAGGTACTTCCAGGCACAGGAATGCGCATGAAAATTTGCTTTTACCCGTTGTGTTCCAACGGATTGATACGGATTCAACCAGTATTTTCCCGAAAAAGGCTTTGATTCTTCAAAATCATAGATCGTTGTTGTTAAATATTGTATCCCGATCAGGAAGATCAAAAAACAAAAAATCGAGGCAACAAGCCGGAACAGAAAATAAACAATAGCAACTACAATATTCACAGAGACTAAATTGAATCATTATATATCAAATATACAGATTCGAACCATTCTAAAAACCTTTGATTCAACAGATAATAAAATTATAATCTTTAGGAAGTATTGGGTAAGGTAAGGATATTTCCGATAAATGATTAAACTAGTGCAGCCTGGGCACCGGAATTTAGAATAAAAACTATCTTTGTGCTCTGAATTCTACTACAAAGTAGCATCAGGTGTTAATTAATTAAATAAATCTATGACAAGGTCATTACTTGTTTTATTTTACGCGCTATTTGCACTTTCCGCATTTGGACAAATCAAACGCAATATTTCCGGTTATTACCAGGATTACAGAACAAAAGGTCCTTCTGAAGAAGTTCCGGTTCGGTTGGTAAATAAGGAAACGGGTAAGACCTACAAAGCAATTACAGACAAGAACGGAAAATTCCTGTTCAAAGGTGTTGAATTGAATGCCAATGCAGATACGTCTCTCTTCGATCTGTCTGTTTCCGATATCAAATACAAACAGGAAAAATTCCTAATCAAAATTGATTCTCATCACACGGATGAGTACCAGATGGATCAAAAAAATCCGTTTAAAACATCAACGAAAGTAACCTGGATGTTTAACTGGGGAACCTGGAACGGAAAAGAAAATTACTGGTCCCACTTTACTGCAAAAGTGGTTTTAGTGATCTACGGTGCTTGTTTGATCCTGGTTTTCATTTATTCTTTGCTGCAACTTTCTTTATCTGTTGCTTATGCAAGAAACAGAAAGCGCAAAACACTGGAAGTAAAGCCTGTTTACAACCCGGAAACGGCATTGACGGTAACAGTTCAATTACCAATGTATAACGAAATGTATGTAGCAGACCGCATTATTGAAGCGGCAGCTGCTTTTGATTATCCAAAAGATAAATTCGATATTCAGGTACTGGATGATTCTACAGATGAAACAAAAGATCTGATTGCGAAAAAAGTGGCGGAAATAGCTGCACAAGGAATTCAGATTGAGCACATTCACCGGGTGGACAGAACCGGCTATAAGGCAGGAGCACTGGATTCTGCTATGAACAAGGTAAAAGGAGAGTTCATCGCTATTTTCGATGCGGATTTCGTTCCGGAAAAAGACTGGTTACAACAAACCATGCCTTATTTTGAGACAGATAATAATATCGGGGTGGTTCAAACCCGCTGGGGACACTTGAATAAATCATACTCGCTATTAACTGAATTACAGGCTTTCGGGCTGAACGGGCACTTCGCAGCAGAACAAGGAGGTCGTAGCGCTGCAGGGCATTTCATCAACTTCAACGGTACTGGCGGTATCTGGCGCAAAAAGTGTATTGAAAGTGCCGGTGGTTGGGAGCACGATACCCTGACGGAAGATTTGGATCTGAGCTATCGCGCCCAGCTGAGAGGTTGGAAATTCAAATATCTGGAAGATGTCGTTGCCCCGGCAGAACTACCGATTACGATGTCAGCACTGAAAGCACAGCAACACCGTTGGATGAAAGGCGGAGCGGAATGTTTCGTAAAAATGTGGAAAACGATCCTGACATTCAAAAATGTGCGTTTAACGGATCGGATCCACGGATTGTCGCACTTGTTCAATTCATCGGTGTTCGTGTTCATCCTGATTATGTCCCTACTGAGTTTGGTAGTACTTCAGATCAAGGACAGTTTCTCGGACCTGAACTACGTAATTCAGTATGGTTCGATCTTCATTCTGAGTACAGTTTTCCTGATGTATTATTATTGGTTGGCATACCGCGATAAAACTGCTAATAAATTTAGCTCATTTATCCGTTTTCTTGGGCGTTTCTTTTTGTTCCTGACCGTTTCCCTAGGGCTTTCGCTGGCAAATACCATCGCAGTACTGGAAGGATTCATGGGAATCAAGAGTTCGTTTGTGCGTACTCCGAAGTTCAACGTGAGTAAAAAAGGTGAATTCAAAGGAAATAAATATGACAAGAAGAGCATTTCCCTGATCACAATCGGAGAAGGAATCCTGATGTGTGTGTTTGGATTTACAGCTGTAAACAGGGCTATTTACGGAGATTTGGGGATGGTTCCTTTCCACTTGATGCTGACGATAGGTTACGGAGTCGTATTCTTCAATACATTGAAAGAACTGAGACAGGGTTAAGAGATTTAGAACCCTGGAAATGGCTGGTACCGATACAGGTTTTAAATTAAAACATGTCAGGACCAGACAAAAACAAATGAAAAAGAGGCGATACAACATCATATCACCTCTTTTTTTGATTCTAAGCGGATTTGGTCTTACTGCCGTTATGGTCTGTTATTATATTCCCGAAGCAGGTCAAAATAGCTCAAAGTCTCCATCACAACTACTCCACCGGTTGTGTCACCGTATTTTGCCGGGATGGCGCCTGAGTAAACCATGATGTAGCCCAAAGCTGCACTTGGTACGTTTTGTACGTCATTCATTTTTACCCCGTCGATGTAGTTGATTACATCTCCTTTCCTTGCTCCGCGAAATATCAGCTCCCCATCGTCAGAAAGCTTGACATCAGATGAAATGGCAGAAACCATTTTCTTTGCATCAAATTTGATTGACATGTGCTTGATATCTTTGGCTGTGAGTTTCACTTCGGGAGCTACTCCTGTTGTCAGTCTGTAAATCGGTGCAACAACATCAACACCAGGAAGGATTTGCGCGCTTGCTTGTGCGACAATTCCCGTATTTCCGAAACCATCAGGTGAAACCTCCACTGATTGAGGTGCATAAGTAGTGTCTCCATCTGCAATAAAGTATATCTTGTAAGAGCCAGCTGGAACTGCAGAGATACGGAATCTTCCTTCTTCATCTGTTATGGCTTTGAAAACCTGATCTCCCCGGGTTGTTATGACATAAGCTCCGAAAACTCCTTCTTTTTTGTCCGGGGTAACAAATGTTCCGATAATATCTCCGAATGTGTTTTGGGCGAAAGTCATTCCTGTCAGAAACAACGTTGTGATAAATGTGATTGTTCTCATGATTGAAATTTTAATTAATTTTCATAGAGATGAGGGAAAGGAGAAGATTCCATAAAAATTGGGAAATAAAATTTGAAATTGCATTTAAATGGCTGGTTTTTCAAATGTCGTAATTCCGCAATATTACGTCTGGCTGATCTGTGTGTTTATCTGATCTATGATATAAGAAGAGTAATGAGTATGAAGGTTTTCCGGGAGATCGAGGTATTTGACCTTCCAATTTTCCCGGACGTAATATTGCGGAATGACATTTCAAAAAAGAGCCGGTTTATCAATTGACAAACCGGCTTCCAAAAATGTTTTCTGTTAATAAATCCCTAAAGTGATTCCGCAACAACTTCTTTCACCTCTGATAAATGCTGTTTCAATAAATTTTCAATTCCACCTTTTAAAGTTGCCGTACTGGATGGACAACCGGAACAGGAACCGCGAAGTGCAACCGTAACAATGCCTTTCTCGAAGCCTACGAAATCGATAGCACCGCCATCGCCCTCTACTGCCGGGCGTACATATTCATCCAGCAAAGAACGGATTGCATCATCGTATTCGGATGGTACATGTTCCTTAACTGGTTTCGCATTGTCTTTGTCTGTTACTTTTAGCTTTGGAGCTGGCATTTGGATCAGGACGTCTTTTCCTTCAGCAATCCAGTTTTTTATGAATTCACGGAGTTCCATGGTCACAAAATCCCAGGAAATAGTATCATTTTTAGCGATGGTCACAAAGTTTGCCGTGATGAAAACCGTTTTTACGAAAGGAAAATGAAATAATTCTTCTGCAAGTGGTGAGTAGCCTTTTGCTTCTGCACCTGAATGAAATTCTACGGACTCTCCGCTAATCAATAAATACTTATTTGCAACGAATTTCATCGTGCTCGGGTTGGGAGTCATTTCAACGTATACTGTAACTGGAACTGATGTCATGATATTTGTCACATTTTATTTTTACAAAAGTAATACTTGTCCGTTTAATTGTGAATTCCTAATGAGGAATTAACTCTTCTGCCGGTTCCACATGGACTAATACGTCTTCAATTTCGGGCAGAATTTCCATCAGGTGTTCTTTCAGGTTGTGAGCAATGGTATGTCCTTCGTGCACGCTTAAGTTTCCATCTATATGAATGTGCAAATCTACCCAGTAACGCATCCCCGATTTCCGTACCCAGCATTTTTCCGTGGTGTGGATTCCTTTTACCTCCATAGCTTTTTCACGGATCACAACAATGAAATCATCATAGCGGTGTTCATCCATAACCTCTCCCAGGGCGGGGCGGAAAATTTTGTAAGCGTTGTAAAAAATGATGAACGAAGCAACTAAAGCTGCCCAGTCGTCTGCTTGTGCCCATTCGTCACCCATGTATACTGCAATGGCAATGCCCGCAAATGCACAGGCAGAAGTGATCGCATCACTGCGGTGGTGCCAGGCATCTGCCTTCAGGGAAGTACTTCCTGTTTCTTTACTGGATTTGGATACAAAACGGAAAAATAACTCTTTGGTGATCACCACTGCTGCAATAAACCACAAGGTGTAGGACGCAGGAGCTTTATGAGGAGCCTGGATGTTGTTAATACTTTCGATAATGATCAGCGTGGCGGAAGCAACCAGGAAACCGACCACAACAAACGTGATGAGTGGTTCCACTTTTCCGTGTCCGTATGGGTGATTTTCATCCGGTGGACGTTTGGCATAACGAAAACCAACAATTACGAGAGCAGATGCAAAAACATCTCCTGTTGATTCGATTGCATCGGCAATCAGGGCATATGAATTTCCGAAATACCCAACCAGGCCTTTCACAACTGCCATCAGAAAGTTTCCAATCAGGCTGAACCAGGCTGTCCTTTCCGCCTTTTCGTGATCGACACTCATTCGTTGGAGTTTTGACAGTTTTTACAAATGCCCGAAATCGTAAAGAATGTTTCTTCCGCCTGAAAGCCCTCAGGAAGTAAGAAAGAAGGGGTCACCTGGTCCAGGCAGGTCAGTTCATTACAGACCCGGCAGCTAAAATGAACGTGTTCATGATCATGGCCGTGTTCGTGCTTGTGATTACAGGAGTTGCAAGCCGCATAGTTGACCACTCCGTTGACATTCACGATCTTATGGATTAATCCGTCATCCAGCAAGCGGTCGAGCACGCGGTAAATGGTTACGCGATCACATAAGCCGTTCAATTTGTGTTGAATAGATGGTTGAGACAATGCCACATGCGAATCGTTAATTAAATCTAGAATTGCACTTCGTGCAGCTGTATTTCTTGTTGTCTTCATTGTGATTTTACGGATAACAAAGGTACGAAGTTTAATCTGTTGGCATTTCAAGATAAATCTTTTTTATGAATTTAAACCCACTTCTTTTTTTGTACTTTTGATTTCAGATGAAACGAATCTTGCAAATAGGAATGATGGTCGTGGTACTGATGGGAACCATTGGTATTCCCTTCTATCAGCATACTTGTTTGAGCGAAAACCAGGTTTATCAATCTGTTTTTGTGTATCCCCGTGAGTGTGTAAAAGAACACATGAAGGAAACAAAACCGTCTTGTTGCTCAACACCGAAAGTCGCGGTGGAAGATCATCGGGAAAGTGTGCAAGGGCATTGTTGTGTGGATGAGGTTTCCAACTGGCAATTTTCATTTTTCTTCTTTCAGAGTGTACATCCGGTTTTTGTCAAATCCTTTGAAGAATTATCTGTTTTATCGTTCTTTTCCCCTTTTGAAATTAGCCTGACTGATGAGAACTGGCAGCTCTTTTCTGGTGCGGATCCCCCTCCCGCCCTAACAGTCTTCGAACGATTAACTCAATTGTGTATCTGGCGTTTATAAAAACTTCCTTTTGAAACAAAAGTGAAGTCAGATTAAACGTTAAGAAACAATGAAATATTTTTTTTTCGGTTTTTTTCTGTTTGTTATTTCGTTCAGCCATGCCCAGTTACAGGGAATTGTGTTCGGAATAAAGAATGAAAGAAAAATTCCGCTTAAACAAGCAAAAGTCATATTGAGAAAAGCTCAGACTCAGGTCTACACGGACGAAAAAGGGCGTTTTGAAATCATCCTGTCAAAGGAATTACCGGATGTACTGGTAGTTTTCGCTCAGGGATACGAATCTGATTCGGTAATGGTTACCAAAAGCGACCGTTATACAGGAATGGAGATTGATCTGTTTGAAAGTGATGAACTGGATGAAGTAGTGGTCGAATTCAAACAGGATTCCAAAACATTTTCCCGGTTAAAACCGCTTCAGGTAGAAAATCTCGGAGAAGGTGAATTGAAGAAAGCAGCCTGCTGTAACCTGTCCGAATCTTTTGAAACTAACGCAACGGTTGATGTCAGTTTTACTGATGCCGTTTCCGGAGCGAAGAAAATCCAGCTTTTGGGATTGGATGGTGTTTATACCCAATTACAGATGGAAAATATTCCTTTTCTGACTGGATTGGAAAGTAGTTTTGGCTTGAATTCTGTTCCGGGAACCTGGGTGGAATCTATCCAGATTACAAAAGGAACAGGATCTGTTGTAAATGGCTACGAATCCATGGCCGGATTAATCAATGTAGAGTTTCGTAAGCCCAAAACGATGCAACGGCTTTTTGTGAATGGTTACGGAAATATGCTTGGAAGAGCAGAGCTCAATGTGCACGGCGGGCAAATCATTAACGACAAATGGAGTACGGGAACTTTTGCACATGTTTCAGCCCTGCAAAGTGAATGGGACATAAACAGGGACGGTTTCCGTGATGCTCCTTTGAGTAAGTCCGGGTCGTTTATGAACCGCTGGGAATACAACGGGAAAAAATTTGAAACGCGCTTCGGGATAAATGCCTATTATGACCAGCGTCAGGGAGGACAATTGTATGGAACCACTATCCGGTACAAAGCAGAAACAACTAATCAGCATGCTGAATTCTTTGCGAAAACCGGTTTCTTGTTCCCAAACAAACCCTATCAGAGTTTTGGAGTTGTGTACCAGTTCAAGTACCATGAATCGGATGGTTTGTATGGTTTGAGAAACTTCGGCGGGCGGGAACTGCGCGGATACATCAATGCAATCTTTGATGGAATCATCGGAACAACGGCTCATAAGTATAAGATGGGGTTATCTGTCGTAGGACAGGATTTGCAGCAACAACTGGATTCTGCGAATTTCAACCGGAATGTGATTACTCCTGGAGCTTTTTTCGAATATACCTACACAGGAACGCGTCTGACACTTGTTGCAGGAATGCGTGCAGATTATCAGACTGCTTTCAGTGATCAGAAAGAGAAATTCCAGTTTTCTCCACGGGTTCATGCTAAATATGCTCTGGATGAATACACGGATATTCGCATCACAACTGGTAAAGCATGGAGGTTACCGACCGTTGTTATGGATAATTCTTCCTTGCTGGCAACATCCAGAACCTGGGTAGTAAGCAGTAGTAACGAGCAGGAAGAAGTCTGGAATTCCGGAATTTCGGTGATCCGCAGTATGCGCTGGTGGAATCGTGCGACAAGTATTTCCGTTGATTTTTATTATGCACGGTTCAACAAACAATTGATTATTGACCGCGAACGGTCAACCGATTCAATCTTCTTCGGTTTTCAGTCCAACGTTTCCCGAAGCAGTACATTCCAGTCCGAATTGAGTTTCATGCCCTGGAGAACGATTACTTTTCGCCTGGCATACAAATATCTGGAAGTGAAAGCCAGTTATGCGGGAAGTTTACGCCAGCAGGTCATGATTCCGCCACACCGGGTTTTGTTCAACGTGGCTTTTGCCAGCAGAAACAAGAAGTGGGAGATTGATGGTACAGTTTCTGTATACAGTCCGATGCGTTTACCAGATGTGACCATGCCTGACGGAACACATTTAACGAATGAGAAAAGCCAGGTAGTTCCGGTTGGATTGGCGCAGGTTACACGCCACTTCAAACATTGGGATCTGTATGTCGGAGGGGAGAATTTGTTTAA
This sequence comes from Fluviicola sp., assembly GCA_031260455.1. GTDB lineage: Bacteria > Bacteroidota > Bacteroidia > Flavobacteriales_D > Crocinitomicaceae > Fluviicola. Next base: position 31,635 of record JAIRJW010000001.1, read on the forward strand.
TTTCAGGCAGAAAAACCCGATTGTCAGTGCGAATAATCCGTATGATCCGACCTTTGATGCAACACGTGTCTGGGCTTCGGTAATGGGAACAGTTGTTTACGCCGGATTCAGATATGAAATAAAAAGAAAAACAGAGAAAAAGTAAGAGCAGGCACTGTCTGCGATAAAAGACAAATGTTAACGCAGTCATAAAAAAAGACGCTGCTTTTAATGAATATCAGCCGCGACTGATTGGTAAAAATTTAAAACAAAAGGATAACCGTATGAAAAACAGCTTATTATTCGTAATGCTGCTGATGAGCAGCTTTGGGTTCAGTCAGAAATCAAATGGAAAAACAGAAACGGCAATCATTCAGACAAGTGCTGAATGTGGCGAATGTAAAGAACGTATTGAGGGTGCTTTGAATTATACGAAAGGAATAAAATTCGCAGAATTAGATGTAGATTCACGAAAATTAACTGTAAGATTCAAAAATGATGTGATTTCCCTGGATGAGATCAAAAAGCAGGTCAGCCAATTGGGCTATCAGGCGGATGAAGTGAAAGCAGATCCTCAGGCGTTTGAAAAATTACCTGCTTGCTGCAAACCGAGTGGCATGGAAAAACACAACGGACATTAATCAAATTCCTCTGGGTTGTGGGGGTGTTTCGTTTCTGCTCGTGCTGCCAAGCGTAGTGAATCGCCGGAGCACCGCGGAACTGCCGGAGAAAAATTTGCTCCCCGGAAGTACGGAACCAGCACTCCATACGTATACAAACTTAAACCATCAACAGCTCCATGGAGCTGTTGATGGCGATTTATTCCCTTCGGGATCATCGGGTATTGTTCCTTTAAACAGAAGCACCCTCATTCATCAGGACTGACAAATTTCAATGCCTCGTCTAATTGTTCCTCGTCAAAGTATTTTTCTTCCAGGGCATTGCTTATGCGATGAAGTACTTTACTTTCAATATTAACCGCCGTCCTGATAAAATTGGAATGAGCCACTACAGCACATCGGCCTATCTTTCCAAAATTTTTAATGCCCCACGATTCGCCACTGAAAAAAGCTTTTATGTCCATGTCTTTGAACTGTGTCATGTCTTTCACTTTAAACAGCAGATTCACATGTTCATGTCCTTCGTTGATTTTTTCAGTGAACAGTTGCTCGCAAAGCTTTTCGTCCTCTTGCGTAAATGTGCCCGTAAGCTCTAAAGCCAGCGCATTTCCCTTGAATGTTTTGATCTGATGCAGCATAGTCGCAATTTTTTAAATAAGTTGAAGTTAGGAATAAAAACAATAGCTTGTTTACAGTTTTTTATTTTGAAAATTCACCAAAAGTAGTTCCGCTATTTCCCCCTACCGCTAGTAATATTCCTACTGAACGAGCATAGTACATTTTCAAAATCAAGTTTTCATTCTCAATATTCGCCAAAATAAGCTTGTAATTGTAGTAATAGTGCAGCGTAGGAAATATTGGAATTATAAAATATTTCCTTTTTACCGATAAATAGTCATCTTTGACTTTTGCCTTTAAAACTATTTCCTGAAGTACCTCTCCACCTTCAAATAACTGTGCGTGTAATCTATTATCGGTAAATCGTAAATTTACAACAGCAGAGTCAGAGATTTTTACCCTCCTTCCATTGATTGAGTTAACATCACAAAGGCTATACCATAAATTATATTCTGTTTCGCGATATGTGCTATCTTTTGTCGTAATAGTCTTATTCTGATAGTTTCCATTAAAAATGTCAGAAGAAAATTCAGCAATATTTGTTGGCTCTAATTGTGCTAATCTTTCATAGGTTCCACAACTGCTAAAAAGAATTATGGCTCCAAAAACGTATAATATAATACCTCTCTTCATTTATTCAAATATTTTAAATTACTTGAATTTTGTTTTCTATACTTTTCCGTTGTACGCCTGCTATGTCCACAAATTGCCCACAACATGGCGGTGACTTGACGCAGGCGGGAACTCACAAATAGTTTAGACGGGCATACCCCCGTTTGCGTGAAACCACTCATTAGCAGCAACCCATTTTGTCCGATAATCTGAAATATTCATTTCCTTTCTCTTTTGTTAAGTCGTTCATACTTTTATAATAATTCAACCCTGCCAGTCCTGTTCCGTGCGGGGCAATAGTTGTTTCTGTTATCAAGTATTCGTTGTCAAGTAAAATAAAACCTTTTTCTGTGTAGTCATCATACCAAATAAAATCAACAATTTTTCTGTCTTTAAGATACTTCAACTCGTTTTCTCTATACTCAACTTTGTATGGTTTATATTCTTTAAGCACAACATCTTGTCCAAAAATAATTTTTCGCAACCGACTAAAAACATTCCGTCTTTTTCGCTGGTATTTTTCAGCAAGTTCCGCTATTGTTTTCTCCTCCTTATTGATATGATAAACGGGATAGTCCGACAAGTCTGCAAAAAGATTTACAGCATTTTGTTTCAGCGTCTTTTGCCAAACATCATCACTAAAGCTAAAAGGAATGTCAATAATAAATTTGTTGTCAAGCTCTATAAAACATTCGCCAGTATCTAAGCCGCCGACTTCCGTTGTTACCGATGAATAGATACTTGTCACTGTTTTGCCGATAATATCATTTATTTTCATCTGCCAGTTTTATCTTTTCTTTTTTCTCCTGTTGTGAGCTTCTACATACTTTACTTTTTTTATTTGTCCTGCATCCATCATATAAGTTCCACCTGGTATTTCTGTTAGTCCACACCAATGAAAAGGCTGATATTTCTTGTCAAGTGAACCGATAATTATTGAATTATCGGTGATTCGTATTTTCCTGTCGTATCCTTTTATCCAGCCATTTGTATTTATGTCGCCAAACATTTCCTCCCAGCAACCATAAGAGACTTTAAAAATTTGTGTCGGAATACTGTCAATATTTATAATGAACATTAGCTCTAAACCTGATCCGCCATGACTTCCGTAGTCAGCAATTACTCCCTTTACGACTAATTCCGGCTGTCCTTTTTGGTCTAAGTTAACTAAATTGAAATCATTTGTCCATTGGGAGAAGGGTAATAAAAAGGCTGTCCATTTATTTCTGTCAACGGTGTAATAAGCTATTTTAATGCCGTCTTCAGAAGGGTAACACACAATATTGGGGAAATGAATATTGGTAAGTGGTAATAATGCTGTTATTGCGGCAGAATCCAATGTTTCATATTCAAGTTTCACAACCGCTAAACTGTCGGGCATATCAAAATCGCTGTCCTGTCCATAAACTACAGTTGTTAAAGCCAGAAGTAATATGACCGAAATACTTTTTCTCATTCTTTTAAAATTTTAATTCACTCTGTCTTTCAAATTTGTACGGCTCTGTCCGGAAATTGCTGCTAACGTGCTGGCGGCTGTGCATCGGCTTCGTGTATGGGGCAGCCACTTGTGCCAAACCGCTCGTTATATGCTGTAAATTTTCGTGTAATTTGTTATATTTGATTTATTCTGTTTCTACGCATAGTTCAACGAGTTTTTTAAATCTCGGTTTAAGTATAAATTACTAACTCAGCCAGGGACAAGTTGCTTAAAACACCACATCATCAGCCACATTGCCACCCTGTTCGGCAGCAAATTTAGCAGCATACGCTGCCTGTTTTTGCTGCTGATAGCTTGCAAAATGTGGAACGCTGTCCCAGTCTGCATTTTGCACCTCCATCCATTTCATGGCAACGGCTTGAAAGTCGCCCAAATTAATGCCGAAATTTTCTTGTATCCACTGTGCGCCGTCTAATCCATATTGATAGGCAGCTTGTCGCGCGCCGCAAAGCTCTTCATAAAAATAACGGTCGGTGTTTAATTTATCTAGGTTGGCCTGACCTTCTTCGCTGATCGCTACGTTGAGTCCGCTCAGTTTCGGATGCTGGTCGGCGTTGCCAAAATACTGACCGTAAAGCGTGGTGACTTCCCAGGTTTGGTCTTCCTGCATCCGTGTAACCCAAAGTGCGGAAGCTTCTTCATACACCGCAGGCTCAATGCCTAAGGCGTTAAGAATGTCTGCTTGGGCAACGCCGGAAACAAGTTTTGCTGAAATGGCTGCATAGTCCTGTAAGGATACCCCGTGAATGGGTTCTAATAATGGATTGCTCATGATTTTTTATCGATTATTATGGGTTGCTAAAGTAGTAAAGAACCTTTCGTGTTCATTAGTCAGGTCAGGATTTATTTTATTCCATTCGTCAAACATCGCCCTTAAATATTTTTGATAAAGGATCGGTTGTCGACTAGCGGCCTCCTGTCGTTGCTGTTCCAATTCCTCCATCTCTTTTTCCTTTTGATGAAGGATTTCTTTATTTTTTTCGTGGATCAGGCTTAAACGCAGCTGATGTGCTTTATGATATAAATCCCGTTCTTCTTTTCCCGCCGCGTCACTTTGCTGTAAAATATGTTTCGTGCGTTGCTCAGCAAGGCTTCTGCCGATATGCTCCAGCAATTTGGCTTGCGAGCTCGGCTCAAAGGTATTTTTGGTTTGGCAAGACGGGCAAGTAATGTACGTTGTAGTGAAATAAATTTTATCAATAGTGATGGGACTTCCGCACTGCACACAACGAAACTTGTCTTTGATAGCCTCATATTCATCTACTATTTTTCGATACTTCAATTCATAATCTTCCACCTGCGTATCTTCTATTCGCTGGCGGTATTCCTGGCACATATCTTCCAGCAAGCTGTACCTGTCATAACATTCATTTCTGAATTGAATATAGGCGGAGGACATTTCGAGTGTATCGGACGCGTACGGAAAGTAGGTAATTTTTTCTTCTTTTACTGCCGATGCTTTTTCCCGAATACTGTCTAATTGCCCAAGTACGGCAGATTTCAGCCTGAGGTAGCCTCGCTTAAATTCATCGGTATCCGTATGGTTCATTTCGATTAATTCGGGAATGGAAGCTGCTGCAAATTCCTTTAGCTTTTCTTCTAATTTACCAATGAATACAAAGAATCGCTCCTTGGTTTCCTGCATTTCTTTTTGTTCGTTTTCTGCCTGCGTGTTTATGGGTTTGTTTTTAGAAAATCCGGACATCTTATGCTTATATGTTTTGTGAATTGTCGCTTTCTTTGATGTGAATGCCATCTGTAAGCTTTACCGAAAGAAATTCAAACCCACAGTAGGCGCAATGTGTTAAACCGTCCTGTTGCGCTCTGCCTGCTCCGCAATTGGGACACGTTTTTGTGTTTACGTTTGCGGATTGCTCCACATATTCTCCTCCGTAAGATTTTTGTTCCACCGCCTTTTGTTTCATTCTTTCTAAAAGAGAAAGCGTTTTTTTATTTTCTTCCATGCGTTTACAATTTATCAATCAGCTCGGCTTTCTTTGATTTGTATTCGGATTCATCAATCAAACCATTTTCAAAAAGCGTTTTCAGTTTTTGAAGCTTTGCCGTTATATCGTCTGAGTCATTTTGCTGATTCCCTTGTTGCTGCTGTTGTACCTGATTCATCATCATGCCCATAGCCGTTGCATTGGTAGTTGCTTCATTCAAGGCTGTTCCTTTTTCGCCAATTGCCTGCGCAGTATTGAATTTGGTGTATTTGTCCATATCGTTCACCATATTCATATTGGTGATCTTGTCGTAATGGGCAGAAACTTCGTCGGGAAGCGTAACGCTTGTAACGGTAAACGTAACGAGGTCTATGCCAAACTGCGCAAAGTAGGGTTTCAAAAATGGCGCCACTTTTTTCCCGAGCTCGGTTATATTTCCGGCAACATCTTTTACCGGCATCTGTTGCTGGGCCAGGATTTCTCCGAATTTCGGAGCAATATAGTCCCTCAATTCGTGTTGCAGCTCAAAAATGGTGAATGTTTGATACGAACCTGCGTACTGACGGAAAAAAGTCTCAAAGTCGCTGATTTGAATATCGAACGTTCCGAAAGCGCGAATTCTGACCTGCCCGAATTCGGGGTCGCGCATCATAATGGGCGCTGGCGTACCCCATTTATTGTTAACAAATTGACGGGTGTTTACAAAGTAAATGTCGGCTTTAAACGGACTTTCGAACCCGTATTTCCAGCCTTTCAGACGGCTTAGTACCGGAATATTTTCGGTGCTTAATTTATGCAGACCCGGCTGAAATACATCTGCCAATTGCCCTTCGTTTAAAAAAACAGCAACCTGTGATTCCCTGACGGTAAGCTGTGCTCCGTTTTTGATTTCTTTGTCCTCGTCCTTAAATTTCCACATCAACAAGTTAGGGTCGGGTGTAGTTGCCTCAATGATTTCTATGAATGGTAATGCCATTTTGCTGCGATTTTATTATTTTTTATTATATAACAGTTGGTTTTCTCGGTGCGCTGTACGGGTTATAATGTTGAAGTGGCTTGGCGAGGGCGACTGTTGTGCGGCAGACAGTCACTTTTGCCAAGCCGCTCATTACCTGTTGCCATTTTTAACAATTTATTTTTTTAATCCTTAAACGATAAAGTTCTCGCTTTTTTCTCCTGTTGGAATAATAAAAATATCTTTTTTAAGTCCATATATTGCAATACTACTGTTTTATGCTAAATCTTCCTTTTTCTTTTCTTCGTAATTTTCTAACTCCTTGTTTACTTCCACTAATAGTTGTTGTTCCGTAGGCAAGTATAATTCATATTGGCTTGCAAAAATTTGTTTTTGATTTTCAGGCAAAGTAAAACGAACAACCGTA
>JAIRJW010000054.1 GCA_031260455.1 Fluviicola sp.
GAAGAACGAACCATCTGTCGCTGCTGCATAAGGAATTCGGCTATAACCAAGTGTAGCTGAGAATAGTGACGCAAAAGCCACCCAAAGAACCAAGCACGTTACGACTATAGCTGCCGTGCTTCCAGCCAATCGTTCCATGAACAAACTAATGACAAATTCGCTGTCTTTGGCTTCTTTCCAGGGAATAACACTCGTAACACTGATATTCATTGCCAGGTAAAGAACAGAAATCCCCGCAATGGAGAGAAACATGCTTCGCGGAATATTCCGGACCGGATTTTTAATCTCACTTCCCAAATGGCAGGCATTGTAATACCCCAGATAACTATATACCGTCTTCACACTGGCAAACCCCATAGCAGAAATAAAAGCATAGTTGACCGTAAGCCCGTCGTTCATGTGATAAACAGGCTCTAAAAAGTTCCCATGAGAGATACCTCCGGCAACAATCCAGAGAATGGTAAAAATAACACCGAACCAGAGAAACATGCTGATCTTGCCGATGGTTTCAATTCTTCGGTACAGCAATAATATGATGAGGATGACCACTCCCCCGCTGACAGCTTTGGAGGCAATGGTATTCAGAGGAATCAGATATGAAAAATAAGACGTAAATCCGATTGCTGCGGATGCAATTACGAGTGGTGCCTGAATCATGGTCTGCCAGACAAATAAAAAGCTCATCAGCTTACCAGCTTTATTCGGACCATAAGCTTCCTTCAGAAAATTGTACGATCCTCCTGCTTTCGGGAAAGCTGCACCAAGTTCACTCCAAACCATGGCATCGATAAAAGACAGGAGTGCACCGGCAAGCCAGGCATAGAGAAAATAAGGCCCGTTCATCATCGTGATGATCATCGGCAGGGTAATGAACGGCCCAATGCCAACCATATCAATCATATTGATAGCAGTAGCTTGCGTAAGTCCTAAGCGTCTTTCCAACATAAGGTACAAACTTCGAAATTTTAAAGAGAAGTAGCAATGAACAATGAATAAATCAGAAAATAAATTTATCAATAGCGGCTCCTCAGCGGACACACAAGGACACAAGTACCTGCTTGAATTAAAAACCGGTTACAGGCGTATGACAAAACTAAAAAAGTACTATATTCGCAGGCATTAAGTGCAAAAACCACGCGCATGTGGTGAAATTGGTAGACACGCCATCTTGAGGGGGTGGTGCTTTCGGGTGTGCTGGTTCGAATCCAGTCATGCGCACAAGTAAGGTCATATAAGATGAAAATCTTGTGTGGCCTTTATTTTTTTAGGGTTGTAATAGTTCGAACTTAAAAAATAGTTACTGAAGAAAAGTCCCAAAAAACTCTTTAATTAAACTTTTTAACTGTAATACGGCATAAAAATTCGTAACTATACCCTAACTTTCATTTTGCAGCATCATTTTCCGGAACATGCCAAACTTTCATTTGACTGAATACAACTAATTTTTTGAATAATTTGTGACTCCATAAAACAATCAGCGGTAAAAATGCATAAGTTCATATATCGTTTCAAGGTTTCATGCAAAAAAATGATGATTACTTTATGATAATTTTTTTTGTAATCAAAGAATTTGATTTGGTTTTTAATATGAGATAATATCCCCCCTGAGCAAAGTCTGTCAGGTCAATGATGAACTTATTTTTTCCAACAAGTTTATCTGACAGTTTTTTACCTTCCATAGAATAAATTGAAACTGCCTCAACCTCAAATTGTGTAAAAACATCTATTAAACTGTTTGCCGGATTGGGGTATATGTTAACGCCTTCTTCTTTGTCAAGCAATTCTTCAATACCTAAAATTTGAGCAGCATATAAATGGAATGTATCTACCAGCAAAGGAATTTCCGGATAGGGGCAATTCGCTGACGTATCATGAAACGTATTTACCTCAAGCGCAAACGGGAACGGTACGGTTAAGTTAATAACGGTATCATAAGGTAATACCATTTGATTCAATGGACACCCTTTAAAATATAAATTGATGACCTGTGTATTATTCATGTCATTCATTGCAACTATCGTTACATTTGACAGATCCATTTGCGGCTTAATTCCTTTAACATAGACTGTGCTTGTCGGGCTACCGATTGTGACCGTTATGCTATCAATTGTTTGTGAAAAGCAAAAACCAGATATGAACAACAGGCCAATTAAAATAATCCTTTTCATTTTACATCTGTTTTATTAAAGCAAGACAAGATTGTAAACCCTGTCTTGCCTTTGATTAAAGATTATTCAACTAAAATATTCTTATAATCAACAATATTGCCGTCGCAAATTAATACAACAGCATATTGTCCTGCCTTATAAGTTGATACATCAATCGTTTTTAATGTTGCTGACGTGTTTAAAATATACTGATTCGATGTTCCTGAAAACAATGGCACAACCATAATGTATGCAGAATTTGCTTTTTGGGCTCTATAATCAATATTAATAACATTATTTGACGGATTCGGTGATATGCTGTTGATTGAATATTCTTTTACTTTGACTTCAACTTCATCATAATCTTTAAAACCATCAATAGAAGCAATCACCTCTAATTTGTATTTGGTAGTAACGTCCGGGGAGACTGTGAAATCTTTACCGGTATAAACTAAAGCACCACTTTCATCATACCAATTATATACAGCTTGTTCACCGATCGGGTACGCACTTAAAGTTGTACTGTTCAGTTGCTCTATTTCTTTGTCTTCACCTGCATCAGCGATAAAAAGGTCTCTTTCCTGTTTCTTATATATTTTATAGGTCTCACCACCCAATACCGAATTATCTGAACTCATTCGCTGAATGACACAAAAATCAAACTCATTTTGATTGCTTGATTGTTGAGTTAAAAAATTAAATCCTACATGAGCTAAATTTCTTTCATGGGGTTGGAAGACAAGATTATAAAGTCTGGCATTGGGTCCTGCCATTACCACTTGATGCTGTTGTGGGTTGACAATTTCTATATTATCCGAATGGAAACCAGTCTGTTGCCATTTTGCCCATAGTGCCTCATCTAATGTGATTTTCACTTCCGCCTCCTGAGTTATTGGGTTTCCGGTAAAGTAAGCAGGACTCGCAAACTCTATGTCATAAACCCCACCATGATCCCATCCATCACCGACAAGCACAGTAGCACCGGTATGAATGATTCCATTATCTGCAATGTTGGCAGGGTCTAAATCGACAACAGACAAATTTTTCCAAACGATGTTATTGTTGTTGTTTACATTCGTTCCCAGATCCGTGATTTCGGGCACTGTCATTGGGTCACCTATTGCTTCAATTCTTGATAAAAGACAAAAATGATGTGGCTCTTCCGCCCAAAACAACGATGGATCAGTTGTTATTCCACCAATGTAATCTGAAGGGTTCGGTGGGCTCCACGGAAAAGTAACGATGGTTGCATTTCCCGGCTGAATTACCGGCAACGTAATTGTTCCGATAACTCCTCCTAACGGATGACCGGTACTTGTAGATATAGAACCATTCCAGTTATTTGGCCATCCTAACGCTGTTGCAGCTTTTGCCCAATACAATGTCACTTTTTCTGTTCCTGTAGAAGCAACACATCCTCTGTTTCTGATTCTTACATAAACATAATCCTGGTTCGATGCAATGGCATAGTATTCCGGATTCTGGTGTACCTGATTTGCGATCCCATCATTTTGTCTGCGTACCCAAATATCCTCACTTTCCCATAGATTACTCACATTGCTTGGCTCTTTCCCCATATCCCATGGCTTGTCTTTGGAATACAAATCCAATCCTGATTTGCTGATAGAAAAGCCTGTAACACTTTGAATCCAGGTTGCGTAATTCCGGATATTGGTATAAACTGTCGGCAATTGGTCTTTTGGCCAATACCCCCAGCTTGATGCACCCAAGTTGATTTTATTTCCATTTTTATCAATAACAGCTGGGCCACCGCTATCTCCTGGTCCTGCACCTGTCCCCGGGTTATAAAACGAAATCATGTTGGACGAAATGTTTTGCGTGTATGTTAAATTATACGCCAGATTAATAGCCATCGCAGTGGCATTCGAAATAAACGGGATGGATAATCCTTGCAAATAGGTTGAAACTCCACAGGAGTTACACGTAATTCCCCAACCGGATAAATAGACATTATTTCCCACCGAATAGTCTGAAGCATCTGTATTACAATTATTTGCATATTCAACCGGCATCACGTTGTTGTTGAATTGTAAAGACTGCGAAAGATGTAAAAGTGCTACATCATTTTCTGAATTTGAACTATTGTAACTGGGATGTACATAAATTGCATCTACGGAAACAGATTGCCCGGCACTGCTCGTCTGATTATCACTTCCGGCATGAATTACCGTATTCGATGTTGTTGCTCCTCCCAGTACAACACAGTGGGCAGCAGTCAAGATCCACCGGTCGGAAATTATTGAACCCCCACAAGCATGATTTCCATTTATTTTCATTGAAACTTGATAGGGTGCAGCTGAAATTGGAATCTGTTGTCCGCCTAAAATATTTGAAGTACTGTAACCCCATGAATATCCCTGACTTCCTGCCGGAACATTTTTTGTCTGGGATAAAACACTTTTATTAAAGAGAAAAAGTGCTGAAAAAACTACTAAGTATTTGTATTTCATTTTGATTGTTTTTTGTGATAAATAGTGTTTTAATTAATTCGTATTCATTTTCAATGAATTTCTACTTCAAGGCGGATGCCTTGATTTACTGTTCAGTGATAGTATTTGTGCGCTTATTTTCATAGTATTTCTCGCAACATGTTGTTTTAAGTCGCCAGGAATAATAAGTTATTCCATTCAGTTTGCCAGCCAAATTCGGATTAATAAATATCTAATTATAACAACTATATCAGGTTTTACCTGATAGTGCTATATTCTGAATTGGTCAGGAAAAGAAAGGTTCTTTTTCCCAATCAATTCAGGGATTCTATTTTTTCTATAAGACAAGTCTGTCGCTGTCCAGTTATTCTTTGGTTTCCCCGAATTAAACTAACGAATCGCTGATGTGAATAGTTGTTATTACTTCTGCAATTATTTACATAACATATCTAAATATAATTTTTTATTTTATTGATAATGAATTATATCGTGATTTCAACAGAAAATATGTAATGTGTAGAAAAATTCAACAACGGAGCCAAGATTATAAATAAGAGCTAACTACCCACTTATTGATGAGCAGCTAGCAAAAAATGGATTTTCACTTTTGATATTATCTGTTTTTTACTAATCAACTGACTTTTCTAACAATTTTTCCAAAAAATATAATTCTTGCTTCCTTTTCTTTGGATGAGTTGTTCGAATAGTCAAGTGTTTCAATTAACTTGAGATTTTGAATCATTTCTTTTTACTGTCCTCTCTTATGTCCGTTTCCGTAAATTTCATTTTGAATCAGCGCACTGTGTAATTTATCCACTCCCTCGGTGACCTGAATGATACTTAAAGGCTTTTGATGGATCGGGGAAGGACATTAACTCCAGATATTCGATCGAATACTTTTCAGAATCACTCACTTTGTTGCCTACGTAACTTTACTCCTTCTATACATTGAAACCAATTATTCTTTAAGAATAAAGTATATGCAATTGATTATTTTATTAACTTTGTGTGATTAATCACACAAAGTTAATAAAATAAAAAACGTCTAATCATATATTACATAAAGTACAAAAAAACATTTGTTTTATAAATTCACCAGTAGAGTAAAATCCGATTTATTAAATTTTTGTCATGAAAAATATCGTTGCATTTCTTTTTTTGATTATCAGTGGACAGAGCATTTATTCTCAAGTCGGGAGAGTGGGAATAAATACCTCAGATCCCAAGGCTACACTTGAGGTAAAAGCCGTGAGTACCGTCCCCGGGTATGCGGAAGGCATCATCCCACCGCGTCTGACGGGAGATCAGCTTACGGGTAAAAATAATGATTATGGCACACTCCAAAATGGTGTGCTCGTATATATTACCGAAGCCGTAACAGGTACCGCAACGGGAAAAACGGCCAACGTTACCACCTCTGGCTATTACTATTACAACGCCGATGCCGGACTGTGGATGGCTATGACAGGCAACGATTGGCACCTTACAGGAAACAGTGATGTCACCGGTAACAGCTATTTGGGAACGAGCACCGATGTCGATTTGGTTTTTAAACGCGATAACGTGAATGCTGGATTGTTGAATGCGAGTGATACAAATACCGTCTTTGGCGTAGGTGCATTTCTTACGGGCAACGGACAAAATAATACCGCCGTCGGAAACGGTGCTCTTGCAAGTACTACGGTTCTTGTCACAAACAATGGCAGTAATAATACCGCTATCGGTGCCAAGGCCCTTGCAGCCAATACGACAGGATATGTGAATACGGCTGTTGGCGTAAAGGCCCTTGCAGCCAATACGACGGGATATGCGAATGTGGCTGTTGGAAGGCTTACCCTTGCGGACAATACAGAGGGATATATGAACGTAGCCGTTGGCGCCAGTGCCCTCAGAAAGAATGTAAATGGTACAACCACCGTTGCTGTGGGATATGGTGCACTTGCCAGCAGCACCGGTACGCAGTCTTCCGTTGCCATTGGCACCAATGCTTTTATGACTCTGAGCGATAACGGAGGAGCTAATACCGGTATAGGTAACGTTGTAGGGCAGTACCAGGCCTCAGGCACCGACAATACCTATATAGGAAATTCTACAGGGGGACAAAAAGGTAGTGGAAATGGCAATACATTTATTGGAGCCAATGCAGGCAAAGCTGCTCCGTCTGGGATCTCCAGCGGAGCAACTCCCAATTCTACAGGAAATAACAACACATTTGTTGGAGTTAACGCAGGAATGCACGTTACATCAGGAAGTAGCAACGTAATCATCGGCGGCGATGACCAAAACAATTATCTTATCACTGGCAGTAACAATATACTGATAGGGTATGGGGCAATACCTTCTTCTTCTTCAGCTACTGGTGAAGTGACGATTGGAAAACTGGGCACTTCCGGTTACGCACGCTTAACTCAGGGTGCCACCGGCTGGACTTTTACTTCCGACCGTCAGCTAAAGCACGATATTAAACCAATAGAGCAGGGATTAAATTTTGTAAAAAAACTGAAACCGGTGGAATACGCATATAACAGTTCCACAGACGGTAAAAAAGCATTGGGTTTTGTCGCGCAAGATGTGCAAGAGGTTATGCAACAGGAAAACATGGGTAATGATTATGGTTTGGTGCCTGTAATAGATGAAAAGGGCGGCACACTCGGGCTGAACTACATTGAATTTATCCCCATACTCACCAAAGCCATACAGGAACAGCAAGCCGTAATAGAAAAGCAACAGCAAACCATAGACGCTCTGCAAAAACGCATAGAACGGCTGGAACTAAACCAAAATTGAGGTCGGAGTCTCTCCGAAAAGTCTGGACCTGGCTTCACTGCTGTCTTTCATCTCAACAATTCCTGATCCTTTTTCGTTAAAGGCAGAGAATTTGTAAATCTGTTGATAGGCTAAATTATATACTTTACTCAATTGACTAACGCTCAAAGAGTCTGCTTCAAATTCCTTTACAACCTGACGTTTGAATTCTTCTGTAAACTGGCGATGTGTCCGAACTATTCGAATAGCTGATTTCAAATAAATTGACTTTTATAGTCAACCTATATCAGCGACGTACAGTCTTACGTTCCTGATATCCATTGCTTTCATTTTTGAGTTTTCGGTCTTTCTGTTTCATTTTCCGAAAGAATCTCCTTAACTTTCCGTTTTCGGTTATCTCTGAAATTCTTTTTATTGCTACAAATTAAAATGTATGATGCGTGTCATTGTTTTTTTCATCGTTTCCTTTATTCTCCCGAACGCTTTCGGGCAGGATTCACGTATAGAGGAAATCCTGCGCCATTTCAGTCCGGACTCGCTCCATGCCGAACTGCGCAGACTCAGCGGAGATATTCCGGTAAAGATCAACGGCGGTACAGTGACTATCAAATCCCGCTTATACAATAATCCGGGGAATAACCAGGCTTTTCAGTATATCCGGCAACGATTTACGGAATACGGGCTGCAAACACAGGGACAGGTGTTTTCAACAAATGGAGTTAACCTGCTTGGTATCAAATTCGGAACCTTATTTCCCGATCGGGTGTGTATCATTGGCGCTCATTACGACAATCTGCCCACCGGGCCAACTGCTCCGGGTGCAGATGACAATGCAAGTGGCTGCGCTGCCGTATTGGAAGCAGCAAGGTTATTAGCTCAGGTTGATCTTCCAAACACTGTGATTTTTGCTGCCTGGGATGAAGAAGAACTCGGTTTAATCGGCAGTAATGCTTATGTGACCAAAGGAGTTCAGGGATCTCCATTTTTGGGGTACATTAATCTTGACATGATCGGCTGGGACGGGAACGGCGACCGTGCAACAGAAGTGCACACCCGACCGATAGCAGAATCAGTGGATCTGGCAAACAAAGTAGTGCAATGCAATGAATGGTATCACATTGGGCTTAATCTGGAAATCCGTAATCCCGGAGTCATCAATACCGATCATTATTCGTTTTGGCAGGGCGGGTACACGGCTGTCGGGATCAACGAGGAATATAATGGTGATATGAATCCGAATTACCACCAGGCTTCCGATCAGTTTCTGCATCTTGACACTGCTTATCTGAATGCCAATTCGCGTTTGGCAATAGCGACTCTTGCAACACTTGCTTTTGACAAAAGCCAGGTCGGGGATCCCTCGGAAATAGCAGCCCTTGCCAAAATTTTCCCAAACCCCGCATCCAGTAACCTGACCATCCAGTTTCCCCATGCAATTGTGTCACCATTCCTGGTCGAAATTGCGGATACTCAGGGCCGGATTGTATGGTCTGCTACCCGTTCCGAAACCTATAAAGTAACCATTCCGATTGATACTCTTCCGGCAGGAGTTTATTCGGTCGTCATTCGTTCTTCCGATTTCAAATCGACTTATCCGTTTGTCAAGCAGTAAAGCAAAACCACAATTAAGCATTTGTTGAATGCATATCGAAGTAACAGTCTGCCTTTCCTTTCGCTAAACGGAAACATTCCACGTGTAAAAGCAAACGATTCAGAAAAAATTGAAATAAACACTTACTTTTTCTTTGCTCTGTGTAATAAAATCGGAACGACAAAAACAGCCAATGTTAAGACCGAAACACACAGGTCAAAATGTTCGGATTCGATCCACTTGGCAGAAGGTACGAAATGAGTCAAAAGCGCCAGGCACAATTTGATTCCCAGCATTCCAATTACCAAAAACGCTGAGTTTTCCAAAAACGGATATTTTTCCATCAGAACAACGAAGTATTTAGCCACATAACGCATGGCCAGAATTCCGATAAACACACCGATACAGATCAACACAATGTTTTCCGAATAAGCTACAACGGCAAAAATATTGTCGATGGAGAACACAATGTCCATGAATTCCACTGCCAGAACTGTGGACCAGAAAATCCCGATCATCCCAACCGTTGAACGGTAAATAAAACTATTTTTAGTTTCCCGAACCTCTTCTTCTATTTCCTGCTGAACACTTTTTGCATGAAAATGCTTCACAGCCATGTAAATCAGATATGCTCCCCCGATCGGTTTGAACCACCAGATACTCAAAATCGATTCTACCAGCACCAAGGCAATTCCACGAAACAAATACGCTCCCAGAATTCCGTATTTCAAAGCTTTCGATTGCTGTTCTTTCGGGAGATCTTTTACCATTGTTGCGAGAACCGCCGCGTTATCAAATGACAAGATGATTTCCAGGAGTAAAATTCCAAGAATCAAGAAAAGAACATTCAACGGATGTTCGGTCATCAAACTGGCAAATTCCTGAAATTGTTTCATCATGGCTTTAAATCTGTTCAGACTTGTTTTGACTCAAAGTGCAAAGATACGCTTATATTCATTTAGGGAGACTTCTGGTTGAATATCTTAGTTAAAAGCTTAGAATTCTTCACCGCACTTTAATAATTACCCGGGTAATGGTTCGCAATATTGCGATATTACAAATTTGCTTCCTTCCCGGGGTATCTGTATCAGAATCAGAATTTCGTATATTTGTTTGTATGGATTTCCAACTCACTTCAGAATTTAAACCAACTGGTGACCAACCTCAGGCAATCAGACAGCTGGTAGCAGGAATTCGTGACGGGCAATTTGCACAAACACTACTCGGAGTTACCGGAAGTGGGAAAACATTCACTATGGCAAACGTGATACAGGAAGTTGAAAAACCAACATTAATCCTCTCTCACAACAAAACACTTGCTGCACAACTCTACGGAGAATTCAAGCAATTTTTTCCGAATAATGCAGTAGAGTACTTCGTAAGTTATTACGATTATTACCAGCCAGAAGCCTATTTACCAGTGACAGATACCTACATCGAAAAAGATCTTCAGATTAACGATGAAATCGAGAAACTGCGCCTGTCGGCCACTTCAGCTTTGTTATCAGGAAGAAAAGATGTGATCGTAATCGCTTCCGTGAGTTGTATTTACGGGATCGGAAATCCGAATGAATTTGCCAATTCAATCATCGGGGTCAGGGTCGGACAGCATATTTCCCGAAATAAATTCCTGTTGAGACTGGTTGAAAACCTCTATTCCAGAACAGAAGCGGAATTCAAACGCAGAACATTTCGGGTAAAAGGAGATACGATTGATATTTACCTTGCATACACAGATTATGCCTTACGCATTGAATTTTGGGGTGATGAGATCGAACGCATCCGAACCATCGACCCGGAGACCAGTTCGGAACTGGAAGCTTTCCAGGAAATCAATATTTATCCGGCGAATATTTTTGTTTCCAGCCCGGAAAACACCCGGAGAGCCATTGATCAAATCGGTGAAGACATGGTAATCCAGGTAGAAAATTTCAAAAAAGAAAAGAAAGTGCTGGAAGCAAAACGTCTGGAAGAACGTACTTCCTATGACATGGAAATGATGCGCGAACTGGGATATTGCTCCGGAATAGAGAACTACTCTCGGTATTTCGACCAGCGTGCACCGGGAACACGCCCTTTCTGTTTGTTGGATTATTTCCCGGATGACTACCTGATGATTGTTGATGAAAGCCACGTGACCATGCCGCAAATCCGTGCCATGTATGGCGGAGACCGGGCAAGAAAGATCAACTTGGTGGAATACGGGTTCCGCTTGCAGGCGGCAATGGATAACCGTCCGCTGACTTTTGATGAATTTCAGACCCTGATTAACCAGATTGTGTATGTTTCCGCAACTCCGGCAAATTACGAACTGGAACAATCGGAAGGTGTTGTCGTGGAGCAATTGATTCGCCCGACGGGTTTATTGGATCCGATCATTGAAGTAAGACCAAGCCTGAACCAAATTGATGATCTGATCGAAGAAATTCAGCAGCGGATTGAAAAAGAAGAACGCACACTCGTTACGACGCTGACCAAACGAATGGCAGAAGAGTTGCAGAAATACCTTGATAAACTGGGGATTGCCTGCCGTTACATTCATTCTGATATCGATACGATAGAACGCGTGGAAATCCTGCGCCAGTTGCGTTTGGGAGAATTTGACGTATTGATTGGAGTGAACCTTCTGCGTGAAGGATTGGATTTACCCGAAGTGAGCTTGGTAGCAATCATCGATGCAGACAAGGAAGGTTTCCTGCGCAATGAACGCTCATTGGTGCAAACAGTTGGTAGAGCTGCGCGAAACGTGAACGGTCTGGTGATCATGTATGCCGATAAAATCACCGATTCAATGCAGAAAACCATCACCGAAACAGAGCGCAGAAGAAAAATGCAGATGGCTTACAATGAAGAAAACGGCATCGTTCCTACCCCACTCAACAAATCGAAAGAAGTGATCCTCAAATCGACCAAGGTGGCCGATGGAGACCCGGAAATCCGCTCTCAGAAAGACTATTCCACGAGCTCCGGTAAGCTTTCCCTGGCAGCAGAGCCTGCTCTCCATTACTCTAATCCCGAAGAGCTTGAAAAAGCCATTACAGCCAAACGCAGGCAGATGGAGAAATCAGCCAAAGAACTGGACTTCATTGAAGCGGCCCGTTTGCGGGATGAACTATTTGAACTTCAGGCTAAAAGTAAACGATGACATAAATACCACAAAAACACGTTATAATTAATCTATTTTTGTATCCATGAAAAACCGATTTTACATGATTCCGTTGTTCGTTTTGCTCATTTTTGCATCCTGCAACAAACCACTTCTGAAATACAACTCCGCTTTTGAAGGAACCTGGTACAGTGAACCGCAATATAATTCCGTGCTGGGAAAATTCGTCTCCGATGAACTTACCTTTTCGGGAAAAACCGGAGCTTACCTGATCGATTGCCAGGATACCTGCGCGCCCAACTTATGTACCTGTACCGAAAAACTGACCGGAGCATCGGAAATAAATCAGCAACACAACAAAATCCGCCTGAACTCACAAACCCCGAGAGTATTTGAATTGAATGCAGAACCGTACCAACAAGGAAATAACTGGTATATGGAAGTTGACGGGAAAACCTATAAAAAACAATAAGAATTCAAGTATTCCGGCAGAGAGCACATTCACACTTATTCTTTTTCCCACAAAGGTACAAATGTTGTGGATGCTTGCTTACGTTTGCATATTTGTAAGAACTGAGAATATATTGTATTTCTGAAAACAATTTGGGCTCTGACAAATACGTATATCCCG
Organism: Fluviicola sp.; assembly: GCA_031260455.1. Taxonomy (GTDB): domain Bacteria; phylum Bacteroidota; class Bacteroidia; order Flavobacteriales_D; family Crocinitomicaceae; genus Fluviicola. The sequence continues at coordinate 12,692 of JAIRJW010000054.1, forward strand.
GCACATAGCACACCTGCAAAAGCAAAAAGAAAAAGTTAAACAAACCATTTAATCGGTGAATGGTACCCTTGCCGCTTTACTTAAACTTTACATTTGCAAACAAAAAGCCATGAATTTCAAATCAGCTTTAAGTGCTTTACGCATTGTCGGAATATTGGAAGGAATCTCCTTTTTATCGTTTTTGATCACCATGCCTTTAAAATACATGATGGGCATCACAGCTCCGAACAAGATTATTGGAATGACACACGGAGTTTTATTCATTGCATACGTGTTTCTGGTTTACTGGGCTTCCACTGAAACGAAATGGGAAATGAAGACTAAATTCTGGGCTTATATCGCTTCTTTGTTGCCTTTCGGCACTTTCGTTGCAGATGCAAAAATTTTCAAACCGACACAGAAGTCATTAAAATCAATCTGATTTTAGTACCTTCGCGCTTATGTCAGATACCAGAAAGCTTGTTGAAGTATGCTATACCCCTAGAGAGTATGCTTACTTTAAAGACGAATTTGAAATCGTGGTTGTTATCGATGTTTTGAGAGCTACATCAGCTATTTGTGCTGCTTTTGATAATGGAATTGCGTCTATTATCCCTGTTCCGACAGTGGAAGAAGCATGGGAATACAAGCAAAAAGGATTTCTGGCAGGTGCAGAAAGAAAAGGTCAGATCGTGGAAGGTTTCGACTTCGGAAACTCCCCGTTTTCTTACATGAAAGAAGAATTCAAGGGCCGGGAAGTGGTGCTGACAACAACCAACGGAACCAAATCGCTGGATGTAGCAAAAGATGCGGAAATTGTGGTCGTAGGCTCTTTTCTGAACCTGGATTACCTGAATCAATGGCTGGAAAAACAAAACAAGAACATTCTCTGTTTATGTTCCGGCTGGCAGGATAAATTCAACCTGGAAGATACAATCTGCGCGGGAGCAATCTGCGAACACCTCATAAATACGGGAAATTTCACTTCTGTTGAAGATTCTTCTATCGCGGCAAAGTACCTGTTTCTTTCAGCAAAAGATAATTATATCGGATTTTTAAAGTCCAGTTCACACAGAAGACGATTAAAAAACCTAAATTTGAATGAAGATATCAAGTATTGTTTGACTCCGAATCAAACAAACGTGATTCCAATTTTGAAAAATGGTAAACTCATCAACATTTCGGAGAATTAGTTTCATCCTGCTACTTTCGCTGTTTCTTTCAAATACAGGAAATGCGGGTTATCTCCCCTGTTTCAGGCTTCCGAATCCTGTACTTTGGGGATTTTTCGGGCACAAACGCATTAACCGTGTAGCCATTTTCTCACTTCCGCCGGAAATGTTCGGTTTCTTTAAAGAGAATATCGAATTCATTACCGAACATGCCGTAGATCCGGATAAACGCAGATATGGTGTAGATGGAGAAGCCCAAAGGCATTACATTGACATTGATCATTATACGGTGAACGGGCAAAACCCGTTTGAAGCGGTGCCAAGGCGCTGGGAAGACGCTGTTGCCAAGTTTACGGAAGACACGCTTCAGGCATACGGGATCGTTCCATGGCATATCCTGGTGATGAAATACCGCCTGCAAAAAGCTTTCGAATCTAAAAACATCGATCTGATTCTGAAAAATGCTACGGAAATTGGGCATTACATCGGCGATGCACACGTTCCTCTGCACACAACAGAGAATTACAACGGACAACTGACCGGTCAGCGCGGAATCCATGGTTTGTGGGAAAGCCGGATCGTCGAACTGGATGCCGAAGAATATGATTACTTTGTGGGAAAGGGAAAATACATAGACAAAGTCCTGGATTTTGCATGGGAAGCTGTTCAAGCATCTCATGCCGCAGTCGATTCCGTTCTGAAAATCGAAAAAGAACTCACGGCAGAGTTTCCAAGCGATCAGAAATACACCTATGAAACACGTGGAAATACTGTCATTCAAACCTATTCCAAAGCTTTCTGCGATGAATACCAGAAACGCATGAACGGAATGGTGGAACGCCGAATGCGACAAGCAATTATTGCGGTCGGATCGATCTGGTATACCGCCTGGGTCGATGCCGGGCAACCGGATTTATCCAAGCTCACACACAATCCTCCTTCCTCCGAATTATTAAAAGAACTGGAAGAATTGGAGAATTTATACCAGCATACTGAGCACAAAAGCACTATTTGTGATTAGTATGCATTACTTTTATAGTCAAATAATTCAATCTTATGACAGTAGATACAAACACAGTGGTTTCCTTGCAGTACAAATTGACCAATCACCAGACAGGTGAACACATTGAGGAAACATCTGAAAACCATCCGATGGAGTTTTTATACGGAGTAGAGCGCATTATTCCGGCATTCGAAGTCAATATTCATGGCTTGAAAGCAGGAGATCGATTCGAATTTTCTATTCCTTCGGCAGAAGCATACGGAGAAAAACAGGATGACCATGTAGCTATCATTCCAATTTCAGTATTTTTTGATGAGTCGGGAAAAATTGATGAAACACAAATCAAAGTCGGAGCTATCCTGCCGATGACGGATAACGAAGGAAATCATCTGAGAGGCACCATTCTGGAGATTTCACCGGAAAATGTAACAATGGATTTCAATCATCCGCTTGCGGGAACTGATTTGTTTTTCCAGGGAACAATTCTGGAAGTACGCCAGGCAACTGCAGATGAAATCGCACACGGACATTCACACGGAGTTCACGGCGGGCATCATCATTAAACATAGAAAAGTCCAAAAGGTAAAAATGGAATGAAAAGGGGAATTTTTAATCCCCGGTTTTAAAACCATATAAATTCAAAAATAAAAATGTCCGGCAGATAAAAGTCTTCAGGGTATTTCAATTTTGCATTTTAAATTCCCACTGGCACTGCATTAATATAAAACCTTTCATCACTAAAAATAACAATCCGACGCATTTTACTATAATTACTTTCCACATCTTACTTAACTTAGTAACATAATCTCTTGCCATGATACAAGTTTCCGATCTCAGCAAATCTTTCAGCTTGACCAGACAGCAAAAAAAGGAGCTGGGAACCATGCAAAATTCCGTTCTAGCAGTCGATGACGTAAGTTTCAAATGTATGCCCGGAAGAGTACACGCCTTACTTGGGCCCAACGGAGCGGGAAAAACAACAACCCTCCGTATGTTATCAACCATTTTCAAACCTTCAAAAGGAGCAATTCTCATCAACAATGTTGATGCGGTTACACATCCGCAGGAGGCGAGAAAGCACATCGGTTTTCTGACAGGTTCAGCTGGTTTGTATGCCCGCCTGACTCCCAATGAGCTGATCGGTTATTTCGGAGAATTATACAGCGTTTCAAAAAATGATATCGAGCTGCGCAAAAAGCGGCTCTATGATTTGTTGGACATGCATGATTTTCAGAACAAACGCATCGGGAAGCTGAGCACGGGAATGAAGCAGAAAGTTTCCATCTGCCGTACCATGATTCACGATCCTCAGGTGGTGATATTCGACGAACCGACCAGCGGACTGGATGTGATCACGGCAGAAAATATTATCCAGCTCATTCGTGATTGTAAAAACCAGGGAAAAACAGTCATTTTCTCAAGTCACATCATGGGAGAAGTCGACTTACTCTGTGATGATATTACCATCATCCACAAGGGAAAAGTATTGTACAATGATACCATGGAAGCATTCAGGGCACAGCAACAGGCTCCAAATCTGACCGCAGAATTTATCCGGATTGTTCATGATCAAAAACCTGAAGAAGCATGATTTTCACTATCTTTAAAAAAGAACTGCGCGACACATTGCGCGACAGAAGAACGGTCATGATGATGATCGTAATCCCGACCCTCGTATTTCCACTGATCATGAGTGTTTTCATGTCCGTTTCAGAGCGTTTTCAGAAAGAAGCTGCCGAAAAAAAGGTAAAAATCGGAATAGTGAGTAACCAGGTGGGAAGCCTGGAAGCAGATTTACTGAAAGTGCCGGATGCACTTGGAAAAAAAGAATTCGTTCCATTTACAGACACACTTGCCTTAATCCAGGCAATTCGCTCGGACTCCGTCCAGGTGGGAATTTTCATCCCGGACAACGCAGAACAGCTCAAAGAAGTCATGAAACCTATTTCCGTAACGGTTTTCCATGACGGAACAAACCTGGGAATGAAAGAACGGGCTAATGCCTATTTATCCTTCATTCAGGAAAACTGGAAAAAACAACGTTATTCCGAATTGAAAATCGACGAGGCAAAAGTCACACCGCTCATTCTGAGCTATTCCAATGTTGCATCCAGTAAGGAAATGATTGGAAAACTGGCTGGTGGTTTCCTTCCCTACCTGTTCATTGCCTTCGGATTCATGGGCTGCATGTTCCCTGCAATTGATCTCTTTACCGGGGAAAAAGAACGCTCAACCATTGAAACGCTGCTGACAACTCCGGTTCCGAGATGGAAAATCCTCTTTGGAAAAATGGGAGTAGTCGTTCTATCCGGATTGCTCGCTGCAACCTTTAATTTGCTGGGAATTTTCCTTTCCATCGAAGTCTTGAATATCGTAAAAGATCCCGTCATCCTTAAAGCGATCAGGGATATCCTTTCTCCTGCATTCATCGTCATGCTTTATGCACTGCTTTGCCCGCTGATCATTTTCTTTGCAGGAATTATGATCCCGATCGCCGTCCGGGCAAAAAGTTTCAAGGAAGCTCAAAGTATCATTTCTCCTTTGAACATAGTGATCATTCTTCCGGCAATGGTTGGTTTCTTCCCGGGAATTGAACTGAACGAAGTAACAGCCCTGATTCCGGTTGTAAACATTGTACTGGCAACCAAAGAACTGATTGCCGGAACGCTGGAATGGCACCTGGTTGCAATGGCTTTTGGTGTGATGGTACTTTTAGCTGTCATCGCAATTCTGCTTTCTTACCGCAAGTTTGAAAATGAGAACAATGTGATTTCATAATTTTTTAACGCAGAGAAGTAAAGAGCGCAAGAATCAACTCTGCCAGATTCGCCGGATAATGCTTTCTTTGTAAGAGAAAACAGCACATGAAGTCATTACATACTAATCTGGAACAAGCGGTTCAGGAAGAAATCCGTTACTCACAGCAACTGGCTTCGGAAAACCTGAAAATTGCTCCAAATGAATTGCGAAAGCAAGGACTGAGTATCTTTCCGTGTGAAGTAGCCGAAATCCAGACAGGAATCAACGGAGATTTCTACCTCCTGGAAACGTCATTTGTGATCAACAATGCGTTTTTCAGACGCGGGTCGAGTGTTCTTCTTCATGTGGAAAACAACACCTGCAAAGCCCGGATTGTTGAACTGAATGCTTATTCTCTGCTTCTGTTTTGTAAAGAAGAAATTGACGGGAATATGCGGGAAAATCCGGTGCGTGTAGATTTCACCCCTGATGACCGAACCCTGGAATGCATGCAGCTGGGACTGCGCTTTTTAAAGGAGCAAAAACACTTACAAGACTTTGCCAGGGATTTTTCAAATGACAAGAAAATATCAGCATTTCCATCTGAACAGCTTAACCCATCACAGCAAAAAGCAGTCGGAGCCATTCTCAGCAAAGACCTTACGACCGTTATCCAGGGACCTCCGGGAACAGGAAAAACACACACCCTTTCGATCGCTGTTGAAGCACTGGTGAAACAGGGAAAGAAAGTATTGATTACTGCACCGAGCAATACGGCGGTTGACAACTTGTGCAAAAAAATTCGTTCATTCAATCTGTCCTTACTCCGCGTCGGAAACAACGAAAAAGTAGCTCCGGAAATCCGTCCGTTTACCATCGATTCCTATCTGGAATCCGGGAAAGCAGCACAATACAGTCAAAGTTTGAAAAAACAAATTCAAAAAGCAGAACAGGTTGCAAACCGGCATATCCGAAATTATACTAAAGAGGCCGCAGACGAAAAACGACAAGCCAGACGGGATCTCCGCGAATTGCAGAAAGAACTGCGCAAACTGGCACGGGATACGGAACAACAGCTCATCGACTCCAGTTCTGTCATTGCCGGAACTCCGGTCGGATTGTTCAACGAACTTTCCAGAAACCAGGTTTTTGATGTGATTATCATGGACGAAGCCGGGCAAGCATTAGCTCCACTAACCTGGCTTGTGGTAAGTTTCGGAAAAAAGCTTGTTTTATGTGGAGATCCGCAGCAATTGCCGCCTGTTGTTCTAAGTGATAAGGCCCGAAATCTCGGTTTGACAAAAAGCCTGCTGGAAACAGTCTGTGAAATACAAGCTCCGATTCTGCTCGAAGAACAATACCGCATGCCACAAGAAGTGGTTTCGGTGATTAACCCGTACTTCTACAACAATCGACTGCAAACGGCAAAAAGCGTTCAAAACGGCCAAATTCAGCTTATCGACATGGCGGGTTTTGGCGAAGGTGAAACTGAAAACGAAACAACGGGTAGTTTTGAAAACCGGAACGAATTGAAAATCATTCAAAAATTACTGGAAACAGAAACGTTGAATCCGAAAAAAACGGTAATCCTGGCTCCCTACTCTGCCCAGATTGCCCTGCTGCAAAAAGGATTAGGGAATGAATGGAACGTTTCCACCATTGATGCAATCCAGGGACAGGAGGAAGAAACGGTTGTAATCAGCCTGACCCGCTCCAATCCGGACGGAATCATTGGTTTTCTAAGTGATTACCGCCGTATGAATGTAGCTGTTTCCAGGACGCAAAAAACATGTTACCTCATCGGAGACAGCGCCACTTTGGGAAATGATCCCTTCTACGAAAATTTACTCCGGGAAATCGAGCAAAACGGAGTTTACAGAAGTGCATGGGAGTTTGAGCTTTAAAGGATGAAACGAATGCCCAATACAAAAATACTCGTAATATCGAAAGAAAGTTGAATTACCGGTTATGCGGATACGTCTTTAGAGTATTAAAAAATTATCCTTTCAATCCCATCATCAGCAGATCAATGTCTTTGTATTTGAGATCGAACACACGCCCGAGTATTTCGCTAACGAGAATTCCTTTGTAGATGTAAACTCCCGAACGAAAGCCATGATCATTACGGATCAGGTCCAGACAACCTCCCGAATCTCCCATGTTCATCAGGATCGGTGAGAAAATGTTGGATAAGGCAAACGATGCTGTACGCGGTACTCTTGAGGCAATATTCGGAACACAGTAGTGAACAACTCCGTGTTTCACAAAAGTCGGGTTGATGTGGTTCGTCACATGGGAAGTTTCGAAACATCCTCCCTGGTCGATGCTCACATCTACGATGACGGAACCTTCTTTCATGTTTTCAACCATTTCCTCCGAGACAACGCACGGAGTTCTTCCCAGCGGGGAGCGAATTGCCCCAATCACCACATCTGCACGCATAATGGATTTTGCGAGTACTTTCGGCTGAAGTACGGATGTATAAATACGCGATCCCAAGTCATTCTGCAATCTGCGCAAACGCGATAAACTATTATCGAATACCTTAACTGAAGCTCCTAGTCCCATAGCTGCTCTTGTGGCAAATTCACCAACAGTTCCGGCTCCTAAAACGACTACTTCCGTAGGCTGCACACCGGCAATTCCTCCCAACATGATTCCTTTTCCTTCGTTGAAAGATGAAAGTAACTCCCCGGCAATCAAAACAGAGGTCGTCCCGGCAATTTCTCCCATTGTACGAACCACCGGAAAAACACCCTGTTCGTCACGGATATAATCCCAGGCAATCGCCGTTACTTTTTTATCCATCAATTTTTGAAGGATGCTTTTGGGCTGAATACTCAACTGCAAAGCAGAAATCAGCATTTGATTTCCTTTCAACAGATCTACTTCTTCTTCGGATGTTGGCGTGACTTTCAGGATAATATCGCACTCAAAAATTTCTTTATTTGATGAACACAATTCCGCTCCGGCTTCGGAATATTCGCGGTCACTGAATTTACTCAACTCTCCGGCTCCTCTTTCTACACGAACATCATGACCATTTGCCACTAAAAATGAAACAGCTTCCGGAACCAATGCGACTCTTCGTTCCTGAAAACTCTGTTCTTTCGGAATACCAATCAGCAGGCGTCCTTTTTTCTTCACAATTTCGAGCATTTCTTCCATTGGAAGAATATTTCCCTCTTTTAACAATTGTTTGAGTAATTCCGGGTCCTTTACCATAAGTCGCATCCGATTTTTAGACAAACGAAGATACAAAAAATATGAATAGCGAATCCGGGAATGTATGGGGAAATTTGAGGAGTTGATCAGAAAGACTCTAAACAATCAATTTGCTGATAATAAAATAGTTGCATTCACATGTGCAGCTTACCCGGACTTGAACTGATTTATTTGAAATGCAGGCTGATTCACAAAAAAAGAGCAGGATAAAGTGATTCGAGCTTCCAGAAAAAACAGACAGACATTTTACATACTCGGGAATTTTCCCAGTAAAATCAGAGATTTCACATAATATTATAAATTTATAAAATTGTGTTTTGTTTGCAGGTCTGAAAAAACCGGTTCATTTGTATGAGTGTCGTGCAAATTCAAATATGTACGTCCACAACACGTGCCGAATAACAAACACATATCCCACACCTGTGAGATTTCCCAGCCGGAAAACAGTTTTCAGATAATCTGAATCAACCGCTCACCGTTTTCATTTACACGCATTCTCACTGTTACCAACTCATCCGGAAGCAACGATTCGATAATCTCTGCCCATTCCACCAAGCAATAAGCACCGGAATAAAGCAACTCTTCAATTCCCGCATCAAGAGCTTCTTCGATGGAATTCAAGCGATAAACGTCGAAATGCAACACCTCCCCAAAGTAAGGAGAATCGTAAGAGTTTACGAGGGAATAGGTTGGAGAGCCTTCCGGGTTTTCAATTCCCATAGCGCGCAAAACAGCTGTAATCAGAGTTGTTTTCCCTGATCCCATTTCTGCATAAAACGCCACGATTTTCCGGTTATCCAATTGTTCGAGCAAAACTTTTGCAACGAACGGAACATCTTCCAGGTTATGGGCAATCAATTCTTTCACTTCGACTGCAAAATTACAAAGGGAATCAATAATTCCTCCATCGAAATGCCTCCATGCTGGAAAGTATTGTTGTAATAATTCACGAAATGATTGTAATTGTTCGGGTAAACAAAGTAATCCTGTTCTCTGGCGAAAACAAATTCTGCTGACAAACCGGATTTTGGCAAACCTACTTTATCAGGGTGCTTAATTGTGAAAACTTCCTTATCCTTATAACTCAGGTTTCTCCCGGTTTTGTAGCGCAGATTTGTATTCGTCGAACGGTCCCCGATAATTTTCACTGGGTTGGTCACACGAACGGTTCCATGGTCTGTGGTAACAACTACTTTCCCTCCTTTTTCGGCAATTTTCTTAAACATTTCCTGCAAAGGAGAATGTTCGAACCAGGAAACGGTCAGAGAACGATAAGCGGCTTCGTCAGCTGCCAGTTCCTTGATCATATCCATTTCAGTGCGGGCGTGAGAAAGCATGTCAACAAAATTGTAAACAATAGCATTCAACTGGTTATCCCAAAGTGTGTGAAACTGATCGACTAGTTTTTTCCCGGCATCAAGATTAGTGATTTTATTATAGGACCATTTAATATTCTTTCCGTTGCGTTTCAGGTTTCCTTCCAGAAAAGTCGCTTCGTACATGTTTTTACCACCTTCGTCTTCCTCGTTCAGCCAGTGATTCGGGAAACGTTTTTCAATTTCAGAAGGCATCAGCCCGGCAAACAGGGCATTACGCGCATAATGTGTGGCAGAAGGCAGGATCGAATAAACCATCTCTTCTTTTTCGATAGTAAAGTAATTCGAAATAATCGGTTTCAATACCTGCCACTGGTCGTAACGCAGATTGTCAATTACAATCAGGAAAACCTGTTCTTTCAATAAAGGAAATACCTGTTCTTTGAGTAAATGGTGTACCATGTCTGGAGCCTCTTCCCGACCGTTAAACCAATCTTCGTAATTATTTTCGATAAAACGGCAAAACAAATCATTCGCTTCCTTACGCTGTGCATTCAGAATTTCGCGCATTCCCTGGTCTTCAATTCCCCGGAATTCCAAGTCCCAGTATGTTAGCTTTTTGAACACTTCTTTCCATTCTTCTGCGTCCAGTCGCGTATTTAATTGCATTCCCAGCTGGCGGAATTCCTGCTGGTAGTTCGAGTTCGTTTTTTGTGAAACCAGCTTGCGGTGATCCAGATTTTTCTTCAGGCAAAGCAACAGCTGGTTCGGATTGACCGGTTTGATTAGATAATCCGCGATCTTACTTCCGATAGCTTCCTCCATAATGGATTCCTCTTCGCTTTTAGTAATCATCACAACCGGCGTCATCGGGGAAATTTCCTTGATTCGTGCCAGGGCCTCCAAACCGGAAATTCCAGGCATGTTTTCGTCCAGGAAGACGATATCGTAATTATTTTCCTGGCATTTTTCCACGGCCTCGCTTCCATTATTGATTAGCTCCACACCGTACCCTTTTGATTCTAAAAAAAGTACGTGCGGTTTCAGGTATTCCATTTCATCATCTGCCCACAGAATCTTTGCTTGCATATTCTAAAGATTAATTAGCTTTGATATTTGATTTACATATAAAGGTATTCAATTGCACACAAACACACATCGAAATAATAAAAAGAAAATCATCAACGATCCTGTTTATGGTTTTATTTCAATTCCCGACGAATTTATTTTCGATCTGATTGAACATCCGTTTTTCCAGCGTTTGCGTAGAATCAAACAACTTGGAATGACACACATGGTATATCCGGGAGCGCTGCATACACGTTTTCATCATGCTATCGGAGCTATGCACCTGATGGCTCAGGCAGTTGCGGTAATCCGCAGAAAAGGGCACGAAATCACGGAGGAAGAGGAATGTGCAGTGCTGGTTGCGATTTTGCTGCACGATATTGGCCATGGGCCGTTCAGCCATGCTTTGGAATACAATATCGTGCAAAATGTCAGCCATGAACAAATCTCTTATTATTTCATCCAGGCATTGAAGCGCGATTTCCCTGAAAATTCAGACGACCTGGAGCGCGCACTGATGATCTTTGCCAACAAGTATCACAAAACCTTTTTGTATCAGCTGGTTTCCAGTCAACTGGATATGGATCGTCTGGATTACCTCACCCGCGACAGCTTTTTTACCGGGGTTTCGGAAGGAATTGTGGGAACGGAGCGGATCATCGAGATGCTGAATGTACATAACGATCAACTGGTAATTGATGAGAAAGGTATTTACAGTATTGAGAAATTCCTGGTGGCGCGGCGCGTGATGTACTGGCAGGTGTATCTGCACAAAACGGTGGTGTCAGGCGAATTTATGCTGATAAATATCCTGTGCAGAGCAAAAAAACTGATCCGCGAGGGAAAACGGTTGTTCGGCAGCCCGGCCTTATTGTTCTTTATGGAACGCGATATCCGGAAAGTGGATTTCGAAACCAATCCGGAAGTATTGAAGACTTTTGCTCAGCTGGACGACTTCGATGTGATGGGAGCTGTTAAAGTCTGGCAGAATTATCCAGATAAGGTTTTATCCATCCTGGCAACGAATCTGGTCAACCGTCATTTGCACAAGGTTGAAATCGCCAAAGAACCTTTCAGCCCGGACCGCATCCTGATGGAAAAAGAACTGGTTCGCACACAATACCAACTGAATGATGAGGAAATCGATTATTTTGTTTACTCGGAACTGCTGTCGAACAATGCTTACAGTCAGGTGAAACAAACCATCAATTTATTGCTGAAAGATGGTGAAACGATTGATGTTTCCAAGGCTTCGGATAACCTGAATATTTCGGCTCTGGCGCATCCTGTAGAGAAATTCTGCCTGTGTTATCCGGTTCCGAATCATTAATCCAACAGACCCTAGACGTAATATTGCGGAATTACATCCGACTTGAAAAACCGAATTTCTATGAAAAAGTTACTCTTATTTTTTACCCTTCTGACCAACCTCACTTTCGCCCAGCAGGATTCCCTGTTCCTGGCAAAAATCGAACATATTCAATCCAAAGTACTGAATGAAGAGCGCATTCTCAACATCTACATTCCGGAGGGCTATCATCCTGACTCTGCGAAAACCTACCCGGTGATTTATGTATTGGATGGTTCGGCCAACGAGGATTTCATTCACCTGACCGGAATCGTACAATTTCTGGTGATGAGTCAGCAAATAACACCAAGCATCGTGGTTGGAATTGCCAATGTGGACCGCAAGCGTGATTTTACTTATCCCACAACGATTGAAAAAGACAAACAGGATTATCCCACAACCGGCCATTCAGAGGAATTTATCCGCTTCCTGGAAACGGAGTGCATTCCATTTGTACAAACTTATTACAAAACGAACGACCAGCGAACGATAATCGGACAATCACTCGGCGGACTTTTGGCCAGTGAAATCCTGCTTAAAAAGACAGCTCTGTTCAACAAATACCTCATTGTAAGCCCGAGCTTCTGGTGGAATAACCAATCGTTGCTCAGTCAGTTTAAAGAAAAATCCAATCGTTACAAAGAGCTGGGAACCAAAGTATTTATCACAGTCGGAAAGGAACATCCGATCATGATGAAGGATGCCAAATCCTTCGCAAAATACCTAAGCTACCAGATTGATGAATCAAAGCTCAGCTTCATGGAATTCAAAAAAGAAGATCATGCGACGATTCTGCATACTGCGGCTTTTGAAGGTCTGAAATGGCTGGGGAAAGAAAAATAAGCTTGAAAAATGCTTTAGACTCAAGACGGCAAAAAAGAAAAAGTAACGCTTTTGAAGACGAAGCACAGTCCGAAAAGACGTTATGCGAAGCACAAAAGCACAACGTGATGATGCAATTTACTCTTGCTGGCTTTGTCAATCAAACAGGGTATCTTTGATATTTTAACTCCAAACCGCGCATGCAAGAAGAACTTCATCCCTGGAACTGGTTTGCACCGGAAAACAGCAAAACGCTAATCATCGGAACTTTCCCGACAGCCAGAAAAAACTGGTCTTTTGACTTTTTCTACCCGAATAAAGCCAATTTGTTCTGGAAAATCATAGCACAAATCCTCAATACAGAATTACAATACATAAGTGGTAATCCTGCCACCGAAGAACGAAAAATCCTGTTGCGGAATCTGAACCTGGCGGTGACAGATATGGGAAAACACATTATCCGTTACGAAAACAGTTCTTTGGATGAAAACCTCGCGGTGATAGAATACATGGACATTTTCCGGATCCTGGATGAGAATCCGACTATTGAAAAGCTCATTTTCACCAGTAGTTCGGGAAAAGTGAGCGCGGCAAAATGGTTTACGGAATTCCTGGCAAGCAAAGGAATCAAATACCGTTTCCCTGCAGGGAAAAACCCCATCCGAAGTGAAATGCACTATAACGGGAAAAATATTCAACTGGTCATTCTTTATTCTCCGTCTCCACGAGCCGCCAACCGGATTTCATTTGAAAACCTGGTAGAGTTGTATCAGCGGGAGATTTTGGGGTAATCACTTAAACAACATCTGCTGTAACATCTTCAGCAGAATATCATTACTTTCATACTGTATCTCTTCAAACAAAACCGCATGAAAACGATCTTATTTTCGGGAATTCTGGCTTTATTTTCTTTTCTGACGCAACTCAGCTTTGCCCAAAAACCGGATACCATGCAACTCTCCAATTCACTGCCCGTACTGAACGGAAAGGCTGTTTTTTCTTTTCCCAAAAACGCAAAGAACATCCAGCGGGAGGTCGATATCATGTCGGCAGACCGCAATGCCAATGAAGAAACGCGGATCATGCTCGACATCAAAGGCATGCATCTGGTATTTTTCATACAGGAATTATTTGCATTGGGAGAAGACCACTTATTTGAAAAAATCTCGGAAGACAACCAAAAAGACGGGCTTGTTTCTCAGGTCTTAACAGATAGAAACAACATGTACTCAATTCTTTCAACTCCAACTTCATGGGATTCGACCCAAGATGCTATTTTACTGAACAGCCTGATTGTGAAAACTCCGGATAACACTCTGTTTCGCGTCTATGCGCTAATCAACCCTGTCGCATTCAAGTGGAAAGATCAGTTTCAGAAGCTGAGCGAAAAAGTGTTTCAAACCCTTGTCCCGGGAAACCGGCAGATTAACCTGGCCGCCCGGGAAGAAAATCATCCGGTTTCCGGCACCGATAAACTATTTCACTTTCAACTACCACAGAATTATGTGATCACCAGCGATCAGAAGTACGATTTCCAGGTGTTTAATATCCGGAAATACCGTCCGTACTCAGATACCAACTGGACCAATATTACGCTTTACACCGGATATCATCCGCATGCCAATTACCAGGATTACGGATTTCGGGAAAGCGATCTGGAGAAACAGACAGGAATTTTTCTCGGAAAACCAGTGAGCTGGTTCTTTTTCCACGTTCCCGAAGAGCAGCTTTATTGCAAGGAACAAATCATTCCATGTAATGAACTGGAGGAAGATCTCCTGGTTCACATTGCACAAACAAGTAATCAGAAAAGTGCTTTGAACGAACTGGGACAGCTGGTAGAAAAAATCACACTTCTCAGCAAGTAAAACTCCGTATTTTAACTCCTTTTGACAAAATGATTCTCCGAAAAGTAAACGGATTGATTTTTTGTTGTAAATTAGTAAGCTAAACTAACAAGTTAATTTTCATAAATGAATGCAGCTGAATTAGCTTCTGCACTACGTATTGCAGTTACAACGCTCCATAAAGGTTTGAGAAAAGAGCTGGCAGAATCGACCGGATACTCCACAACCGAATTACAAACAATCGGTCTTATTCTAAAAAGTTCGGGGATTCTTCCGACCGAACTGGCCCGCATCACCCGGATTACGACGCAATCCATGTCACAAATCCTGTCCAAACTGGAAAAACAGGGAATGATAAGCAAAGTTCCTTCCCAGACAGATAAACGAAAAGTACTGGTTTACATGACTCCATTTGGTGAGGAAATAATCAAAAAAACACTCCACGAACGCGATCAGTGGCTCATTCAGGCTTTTGAAAAAGTACTCGATGAAACAGACCTGAAATCCCTGAAAAAGGCAATCCCGGCTTTACAAAAACTGGCAATCGTTAATTAACAAGATATGGAATGGTATCACTACGTTAGCGGATTCTGGTCCGCATTATTCCTGGTCAATGCAGTTCCGCATTATGCAGCAGGAATTCAGGGAAACAAGTTCCCGACACCTTTTTCCAATCCGCGTGGAAAAGGACTTTCTTCGCCGGTTTTGAATGTGGTCTGGGCTTTGGTCAATATGCTGACCGGCTCGGTTTTGTTCAAATTTGCCAACATTTCAACCGGCGACTGGCTTTCTCTTACCATATTCTTCTCAGCAGTTTGTCTGGGAAGTATTTTTCTCAGCAGTCACTTCAAACACAAACATCAAGAATAAACCATTTCCTATATGAAACCGCTCCGACAAATCAGCATATTTCATTCGTTCCAAAACCGGAATTATCGCATTTTCTTTGCTGGTCAATCCGTGTCGCAAATCGGTACCTGGATGCAGCGAACAGCCATCAGCTGGTTAGTTTACAGTCAGACTCATTCTACATTCATGCTCGGGCTGACGATTTTTGCTTCACTTTTTCCTTCATTCCTGTTATCCATTTTCGGAGGAGTTGTTTCGGACCGTTTCAATCGCCACAAAGTGCTTTTCATTACACAGGGAGCTTCCATGATCCAGTCGCTGATCCTTACTATCCTGATTTTAACGGACCACTACTCGGTCTGGATGGTGATTATTCTGACAACTTTCCTGGGAATCATTAATGCTTTTGACGTTCCGGCACGCCAACCTTTGGTCAATGATCTGGTCAAAAACAAAGAAGAACTTCCGAATGCCATTGCGTTGAATTCGGCAATGGTTAATTTAGCGCGGCTGATCGGTCCTGCGCTTTCGGGAATTACGCTGGAATTTTGGGGAGCAGGGATTTGTTTTCTCATTAACACGCTCAGTTTCGGAGCCGTATTGATTTCTCTTTTCCTGCTGAAACTGCCGGAATACAAACCAAAAACAAAGCAGAAGAAAGTAGTTACCGAACTTGTGGAGGGATTTAATCACTTGAAAAATCACCCGACACTCAGAACCGTTTTACTTTTATTGACCGGGATGAGTTTGTTTGTCATTCCATACGATACGCTGATTCCTGTTTTTGCTAAAATAACTTTTCACGGAAATGCCAGTACTTTTGGATTAATCAGCAGTTTTATCGGCCTGGGAGCTATTTGCTCCACACTTTTCCTGGCTTCGCTGAAACCCGGAACCGATCTGAAATACATTTTATTAATCAATATCTTTATACTTGGCGTCGGGTTGATCTGTTTTTCGCACATAACCTACTTTCCGATAGCAATGATCTTTGTGGCCATGGCAGGGTTCGGCGGAATGACACAAACCACGATTTGCATCACACTGATCCAGGTACATTCGGATGCAGTCATGCGCGGACGGATCATTAGTTTTCTTGCAATGGCTATTTTCGGCATGCTTCCGTTGGGGAGCTTGCTTGTTGGGGCTGCATCACAAAAAATCGGACCAGCCAACACTATCCTGGCTCAGGGTTTAATCGCCCTGCTCATCGGTTTGATCTTTTTCAATTTCCTGCGTGCTGACAGGTTGAAAAAGAAAGACAAAAAAGTATTGGAAATGGTTGAGGACCAACTCATCGAAACCCTTTAAACGAAATAAATCCCTATGGAAAAAGCACCCTTTCAATCTGCATTGCTGGTCATGGACTTCCAGTCGGCTATTTTGAGCCGGTATCCGGAAACCTCCGGCATCATCCCAAACGTTCTGAGAGCTATCGGGCACGCCCGTGCACAACAACTATCCGTTATTTACATCCGTGTGGGCTTTCGTACCGGAGCACCGGAAATCAATCCCATGAATAAACTTTTCGGAGCTTCCAAACAACTTTATGCAAGTATCGATCCGGAAGATTTCATGCGCCTGACCTCGGAACTGGCTCCGCGCGAAAGTGAACCGGTTATTACCAAAAATCAACTGCAGTCACATTCCGCCAGCCAAACGGAAACTTTACAGTAAAACGCAAATAAACCGGAATATTTCCGGAATGCACTACCGTTCTATCCGGATTTTCCGTTTACCAGAAGCGTGCATTTTTCCTCCAGCAATTTGATGGTGCGGTCCTTCTCATGAAGAAGCTTTTCGTAGAGTGTTTCTATCTGTTCCACCGGGGTATTATTGAATGCTTTGAATTCACCACCCGAATTCAGGTTGTTAAAGATCAGAGAAGCATTGAACTCCAGAATCAGCTGTACAGAAATGTTTAAAATGGCGGCAATGGCAAAAAGTTGCTGAATGGAAACGGATATTTCTCCGTTTTCAATCCGGCTGTATTGTTTTTGAGAAATGCTCAATTGCTCACTCATATACTCCTGGGTAAAATTCCGCATTTCACACAGGTTTTTGATGTTACGTCCTATTTGAGAATCACTTACCATTCTTTCCGCTTATTTTATTCATACAATCCACTTCAGGTTCTTACATCGTTTCCGCAGGCTGATACCGCGAAAATCTTTCCCGACTAAGTAAGTCGATGGAACCGAATAACTAAAGTATGGATTTAATTAGTAACAATACTGCTTTTCACCCAAATGATAGTTAAAAATATAGTAACCTTTTTGCAGTTAAAGC
>JAIRJW010000061.1 GCA_031260455.1 Fluviicola sp.
AGCAACGAGGGATAAACGTCAGCTTTTGAAGACTGAGTTGCAACAAACGTCAGAGCGGCAGCAACGAGGGATAAACGTCAGCTTTTGATCGTTGCAGGCATATATGTACCACTATTTCATTGTAAGTACACTGATTATCCTTTCTCGGACCACTATTTTTCATATAAAGCAAAAAGATACTGTACGAAGAGTAAGATGATTTTTTGAACTTTTCCACTTTTTAGACAACAGAAGAAGCTCGTTTAAAGCTAAAAAACTTCAAATCACCAGAATTCTCATACAAGGTAAATTCATAAATATTGTTCACATCATTTCTAAGTATCTGACGGATTGACTACTTTTGCCCCACTTACCTAAAAAAACTGGTTATGTTTAAGAAATCATTCATTCTAGCCTCCACCTTAGCAATATCAGGTTTTCATGCTGTATTTGCTCAAACCAAAACCGACTTCGATCACTATACGACACTTAACTCAAAGGGAAATATTCCGGAAGATTTCAGCTTACCCACTTATCAAAAAATCGAACGGGATATCAAAATCGTTCGTCCGGGTCTGGCCGTTTCGCTCAGAAGAAAATTCTATACCGGAATCCATACCTCCATTGATGATATCATTCATTCAGAGGTATGCGTATTCGGAGACCCGATTTCGGATTATGTCCGCGATATTGCAAAAAACCTCTTGAAAGACGACGAAGAAACGTTCAATCTATTGCGTTTTTATACATTGAAATCAAATGAAACAAATGCTTTTTCAACCGATCAGGGAATTATTTTCATAACAACCGGACTGGTTTCCCAGGTGAGCTCCGAAGCTCAGATTGCTTATGTGCTGGCACATGAAATTGCACATTTCAAGAGAAAACACGTACTGGAACGCTTCAAGCAGAAGACCGTCCTGAAAAATGCCAATTATTATGAATTGAGTACTTATAGTAAGGACCGTGAGCTGGAAGCCGATTTGGATGCAATTGAAATTTACAAAAAGGCAGGATATGATGAAGCCCTGATTGAACCTACTTTCGATGTATTGATGTACTCCTACCTTCCGTTCGACGAGGTGCGAATTCCTGAAACATTTTTCAATTCGAAAGAATTTTACGTTCCTTCTTTTAAATTCCCGAAAGAAACATTTCCTATCACTGCGGAAGAAAATTATAACGACAGCAAGAGCTCGCACCCGAATATTTCCAAGCGGAAAAAGCAGGTGCTCGATGTATTGGCAAATGGAAGCAACTGGAACGGGAAAGCAGGCTTATTGGGTCAGGATCGTTTTACCGAAATCCGCAACATTGCACGATTCGAAGCCGTCCGGAATGCTATCCTAGCTTTGGATCTGACCAATGCCCTCTATTCCATCTATATATTGAAGAAAGACTTCCCGAATTCTCATTACCTGGAAGTGATGGAAGCAAAAACATGGCTTGCACTGGCTCAGACCAAGTCTGTATCTATGCTTAAACCTTTCGAATCAAAACTGCACAAAGAGGGGGAAATTGCAACACTGCATGCGATCCTGAAAAAGATGGACAAACTGGAGCTTTCCTGCATTGCATTGCGACAAATTTACGATATCCGGTCCGGCAACCCGAATGATATGGAAATCCAGGCAATTTACGATAGAATGGTTGAAACAGCTGCCAGCACGAAACAGTTTTCACTGGAATCCTTTTCCAAATACAATTACAACCAGGCTTTTTCGCTAAATAAAGCCTACAATGATTCCATTGCGAAAATCCCGGCAGATAGCCTGAACAAACCGGAACCGGAAAAAAACACCGGATCAAAATACGATAAAATCAAGAAAAAACGCTCTGCTGACGGAAATATCAGCTCCCAGGTTTTCGATTCAACAGCTTATTATCTATACGGAATGTCAGATATTATTTCCGACAGCAGCTTTGTGAAAGCATTTAAAGTCGCGCAAAGCAAATCGCCTGGCACAAAAAATGAAGCGGATAACGGAAAAAGCAAGTACCTGATTCCGGCTATTCCCGACCTGAAATCGAAAAGTATTGTGCTCGTGGAACCAGATATAGAAATCCTGGAATCTTCCAAAAAGACCATCCGGATATCGGAACTGATCAAATCACGATCCACCGAACTGATCCTGAATGAAGCGTCAAACAACGGGTACAAGCTAAGTACAGATAACGCTCCTTCCGAATTGAGCATCGAGGGAATTAATACTTTCATGTACATCAAATCAGCCCTGAGGCAAAATGATGGTTATTCCAAAGTCAACTTTTTCCCGGTAGACTATACTGTGCTTCAGGATCTGGCAAAAAAATATGAATCCGATGTGATCATGATTCCGAATATTTTCTACGTAGACAGCCGCAAAAGTGATCCGATGGAGATTGCAAAACCGATACTGGCTACCTGGTATCTTCCGCCAATGGCATTAATCCTGATGACCGGGAAGTTACTGGATGCTCAAAAGACCCTGATCAATTTTACCGGCATCGACCTGAAAAGCGGGCATGCAGATTCCTCAAAAATTTACCAGGTAAATGGAAGGCCTTCAAAAATCCTGTTAGGTTCAAAATACTACGAGATTTTCAAACTAAACAATTAACAAAACTCCAGGAAATCAACTAATTCAAAATATTCATGATAAAGAAAATAAATTCCATAATCGTCCTGATATCCCTGCTTATTTCAACTTATTCCCTGTCACAGACAGGAAGTTCAAACCCAAGGGAGAAGAAAAATTCTGTAGCCGGATTCTACGGTAAACGCTTTACGTTACAGCTTGGTGGTGGTCTGCATCACAATTCCCTTCTGAAGCTTTTCAGCAGCTATGAGCGTGACTACAGAAAACGCGATTATTATGACACATACCGAAAGCAAGTCAGCACAGATCAATTCAATTACAGCCTCTATGGAACTATCGGTTATGTTGTTGGTAAGCGTACTACCTTATCTGTCGATTTCAATTACTATTTCGGAAATTTGATTCTTTCCAATTACGGGAGCGCAGGTTATTACGATAATTCAGGTAATTACATCTCTATAAGTGGTGTGGACGGGCGCGTGAAATACAATACTTTTCGCATCATGCCGCGGATTGAAATCAATTCAAACAGCAATTCTGCACAGATGGGGCTTGTAAATATCCTTGGAATAGGAGTTGAAATGAGTAAAGCAAAATCTGGCTCATACAAAGTTATCGAACCTTACGCAAACTATAATGGAGGAATTTACACAACGGATTTGAAATTCCCGGATAAAAATGCGTTCAGCTTCACTGCTCTGTACGGATTGGAATACCGCATTCCCATTTCACGGAATATCGGGTGGAATATTGGAGGATATGCCCATCTGAACCTTCCTCTAACCGGAATCATGAAGGAGCTTAATGCCGATTCTTATGTAGGGCTGGGCTACAGCACTAATTGGGATAATGAAATCAGATATCACCTGGTCAAAAACAGGCTTCAAAATGTATTCAGCGTTCGTACGGGGATCGTGATAATGCTTTAGTTTTCACACAAAAAAGAGTAATTTTGTTATAAAACAAATTTGTTTTACAACCTTTTAGTAACAATCTCATTTAAAAGCTAAACAAAGCTTATTATTTTGTGTGAAAACACGAAAATTATTAGTCCAAATACAATAAATTTGAAAAAAATAAACTATGAAATTAAATTTACTTTTAGCTACAAGCTTAATTACAGGAGCTGCATTCGGTCAGTTCACCCAAACAAACGAGCCTGCGATCGGAACAAATGCAACGATGTTTGTGCTTGACTCTAACGCAACAAACTATGCTTCAGTAACCGGAACCGGTGTTACCTGGGATTACAGCAACACTCCGGGATATTTAGGTGCAACCAAGAATGTGTCCGTTGTTGCTCCTTCCAGTACGGCAAGCGGTTCCAGCTACGCTTCTTCAACAAAAGCCATTGATATGCCTGGATTCATGACAACTTATTTTACATCATCCGCTTCTTCCCGCATTTCTCAAGGTTTCGCATTTGACGGTGGTGCCGTGGCAGGAACGGTGAAAGTCATTTTGAGTCCTGATGAAGAAACATTGATGAATTACCCTTTTGCTTATAGTAATTCTTTGACAGATGCTTTCTCCGGAAATGCCGTAACAACTCTGGGAACTTTCCCCACGACAGGAACCGTAACCGCAACTGTTGACGGAACAGGGACATTAAAATTAAATGCAGGCACTACGTACACCAACGTTACCCGTTATAAATTATCGGACCAGGCAAATGCAAGTACCCCTTTCGGAAATATCGTAATGACTCGCGTACAATATGAATATTATGAAGCAAGTTCGGGATTGCCAGTACTCGTTCACAGTGAATTAACGATTAATATCGCAGGAAGCCCAATCGTACAGCACCTGGTATTGAGCAGTGCTGCTCCGGATGAACTGCTGAGTATTTCTGAAAACAACAAAGCAACATTCGGAATGTACCCTAATCCTGCAAACGAGTCTGTTATCCTCTCTGGTTTGTCTGGAAACGAAAACATTTCTATCGTGGATTTAGCTGGTAAAACAGTATATTCCGTAACAGCTTCAAATACAACTCAAACGTTAAATGTAGCTGATATCCAGGCAGGAATTTACAATGTTGTTGTGATTTCCAGCGGAGTAAAAACAACAAAGAAACTGACTATTAACTAATCTGATTAGTTATATTATATCCCTTGAAACGCCCCGGAAATCTCCGGGGCGTTCTTTTTGATTTCTGTTTTTATAGAAAGATCGTGAAATATAGGTGATGCTCTCATTTTTCACGAAGAAGACAGCATCTAAACTCTGTGTCCGCAGACCTCTGTGGGAAGCTTTCAAAATCACCTGAATTCCAGGCAAGTCTCAGTAACTGTCAGGAAATTATAGAAAATACGGGAATATCAGCACAAATATGCGACTGCACTTTTCTGACCCAACTCCATCCACTGAAAAATTATCCGACAAACTTTTTTATTTTCAAGATTTGATGTATTTCAAATTCCAGCAGGAGAAGAAAGAAGTTGACCAAACCTGCTACTTATTGAAGCGGTTGTGATTTCTTCAGATGTTTTCTTCTCTTCAGATAAAGCAAGGCAAAGAATCCGGCTAAAACTCCTCCAGCAAACCAAACCAGCGTTTCCTCATACCAGGAAGTCTGGATCTTAAATTTGGTGGCACTCAGTTTCGAAAAACGCCCCGTTCCCGAATCAAACAAACGCAATTCCAGGTCGTAGGTGCCGGAATTCAAATGCTCGAAAATCAGTTTGGTAAGCCCAAGTGAAGTATTGGACCAGTGAACCTGGTCTTTATCGCCGTTTCGGATTAAGCGGTACTGTAACTGATAGGGGTGATTCCCCATCAATTCCACTAATTCATAAGGAATGACAACCTCCGTATTAGCCGGTCCAAACGTAGTTGAATGATCTTTCTGGTAGTTTCCGGTTGCTTTCCCAAGGATGAAATTCGGAAAAGGAGTTTTGATTTTTCGCCACTTGAATTCAAAAAGCCCGAACTGGGTTGCCAGGTAAACTTTGTCTCCCAGCACCACAAAATCCCGCAGGAACAAGTCGTTCATTCCTGAAAGTTCTTCCAGGCGCTCCAGGTTTCCGTTCAGATCGGAAGTCCTGTAAAGCGTTTTATCTGTAAGCAGGTAAAACTTTCCGTTGTAAATCTTAAACTTCGAAACCTGCATGTTACTGCCATTTTCGCGGAAGTTTATTTCGTGGATTATTTTTTTGTTTTTAATGGTAAAAATCCGGTTCGAAGAACTCAGGACAAACCATTTTCGGTCGTGAAACAGGATTTGCGAGGGATCAATGGTTTCATCGAAATAGTGAATGGGCTCGTACTTCAGGGTTTCCAGGTCCAGGGTGAAAAGCCCGTCCAGGTTAGAGAATAACACTTCACTGGTATCCGACTGTGTGAATTCTTTCACCGGATTTTCGAAAATATTGATCCGGGGTGCATTTTTCCGAAGCTTTTCCCACAGCTCTTTCGGCGACTTCGCTTCAATCGTAAACAAACCTTTGGAAGAAACCAGCAAATAGTTTCCGGACTTCAGCAAAATTGCCTCTTTGATGAATTCGTCTTCTATCAGTACAGGCATTTCAACCTTTGCAGGATCAGCCTTCCCCTGTTGTTTCAAACTATTCGGGAATACAGTATTTCTTACCTTTTTTCCCAATTTGTCCAGCACCATCATTTCTCCCAAACTGCTTCCCGCAATAATCTCGTTATTAAACAAATCCAGGAAATTGAATTCGGTTGAGTTCAGCAATTTATACGTTCCGGCTGGCATACAATACAAGCCTTTCGAGTGCGTTCCGAACCATGTATTCCGGTCCTTATCCTGGAAAACTGCCGTTATGTTTAAGCCTGCAATAACCGAGTTCACACGCATTTCGCCTTCTTTCAGGATCATCATTCCCGTTTCCGACAAAAGATAGATTTTATCGCCGATATGAACTGCTTTCTGAATCGAATGATTAAATGCACCAATCAATTTATTGAGATTCCAAAAACGTTTATCACTGTATTTCAATGAAACAGACGAGCTGGGTTTTACCGGAAAGATCACAACGCTATTTTTTTGAGGAATCAGCCACTTTCCTGTCATTCCTGGCAAGCTCCATGCTATCCGCTCATCAATATCTACCAGTTCATTACTGGACAACAATGCAAAACGCCCCTTTTCGTTCTCGCAATAGTCAATCACTTCCGCCAATCCTTTCTGGTAAAACGGGATGCTCAGTTTTGAAACCTGCTCAAACGGATTTAGTTTGAAATCGTATATGGTATCGGAACAAATAATCCTCAACCGGTCTTCCGGACCTTTTTCCAAACGCAAAATGGCGCTGCTAATCCCTGAAAGCGGAACTAAAACCACTTTATTTTGTTTGATTTCGAAGAGTTGCCCGGTTTTATTCAACCCGAAAAAAAGCTCTTTGATGCGAAGCAGCTGAACAATATCTTTTGAATAAAGTTTCGGACACGGAATAGTTTTGGACTGGAAACCGTTAAATGAAAAGATCCCCTTATCAGTTCCGATAATCAGCCTTCCTGACACATCTTGCTCCAGGGCTCTGATATGACTATCTCCCAGGGAGGTTTCCACGGGATAATAGTACAATTTTGTCTGGGCAAAAACGAAGGATGTAAAAAGAAGAAAGACCGGGATTAATTTCATAGGATGAACATCATATTTATAAGTTAATGATTTCTTTTTATGGACACACTAACGTTTGTCATTTATCATCCGCCATGTGGATTCTTCTTTTTCAAACCAGTTCCATAAACGATCATCCGGCACCGGTGCAGTTATTGTTACCATTTCTTTTGTTGTCGGATGTTCGAATTCCAATTCCCTTGAATGCAAATATATGGAACCATCCGGATTGGAACGTTTGGCCCCGTATTTTAAATCTCCCTTGATCACACAACCGATGGCAGATAATTGCGCACGAATCTGGTGATGCCTTCCTGTTTCCAGTTCCACTTCCAGCAAAGTATAATTATCCGAGCTTGTCAACTGACGGTATTTCAACCTCGCTTCTCTGGAGTTTTTCCTGGATTCGTTATAAACATACGTTTTGTTCTGCTTTTCATTACGTTCCAGGTGATGAACCAGCGATGCAGCTTTTTCCTTCGGTGCCTTTTCAACTACCGCCCAGTACACTTTCCGCGGATGTTTTTCGGCAAAAAGTTTATTCATTCGAGTCAGCGCTTTACCCGTACGGGCAAAAACAATGACTCCCGAAACAGGCCTGTCCAGGCGATGAATCAGGCCACAAAAAACATTTCCTGGCTTCTCAAATTTATGACGGATATATTCCCGCACCTTCTCCACCAGCGGAAAATCTCCCGAAATATCTCCCTGTACATTTTCGCCAGCATGCTTGTTAACCACAATCAGGTGATTGTCCTCGTAAAGCACATCTTCCGGACAGATTTGCTCCATGCGTCAGTATTGTTCGTTTTGATTCGGAAAATCGCCTCTCTGCACATCGTGAATGTAGTTTTTGACCGCATCCAGCATGATATCGTATAAACTGGCATATTTTCTCAGGAAACGCGGAGAGAATTCATTATTGATCCCCAGCATGTCGTGAACTACCAGTACCTGTCCGTCAACTCCGTTCCCAGCTCCGATCCCGATAATCGGAATGGAAACTGATTTCGCTACTTTTTCTGCCAGTGCAGCCGGAATTTTTTCCAGTACAATGGCAAAACAACCGGCTTCTTCCAATGCCTTAGCATCTTCTATCAGCCTCTGAGCCTCGGTTTCTTCTTTGGCCCTTACAACGTAAGTTCCGAATTTATATATGGATTGCGGAGTCAAGCCCAAATGCCCCATCACCGGGATTCCGGCTGTCAGAATGCGTTTGATAGACTCAATGATTTCAATTCCTCCTTCCAGTTTGACAGCATGTCCGCCTGATTCTTTCATAATGCGGATCGCATTGGACAGAGCTTCCTTGGAATTTCCCTGGTAAGATCCAAACGGCATATCTACTACAACCAATGCTCTTTCCACAGCGCGAACCACGGATGCCGCATGATAAATCATCTGATCTAATGTAATCGGAAGAGTTGTTTCATGTCCCGCCATTACATTTGATGCAGAATCTCCAACCAAAATAATGTCAATTCCTGCAGAATCGATAATTCTCGCCATGGAGAAATCATACCCCGTAAGCATAGAAATCTTTGCTCCCGAGTTTTTCATTTCCTGTAAAACATTCGTTGTGACACGCTTTACATTTTTATGCACTGACATGAGCGTTCATTTTATCTGACAAAGTTAGTCAATTCATAATTATGAATGGGGAATTACAGCTGTTGAATTGTGGGCCAACCGGAATTTGAAAAAGAAAATCACTCTAATGCTTGTTTTAATCGAAAATGTTGTTTTCCCTTTTTGAAAAGAAAACCGCGCTAACGCTTGTTTTTTTTATCGAAAGCGTTGCACTCCCTTTTTGAAAAGGAAACTGCGCTAACGCTTGTTTTTTATCGAAAGCGTTGCTTTCTCTTATTCAAACCACACATCACGAATCAGCTGTTTCCCGGCTGTTTGGTTCACCCGTTCAATAATGATCTGTTTTCCGTGTAACAGCTCATCACGCATAACGGATGAATTCAGCCGGATAATCAAAACCCCGGACCGGATCTGCAGGTTGGTTGTACGAACAGCAACAGCTTTCCCCATCATTTCTTCCCAACGGTTCAGCACATCAATTTCTGTCAGTTTTCCTTTCAGCTGATAGGCACTCATCAGTTTATCTACCAAATCTTTCATCGGCTGCGCATTGCCGGAGCGCTTGCGTTCATCCCACTCACTCATACCAGTTCGGAATTAAATAAAATCATTTTCGGTTTGACCCGTATGCCTTCAAAAATATTTGAAACACGCTGTTCATCCGTATCTGTAACCAGTACCTGACCGAACGTATTTTTCGATACCAGAGCCATCAGTTGAGCTACCCGGAGGTTGTCCAGTTTATCAAAAATATCGTCCAGCAACAGAACCGGAGTTTGTTTCAGGCGTTCTTTCAACCAGTCGAACTGTGCCAGACGCAACGCAATCAGGAAGCTTTTCTGCTGTCCCTGAGACCCGAAACGTTTAATTGACAAACCTTCCAGCAAAAAAACAATATCGTCTTTATGAATGCCGACAGAAGTATACTGAACACGCATGTCTTTCGGATATGTTTGCTCCAGTAAGGTTCTGAAATCCGTTTCGGTCAGTTTTGACTCATAGCTCAGAGATACCGCTTCCTGTTCCTGCGAAATCCACTTGTAGTAATGCTGAAACAAGGGAATGAAGGCTTCGATGAAGGAAAAACGTTTACGGTGAATCGCTGTTCCGTAGCGAATCAATTGTTCATCCCATATTTCAATGGATTCACGATCGAAGAACCCATTTTCATATTGCTGTTTCAACAAGGCATTCCGCTGATCCAAGACTTTATTGTAACGCTGCAAATCGCTCAGGTATTCGTGATCGAACTGCGAGATAATCCCGTCCATCCACTTTCTGCGCACCTCGCTTCCTTCGGAGATCAGGTCTGTATCATACGGAGAAATCATCACCACCGGAAAATGCCCGATGTGATCGGCTAGACGTTCGTATTCCTTCTTATTTTTCTTGAACACTTTCTTCGAACCGGATTTAACGCCACAATACAAGTTGAATGGCTGATCATCCTTCATCCAGCAACCCTGGATCACAAAAAACTGCTCATTAAACCGAATATTTTGCTTATCCAGAGGATTGAGATAGGAGCGACACATACTCAGGTAGTGAACTGCATCCAGCACATTCGTTTTTCCCGAACCGTTTTTCCCCACAATGCAATTTACACCACTTTCAAACTGGAATTCGGCTTCGCTGTGATTGCGGAAATTGACTAAAGAAAGGGATTCGACGAACATAGAGCAAAGGTAGTCAATTACGAATTACGAATACCGGATTCCCGATTGCGAATTTCAGGAATTGAAATAGTATCATGATACAATGCACTCCAGATGGGAATTAAACAAAACCCGCCGCTTCCATGTTTGGAAGCGGCGGGCTATTTGTTAGATACTATAAAAATATTCAGTACCCCGTATTCAAATGATAATTACTATTACTGAATCACCACACGGAATACTTTTTGAGCATTTCCGGTTGAAAGCTTGAAGAAGTATATCCCTTTTTCCACTTGATTGAGATCAACAGTATTTGTCCCCATTGAAATGCTGTTTGTGTTTACAAGGACTGTACGTCCGTTCACATCCATCACATTCAGGTCAAAGCTTCCTGTATCAAAAGTAGATTCGATATATACCAATCCTGTTGAAGGG
>JAIRJW010000069.1 GCA_031260455.1 Fluviicola sp.
GCTATGCAACATCGTGGAGAAATCGCAGAACAAGCAATCAGACAAAGTGGGTTCCCCATTACTGTCATTGCCAGAAAACTGAAAAAAAGCAGAAGATGGATGTATTTGATGTTTGACAATTCCCAGGTTGATCTCGAAACAATTTTAGCAATTGGGAAAATTATTCATCATGACTTTTCATCCGAAATCAAAGAATTGACCGTAATCAATTCCAATTCACTTGAAGATCCGGAAAATCCTTACAATAACCAATCGAAAGAATACTGGAAAAACAAGTACCTCAAACTGCTGGAAGACTACAACGAGCTACTAAAGAAAGTAAACGGTAAATAATTCCGGATGATTTTTAATTGAGTAGTTCGTATTCAATGTGTGGATGTCATCGTTTCATTCACCACAATAATGAAATCTGCGCGGTTCACATGTTGTTTTTCCAATTTTCTCACATCTTTCTGTGAAACTGTTGTGATGGTTCCGACTTTTGTTCCAGGTGCATAGTTTTGTACATACCACATGATTCCCTGGTGATAATCCGAGTGAAACGCCCCGTTTAAGAAATATACCATCCGGCTTTTCTTCAATTGCTGTGCAATCGAATACCCCATCGTTGCATCCTTGATGGCTTGTGCCAGCGCAAAATTCATTCCCGAAGCATGCATTTCTTTTCCCATATTGATCAGTTCCACGTACTGGGAAAGTGTTGAATCGAACGGAAAAGGCAGTGGAACCATGAGTTTTTTCTGGTTTTCGGGAAGCGAATCCAAAGCAGCCAGTCCTTTTTTGAAAACCAAACCCGCATATTTGCGGGTGATATTTGCAGCAAATGGGACATTTCCGTATGAAATTGCCGAATCGAGCACCGGTTTGTAATCTGTCCTGAAATTGACCCACAACTCTGTGGAATCTTTCAGCGTCTTGTACGATTTTTCAGAAATATACCGTTCCAGTGCTTTCATCTGATGCAATTCGAACATTTCAAAACCGACTGCCAGCTGGTCGCCGCTCACATGCTTATTCAGCCCCAACAACACATTTAACTCCAGCCAGTGCGAAATCGGGTTATCGTGAAACTCCCCGAACAAAACTACCTGGTTTTCTGAAATTCCAGACATCATTTTCCCGAACGAAACTTCTTTTCCTTTGGCATCAAAAATTCGGAAAGCCTCTGGTTCCTGCGCAAAAGAAGCTGAGCTGATCAGCAGCAACAATAAGATATATTTCATACTTTCAAAAATAGAAACTTTAGCAGACATCATTTCTGACTATTTTTAAGTAATACAAAGACAACACATACCTCAAAAAGGTTATTTACATTTGTACTTATGCTGAAGAAACTGTGTAATGCTCTCCCGGTAACGTTGCAAAGTCTGTTGCTCCGGATTGTGGTTCTGTTGTCATTGATGACCATTACGCGTATCGTTTTCTATTGTTACAACCTTGATTCGTTTACACATGTTCGTTTCACAGATTGGCTGGCCGGAATCTGGTTCGACCTTTCTACCGTCAGCATGCTCCTGATGCCTTTTATTGTTTTCAGCCTGCTTCCGGAAAAATGGCAGCAAAACCTGTTCGTAAGAGGCCTTAAAGCAATGGCTTTTTTTATTCCGGCGCTGCTTATCGTAGCATTGAACCTGATGGATACGGCTTACTACAATTTCACCCTGAAGCGTTCAACTGCGGACTTGTTCGTAATTGTTTCGGCCGGAAATGATGTGGGGCAATTGCTCACCAGTTTCATTGCAGATTACTGGTTTCTGATCTTGTTGTTTATTTTCGGAGTTTACGGGCTGGCTAAACTTTATCAAAGAACAGAAATCAAACGGTTGAAGAATAGAAATGCAAACTCTTTGCATAAAGAATTGATTGCTTTTTTTATTGTGACTTCGCTTTTTGTGCTGACAGGCCGCGGTGGTTTGGGTTTACGCCCGATCTCATCAATTGATGCAACGCTTTACACACAACCGGAAAACTCGGCACTGGTGCTCAATTCTGCTTTTACCCTGCTCAAATCTATCGGGAAGGATGACCTCACGGAGCAACATTATTTTTCTGAAAAAGAGGCGGAGAAACTGTTCAACCCGATCCGTGAAAGTCATCCGCAACACCTACTGCCAGATGGTACTAATGTGATGATTATCATGCTGGAAAGTTTCGGAAACGAATGGGTTGGAAAATTCAACAATTCCACTTCTTACACTCCGTTTTTGGATTCACTGCTGGATAAAAGCTGGTATTTCGAATACGGAATCTCGAACGGGAAAAAATCCATCGAAGCTGTTCCGGCAATTTCTGCGTCTATGCCTACACTGATGGATAATCCATACATTTCTTCCGCTTATTGCAACAACCAAATCCAAAGTCTTCCGGGAATTTTAAAAGACCATGGTTATAGTACGGCATTCTTCCACGGGGCAACCAACGGGTCGATGCGCTTCAACAGTTTTGCTTCACAGCTCGGCTACCAGGAATATTTTGGGCGTTTTGAATACAATAACGACAAGCATTTCGATAAAACCTGGGGAATCCTGGATGAATACTTCAATCCCTGGACAGCAAGGCAGCTTACCACGCTGAAAGCTCCTTTCATGGTAAATCTGTTCACCCTTTCGTCGCATCATCCGTATTTTGTTCCGGAAAAGTGGCGATCCGTAGTCAGAAAAGGCCCGTATCCGATTGCTAAAAGCATTCACTATGGCGATATCAGTCTGCGTAAATTCTTTGAACAGGCAGAAAAAGAACCGTGGTTCAAAAAAACGCTTTTCGTCCTGGTTGCAGACCATACACCTTCGAGCAACAGTGAATTATACAACCAGCGCACGGAAATGTACCGTATCCCGATTGCTTTCTACGACCCGAGTGGAAAATTGCCAGGAAAACGCGAGAAAGTGATTTTCCAGCAGGCGGACATTATGCCTACCGTGCTCGATCTGATCAATATCCAAACGAAATATTACAGTATCGGACACAGTTATTTCTCTAAAGAGCCGAGGGAGGCTGTGACGTACCTGGAAGGGTCTTATTATTATTTCTGCGGAGATAAGCTATTGGTTTATTCAAACAACAAGATCCGAAGCCTGGTAAATTTTACAATTCGTACGGAAAATCCGCAAAATCTCTTACCTTCAGAAAAAGATGAGGCAGAAAAAATGGCAAAGCGTTTGAAAGCCATCATTCAAAGATATAATCATGATTTAATCCACAATCAGACGATTGTCCGATGAAAAAGAGAATTCGCTTCATAATTAACCCGATTTCCGGCGGGGTCAGGAAAGCAAAGGTTCCTCAGATGATTGAGGAGTATTTGAATCATGACTTGTTTGATTATGATATCGCGATTACTCAATACAGACAGCATGCCAAGTCGATTGCCCGGGAATCTGCCGAAGAAGGAATTGACATTGTATGCGCAGTTGGCGGAGACGGTTCTGTTCACGAAGTGGGGACGGCATTGGCAGGGACCAGGTGCCACCTCGCAATTATTCCGACCGGATCAGGAAACGGGCTGGCAAGGCATTTGAAAATTCCGCTGAAAACGCCTCAGGCTATTCATAATATCAATGAATTCAATAGTATCCGGATGGATACCGGGCTGGCAAACGATAAACCTTTTTTAGGAGTTGGCGGTTATGGATTCGATGCTTTTATTGCCAAACGTTTCGATGAGTATCACATCCGTGGTTTTTGGGGATACACCCAACTGGTTTACGAAGAATATTTTTCGTACAAACCGCCTAAAATGAAAATCCAGTTGCCTGACCGGACAATCAAGGGAAATTTCCTGTTGTGTTCCATTGCCAATTCCTCGGAGTTCGGAAATGGTTTTTGTATTTCGCCCAAATCCAACGTCATTGACGGGCAA
This sequence comes from Fluviicola sp., assembly GCA_031260455.1. GTDB lineage: Bacteria > Bacteroidota > Bacteroidia > Flavobacteriales_D > Crocinitomicaceae > Fluviicola. The sequence continues at coordinate 3,860 of JAIRJW010000069.1, forward strand.
ATGGAACTGGTACTTCTGAGTAAATTTTCTTGGTGGCGTACCATGGGCGTGATTGGGAGATTTTTCTTTAAGAAAATTGAAGGCTCGCGCTACATTAAAATCATTCCGTTCAAGAAGGCGCGCATTATTCTGGACGTGCAGCTCGCGCATTATGATGGAGAACCTTTTGAGGTGCGCAAAGAGATCAATATCGAAATTGTTCCGGAAAGTCTTTCCGTTCTATGCGGCAAGGGGTATCTGGAGCTCATAAGTCAAAACCTTAAAACAGAATAATATGTTTATTGAAACTGATTTGGAGTCCGTGTTGACGCATCTGAACAAGCTGACACCGGAAACAAAACCCGAATGGGGGGAAATGTCTGCTCAACGAATGGTTGAACATTTGACTGACACTCTCCGGATTGCAACCGGGGAAACTCCGCAGGAATTATTAATTCCGGAGGAAAAAACAGAACGTATGATGGCATTTCTATATACTGATAAGCTCATGGCTCGGAATATGGAAGTTCCTTTTGCAAAAGCAGATACTCCTTTGCGCAATGAAGAGCTGGAGCTGGCTATCGATGAATTTGTGGAGGCTTACCTGGAATTCCAGGAGTTGTTTGCTGAAAACCCAGAACTGAAAACTGTACACGCTTATTATGGCCCGCTAAACTATGAACAATGGGATTTGCTGAATAAAAAGCATCTGACCCATCATTTTACACAATTCGGAATTCTGTGACTATGGTTATATTGAAAAGGAATTGCATTTTTATAAACCGCAGAGAGATGCAGAAACTCTAAAAATGAAAAGTTGCTTCGCACCATAACGGGCTCCGTCAACTTTTCACTTAGTCAATTATCGCTGTTCAATTAATTCACCTTTTTAGCAGGCTCTTTTCTCTCGTCCTTCTTAGGCTCTGTTCTTGGTTTTGTACCGTTGTTAGTTGTTTTAGTTTCTGTTTTTGGTTTTTCTCCTGTTCTGGCAGGCTCTTTTTTCTCGTCCTTTTTAGGCTCTGTTCTTGGTTTTGTACCGTTTGTGTTAGTTGTTTTAGTTTCTGTTTTCGGTTTTTCTCCTGTTCTGGCAGGCTCTTTTCTCTCGTCCTTTTTAGGCTCCTGTTTTTTTGTTCCCTCTTGTGCGTGAGACACCACTGCAGTTCCCATTGCTGCAACCAAAATCAATACTAGCTTTTTCATAACAATTCCAATTTTATTGTTTCAGAGCGAAAATTAATTATTTGTATTGAATACTCCAAATAGTCCGCCGAATATTCTGACGTGAGTCAGTCCAGTAAGTTTAAAAAGTCAAATAATTTAATAGAAAATGTCAACCCTTTTCAACTCATTGGGCTTTTGAACAAGCTGAAAACTTCTGCTCAACATGGAATTATATTTAGGATGGTATTAATCCAAAAAAAGCCCTCGTAGCGGGGCTTTCTTAATCCACTTTTTTAATGGGCTCTTCCTTTTTCTTTTCTTCTGTCCGAATCATTTTTCTTACAGGTTTTTTCTGAACTTTTGGTTCAATCTTTGTCGGTTGGGTTTGTTTGGTTCCGTCCTGAGCGTATGACAATCCTGTTACCCCCATAAACGCGATCAAAATCATTACTAACTTTTTCATCGTTCTTTCTGTTTTTTGTTTCAGTTCGCAATTTACATGCCATTTCCAAATATACTGAATTACGAATTATGAACTGATTGGCCGGACAATTCTGAACTCTTTGTATATTTGGATTCGAAACGATAATGTCATGGTTCAAGCCTTTAAACATCATTGGACAGGTATAGAACAGGTAGCCCAGACCTTATTCAAGGGAAAATTCCTGCTTTATTTCATCCCGGGGTTAATCGTGGGATTGATCTATTTATACTTCCAGTTTCAGGCGGGACGCGCCCTGGCTTTTGTGCACGCGGGGGATGATATTCCGGTTATTGGTGGTGTGATTTCCCGGGTGGCAGATGGTGTATTTAACATTTTCGGTCTCATTACTTCGGAATTCTACAAATTTATGATTCTGGTAGTTTTATCTCCTGTGAATTGCATTCTTTCTGAAAAATTCGACAGCTACCTCACCGAGCGGGAATTCAAATTTGATCTCATTCGCCTGATCAATGATTTCCTGAGAATGATCCTGATCGTGATCAGTGCCCTACTCCTGGAATACATTTTCCTGGCTGTCTGGTGGGTATTTTCCTGGATCCTTCCGGATTTCATCGGCGAAAGTGTTTTCTTCCTCATTGCTTCCTTTTTTGTCGGGTTCTCGTTTTATGATTATAGTATGGAACGTTATGGATTGAGTTTCTTCAAAAGCTGGGGACTAGGATTTTCCAAGATGAGTTATATGCTGATCACAGGAGCTATTTTTACACTGATGATTAAAATCCCGGTAGCCGGGATCATTGTGGCGCCTGTACTGATATCCATGATTTCAACAGCGGTATATATCCTGCTGACTAACGAAGATTTAAAACCCGACCCTGTTTCTGCAATTGAAAGCAAGGGTCAAAAAGATTAATCAGATATTTAAACTAACTGAGATATGACGGATTTATTCTCATCCTTCCAAACCAGTTCCAAAGAAGAATGGATTGCCATTCTGAAAAAGGAGCTGAAGGGTGAATCAATTGATACTTTAAACAAATTCAACCGGGTGGAGGAAATCACGTTTCCAAGTTATTTTCACCGGGAAGACCAGCAAGTCCGTTTTTCCGATCCGGGGCAAGTTCCCTATACCAGGGGAATCGAAGCTGAAAACAACGGTTGGACCATTGCGACAACGTTTCGAATCGGGAACGAAAAGGAGAGCAACCGGGAGATACTTGCCGCACTGATGTCGGGTACGGATCACCTGATACTGGAAGCAACTGGCTCCGGGGAAATCGATTTCGAAACCTTGCTCCACAAAGTAGAGCTTTCTTTCATCCACACAACTTTCCATGCAAAATCGGTAGTACAAATCCGGCAGTTTTTAGCTTTTGCAAAAGACGCCCCGGTTCTCATTGATTATCCTGACAATGAAGCATTGCTTCAGGAGGGCATTCCGGTAAAATCCGGTGTAAAGCTTTTTCATATCAACGCTTCTTCCGTGCAGCAGGCTGGAGGAACAACCTGGCAGGAATTAGCTATTGCTCTGGGAGAAGGACATGAATTCCTTGTCAAACAACTGGACCAGGGAACGGACTGTGACACTGCGGCGGCTAATATTCATTTCACTTTCGGAATTGGGAGCAAATACTTTTTTGAATTGGCGAAAATGCGGGCTTTCAGATCCTGTTGGGCACAAATTGTAAGTGCTTACGGTCCAAAACAAAGCACCTCGCTTGCTGCAACGATTACAGCACGTACTACTTTTGTCAACACGAGTATCAAAGATCCTTATACAAATCTGCTGCGACAAACAACAGAAGCTATGTCGGCAGTTTTAGGTGGTATCCAGCATCTGAATATCCAGCCTTATGACTGGTATTCCCAAAAACCGAATACTGTTTTCACCCGCCGGATGGCAACCAATATTTCTCTGCTTCTTAAGGAAGAGGCTTATCTGTATATTGTCATTGATCCTGCCGGAGGTTCCTATGCATTGGATTCACTGACCGAAACCATTGCGGAACGCGCCTGGAGTTCCTTCCAATGGATCGAGCGAAACGGGGGTATCTCAAATGCTGAAGTGCGTAAGGCACTTAGCCTGGAAATCAGTGAAAAAGCAGCAATGCGCGTACACGAGCTGAAAGACAAAACTGAAAAACGAATCGGGATTAATATTTTTCCGAATCCGGAAAAAATTGATTGTGAGTGGACTGCTGTTCCTTCGTGCTGGAATGGACTGGATCCCTTAATTTTAGAACAAACACTATGAGTATCCGCAAATCATTCGAACAAGTATCGTTCCGTTCAGAAGCTTTAACCGGAACAGCGGAGAAAAATGTTTTTACGACTCCGGAAAAAATTGAACTGGCCAGTTATTACAATGAAAAAGACCTGGAACCGGCAGAGCACCTCGGGTTCGTCAGTGGAAAAGCTCCGTTTCTGAGGGGTCCTTATGGTTCCATGTATGCCATTCGCCCCTGGACAATTCGTCAATATGCCGGTTTCTCTACAGCGGAAGAATCCAATGCATTTTACCGCAGAAATCTGGCTGCTGGTCAGAAAGGGCTTTCGGTGGCTTTCGATCTGGCAACTCACCGTGGTTACGACTCGGATCACGAGCGTGTAGCAGGTGACGTGGGAAAAGCAGGAGTAGCGATTGATTCCATCCTGGACATGAAGATTCTCTTCGATCAGATTCCGCTTAACGAAATGTCGGTATCCATGACCATGAACGGGGCCGTAATCCCGATTATGGCTTTCTACATTGTGGCTGCCGAAGAACAGGGCGTGAAACAGGAAGAACTTTCAGGAACCATTCAGAATGATATTCTGAAAGAATTTATGGTGCGAAACACGTATATCTATCCTCCAGCTCCATCGATGCGTATCATTGCAGATATTTTTGCTTATACTGCAGAAAAAATGCCGCGTTTTAACTCGATTTCCATTTCCGGTTACCACATGCAGGAAGCTGGTGCAACGGCAAGCATTGAGCTGGCATATACGCTGGCCGACGGGCTGGAATACCTCCGTGCCGGAATCAATGCAGGAATGGATATAGATACCTTTGCACCGCGTTTGAGCTTCTTTTGGGCAATCGGGATGAATCACTTCATGGAAATTGCTAAAATGCGTGCAGGACGTTTGCTTTGGGCCAAACTGGTTTCGCAGTTCAACCCGAAAAACGAAAAGTCACTTGCATTGCGCACGCACTGCCAGACTTCCGGTTGGAGTCTGACGGAACAGGATCCTTTCAACAACATTGCAAGAACCTGCATCGAAGCCATGGCAGCGGGATTCGGGGGAACACAATCCCTGCATACCAATGCACTGGATGAAGCCATTGCTTTACCAACTGATTTTTCGGCACGCATTGCACGCAATACACAAATCTATCTGCAGCAGGAAACCGGGATGACCGATATCATTGATCCGTGGGGAGGAAGCTACTATGTAGAAAAACTGACCCAGGAATTGGTGAACGAAGCCTGGAAACTCATCCGGGAGGTAGAAGAATTGGGAGGAATGGCCAAAGCAATTGAAACCGGGATTCCAAAAATGCGGATTGAAGAAGCGGCGGCACGCAAACAGGCACGTATCGATGTCGGGAAAGACATCATTGTGGGTGTAAACCGCTACCAGCTTGAAAAAGAAGATGCTATCGATATCCTGGAAGTAGATAATACCAAAGTGCGCGAATCCCAATTGGAGCGACTGAAGGTTTTGCGCGAAACCCGCAATCCGCAACGTGTAAGGGTCGCTTTGGAAAGACTGGCAGAAGCAGCTCGCAACGGAAAAGGAAATTTACTGGAAATTGCTGTGGAATGTGCCCGGGAAAGAGCTTCTCTGGGGGAAATTTCGCAGGCAATGGAAGCTTCTTTCGGGAGACACCAGGCAACAATCCGTTCCATCAGCGGTGTTTATTCAGCAGAAAGTATGAGTGATAAAGATTTTGAAAAGGCGAAAGAACTCGTGGAGACTTTTGCAAAACTCGAAGGGCGCAGGCCGCGCATCATGATCGCTAAAATGGGTCAGGACGGGCATGACCGCGGGGCAAAAGTCATTGCAACCTCCTTTGCAGATATCGGTTTTGATGTCGATATCGGACCTTTGTTCCAGACACCGAAGGAAGCTGCGAAGCAGGCCGTAGAAAATGATGTACACGTGCTGGGCGTTTCGTCGCTGGCTGCCGGACATAAAACATTGATTCCCCAGGTAATTGAAGAGCTTAAACAGCTGGGAAGACCGGATATCATGGTTGTTGCCGGAGGTGTGATTCCTGCACAGGATTATGATTTTCTCTATGATGCCGGTGTATTCGGTGTGTTTGGTCCGGGAACAAAAATCTCGAAAGCAGCTCAGAAAATTCTGGATTTGCTGATTCAAAGTGCAGAGCAGTAGGAATTATGAATAACAAGTTCCGGGTTTTTACCATTTATTCGCAATTCTTTGAACTTTGTAAGCAGAGAAAATCGTTAATTCCTATACATTTCTAAAATAATTCAGTATCAATAGGGTAACAGAAAGGCAATTTGTATCCACAGAATGAAACTTTCCTTAAAAGTTTTCGTACATTCGGCATAGTTATTGGTTTTACCCTTTCAACAAAAAGATGTATTTATGAAAAAGTTTGTTCTGATCGGTGCTTTACTTACTACAAAATTGCTTGTTGCCCAGGCACCCGAATATAACGATTTGCGTATTCTATATGCGGACGGCACTTATGAAAAGCTGGTTCGTGCATCCGAAAAATATGCTTTGAATGACAAGACGAAAAGCGATGCACTTCCACACATGTGGATGGCTCGCGGACTTTATAAAGTTTCCCTGAGCGGGACAGATGACGAAAAGTACAAGAATGCTTACAAGGAAGCAATCGGCGAGTTGGGTAAAAGTATCAAATATGATAAATCAGGTGATGTCCAAACCGAATATGCTGAGTTCTATGACGAATTCAAAAACAGCCTGGTTGAAATGATCAAAAACGAGATCGAAACTCCGGATTACAAGAAAGCTGCAACCTGGGTTTTGAAATATTATAAGATTAACCTGAGCAGTATCGGGGCTAAATACCTGGATGGTGTTTGCAAATATCGTAATTCCGATAAAGGAGGTGCAAACACGGCATGGAAAGAAGCAGAAACACTGTTGAAGTCCGTAAGCGATATTTCTTCCTGGCCTAAAGCCGAACAAGATTTATTGATGATGGGAGTTCTTCAGACTGCTGAGTGCTACGTCTCCAGTAAGCAGGTCGACAAAGCCAAAGCAACTCTGGAAAAAGTAGCCCAGTGGTACGAAGGTAATGAAGACTTCAAAACGAAATACGATGAGATCGTAAAATAAAATATAAAGGCTGCTTTAGGTCTTGTCCTGAAATGACTTTACAAATTGTTTCATCCTGATTTAAGATTCCATAACTAATAATTCAATTGGAAATCATAATATTGATTTTCAGTTAACTGAAAAGATGATTCAAAGCTATTGGTTATTCCATTTTTTGTTACGATCCATTCATATTTATAGTTGCCAATTGGTAGTTTAAAATAATCGCCGTCAAACTGAAAACAACCGGTCTGTATAACAAAATCATTTGTTCCATTGCCACTGATCCATAATCTTCGAAATTTTATTTCATCATTACTATTAATGCAATTAGTATTGTGAACATGTAATTTCAA
>JAIRJW010000026.1 GCA_031260455.1 Fluviicola sp.
TTTAACCCGCAAACAATAGCTTATGAAAGGAAGAACAATTTTATTTTTTCTTGGTTTTTGCCTGATGCTGTCAGCATGTAAAAAAGAAATCGGGAAAAAGGAATACACAATGACTTTCAGATTTGAAAGTGGTGATGAGATCAGTTTGACAGGTAAAATCTTTGAGAAATACAAAAAGAATAAAAAGTACCTGAGTGAGATTGATGGCGGGTATCCCCTTATACTTATCGACGGGAGGGGATTGTATATGGAGTTTCGCAACAATAATACGACAATAGCATTAAAAACATCAGACAAGAAATTGATTTGCAACGACAATTGGAACTTTATGTTCAAAAATCCAACCATATTTGCCAATAATCAATCCGGATTAGTTACCGGAAACGTGGAGATGGAGGGAACGTATACACAAAAAGGACGGGCTTACACCGTAGAAAACGGAGATTTCAAGTTTTATTGGCGTAATGCGGATGAAGATTTCGGCATGAATGATACGATCCTGAAAGGCAAGTGGACTTTGAAGCGGAGCTAATCTAATGTAATTGACAGAACCCGGTTGAATTTGAATCGTTGTTCCGGTTCGGATTTGACTGGGTACTGTCTTTTTTCCCTTATTTTAAAATTCACTGACAATGAAACGAAGCATATTCAAGTGCTGAAGCCCTGGACTCCTCTTTTAGTGATCTTGCCTTCCTGTAAAAAAGAACGGCGGGCTCAGGAGTAACACGTAAAATTTGAACAATAATCGAAACAAATCGAATTATTGCCTCTTTTCTTACCCTTTATTACGACTGAATTAATTTTTTATCAAGCATGAATTTCCTGCCCCGAACAGACATTGACGGAGGAATTGAATATACACACTATAACAATAAAGCGATTCGATAAACAAGTATTCTGTCCTCTTTTTCAACAGGAACAGACATATTTGTCCAAAATATCCGGAATAATAGGATGCCTTCTTTCCAACTTTTCCTAACTTCGTGCCATCTTAGTGAAAATGAAAAACAGCATAAAATATATTTTGCAGAAAATGATGGGTTTGAATACCTATTTGTATGTGTTTGCGCTGTATAAAATCAGAACGCTGCGCTCCGATAAAAAGGAAAATGACTTTTTTACGTTTCTTTCCTTATTGAAAGATGGCAAGGGCGATGTGTTGGATATTGGAGCAAACCTGGGGATTATGACTGTGCACCTGGCAAATAAACTGCCCAATACGACGATCCATGCCTTTGAACCAATGCCGACCAATGTAGGCATTCTGAAACGCATTATCGCAAAATTCAAGCTGAAAAAGACTAAAATTCATGAAATTGCATTGGGAAATGAATCCGGAATGGCAAAAATGGTCTTGCCACTGAACGGGCAGACTGTCATGCAGGGACTAAGTCATATTAAACATGAAACAATTACCGAATGGAATGACGGCCGGGAGGTGGATGTAAAACTGGATAGGCTGGATAATATTCTGAATGGTCAACCGATCCAGGCAATCAAAATAGACATTGAAAATTTTGAATATTTTGCCCTGAAAGGAGCAAACCGCATTTTAACCTCCAATAAACCAATTATTTACGCTGAATTATGGAATAACGAAAACAGGTCCAATTGTTTTGAGTATCTGAAATCGTTCAACTATTCCGTTTACGTCGGGGAAAATAACCGGATTGTTCCGTTTGATTCCTCTAAACATGACACTCAAAACTTCATCTTCATCGCAGAATAACCCCGGCTAATGCAAAAACTGTTTTTAAAAGGATTAGGCATTACACTGTTATTAAACTTGTTGGTGAAGCCTGCTACCATTTTCCTGGTCGATATAAAAATGCAGAACGAGCTGGGACTTAATTCGTACGGAATTTTCCAGACGATGCTGAATTTCACCTTTCTTTTTTCCATGTTGCTGGATATGGGAATTACGAATTTCATGACGCGTATGATTGCTCAGCATCCGCACATGATCCACAAATACAGCAACCGTTTGTTTACTTTTCGTCTGATCCTGGTATTCATTTATGTGACCTGGACCGTTTCGCTCTTTTTCATCCTGCATTTTCCACTGGCGTGGTTATGGGTGCTCGGAGCGTTGATTATGCACCAGGTGAGTATTATTACGGTGAATTACGTGCGCGCTTACACCGGAGGTTTGCTGAAATTCGGGCTGGATGCGATGCTTTCCGTTGTGGAACGAAGTGTTTACTTCATTTTTGGCGGAATCCTGATGTATACGACTTTGGTTGAACCGGTTTCTTTGGGATGGTTTGTTTTTGCCTTTGTGAGTTCTTCCGGAATGTCGCTCGTGGTTGCTACATTGATCTACCTGCGCATTGTGGCATGGCCAAAAATTCATTGGGATCCGGATTTTTTCAGAGCAATTTTCAGACAATCTTATCCTTATGCCATCCTGGTCATCATCATGATGCTTACATCGCGGCTGGATGCGGTTTTCCTGGAAAAATTGCATCCGGAAGGAACTGTTCAGGTTTCGTATTATACTCAAAGTTTCCGGCTGCTGGATGCCTGCTGGATGTTTGCAGTTCTGTTCGGAAGCATTCTGCTGCCGGTTTTTTCCCGCGTCCTGAAAGATAACGGTTCCACAACCGGAATTATGACCAGTGCTCTGAATATTCTTTTTTCGGGAGGTGTTCTAATGATTACACTCACGATCGGAATTAAGGAGTTTATCTTTAGCAATTTATATCAGGACGCGAACTGGTTCTCATACAATGCCTGGATTTTTCATTCGATTACATTCATCCCGATGTGTTTCACAGTGGTATTCGGTACACTGCTGACAGCAAACGGATCCTTGAGAACCCTCAACCAGATTGCACTATTGTCGCTGATTACCATGTGTGTGCTGAATGTGATCCTGATCCCGTTTTTCGGAGCGGTAGGAGCAGCAATTGCTTCACTGGTGGCGCAATCCACGTTGGGAATCTTGCAATACCTGGTAGTTCGTTACCGCATGAAACACCGCCTGGCGGCAAATACCTGGCTCAAGCTGATCATTATGAGCGCGTTGATGGTCGCGCTTATGTTTCTGGAAATTCGTTTCCATTGGAATGAATTTTATTATATCCTTGGAATCGGCCTACTTTGGGTAGTACTGGTTTTCGGACTGAAGATTATCGATGTGGCCCAGGTGCTGAAAATGCTTGATAACAAGAGCAAAGAGGACTAAGCATTATTGCGCGCAAAATGCACGATGATGATTACTTTGAATTATCTTTGATCCTGCATGAAAGAAAAGAAAGAAATTCTTGTTACAGGCGGAACGGGATTCATTGGTTCCCATACGGTTGTCGAGTTGTTGGAATTGGGTTATCAGCCGGTCATTTTTGACAATTGTTCCAACTCCAGTAAAGCCATCATAAAGCAAATTGCCCTGATTACCGGAAAAGAATGCGCTTTTTACAAAGGAGATATGCGCGACAAAGCCTTGCTGCGGTCCGTTTTCGAAAAGTATTCTATTCAGGGAGTTATTCATTTTGCGGCCTGTAAAGCGGTTGCCGAATCCGTCGCAAAGCCTTTGCATTACTATGACAACAATTTGATTTCATTGCTGAACCTGTTTGCCTGCATGGAGGAATTCCAGGTCAATAAGCTGGTGTTTTCGTCTTCGTGTACGGTTTATGGAGTTGAAAACAGCATTGAGCCGCTGAACGAAACCATGCCAATGGGAAAACCGAATTCACCTTATGGCTGGACCAAGTGGATGGCAGAACAAATGCTCATCGATATTGCCGGAAAAAGTGCTCTCAGGCCGGTTATTCTGCGCTATTTTAACCCAATTGGTGCCCATCCTGGCGGGAAACTTGGAGAAATGCCGAATGGTGTTCCGAATAATGTGCTTCCGTACATTACGCAGACTGCGGCAGGATTGCGTGAAGAGCTCACTATTTTCGGAAATGATTACCAAACCCCTGACGGAACCTGTGTCCGCGATTACATTCACGTGACGGATGTGGCAAAAGCACATGTCCGTGCGCTGGAATTTCCCGTAGAAGGCACATTGGATGTTTTTAACCTGGGAACAGGAAAAGGAACTTCGGTCCTGGAGTTGGTTCGGATTTTCGAAAAGCTGACCGGGAAACCGTTGAATTACAGATTTGGGGCGAGAAGACCAGGAGATGTAGATGCCTTGTATGCAGATGTGTCGAAAGCAAAGAAATTTTTGAACTGGAATACTGAAAGAACCATTGAAGATGCTATTTTAGATGCCTGGAAATGGGAACAATACCGCTTGAAAAATGAAATTTTTTAAACTGCTTGTCTGTCTTCTGATGGTGGTTCGGGGTCTTGCGCAGCCACATGGCAAAGATTCCAGTTTCGTTTCAGGATACCGTCCGGGTTTCATGTGGTACAATACGGGCTGGAGGCCAGCAAAAGTAGGGAAATTGCGGAAATACGATCGTTTGATTCTGGATGTCACTTACAATCAGCTGCTGCCGGGAAGTATCAAACAAAATGCGGCGCGTTCTTTCGGATGCAATGTCAATACGATGTGGGATATTCCCATTACAAACGGAAATACAGTTTCTTTCGGGATCGGGCTGGCCTATAAATTCCAGAAAACCGGTCCAAAAGGGCTCTTTTTCAGAGATAGTTCGGAAAAATATACTCACTTTTATGTGGACTCAGGTTACACGAACTACCGCAAAAATACATTCGGGAATCACATGCTCGCTATCCCGGTGGAATTTCGTTTCCGGACTCCCCGGTGGCAGCACTTTAAAGTACATTTGGGAGCTTCGGTAGGATATCGTCTGCAAACGTTCCAAAAGTTGTGGGAACAGGACAAACATCGTCCTTTCAAAGACAAAGATCTGCCGGATGTAAACGGATTGGTTTACGGAGTACATCTGCGGATTGGGATCCGGAACCTGGCACTGTATGCAGATTATACAATTGCACCGCAATTCAGGAGTGGTAAAAGTGACAAAATCAACTCCCTGGCTTTCGGCTTGTCACTTTCGATTTTTTAGAGAGTATTGTCAAATAAAAATTCATCCGGCACATTAGAAAATCGTTTATCTGACTAATTTTGTGGCATGCGCAATTTGATCGCTTTTTTCAAACGATTTCAGATTTTTCTGGTTTTTGTGCTGCTCCAAGTAGTAGCACTTTCTGCGTATGTCCGGTATTCCGATTTTGCCCGCCTTCAATTTTTTTCCAGTGCATCTAAAATCAACGGTGTATTATTTGAAATGAGAAATGCCATTACCAAGCATTTTAACCTGGAAAAAACAAACCGGAAACTGGAATGGGAAAATGCGCAATTGAGAGCTAAACTTAAAGAATCGAACTACAAAACCGGTCGCGATTTCATCCAAATCGAAGACACGAATTACCACCAGCAATACCAGTACATTCCGGCGGTAGTGATTGATAATACATACGATAAGCGCAACAATTACATGACGATTGATATCGGCAGGAACCACGGAATCCAGAAAGGATGGGGTGTGATTTCTTCGAAAGGAGTTGTGGGAATTGTGCATCTGGTGGGAGAATCCTACGCTGTGGTGAAAACGATCCTGTCGAAAAATATCAATGTGGATGTCAGTATGTACGATGGCGGAGCTTTCGGGTTGTTGAAATGGGATGGCGTGAACCCTAAAATCTGCCAGGTTACGGGAATTTCCAATGATATTTCCATTAAAAAATTCACTAGAGTGATTACCCGCGGAGGATCCGGAATTTATCCGAAAGGTATTCCGGTAGGCGTCATTACGAAACGAAAATCGATTGAAGGAAAACCATTGTGGGATCTGCAGGTCAGAATTGCAGAAGATTTCCGAACGATTCAGAATGTATACGTGATCAAGAACGTTATGCTGGATGAGTTGCAGGATCTGGAAGAAAAAATTCCTGTGGATAAAGAAGAGGAAGAATTGTAAGTGAATATTTTTGTTTTAAATAGCATTCGTTTTGTGTTGTTTGTACTGCTCCAGGTACTCGTTCTGAATAATGTGGAACCGGGATTGGGCTTGTATGTGATGATCTATCCCTTGTTTATTTTCATGCTTCCTTTTCAAATGGGGACCGTGCCGCTGATGCTTCTGAGTTTTGCATTCGGTTTGGTGATAGATTCCTTTTCGAATACTTTTGGATTACATGCTTCCAGTGCCGTTGTAATGGCATTTTTCCGGCCGGTTATTTTTAAATGGCTCTCTCCGAGAGACGGCTACGAAAACATGGAGTCGGTCAGTGTTTATACGATGGGTGGCCGCTGGTTTCTATATGCATACGGAACGTTGCTGCTGATTCACCACACCTGGTTTTTTTCCATTGAATCCTTCAAACTGAACGAATTTGTATGGATCTTATTAAAAATTGGTTTGAGTGTACCGAGTTCCTTTTTGTTCAGTTTATTGGTGCAATTTATTTTCATCTCTGATAAAAAAGCAATGCGATGAATCTGGGTGGAAGAAAATACGTCATCCTGGTGTTTTTTACCCTGGTTGGATCTATTTATCTGATCCGGCTTTTTTTCATGCAGGTTGTAGATGATTCCTGGAAACTGAGAGCACAGGAAATTGCTGAGAAAAGGAAAGAAATTACTCCTCCGAGGGGAATTGTTTTCGACCGGAATGGAAAAAAAGTGGTTACTAACCGCAGTTATTATAACCTCATGATGAAAGAGGAAGATATCCACGATTTTGATACCGTTGCTTTTGCCAAACTGGTAGGCTGGACCAAACAGGAGGTGAAAGATCGTTTTTACCAGATTCGTAAAGGAGAAGGAAAATACCGTAATAAAAACACCGGGAAAGTGCAGGAAAATTATCAGAAACAGCGTGCTTATCCGTTTATCAAAGAACTTACAATTGATGAAATAACCCGGATTGCACCGCATCTGGAGAAGTTCCCGGGTTTTTTCGAAGACCTGACATCCATGCGGAATTACCCATATGCAGGTGGAGCGAATATTTTCGGTTATCTGAACGAAGTTTCGAAAGAAGAAATTGAAGAAGACCGCTTCTACCGCCCTGGGGATCAGATCGGGAGAGCCGGAATCGAACGGTATTACGAAAAACAGCTTCGCGGCCGAAAAGGAATCAAATACATTGTTACTTCAGCGTTAAATAACGCGATTGAGTCTTATGCTGACGGAAAATACGATACGCTGGCACAGCAGGGACCGGCTTTACATCTGGGGCTTGATATCCAGTTACAGGTTTACGGGGAAAAACTGATGCAGAACAAACGCGGATGTATTGTTGCGATTGAACCGAAAACGGGAGAAATCCTGTCGCTGGTTTCCGCTCCGAGTTTCGATCCGAATATCTTGGTCGGAAGGCGAAATATTGGGATGAACTATCCGAAATTATTGTTGGATGAAGGAAAACCGCTGTATCCGAGGCCGTTGGCAGCAGAGTATCCTCCGGGATCCGTTTTCAAGCTGCTGCAGTCTCTGATCGGTTTGCAGGAAGGAGTTATTACCCCGGAATCCGGTTTTCCCTGTACGAAATCCATGGTGGGGTGTCACAATCACCCCAATGCGACTAATCTTCCGGACGGGATCAAGTATTCGTGTAACCCGTATTTTTATTATGTCATGAGGCGCATCATCCAGCAAGGAAAAAAACGATCCATTTTTGCAGATGCGGAACTCGGTTTGAACGAGTGGTACGACTATATCATGAGCTTTGGCCTCGGAAGCCAGTTTGAAACGGATGTAACCGGAATGCGTCCGGGTCTGATTCCGAATTCGGCTTATTATGACAAATGGTACGGGCATAACACCTGGGCTTTTTCAACCATCCGTTCTATTTCTATCGGACAGGGAGAGGTGAAAGTGACGCCGCTTCAAATGGCCAATATTGTGGCAATTATTGCTAATCGCGGATGGTATTACACACCACATTTTGTGCGTTCGATCGGGAACGACGGGCCGCTTCCGCAGTTTAAAGTAGTTCATAAAACCAAAATAGAGCCGGTTCATTATGACCCGATTATAGAAGGAATGAGAAGAGTGTGCTACGAAGCGGGTGGAACCGGGAAAAGGGCTGTTGTTGAAGGAATAACAGTTTGTGGAAAAACCGGAACAGCTCAAAACCCGCATGGGGAAGACCACTCTGTTTTCATCGCCTTTGCCCCGATGGAAAACCCGAAAATTGCGATTGCCGTATTTATTGAGAATGCAGGATTTGGTGGTGTCTGGGCAGCTCCTACGGCAAGCCTGATGATCGAAAAATACCTCAACAGGAAAGTGAAAGACAAGGCGAAGGAACAAATGATTGTTTCTGCAAACTTGTTGAATATTAAGGCGAAGCCCAAGAAGAAAAAATAAATGAGAAGAGGAAATTCACTGATCCAGCATATTGACTGGTGGCTGCTAGTGATAGTAGTGATCATGTTGGGTATGGGAATTGCCAATGTATATTCTGCAGCCTATAATCCGGACCATCCGGATATTTTCGATTTTTCGCAAAAATACGGAAAACAGATCATGTGGGTGGGAATCTCCGGCTTTCTGGGTTTTCTGGTATTTTTGATAGATTCGGATATTTACAGGAAGTTTGCCGTTCCGATTTACCTGTTTTGTTTTTCGCTGCTGATTGTTGTTCTCTTTACGCCGCCGATTAATGGTGCCAGGGCCTGGCTGGGAATTGGCTCTCTGGGAATTCAGCCTGCTGAGTTTATGAAGATCGGTACAGCGATAGCTCTTTCACGTTATATATCTACGGTAAATGTAAAAAATCAGAATATCCGGACGGTACTGATCGCATTAGCCATCGTCATGGTACCGATGGTGCTGATTCTGCTTCAGCCTGATGCGGGAACATTTGTGGTCTTTACATCATTTTTCTTCGTTTTGTACCGGGAAGGAATCACTTTTGATCCGCTGGTATTGAAGATCGTCAACATATTTCCGGGAGTTCGTTTCAAAGAAACATGGGTGGGAAGCCACTTTATCCCGATCTTGTTTTACGTTGTTTTCCTGTCAGTTGTAACGCTTTTGATGAGTAGAAATAAATATGAATTCACCTTTATGCGTGGTGTTTTGATTCCCGGATTTTACGGTGTTGTGACAGTTATTACTGTGATTGCTTTCATCGCTTACCTGATTTTGCGCTGGATTTCGTCCAAACGGGACCACCGGAGAGTTTTGCTTGTTATTATTTCCGGCTGGGTTTTGTCTGTGGCTGTATCCGCAACGGTAAACTTCTCGTTTTCCAGCCTTGCCCCTCACCAGAAGGACCGTATTGAGTTGGTTCTTGGTTTGCGAAAAGACGACGACGGAAAAGACTACAATCGGAATCGTGCTATGGCAGCAGTGGGTTCCGGTGGACTTTTCGGAAAAGGGTACAAAAAAGCGAGTGTTGCGAGTGTGCGTTCCAACCATGTTCCGGAAAGTGAAACCGATTTCATCTTCTGTCCTCTGGCGGAAGAATGGGGATTCATGGGAAGTCTGGCGATCGTCATTTTGTTCATGGGAATGCTTTTCCGGATCATTGTGATTGCAGAACGACAACGTTCCACCTTTAACCGGGTTTATGCTTATTGTGTGGCGATGATCGTCTTCTATCACTTTGCCGTTAATATTGGGATGAACATCGGATTAGCTCCGGTAATCGGAATTCCATTGCCGTTTTTCAGCTACGGAGGCTCGTCGTTGATGTCTTTCTCCATGCTCTTGTTTATCCTGCTGAAACTGGATAGCCAAAGAAGAGATGTGCTGTTTTAATTTAAGATGTAAAAATTCAAGTTAAATTCGTTGAATTTTTTTGGTTTTTCCATTATCAATTAATTTCCCTTAGTCTTGCCTAATGAATTTGTCTATAACGTTTGTTTCCTGAAATCTGCATTGGAACTGAACCAAAATGATTCCTTGTCGTGGCAAAAAAGTCCGGGAATGATGGGGATCTCATTTAGTTTTTAATGAGTATAATGGTACCGATATCGGTGTTTTCCTTTTTACCGACAGTCACTTTTTTACTGACTGCCTCAAAGGTATGGTAATCGTCATCGTTGTTCGGAATATTGTTACCTGGGTGAAGGATCTTACTGTATCCGAAAATGGTGTAATTGCCTGGTTGTAAAAACTTAAATTTGAAAGAACCGTCATACGAAGATTCTATTTTGTCATCGTACATAGTATTTCCATCACCGTAAATAATATATAAATTTTCCGTAGCTCCCGGGTAAGTAACCGTATCCGTACAGAGTCCGTTGATGTATAAGCGCTCGTAAACAATGATGTTTCCGGAGATTGAAGCGCGGCCTCCTGCACCTTCTGCTTTTTTACATGCAACCAAGACGGATAAGATGGAAAGTCCGAAAATTAGTTTTTTCATGAGTTTAACATAGTTTATTGATTCACAATATTAAGAGAATTTTAATCAAATATTACTTGTAAAATGAGGAATTGCGAAATAAAAAGAAATTTTTGGGTACTTTTCGCGAAATTTTGCGTCTGATGTTTGGATTATGATATGAAAGATTCGTAACATTAAGCACTATTAAATGAAAACTACACATGAAATTGCTACCTTTCTTTAAAACAGCTTGTTTTATGCTGATGCTATTTGCAGTAAAAGATGCAACAGCTCAAGTTGTTATCAATGAATATTCCTGTTCCAATATAAGCGGCCCGATGGATGCTTTCGGAGAACGTGAGGATTGGGTCGAATTGTATAATGCAGGTTCCGGCTCCGTTGATCTTACCGGGTATTATCTGTCTGATAATAACAATAATCCACAGAAATGGCAGATTCCTTCCGGTTCGATTCCGGCTAACGGATATAAAATGATTTATTGTAGCGGAAGAGGCGTTGTTTCGGGCAATGAATTGCATCCAAACTTCAACCTGGCTCAAACGTCAAATGAGTGGTTTATCCTGACAAGTCCGGCAGGTGTTACGGTGGATTTTGTGAAGCTGACTCAAATGACAAAACAGAATCATTCCATTGGGCGCCAGACAAATGGGGCGGCTACCTGGAAATTGTTCCTTACGCCAACTCCGGGAACTTCCAATGCTGGGGGAATCAATTTTTATACTGCAACTCCTGTATTTAGTGTTGTACCGGGATTTTATTCCGCAACTCAGAATGTCACAATCACCTGTCCGGATCCAGCAGCAACGATTCGTTACACCACTGATGGTTCCGAGCCGACAAGCACCTCCACATTGTATTCAACTCCAGTTTCCATTACTACTACCAAAGTGCTGAGAGCAAAGGCTTTCTCCACAAATGAGCCGAGTTTTACTATGTCCGGAACTTACTTTATCAACGTGAACCATACGGTTCCGGTTGTTTCTGTTGCGGGTGCGGGAAGTAATTCCGTGGCAACTTTGCTGAACGGAAGCAGTTCGATCCAGCCTCAGGGCTTCTTTGAATTGTGGGAAGCAGACAAATCGTTTGCTGATAACGGAGAAGGCGAGTTTAATAAGCACGGAAATGATTCCTGGTCATACGGTCAGCGAGGGTTTGACTTCGTTATGCGGGATGAATTCGGTTATAACCATGAAATTGAGCACAAGATTTTCCCAAATAAGTCAAGAGACCATTTCCAGCGGTTGATACTCAAAGCGGCAGCCAACGACAACTATTCTTTTCAGTCCGGAGGTGCACATATTCGCGATGCATTTGTGGCTCAGCTTTCTCAAAATGCAGGTTTAAAATTGGACGAACGTACCTGGAGACCGTGTGTGGTGTATGTAAACGGACAGTATTGGGGAGTTTACGAAATCCGGGAAAAAGCGGACGATCACGACTTTACAAAGTATTATGATAATCAGGATAAATACCACTTACAGTATTTGAAAACCTGGGGTTCAACCTGGGAAGAATATGGTACACCCAATGCACTTCCGGCATGGAACAGTTTGAAAAACTACATCAACAGTAATAATATGGGAGTTGCTGCCAATTTCCATTACGTAGACAGCTTGCTGAACTGGGAATCGCTGGTGGATTATTTCGTGATAAACTCTTACACCGTATGTAAGGACTGGCTCAATTGGAATACGGCATGGTGGCGGGGAACAGACCCGAATGGAGACAAGAAAAAGTGGCGTTATACCTTATGGGATATGGATGCTACTTTCGGGCATTATACCAACTATACCGGAATTCCGGACCAGACTGCCAATGCGGATCCCTGTAACGCAGAAAACCTTCCAAATCCCGGAGGTCAGGGGCATACAGCTATTCTGAAGAAACTGATTGCTGAAAACCCGACAGTTAAGCAATATTATATCTCGCGCTACATTGATTTGGTCAACACCTATTTCTCCTGTACGTACATGAATACTTTGCTGGATAGCATGATCAGTCAGATTGCTCCTGAAATGCCACAGCAATGTACCAGATGGGGAGGAACGGTGGCAGGCTGGCAAGCAAATGTGCAGTCCCTGAAGAATTTTATTAACCAGCGGTGTGTGGCTTTGAACCAGGGCATGACAGATTGTTATCAGGTAACTGGTCCGAGTGCAGTTGTAGTTCAGGTGAGCCCGGCAAACTCGGGAGAAGTGAAAGTAAATTCCATTTGGGCACCTGCATATCCATGGAATGCAAATTACTTCGGAGGAATTCAGACTAATCTCATTGCCCGGCCACTTACGGGTTATGCATTTTCACATTGGGAATATACTGCCAATACGCTGACAGCCGCTGCTGCGGAAGATACGAACTCGATGGATATTGTTGCCCCGGTAACCATCACGGCAGTTTTCATAGTTGACAACCCTGATCTGGATGGTGATGGTTGTCTGAATGTGGACGAGATTGCTGCTGGGACTGATCCGAATAACCCGGATACGGATGGCGACGGTAA
Source organism: Fluviicola sp. (assembly GCA_031260455.1). Classification (GTDB taxonomy): domain Bacteria; phylum Bacteroidota; class Bacteroidia; order Flavobacteriales_D; family Crocinitomicaceae; genus Fluviicola. Next base: position 12,793 of record JAIRJW010000026.1, read on the forward strand.
AAACGATTGTAATGAAATCGGACCTGATCCTGCAAATCCGCTGGATACGGATGGCGATGGAATTATCGATGCATTGGAATCCAGCCAGAATGATGCGGATGGTGATGGTGTGAATGATGAAAATGACCCGGCCAATAACGATCCGTGCATCCCGAATCCGAATGCTGGTCCTTGTGATCAGGATGGTGACGGTTTGACAAATGCCCAGGAAACAACAGCCGGAACAAATCCAACAAACCCGGACACAGATGGTGACGGGATTAACGATGGCGATGAGGTAACGAACGGAACCAACCCATTGGATCCATGTGATCCGCCGAATGCAACTCCACAATGTAATGTTGACACGGATGGAGACGGACTTCTGGATGGAACGGAAATACTTTATGGAACGGATCCGAATAACCCGGATACAGACGGTGACGGCATCAACGATGGAGATGAAATTGCAAACGGAACTAATCCGCTGGATCCTTGTGACCCGAACCCGGTAGGAGCAAGCTGCTTCTTAGGATTTCATATGCCAACAGCTTTCTCTCCGAACGGAGATGGGTTGAATGATTATCTGGCACCACGCATCGGGCGCGATGTGGTATCGTTCACCTGGTATTTATACGATCGCTGGGGGAATAGAATGGTCACAAGTTCCGATCCGAATTTCAAATGGGACGGAATCTTTAACGGTGCGAAAGTAAATACAGGTGTCTATGCTTATCAGGCCATTGTCACTTTTGCGGATGGTAAGAAAGAAACCTACACAGGCAATGTAACCGTAACAAGATGATCATAAGAAAAAGCATACCAGTGCTGATATTGCTGACAGGCTTGTCGGCCAGTGCCCAGGATTTTCATGTTACCCAGATTCTTCAGTCCCCGAATTTACTGAATCCCGGAGCTGTCGGAGTGTATGACGGCTGGGAGAGAGTAGCTGTACAACACCGCAATCAATGGCTGGCTGGCGGAACTACATACATGACAACAGGAGTTACCGCAGATGCCAACTTTTTCAAGGATGATCGGAATTCCAGAGCTCATCTTGGAGCCGGGATTCAATTTTACAATGATATAGCCGGACATTCTGGTTATGGCTTGCAAACCGGTTCCCTGATCGTTTCGGGTATTTTACCAGTGGGGAATGGCAGTCAGTTATCTTTGGGAATCCAGGGAGGAATCGGCAATCGTTCCGGAAATACGTCACGGTTGATCTACGATTCGCAATGGAATGGAAACGGAGACTATGATCCGGCGATCACAAGTGGAGAAACCGGGAGTTTGAGCTCATTCATTTATATGGATGCATCTGCCGGAATTTTCTACCAGTTTGATGGAGAACAGAGTACTTTCGCCCGGAACTACGATATGAAATTCCAGGCTGGGTTTGCCGGGTATCATTTGAATGCCCCGATTTTGAAATACCGCACGGGTTCTGAAGAGCAGCTGGCTCGAAAATATGTTGCAATGGTTAAGTACTCGATGGACATTCCGGATACCAAGCTGGCCTTTGATGCTCAGTTTGTCCAGTTTATCCAGGGAGGCCATTACGAGTCCATCCTGGGACTGATCCTCAGACGACGCTTTCAGGATGGGGGTAAAATTACGGGACTGAACCAGGATGCTTTTTTCGGGCTGGGAGTTTATACTCGTCTGAAAGATGCTATTGCACCTACGATGCAGATCGATTGGAGAGGATTTCACTTTGGGGTTTCGTATGATATTACTTTGTCTGCCTTGAGATATGGGTATAAAGGCGGAAGTCTGGAGCTTTCTTTGAGTTACACAAACATGAATAATGCTTTGTTTAAGACCCGGAGAAAGGGCTTCAGGTAGTTCACTTATCTGCCTCTTCGGGTAATAGTCGGAGTACACCATGCCTGCGTAAAAACTTTGAATCATTGATCTTCAGAGTTGTTGACAATTAATTCCCGGTAAACTACAACGTTTTTCCATTTAAAAACCGTACTTTTGCGCCCTCAAATCAGCTTGATTTGCAGGTGTAAATTCGAAATATGGAAAACGCAAAAAAAATTACAGGAGCTTTAATTTCAGTTTATTACAAAGATGGTCTGGAACCAATTGTACGTAAATTGCACGAAGAAAATGTGACTATTTACTCGACAGGAGGAACACAAACTTTTATTGAAGGTTTGGGAATTCCTGTAATTCCTGTAGAATCTGTGACATCATATCCTGAAATTTTTGGTGGGCGTGTAAAAACACTGCATCCCGCTATTTTCGGAGGAATCCTGTACAGAAGAAACCTGAAGGGAGATCTGAATCAGGCGAAACAATTTGATATTCCGGCGATTGATCTGGTGATTGTAGATTTGTATCCGTTTGAAGAAACAGTTGCTTCCGGTGCGGAGCACCAGGCAATTATTGAGAAAATTGATATCGGTGGAATCTCATTGATTCGCGCAGCTGCAAAAAATTACAATGATGTAGTGATTATTCCATCTGTTAACCAATACAGCGAATTCCTTTCGATTCTGGATAAGCAGGGGGCAACAACCAGCCAGGAGCAAAGAAAACATTTTGCAAAATTGGCATTCATGGTTTCTTCCCATTACGATACGCACATTTTCAACTATTTCAATGAGGGAGAAGAAATGCCTGTGTTCAAGCAAAGTATTTTGCAGAACCAATCGTTGCGCTATGGCGAAAACCCGCATCAGAAAGGATGGTTCCATGGAGATTTTGCCGCATTGTTTGACCAGGTTCATGGAAAAGAACTTTCCTATAACAATTTGCTGGATATAGATGCAGCTGTACAATTAATGTCTGAGTTCGAAAAAAATGATCCGACTTTTGCGATTCTGAAGCATAACAATGCATGTGGATTGGCAACACGTCCGACATTGGTTCAGGCATATACTGATGCACTGGCAGGAGATCCGACATCCGCGTTTGGAGGGATTTTGATCGCAAACAGAACCATTGATGCTGAAACAGCAAACCGGATCAATGATTTATTCTGCGAAGTGGTGATTGCTCCAGGATTTGATATAGCTGCTGAAGAAGTTCTAAAAAGCAAGAAAAACCGCATTTTGTTGATTCAAAAGGCAGTGGAATTGCCGAAACGCCAGTTTAGAACATTGTTGAATGGAGTCTTGGAGCAGGATAAAGATATGCTTTCCGAAACAGCAACAGATTTCGAATCAAAAACCAAAACAGTTCCAACGGCTCAGGAAGTGGAGGATTTGATTTTTGCTAATAAACTCGTGAAACATACCAAATCCAATACGATTGTTCTGGCGAAGAACGGACAACTGGTTGCCAGCGGAACCGGACAAACGTCCCGTGTAGATGCTTTGCGCCAGGCCATTGAGAAAGCAAAATCATTCGGTTTCGATTTAAAAGGAGCAGTGATGGCATCCGATGCATTCTTCCCGTTCCCTGATTGTGTTGAAATTGCTCATCTGGCTGGAATTACAGCAGTTGTTCAACCAGGCGGATCAATCAAAGATGAACTATCCATTGATTATTGCAACAAAAACGGGATGGCAATGGTGTTTACAGGAAACAGACATTTTAAGCATTAAATAAAGACTTCCTGATACTATCATTAAGGTAACGAAAGGCTGCCCCATTGAATGCAGTAGGGTGGTTTCTACAAAACTGGACGAAGTTTTGATTCTAAGCACCTATTTAAAGAGCCATAATTACTAACATTATCCAATAGATTGACCAGCTTGATGTTATCTAAACAATTATTCCTATCTTTAGGGAGCAATCACTATATTTGCACCCCTAATAAGGACAAAAAAGCAACATGGAGCAATCAAAAATAAACAGTTTACTTCAAGAGAAAATCGGGAATTTAATCCTCTTTTTCTCTAACGGAGAGAAAACAAGCCTTATTAAGATTTTGAAATTGTTGTATATAGCTGATGAAACAGCTATCAAAAAGTATGGTGCTCCGATTTCCTGGCTTGAGTACAAAGCATGGATGAGAGGTCCCGTAGCGTCTGACTTGTTCGATGAAGCTGAAAGAATTACTGAAAAGAGATCTGAGGTATCTGGTGGTCTGGATATGAGTGAATATATGGATGTAATTCTTGACAATGAGATTCGTGATCAGAAACACACAATGAGCATATCTCCCCTTAAAGAATTTGACGACTCTGAGTTTTCTGATGCCGAGATAAAAATACTTGATCAAGTTAAAAAAGATTTCGGATCATTATCTGTAACTAAACTTGTTCACATAACACATGCTGAAGATAGTTTATGGGACCAGACTGTAAAGGCGAATGATCTTAAAAAAGCTTTTAAGATTAGTGCAAGAACGGATTATCCGATTTCAATTTTCAAGTTATTAAAAGGTAAAAAAATAGAGGCATATAAACACGCCTTAGATATATTGGAGCATGAAATGACGTTCTAAATGGCCACTACAATACTGAAGTTTAACCAGCGAACTATTCTAAAAATATCTGACTACTCCTTCGACGGAGATACCTTCAAACCCAGGTATTTAATTATTCTGTATAAGGATTCGGATATCATTGTATATGCTACTGTCTCTAAATCTCAACTATTTCCTCCAAAATATGAGACTGCTGATCGAAAGTTGAAAGATTTAAAAGGGGAATATTGGTGTTTTAAATTTACTAGTGGAGAAGTTGTTGGAAATAAGGACTTCTGTTTTCCGGAAACCTCTTATGTAAATGTCCATCACAGTCCGGGAGTTTTTGAAACAACACTTGAGGAACTTCTAAAAAAATATCCCGATACTATTAGTGAGAAGGCAATTTTAGATAAAAAGATATTCGGAGAACTTCTCTACTGCGTTTACAAGAGTTCATTTCTGAAAAGAAAAATCAAAAAACTTTTACAACCAACTTTGGAACGTATTTTTGGACCTCTTTAAAATAGTTGTTAATATTTTGAACAAGGTTACACAGACTGGTGATTTACCTCTATGGCGATGGTTCGGCGGAAAAGAGAATAAATTGATCTGACAGAAACAGATTTTTCGATTATTTAATCTAATTTTGTAACAATTTCCCGGGAATTACGAATAAAGGGAGCAAAACGCAAAAAGGAGCGCGCCAGATGGGATTGTTTAATTTTCTGACACAAGAAATAGCTATTGACTTAGGTACTGCAAACACACTGATTATCATGAATGATAAAGTAGTAGTGGATGAACCTTCGATCGTGGCCAAAGATATTCAAACGGGTAAGGTTGTTGCGATCGGTAAGAAAGCGCAACAGATGCACGGAAAAACTCACAAATTGATTGAAACTGTCAGACCATTGAAAGATGGTGTGATCGCAGATTTTCAAAGTGCTGAACAAATGATTCGCGGGTTCATTAAAATGATTAATCCGGGAAGAAAGATGTTTAATCCTACTTTGCGTATGGTGATTTGTATTCCTTCCGGGATTACTGAAGTAGAAAAACGTGCGGTACGCGACTCTGCCGAACACGCCGGAGCGAAAGAAGTGTATCTGATTCATGAGCCCATGGCTGCTGCTATCGGGATCGGGATTGATGTGGAGGAACCGATGGGTAACATGATTATTGACATCGGTGGGGGAACATCTGAAATCGCCGTTATTGCGCTGGGGGGAATTGTTTGTGATAAGTCGATCCGTATTGCGGGAGACGATTTCACTTCCGATATCGAAGAATACATGCGCCGTCAGCACAATATCCTGGTTGGAGAGCGCACAGCAGAACAAATTAAAATCGAAGTGGGGGCTGCTTTACCCGAACTGGAAAATCCACCAGCAGATTTCGCAGTTCGTGGCCGTGACTTGATGACTGGGATTCCGAAAGAAATTATCATTACGTATTCAGAGGTTGCTCACGCATTGGATAAAACGATTTCCAAGATCGAAGAAGCAATTCTGAGCGCCCTGGAACAAACACCGCCGGAGCTTTCTGCGGATATTTACAAAACGGGAATTTACCTTGCAGGAGGTGGTTCTATGTTACGTGGCCTGGATCGTCGGATCAATGAAAAAACAAAACTGCCGGTTCATATTGCGGAAGATCCGTTGAGAGCCGTAGCACGTGGAACAAGTATCGCGCTGAAAAACCTGGACCGATTCCAGTTCCTGATTAAAGACTAAGATTATAAAGAAGTATAAGAAACTCCGGTTCCGAATTTTCAGGACTGGAGTTTTTCGTTTTATGAAAGAAAAACAGATAATAATGAAATAGTATTGACCAATGAAATCAAAATCACTTTTCAATTCCCGTACTTTTCACTTAAGTTGCTTCTGTTACAGCTGAAATAATCTTTGCGATGTTAGTCGTGAATAATTTCACGGCAATTGCGAGCAAAATGATTCCGAATACCTTTTTCATAATGGCAATTCCCCCTGGTCCTAACAGGTGCTCGATTCGTTTTGTCAGCCTCAGTACAATATAAACCAGCAAGACATTTAACAAGATCGCCAGGACGATATTGATGTTCTGGAATTCGGCTCTGAGTGAAACCAGGGTTGTCATGGTTCCGGCTCCGGCAATGATCGGGAAAGCCAATGGGACGACGCTGGCTGTTTTTCCCGAAACCGAGTCTCTGAACAAACGGACACCCAGGATCATTTCCAGGCTCATGGCAAACAGGATCAAAGAACCGGCTACGGCAAAGGATCCGACATCTACCCCAAACAATCTCAGGATCGATTCTCCCAGGATCAGGAAACCGACCATGATTCCCAGGGAAACAAAACTGGTTCTGGCCGGGTGAATATCTCCGCTCTGTTCCTTGATTTTGATAATTAAAGGCACGGAACCCACAATATCAATCACAGCAAACAAGACCATGGAAGCCTTGAAAATTTCCCCAAAATCAAATGCTAAGAAATACTTCATCATGTCCTATGAATTTAGAATCGTTTGTTCTGCAATAATAGGAAAATGTTTGTGTTCCAGCTGATGAATTTTTTCTGAAAGTGTATCACAAGTGTCTTCCGGATCTACAGAAGTTTTAAATTGAGCCAGTATTTTTCCCTGGTCGAACTCTTCGTTTACCAGGTGAATTGAAATGCCGCTTTGGCTTTCCTTTGCCTCGATAACGGCTTGGTGCACGTATTTTCCGTACATTCCTTTTCCACCGAATTTAGGCAGCAGTGAAGGATGAATATTGATGATTCGGTCCTGGAAACCGTGAATGATATTTACCGGTATTTTTCGCAGAAAACCTGCTAGGATGATCCAGTCGATTGCCCGATAATCCAGCTCCTGAAGCACTGTAAGGCCACTTTCAAACTCCTCATTGGTAAAAGTCAGCACTTCAATTCCCCGGATTTTGGCTTTCGAAACAACCGGAGCATCGGCCTTGTTGCAGACCAGTGTTTTTACTTCTATTTGCGGATGATTATGAAAAAAATCGATCAAATTAACTGCATTTGAGCCATTTCCGGAGGCGAATAAAGCAATGGATTTCCTGTTCATGTACGCAAAGTTACGCAATCCAGATGACACGGCACAAGTGGATTTGAGGTTGAAAATAAGATTTATGGGCAGGCGAAAAATGTAATTAAGTGATTTTATATTTTGTTTTTATCGCATTTCCTATTTTCTTTGCAAGCTGAAAAACCTTATAAAAGAATTGAGATGTCTGATATCAAATCAAGAGTAATATCTATTATTGTAGATAAGTTAGGAGTTGAAGAAAGCGAAGTAACAAACGAAGCGAGCTTCACAAATGATCTGGGTGCTGATTCACTGGATACTGTAGAGCTGATCATGGAATTCGAAAAAGAATTCAACATTGCCATTCCGGATGATCAGGCTGAGAACATTCAAACAGTTGGTGACGCAGTTTCTTACATTGAGCAAAACGCTAACTAAGAGATCTTAGTTTTCCGGGCATATTTAACGAATCAAATTTTTATGGAGCTGAAGAGAGTTGTTGTAACTGGATTGGGTGCTGTTACGCCTATTGGTAATACTGTTGCAGAATATTGGGATGGGTTACTACAAGGAAAAAGCGGCGCTGCTCTGATCAAACAATTTGACGCTTCTCTGTTTAAGACGCAATTTGCCTGTGAGATTAAAAATTTTAATGTCGAAGATTTTATCGACAGAAAAGAAGCACGGAAATTAGATCAGTTTTCACAATACGCCATGGTTTCCGCTACGGAAGCCATGGCTGATTCTAAATTGATGGAATCGGATCCAAATGTAGACCGGATTGGTGTTATTTGGGGTTCGGGAATCGGCGGATTGAAAACCTTTCAGGACGAAGCTCAAAACTTCTTCGGAGGAGACGGTACACCGAAATTCAATCCGTTCTTCATCCCAAAAATGATTTCGGATATTGCTGCAGGGCATATTTCTATCAAATATGGACTGCGCGGGCCAAATTATGTAACTGTTTCGGCTTGTGCTTCATCTACCAATGCGATTATTGATGCATTCAATCTGATTCGTTTGGGTAAAGCAGATGCAATTGTTACAGGAGGCTCGGAAGCAGCGGTAAATGAAATGGGAATGGGGGGATTCAATGCCCTGAAAGCTCTTTCAACACGCAATGATTCTCCTGAAACAGCTTCCCGTCCATTCGACCTAGATCGTGATGGTTTTGTATTGGGCGAAGGTGGCGGGGCACTGATCCTGGAAGAATATGAACATGCTAAAAAGCGCGGGGCTAAAATTTATGCGGAAGTACTTGGTGGCGGAATGTCTGGTGATGCATATCACATGACGGCTCCGCATCCGGATGGAATCGGCGCAAGAAACGTGATGCTCGCTGCTTTGGAAGATGCTGGCCTGGATCCTGCTGCAATCGATTATGTGAATGTTCACGGAACATCTACTCCGCTTGGAGATATTGCTGAAACAAAGGCAATTTTACAGGTATTCGGTGAGCATGCATATAAGCTGAACATCAGTTCAACCAAGTCAATGACAGGGCACTTACTGGGAGCTGCTGGAGCTATCGAAGCAATTGCATGTATCCTTGCTGTAAAAAATGATATAGTTCCGCCTACGATCAATCATTTTACAGATGATCCTGAAATTGATAACAAATTGAATTTTACATTTAACAAAGCTCAGCGCCGTACCGTGGATGTTGCCTTATCAAATACCTTCGGCTTCGGTGGTCACAATACTTCTGTAATTGTGAGAAAGTATAAAGGTTAAGACGCAGGTGCGATTTAAGCTGTTACCATTTCTCAAGCAAAAACGGTCTCAGGAAGACGTGATATTCATCCGGTTTTTTGTAAATCGTTTTGGATACTACCCAAAAAACATCGGATTATTTTATCAGGCTGTGACACACCGTTCGGTGGCGTTTTACGGACAGAAAGACTTTTCCAATGAACGGCTTGAGTTTTTGGGAGATGCGATCCTGGATTCCATTATTGCTGAATTTTTGTTTCAGCGTTTCCCGGACGAAGATGAAGGTTATCTCACCAAAGTCAAATCAAAAGTAGTTTCGCGCAAAACGCTTTCGGAAATTGGGGAGGAACTGGAATTGCGTTCCATCCTGCGTTACAATAAAGGGAGATCCATTAACCTGTCTTCGCTGGAAGGAAATGCTTTCGAGGCCATTATAGGTGCAATTTATCTGGATAGTTCTTACGAAGTAACAAAACAGGTCATTTACAATCACATTTTCCGCAAGTATGTGGACTTGAATAAAATCCTGGAAGAAGAAATCGATTTCAAATCCAAGTTATTTATCTGGAGTCAGAAGCGAAGGCTGAGTCTGGAATTCGTGGTCCTGAGAGAAGAAAATAATCATGGAATCTGGTTTTATGAAGTGATTGTGCAGGTGAACGGCATGAATTACGGAAAAGGTTCCGGAAACTCTAAAAAACCGGCAGAACAATCCGCAGCAAAAGAAACGCTGATCCTGATGGGAGAATTGTAGCGTTTATTTTTCCTTGTATTTCGGTCGGGGATAATTATCGTTTGCATTAACATTAACTCCCTGGCTGATTTTAGACAAGCAATCCTTTTTCAAAAAGCTATGACAAACAGCCCAATCATCCCGATAATATAAAAGAAAAGTACAAGAGCGGAATCTATTCCCAAACGGAGAATTTTTCGCTTCGACCGAATAATCAACCCTATCAGATAGATGCTTGTAAGAAGACTTGTAAGTCCTGTGAGATAAATATTTGTACTTCCTGCCACTGGCAGAACGGCCTTACCGGCAATTAGCGTTGCGGGAAGAAAGAGAACAGGCAAAAAAGCGTTTCCACCAAATATATCACTGATAGCAAGTTCGTAATCTCCCTTTCTGACAGCCTGAAGCCCTGTTGATATCTCCGGCAAGGATGTTGATACCGCTAAAAATGTTGCGCCAAACAGCATGCCGTTAATACCTATTCTGTCCGCTATGACATTACCTGTCCGTTCTAAAAGAACACCAGCTAATAATGTTGCTGCAGATGCCCCGATAAATATCAAATAGGTTTTTGCCATGTTTTTATCCTGTTCCTCTTTGTACTTCTCTGTTTTTTGCTCTTGTGATACGGACGTATTATCATTCGTCCTGTGCCATGGCAAATTATTGTTTGCTTTGCTCAGCAGCCAAATTCCAACTATCCAGATCGTAGTAATCAAAAGCGGACCGGGTGTAATACGATCAAAAATAAGTGACGAAGGTAGCTGCGTACTCATAATGCAGATGCTTAAAACAACAATTACCAGCAAACCTTCCAATGCAGGAACAAGGCTTAGAGGTTGCTGGGTTAGTGAAGTTTTGTCGGCAATTTTAAAGTCAAATAGCACCAAAAGAACTGTTTGGATGGCTACACCTCCCAAAAGATTTCCGGCAATAACCCCTACATTTCCTGATAATGCGGCACTGATAACGATAGCTATTTCGGGCAGATTTGTGGCAATAGCCAAAAATATGGTTCCGCCAAGCGCTTCGCCGAGGTTCCACCGTTCGTCAATTGCATCTGTTGTATCCACAAGTTTAACTCCTGCATACCAGATTATACAAGCAGCAGCCAAAAACAGTATTACCAGAATTGTAAGCGAAAGTTGTTGGAACATTGGCGCAAATGTATCAAAAAAGTTTCAAAGCGTAACGCTGTTTATATTTCTAAAACAAGATAGCCATAAAATACTGATTATCAGATGTGTTCACTACGAATGTAGTGACCAAATCGAACAAAGTCGGATGCAAAAAGATACATCCTATTCTGCGTACTTTCTAATATGTGTATGAATCAGCTTTAAACTACAATATTCACGATTCTTCCGGGAACCACGATCATTTTCTTCGGAGTTTTCCCTTCGAGCCATTTCTGAGTTTCCGGCATTGCCAGTACTGCTTCTTCTACTTCTTTTGCAGAGAAAGTTGTCGGCAATTCAGCATTAAATCGCATTTTTCCATTAAAAGATACGGGATAAACTGTATTTGCTTCCACCAGCATTTCCGGACTGAATGCCGGGAATTGTGCCGTAGAAACCGTTCCTGCACGATTTCCCAGTGCTTCCGACCACAATTCTTCTGCCGTGTGAGGAGCGTAAGGAGCAAGCAAAATCACCACTTGTTTCAGGATTTCTTTTGAATGACATTTCTGTTCCGTCAGTTCGTTCACACAGATCATCAGGTTGGAAACATTTGTATTGAACGAGAAACGTTCCAGGTCGTCTTCTACTTTTTTGATCGTTTTATGCAACGTTTTCAAGGCTTCTTTACTTGCCGGAGCGTCCGTTACGATGAGGTTTCCGTTTTCGTAGAACAAACGCCACAATTTGCGCAGGAAGTTATGCACCCCGTTGATTCCTTTGGTGTCCCACGGTTTGGTTTGCTCCAGCGGACCTAAGAACATTTCGTACATGCGAAGAGTATCTGCACCGAATTTCTCTACCAGCTCATCCGGAGTTTGGACGTTGAACTTCGATTTGGACATTTTTTCGACTTCAGAACCACAGGTATAGCTTCCGTCGTCTTCTAAAATAAACTCTGCATTTGCAAATTCAGAACGCCACATTTTGAAAGCTTCAACATCCAGTTTGTCGTTGTCAACCAAAGAAATATCAACATGAATTGGAGAAAAACCCTCGATCGTAAATCCGTTAAAGTAAAAATCTCGTTTTTTTAAAATGGAAAAAATTTCATTATTAATAGAAGCATTTATTTTTTCTTTTGACACAAATATTGTAAAGTCAATCAAACCAGTATTAAAGGTTGTCTTTTCTGGAGTATCATTGTCGATAGTTGCAAAATCAACACGATAAACAAAACTACTTCTCCCCAAAATCATTCCCTGATTGATCAATTTCTTAAACGGTTCATCAAAGGAAATGTACCCGCGGTCATACAGGAATTTGCACCAGAAACGGGAATACAGCAAGTGCCCGGTAGCATGCTCCGAACCTCCGATATACAAATCCACCTGGTTCCAGTAATCTGCTTTGTCTTTAGAGACGAATTCGTTGTCGTTGTGCGGATCCATGTAACGCAGGTAGTAGAACGAACTTCCGGCCCAACCTGGCATGGTGTTATATTCCATGCGGTCGCCCTCGAAGTACTTCCACGCACTTTTCCCGGCACGTGCCAGTGGTGGCTCACCATCTTCTGTCGGCAGATATTTGTTTACTTCCGGCAGTTCGACCGGCAAATGCGCGTCATCTACCAGGTAAGGAATGTCGTTTTTGTAATAAACCGGGAATGGCTCTCCCCAGTAACGCTGACGGGAAAAAATCGCGTCGCGCAGGCGGTAGTTTGTTTTCCCTTTTCCGATTCCCAGTTCCTCGATCTTTGCAATAGCAATTACCATCGCTTTTTTAACCGGCAATCCGCTCAGGAAGTCCGAATCGGCGATTATTCCTTCTTTTTCTGTATAAGCTCCTTCAGAGATGTCAGTATTCTCAAAAATATTTTTGACCGGAATATTGAAATGCGTTGCGAAATCCCAGTCGCGTTGATCTCCACAAGGAACGGCCATCACAGCACCGGTTCCATAGGAAGCCAGTACGTAATCTCCGATCCACACAGGAATTTTCTCCCCTGAAAACGGATGAAGCACATAAGCTCCGGTAAATTGCCCGGTGATGTTTTTCACATCTGCTTGTCTGTCGCGCTCCGATTTTAATGAAGCTGCTGTTTTATATGCATCAACCACATCTTTGTATTCAGTTGTTGTAATTTCATCAACCAAGGGATGTTCCGGAGCAAGTACCATAAACGAAACTCCGAAAATAGTATCAGGACGAGTGGTGAAGACTTCGATTGTGTGATCTGTTTGTCCTCCTTTTTTGTTATCTGCCAAAGAGCCTTCCTCCTCAGTGCCTCCCGACGAATTCTTGTCGGGGCAAGCTTTCCAAAGTGGGAAGAAAACAGACGCTCCCCGGGATTTTCCAATCCAGTTGCGTTGTATGTCTTTAATGGCATCCGTCCAGTCTATGGTATCCAAACCGGTGATCAGACGCTCGGCATAAGCCTTGATGCGCATCGACCACTGACGCATGAGTTTTTGTTCCACAGGGTGCCCGCCGCGCTCAGAAAGTCCGTTGATGACTTCATCATTTGCGAGAACGGTTCCCAGGGCTGGACACCAGTTTACCCAGGAATCAGCCAGATAAGCCAGGCGGTATTCCATAAGGATGTCGGATTGCGTTTTTTCCGAATAGTTTTTCCATTCGCCAGCGGTGAATGTTTCGGTAAACTCAGTAACGGCTTCGATCCCGGTGTTTCCGTTACTTTCGAAGGCCGCAATCAGCGTCGAAATGTCTTCAGCCTTATTTGATTTCAGATTGTACCACGAGTTGAAAATCTGTTTGAAGATCCATTGTGTCCATTTATAATAACGCGGATCGGAAGTACGTACTTCCCGGTCCCAGTCGAAAGAGAACCCGATCTTGTCCAACTGGTCGCGGTAACGACTGATGTTTTGTTCCGTTGTGATTGCCGGGTGCTGCCCGGTCTGGATGGCATATTGCTCCGCCGGAAGCCCGAATGAGTCATAGCCCATCGGGTGCAGTACATTATACCCTTTTAAGCGTTTGTAGCGCGCATAGATATCGGAAGCGATGTAACCGAGTGGGTGACCTACGTGTAATCCGGCGCCGGAAGGATACGGGAACATATCCAATACGTAGTACTTCGGTTTACTGCTGTTGTCTTCCGCTTTGAATGTTTTATGGTCTGCCCAGAACTGGCGCCATTTCTTCTCGATTTCACTAAAATTATATTCCATGCTTGCGCGTCCTTAAAAAGTGGGGCAAAGATAGGATAATTCAAAATTGAAAAAATAAAAATTGAAAAGTCAAAACCACGAAAACACCGTTGCGAAGCTTACGGAAAATAGCTTCCCGAACAGAGCATTTTTAAGAGGTATGCAGCTTTTCTCCGAAAAAAACTATTTTTAGTGTATGTTTCGGTTACTGCTTGCGCTTTTGGGTTTCCTCTTTTGCTTTGTTGCTTCATTCAATAAAGGATTTGCGGCTAATGGAGACGAGGTAAGTTACAAGCGGGCGTATTTAACTGAGAAAGATAATACCAAACGATTCTGGCGACAAATTGAATTGGGCAAATTTTACCAGTTCAACGATGTTTATAAGGCGGATTCCATTCGTTATGTGATTATTGATGCCAGCAGAATGGAATCGGATTCCGCGAAATTGCAGGCACTTATTTTCGATCTGAGAATTGAAGCGCTTTGGGGAAATAAAACGGCATATTATGCCAAAATTCTTCAGCTGCAACCTTATTTGTCGCGAACGGATTCCAAGCTGAACCAGGTATACATTTTTCAGTTGCTGGCGGAATACCATATTGCATTCAGAGAATACAAACAGGCGGAAATCTACCTGATGGAAGCACTGCGTTTTTCAAAAAGACTGCGAAATTATGCTCTGATTGCCGAAACGGACCGTTTGCTGGCTAAGTTGAATATGGAGCAGAATAAACGCGACGCTTCACTGAAATTTGCAGAAACGTCTACTCAATATGCACGCCGTTCCTCCGATAAATCCCTAATGGCGAAGTGTGTGAATATGCAGTCGGTGATTTACAACTTTTTCGGACAGGTGGAACTTTCTGTATCACGGAATTTCATTGCGTTGCAACTTGCCAAGGAGGCTGGTGATTTCCCCCAGGTTGCTCAATATCAGCGTGAAATCGGGGAATCCCAGTTCCAGATTTTCAATTACGACAATGCCAATAATTTCTTCATGCAGTCGCGGGAAACGGCCCTGCGTATCCGGGATAAACGTCAGGTCGGATTGGCAGATACGGACATCGGCCTGGTCAAACTGGCAAAAAAAGAATATGAACAGGCGATCAGTGACCTGAAAGGTGCGATTCACACGTTGCAGGCGTTCAATGACCAGGATGGCCTGGGTTTGGCGCACAAATACCTGGGAAATGCCCTCAACGAACAAAAGAAATACAATGATGCATTGCGCTATTACAACATGGCGCTTGTTTATTTTGAATCTGCTGCCAACCGCTCGCAGATTGCAGCAGTATATCACCTGGTTGGGACGGTATTTGCCGAGCAGGGGAAATACAAGAATGCCTTGAATTATCTGAACCGCTCTATTGAGATCCGTTCGCAATATGGAAACATCAGTAGCATTTACGCTTCTTATAAGGAAATGGCGGATGTGTATAAGAAAACCGGAAATATGGACTTGGCGTATAAGTATCTGAATATGTATTCCGATTATGCTGACAGTGCCCGGATTGTGGAAGTAGGTGCCAAAATTGCCGAATTATCGGAATTATATCGTTCGGAACAGCGCGAACGCCTGATTGCTATCCAGGCAGATTCGATTGAATTGCAACGCAAACAGAAAGAAAATACGGAGCTGCGGAATATCTTTCAAACGTATATTATCATCGGGTTTATCGTGGTGCTTGCGCTTGGGGCGCTGATTATTTATAACCGATGGAAACAGCGAAATATCAAGCAATTACAGCGGGAATCTGAAATGAATCAGACTTTGCTGCGCTCCCAGATGAATCCGCACTTTGTCTTCAATGCCATGTCAGTGATCCAAAGTTACATTTATGAGAACGACACGAAAAATTCCACCAAATTCCTGGTGAATTTCTCTAAGCTTATGCGCCTGATCTTGGAAAATTCATCTAAAGAGTTCATTCCGCTTGGAACAGAGATCGATATTCTGAACAAATACCTGGAAACACAGAAACTCCGTTTCGGAGATCGTTTCGAGTATGAGATTTCAGTCAACGAGCAATTGCTGCGGGAAGAAGTGGTTATTCCGCCGATGATTACACAACCTTTTATTGAAAATGCAATCGAACATGGTCAGTTGCACACGATCGAAGGCGGATTTATTCATGTCCGGTTTACCAAAGACGAAGAAATGCTTCACGTAATGATTGAAGACAACGGAGTGGGCAGAAAGGGAGCGAAAAACAACAGGAAAAGTGCTGAGCATAAAAGTATGGCGATGAAGATTACGCAGGATCGGATCGACAACCTGAGCTACAAGTATAAAATCCTGGGCCGGATGGAAATTGAGGATTTCGACAGGGAAAAAGGGACCGGAACGCTGGTGAATATTTACCTGCCTTACCGTACAGAGGGATTAGTTTCTTTGTGAATTAGAGTAATAGTTCAATAGTTCAATAGTTCAATAGTTCAATTTCTGATTAGGCACTTTCAACTTTTTGAACCCTTTGAATCTTTTCTACTGTATAAATATTTATCTTTCCAAAAAATACTTCAGCTTGCATGAAAAAAGTATTAATTGTTGATGACGAGCAGCGTACCCGGGAATTGATTGCGAAAATGATCGAATCATTCGGCCTGGACATTCAGACTTTTCCGGTTGGTGAGAACGTGCAGTCAGGATTAGCCGCCATTGAAGAAATCAAACCCGATTTAGTTTTCCTGGACATCCAGATGCCGGACGGAACCGGATTTGACTTGTTGAAATCTCTCCCGAAAAAGGATTTTGAAGTCATTTTCATTACGGCACACGAAGAATTCGCGATCAAAGCCATTAAATTTTCGGCATTGGATTATATCCTGAAACCGGTGGATCCGGAAGAACTCAGAAATGCGGTAGAACGTGCGCTGGACTCGATGAAGAAAGATGAACCGAAGCAGGAACCGCAATTTGAAGCGCTTCAGAATAATATTCAGCCGAACCAGAAAAGAAGACTGGTATTGAAAACACAGGAAAGTGTTCATGTGGTGGATCTGGATCACATCATTCGTTGTGAAGCCGACCGGAATTATACGTCGTTTTTCCTGACAGAGGGAAAGAAAATCCTGGTCTCACGCACATTGAAGGATTACGAGACCTTATTATCCGGACACAACTTCCTGCGTGTTCAGCAATCTCACCTGATCAATCTGAATTTTGTAGATCGCTATGACAAAGGAAATGGTGGGGCAGTGGTGATGAAGGATGGTTCTGAGGTTCCGTTATCACCTGCAAAAAGAGATATCTTCTTCCAGATTTTAGAAAAATTATAGATTGTGTTAACTTATTTTGGCTAAATATTCATCCAGACAAGGCATTTATTCATTAACCTGGTTCAAATTTCAATACATTCCTATCTTAGGAGAGGAAATAAGGAGAATGGAATCAGGTTGTTTTCTATAGTTAGGTTAAAGTTAAAAACGGAAAACACTGCAATGGAGAGGCAGTTTTTTCATTTTCTAGTTTTATTGAAGAGTATACAGTTCTATCTCCGTCAAAGACTTGACCATTAAAAAACTTAGAAACAACCTGATTTTCATGAATGTTGATTGTTCACACGCGATATACAAACTAAAACACTACTAAACTATTTGTAGAGACTCATGCACAAGTTGTTCATGGGTCTTTTTGCTGAAAAGATATTTAAACATTCTGCCGTTTAAATGTTTTTTTTCAAGTTTAGTCGAAAACTCCTTTTTCAATTCATCAAATGATTTATTTTTGCTCAAAAATGGAAATGGACACAACGAATTTTGTTCAGATTGAAAAAGAGAACGTAGCAGCGTTGCATTTTCCGAAAGAAGAAATTCTGGAAGATGCGGATTTGATTTCCGCACGCAGAGCAAATATAGACCGCGCAATCTCTCTTGGAAATTTGGAACATTATAAAGTAAAGATTTACTTTGCAGATGACGGCGGAAAGAAGGTTGTGCACACAACTATCTGGGCTGTGACGGATGTTGCAATTGTTTTGAAGCAGCATGTTCTTATTCCTATTAATCGTATCGTCAAATTAGAAATATAAAAGCAGCATGTCGAAAAAGAAGTCAATTATTAGCTATGATAAGCTGAATATCGATCAGAAGAAACAACTACTAATTGCTTTTCCGGAAGGATTCTCCGGGAATACTACGAAAATGACGAATCCGGTTACCGGAGAGGTGTTTGACTCCTTACTTTGGGAAACAGATGACATTATTTACCTGGTGAAACTTCCGAAAATGGTAATAAAATCTCCTTCTGTAGATGATGACGATGATGATTTCGATGATGATTTCGACGCAGTTGATGCAAAAGGAGAGGATGACGATATGGCCGATGATGACGATGACGATGATTCATACGGTGATGCTCCTGATGATGAAGGAGAGGATGAAGATTAAATAAAAACAGCATAAAGATAAACGCTCCGGTTAATTGTTCCCCGGGGCGTTTTTAGTGATATGGCGGAAGACAACAAAAAACGGATCAATCAATTAATGAAAAAGCACTGAAGTGTAAAAAAGTAGTTAAAGCGTTTCGGATTGGTCGGCTTTTATTTATGAATATCATTCCGAAGAACGAACGGAAAACTGAGCGAGCCGGGGTGTTCTCGTTTCTTCAGTTAATCATTCAATTTCAGAACGGCCATAAATGCTTCCTGCGGAACTTCTACTTTTCCGACCTGGCGCATGCGTTTTTTCCCTTCTTTCTGCTTTTCGAGTAGTTTACGCTTACGTGAGATATCTCCACCGTAACATTTTGCTGTTACATCTTTGCGTAAGGCCTTGATGGTTTCACGTGCAATGATTTTCGCACCGATCGCGGCCTGAATCGGAATTTCGAATTGCTGGCGTGGAATCAGTTCTTTCAGCTTTACGCAAATCTTTTTCCCCAGGTCGTAAGCATTGCTGCGGTGGACAAGAGCAGAAAGCGCATCCAGTTGTTCTCCGTTCAAAAGCATATCCATACGGATCAGATCAGATTCTTTGTACCCGATTGGATGATAATCAAAGGAAGCATACCCACGGGAAACTGATTTCAGACGGTCATAGAAGTCGAATACGATCTCAGCCAGAGGCATTTCAAAAGTCAGCTCCACGCGATCTTGCGTCAGGTAAACCTGATTCCGCAATTCACCGCGTTTTTCGATACATAAAGTCATAATCTGACCGATGTATTCGGACTTAGTGATTACTTGTGCTTTGATATAAGGCTCTTCAATATGGTGGATTGTTGAAGGATCCGGAAGTTCAGAAGGATTGTTCACGATGATCTGTTTTCCGGGATCTTTTGTCGTGTAACAGTAATATGATACGTTCGGTACGGTAGTGATCACCGTCATGTTGAATTCCCGCTCCAAACGTTCCTGAATGATTTCCATGTGCAGCATTCCCAGGAATCCGCATCGGAAACCAAAACCAAGTGCTGCTGAAGATTCCGGTTCAAACACCAGAGATGAATCGTTCAGCTGCAGCTTCTCCATGGAGTAGCGCAATTCTTCGTATTCGTCGGTTTCTACCGGATAAATTCCGGCAAAGACCATCGGTTTCACATCCTCGAATCCTTTGATCGCTTCCGAGCACGGATTTGCTGCCAGAGTGATCGTATCACCGACTTTCACTTCGTTTGCCTGCTTGATTCCTGAGATAATGTAGCCTACATCTCCTGCGCGGACTTCTTTTTTCGGACTCAGGTCCATTTTCAGGATTCCGACCTCATCAGCATTATACTCACGTCCGGTATTGAAGAATTTTACTCTGTCACCCTTTTTGATCACTCCGTTTTTCACCCGGTAGTATGCAATAATTCCACGGAAAGAATTGAACACTGAGTCAAAGATCATGGCCTGAAGCGGTGCATTTTCATCACCTGCAGGAGCGGGAATCCGTTCAATGATCGCTTTGAGGATCTGGTCCACACCCAAACCGGTTTTCCCGGATGCCGGGATAACATTGCCTGGATCACAACCGATTAGTTCTACAATCTGGTCCGTTACTTCCTCCGGCATAGCACCCGGAAGGTCCATTTTATTCAAAATTGGGATAATTTCCAGGTCGTGCTCCAGGGCAAGGTACAGATTCGAGATCGTTTGCGCTTCAATTCCCTGTGATGCATCCACGATCAGTAAAGCTCCTTCGCAAGCAGCAATGGAACGGGAAACCTCGTAGGAAAAGTCCACATGTCCGGGAGTGTCAATCAGGTTCAGCACATAATCTTGTCCTTCATGTTTGTAGTTCATCTGGATCGCATGCGACTTAATAGTAATACCGCGTTCACGCTCCAAATCCATATCATCCAGTGCCTGAGCCTGCATTTCACGATCAGAAATAGTTCCGGTTGTTTGTAGTAAACGATCGGCTAATGTGCTCTTACCATGGTCGATGTGTGCGATGATACAAAAATTGCGTATGTGCTTCATGGCGCAAAGATAATGCTTTTTTTTTCAGTTTTGAGTGTGGATATTGCGTATGAAACGCTCATTTTCATGGGGATTTTTTTGAATTACGAATGATTGTGATTTTTCGGGAAAAGGGGTTGAGATTCATTCATGCAGTCAGCTCAGGAATTTTCAGGGGTGATATGCATGGAGTTCGTTTGGAGTCTGAGGTATCAATAAATGGAATGTTATCAGATTTCTCTGTTCTTTATTTTTCGCGTTGATAATATTGCATTAAAAATTACAAATCCTTTTCTGGTGCTGGAAATAAAATGTATTCCACAGTCATCATATTAAATTGTTTATTTTCAATATACTAATTTTCTTAAAATACATCTCAACCCTTTGACCGGATGGTTTGTGCAGTGAATTTGCTTCATGGAAACAGAAACCAACCTATCAGACTTCCCGAGAAGGGATCGGGAAGTTTAAATCCGGTTATTTAGTCAGCATTAAAATCAATCTCAGCAAATTGCAACTTCTTGTTGATCATCATATGCATTCTGTATTTTCCATTTTCACCCAGGCTTTCTGATTCTGAAATTAATATTCCTCCAAGTGCGGAACCCTCGATGGACATTTTTTTCATCATAATTTCACCAGTGGAAATATCCACAGTTGCAACAATGGGTATAGAACCAACATCTACTCTGGTAATTTTTGAATTAAGAATTATTGTTTTTCCAAAACATGTTGCCAAGGTATTGTTCTTAAATTTTTTTGAAGGAAAGTTAAATACCAAATTTAAGTTGCCATTTGTGTCAAAATAATCAATTGCACCTGCTAATTCCGGAAGTGAAATAGACTCCTTTCGAAAACCTTTTATCCAGGAAATCTGGTTGTTTGGTTCAATTTTAATGAAAACATGTCCGCTATCTCTGCTATAGCCGCTTATAGGATCAGTTGCAATTAGCCATAATAAAATGGATCCGTCTGTCAAATTGAATATTTTTTTCAAATAAAATGAAGATGTATTTAATACATTATAATTCGGAAAAACTTCCTTAATCCCATACTGGTAGGATTTTCGTTCCAGCTTTTCGCTACTAACATTATAAGTATATAAACCAATGTATACAACAACCTCATTTCTCTCTTTATCGTATACCGAAGATAAGATGCTATATAAAACATTCCCATCTTTTGTAAGATTCTCAGCTGTTTTAATATTGATGATCCGCTCTTGATCGGGCATTAATTCCAGTTCTTTGGAAGTGCCTCCATTTGCAGGGACGAAAATTTGTGCCTGTTTGGAAATCTTGAATACCAGGCTTCCATTCTCTTTATATTCCTTTATACCTTCTGAAATTGATACTAATGCATCGCCATTCTCAAAAATCTTTTGTGGAGTCGCCTGGATGTAATTTTCTCCAGAAGCGGATTTGTATTCAAAGGTATTCAATACTTTATAGTTATCGTTAAGAAGAATGATTTTGCAATACGAAAGGTCCTGTCCTTTAACTAACTGCAAGGAGAAACAAAACAGAATCGTGCCATTGTCTTTGTTGTATCTCGCAACCAAATTCTGCTCTTTTACAACCTTATCCGTAAACATACCACCCGATCTGCTGTCCAGTAATTTCGACTGATCAACAGCTCGGGGAAGTTCAATGATTTCAACCGGTTGACCAATTGGCTTCAGTTCGGTATCAAATTCTTGTAAGCACAACATAACCCTTTCCGAGTTTTTAGTACCTGCAATAAAGTACCCGACAATTTTGGATTCTTTGATAAAATACCCATTTGGAACATATTTGACATCGTTATACTTAATCCTAATGTCCTTTTTCAACTGCTTTTTCTTGTTTTCATAGACCAGTATGTTGTGGTTGTATTTTGTAAATGCTGCCTGAACATTACTCCGTATCTCTTTATTTCCTATTAATCCTTCAAACTGTGTGGACATCACAATTCTACCTGCACCTGGTATGGGAGCAGATTCAATTTTTTGCGCCAGAAAGCCAGAACTTGCTATTATACAATAAACAGATAAGTTGAGAAGTGATTTGTGAAGGTTGAATTTTATTTTCATAGATTATTCTTACATAAGAATTTGGTGAAACAAAGATATGATTTGTTTCTTTATGAAATACATGATATATCAGAAAATAACCCATATATCGAAACCGCATAATAAATGTAATTTAATTACATATTTAAGTAATGAAATTACAAAAAACACCTGTGAAACTCTGCTTCATTTCCGGCAACTTTTTAATGTGAGATGAAAAACCTTTATCTCTTCATAGTTAGTTTTAAACGTTCACCGGGACTTACGGTTTATCCAAAATCGTTTGCACAATCCCCTGAATGCGTTGTGCCATTTCATCCGTTGGCAGGTCATTGTCGTCTGTTCCGAAAGGATCTTCAATTTCCTCCGCCAGAATTTCGATACTCACCAGTACATAAAAAATGAACGTGGCAATGATCGAAGAATAATATCCGAAATTCACAACAAAAGCAAAAGGGAGCGTGATTACATAGGTTAAAATGAATTTTTTGAAGAATATGGAATAGGAATACGGGATCGGGGTGTTTTTAATGCGCTCGCAGGCACCCACGCAATCCAGGAACCCGTTGAGATTTCTGTCCAGGCGCAGCACATCCTCTTCCGAAATAACTCCTGCTTTTTTCAGTTCATTTAGTCGTTTGTAGAGCAATTCAGCAATTCCCGACGGAATATGATCCAGGTTTTGAAGGAATACCTGCTCTTCTTCCGTTAAATCCAGCAGATCAAAGTTTGTTCCCTGGCGCAGGTGTTCCTTGATACACAGGGCAAAATTTCCGATATGTCGCCCAAAAAAATGATTGTCTTCAAACGATAAATCAAGCGCAGTGAGTTTCACTGCCAGGTTTCGGGAATCGTTAACCAGTTCTCCCCATTTTCTGCGACCTTCCCACCATCGGTCGTAGGCGGTATTTGTTCTGAAGACTAATAAGAGTGACAATACAAAACCCAGGATGGAATAAACCGAAAACAACTTTTCCAAAACAACCGCATCTGAAAAGAAATGGATCTCGAAAAAAGCAATACCAAGTGTAAAAAGGAAAATAAAAAGCAGTTCTTTCCACAAGATGGAAAAGGTATCGCTTTTAGTCAGGTGAAAGATCAGTCTGATCCAGCTCTTTGGGTTGTATGCTATCATACAGAATTACTTATGAAAACAAAAATAATGAATTTTGGTACGGTGATAATTTTAAAATAAAAAATGCATTAACTGAACAGATTCCTGATGTAGCAATTGAAGTCAGATTGAAAAAGCTTTTTCTTCCGATCAGATAATAGAATTTGGCTATTGCTGAATTTCAGATAAATTTGCAATACATAATTGAAAAAAGTATGGAAGAAAGCAGCAAGGTAATGCAGGAACAACGGATGAATCTCTTTGTAACACTGTGGGCTAAACGCAAGATATTGCTGATTGTCACATCGATTGGCCTGGTTGTTTCAACCCTGACCGCATTCCTGATGACACCTCTTTACCGGTCTACAGCAATCGTGTTTCCGGCTGCAACCAGTACAGTATCCTTTTCCGAACAGCGAAATGCCAAAGCTTCATCTATGGACTTTGGAGAAGAAGAGCAAGCTGAACAACTGATTCAAATTTTGCAGTCTTCCAAAGTAAGAGATAAAGTAGTGCAGCAGTTTGACCTGATAAAGCATTATGATATCGATCCTTCTGATGCCAATAAGCATTACAAACTGGTAAAAGAATATGACAGTCATATTTTGTTTGTTCGCACACGCTATGGCTCCATTCAGATTGACGTATTAGACAAAGATCCGCAATTGGCGGCAGATATGGCCAATAAGATCGTGGATCTGATTGATACCGTGAAGAATGAAATGGTGATGGAACGTACGATTCCTGCATTCCAGATCAACAAACGGAAGAAGGAAATGCTGGAAACAGAAAGAGATGCTATCCTGAAACAGTTGGATTCACTGGCCGGTTTGGGGGTTGTTCCGCTGGAAAGCCGTGCGAACCTTTTCCAGGCATACGTAGAAGCAAAAGGAGCAGAAGACAAAGCCGATTACAAAGCGCGCATCGATATCAACCTGAAGTATGGAGCACTTTTCGACGGATTGGAATACGAACGTAATGAGAAAATTATGAAACTGTCGGACTTTAATCAGTCATACGAACAGGCGGAATCTGATGCGAATACGCAATTTAATCACAAGTTTATTGTGGAAAGGGCGGTTGTGGCAGACAAGAAGGACAAACCGAAACGCTTGATTATTATGCTTTTGTCTACTTTCGGAACGTTTGTGTTTATGGTTTTCCTGTTGCTGGTTCAGGATAAAATCAGGGAAATCCGTAAGTTGTCATAAAAGTGGCTTTTATCCGGGAAAATAGCTGGTTACTGGTATTTGGTCTGGCATTTGCTGGCCTGCTGGGATACGGATTTTGGTTCGATAATACCTATATTCCGCTGATTCCCTACGCATTGATTATACTTTTTGTAGCTTTGTTTTATACCGAATACACCTTCTTTTTCATCATTGCTGTCACACCTTTATCCATTAATATCGAAGAATATACGGATAGTTTCGGGTTGTTTATTCCGACCGAGCCCTTATTGTTCGGAACCATGCTGCTATTGCTGATTCAGAATATGAAGTACCGGGTTTTTCCTGCTTATCTGAGAAATTCGGCGATTGTCTGGACGGTGGTTTTTTACCTGATTTGGGTCTTGTTTACTTCCATTACAAGTGAAAACACCATTACTTCACTCAAATTCTTACTGGCACACTTGTGGTTTATCGTTCCGGTATTATTCTACGGAAGTTCGGTCTTTTATGAGCCGAAAAAAATCCGCTGGTTCCTGTGGCTTTTTCTTTCAACGATGATCGTTGCGATTACCTATACTCTGGTTATGCATGCTTCCTACCGTTTCGGAGAGAAGGAAAGCCATTGGGTCATGTGGCCCTTTTTTAAAGATCACACGATTTATGGGGCCCTAGTTGCCTTGGTTGTTCCGCTGATCTTTTCATTTTATTTTTCCCGGAAACATACGCCTTTGCAGCAATTCATTCTCATCGTATTTATGTTTATTTCCCTGCTTGGCCTGTATTTCAGCTACACGCGTGCAGCATGGTTGAGTGTTTTTATCGGAATAGTGATCTGGTTGCTGATTCGTTTTAAAGTGAAATTTTCCTGGCTGATGGGAATTGCTTTGGTCATAGGACTTTATATCTGGATTTCCTGGGATTCGATTCAGCAGGATATGGCGCGAAACAAATACGAGCATACAACCGAAGAATTTGGAGAGCGCCTGCAAAGTGCAACGAATGTAACAACCGATGCTTCGAATCTGGAGCGGATCAACCGCTGGACCTGTGCAATTGATATGTTCCGGGAGCGTCCATGGTTCGGTTTTGGTCCCGGAATGTATGCTTTTGAATATGCCCGTTTTCAGCACCCGGAAAATCTGACCATTATTTCTACCAATTTCGGAAATATGGGAAATGCGCACAGTGAATATCTGGGGCCATTGGCAGAAATGGGATTGATTGGGATGCTGAGCATGCTGGCGATTGTGGTGGCAATATTCTATGAAGGAATTACACTTTACAATGCCTGGCCGGTGGAAGACCGCGAAACAAAAACGCTGTTGATGGGATTTATTATTTCCCTGTCGACCTATTTTATCCATGGATTTCTCAACAATTTTTTAGATACTGATAAAGCAGCTGTTCCCGTTTGGTCAATGTGTGCTATCTTTATAGCTTTAAGAGCGCGGTTATCTACGATGCAGCATCAAACACACGGAAAATAGTATGTTTACAGGTATTATCGAAACCCTTGGAAGGGTTGTTGCGATTGAAAAGGATCAGAGTAACGTTCATTTTACGATAGAATCGGCTATTACACACGAATTAAAAATTGATCAGAGTGTTGCCCACAACGGCTGCTGTTTGACTGTAGTAAAGATCAAAGGAAATACCTATATATTTACGGCCATCCGGGAAACACTGGATAAAACCAACCTCGGAGAATGGAAGATAGGAACGAAGGTGAATCTGGAACGTTGCATGCTTTTGGGTGCGCGCCTGGACGGACATATTGTTCAGGGACATGTGGATACAACTGCAACCTGCATTTCGGTAGAAGATCTGAATGGAAGCTGGAAATATACTTTCCGCTATGATTTTGACCAACCTACAGTGGCAAAAGGTTCTGTTACAGTAAACGGTGTGAGTTTAACAGTGGTGGATTCCGAAAAAGGATTATTTTCCGTTTGTATCATTCCTTACACCCACGAACATACCAACTTCCATACTTTCCAGGCAGGAACAAAGGTGAATCTGGAATTTGACATTATCGGAAAATATGTGGCACGCTTAATAGAGATGCAAAAAGTTTAATAATTTAATAATCCGGCTTCCTTAAATCGATTTAGCTTGTTGTAATTCATTGTTTTTCAAAGAATTATTTTTTACTAAATTTTTATTGAAGCTCTTTACTACCTTTTTTGTTTAGGAATATAGTACCCACTTTTCATATCTTTGGCAAAAAATTTCAAACAAATGAAAAGACTTTTACTAATGCCTATTTTAATGGTAAGCAGCCTGGGGATGAGTCAGATAGTTGATCAATTCAACTATACGGGAACCCTGGATGCAAACGGATGGTCGATACACAGCGGAACTTCCGGACCAATTAACCTTTTAACATCTGCAAGTGATAACGGTTCCAGTTTATCTTATGCAGGGTTTGAGGCTTCGGCAGGAAACAGAGCGACATTAGTTGCAGGTGCTGCCCAGGATTATAATAAAGCGGTTACAGGACTTGGTTTGGGAATTGCGTACTATTCATTTTTGCTGAAAGTTACTAATACTACCGGACTGATAACTACCGGAGAGTATTTTACCGGATTTGGTAATTCAAGTGGAACAAGCGTTACTATTTTCTGTCCGAGAGTATTCGTGAAAACAGGCTCCACAGCAGGAACTTTTAATCTGGGAATTCAAAACTACACGGGAGGTACTCCAACTTCAACTTATACAGGAGACTATCCGGTTGGTACAACCGTTTTGGTTGTGGTGAAGCTGAACCTGACGACTGCTCCCTATGCTGCCAGTTTGTTTGTGAACCCGGTTCCGGGAGCTGCAGAACCAGCTGCAACAGTTTCAAATAACTCAGGAACGCAAACAAATTTTGGTTCTATTGCTTCTATTTTTTTCAGACAAGCCGGTTCTGCTTCATCAGGAACGGGAAATCTGGAGATTGATGAAATTCGTGCAGGTTTAACATGGGCTTCCGTTACACCAGCTGCTGCAACCGGATGTACCAACACTTTTGCTACGATTAACCCACCTGTACAATGTGGTGGATCTTACACTGTTCCTTCCGGACATGAAACATACACTGCTTCTGGAGTTTACTACGATACAATTCCGAATGCTGGAGGGTGCGACAGTATCCTGATGATCGACCTGACAATTAAAAACAATACGACAAGTACAATTTCACCTGTTGCATGTGGGTCTTATACGGTTCCTTCTACAGATGAAACATATACTGTTTCTGGAACTTATCACGATACGATTCCGAATGCTGCAGGGTGTGACAGTATTATCACAATTAACCTGACGATTACATCTTCTGTTACTTATTATCAGGATTCAGATGGAGACGGATTCGGAAACTCTGCGGTTTCCGTAACAGATTGCACAGCTCCTAACGGATATGTGCCTGATAATACCGACTGTGATGATACGGATGCAGGGGAGTTCCCCGGTGCAGTTTGGTATGCGGATACAGATGGAGATACTTATGGTGATCCGAACTCTTCTGTAACGGATTGTACACAACCTGTAGGTTATGTGACCAATAACGGTGACTGTGACGATACGAATGCAGCCATTTATCCTGGTGCGGATGATCAGACCGGAAACGGGATTGATGAGAACTGTGATGGTGTGGATGGTGTTCTGGGCATTGAAGAGTCTATTCTTGCAAACCTGAATGTTTATCCTAACCCGGGCACACGTTCAGTAGTATTGAACCTGGCTTCCGGATGGAATGGATTTACAGTAACGTTTATCGGAGCAGAGGGAAAAGAAATCGCTTTGAGTGCTACTCAGAAATCTGCAGCTGAACTGGAATTCAACACGGAATCTTTGGTTTCTGGAACATACTTTATCCGTTTGATTTCTGCTTCTGGAACTGCTTTGGTTCGCTGGGTGAAGAACTAAAGCAGATTTGATTAAAATAACCGGAAGGCTATCTCGTTTGAGGTAGCCTTTTCGCTGCTTAAAAATGCGCTTAATCCCTCTGGAATCAGACTTTTTACACAATTTTATAAATTTGTAAAATGTGTGATCTGGAAAGAAAACCGATCCCTGTTCCGGGATCGAAACCTACTCCCCAATTTTCCGTAACTTTGCACCGATGGAACACATAATCTATAATGTCACAGTAAGCATCGATCCCGCAATTGAGCAGGATTGGGTAAACTGGATGCGTGAAATACACATTCCGGGAGTAATGGAAACCGGATGTTTCCTGGAGAGTCGGATGTCTAAAATGAATGATGAGGAAGAAGGAGCATGTACCTACGCCATGACCTATGTGGCATACAGTCAGGATCACCTGGACGATTACCAGCAAAATCATGCCTCCAGACTTCAGGCAGATCATAAAAACAGATACGAAGGGCGTTTTGCTGCTTTCAGAAGCACTTTGAACGTGATTCAACACTTTACTCATGAGCGTTAGGGCAAAAAAACACCTCGGACAACATTTCCTGAAAGACAAAAATATCTGTAAAAAAATTGCAGATCAGTTCGGACATCACCAGGGAGTGAAAACAGCCATAGAAATTGGCCCCGGAATGGGAGCATTAACAGAATACCTGTTGCAGGATTCGGTAACGGAATTGTATGTGATGGATGTGGATCCTGAATCCATTGACTACCTGAAGGCGCATTATCCGCAATTGGGAGACCACATCATTTTCGGGGATTTCCTGAAAATGGATCCGACCGGGATTGTGGGAAGTAAGCCCTTTGCTGTGCTGGGGAATTTTCCGTACAATATTTCTTCCCAGATTTTATTCAAGTGCATCGATTTCAAGGATTCGATTCCGGAAATTATGGGGATGTTCCAGAAAGAAGTAGCCGAACGTGTGGCAGAAAAACCGGGCTCGAAAACGTATGGAATCCTGAGCGTTTTGCTCCAGGCGTATTACGATATCGAATATTGTTTCACGGTGGATGAACATGTGTTTGATCCACCGCCGAAAGTAAAATCCGGAGTGATTCGCTGTACAAGAAACAACAGGGAGAAACTTCCATGCGACGAAAAACTGTTCAAACAGATCGTAAAAATGGCCTTCAATCAGCGGCGCAAAACCATCCGGAACTCGATCAAAGCATTACTTCCTGAAAGTTATGAAGAAAACCCAACATTGCAATTGCGTCCGGAGCGTCTGGGAGTGGAGGAATTCATTGAGTTGACGAATTGGGTGGAACGGAATCGCTCGGAAGGGTAATCTTTAACACGAGTTTGGGATCTTCCGTATTCTATTTTTGTATAACCGATTCAAGATCATAAAGATGATTTGGAATCATCGAAAATTAGCCGTAGAATTGTAGCGACTATTATATCTTATAAATTAATCTCTATGAAAAGAACCACTAACGCCAGGCAATCTCTGAAATCAACCGTTTTTATCCTGGGTATTGTTTTCCCGCTAAACTTTCATGCGCAAAACCTGCCCAATCAACAGGTTTCTGTAACAGAGACATTCAACGGGTTCAATTACTT
>JAIRJW010000005.1 GCA_031260455.1 Fluviicola sp.
TATGCGGACAGCCTGCGGGATTTCCTGCTGAACGAGATCGAGCCCCGGTATCTGGGTTTGCAGAATTTTGATATGGGCAGCCAGGCACGAAGCAATTACCTCTACCGGGCAAAACGCAGAGCACAGGTGGGAATCGTGGTGGGAAAACACGTTACACCATCCACCCCCGACGGGGAATACCGGGTGCTTCCCAACGCCGACCTGGTTCTGACCGCCGGAGAATACATTGAGCTGACCGATGGTTTTGAAACAGAATTCGGTGCACAGTTCACCGCATCCATTGAATACGTCCAGTGCAGTCCCAATCATCTCGCGCCTCCGGGTGGAAATGGGTACACAGAACAAGCATCTGATTATACAATGAATGAATCCGATTCCGGGCAATGGAGCGAAGCGGATGAAGAGTTGGAGTTCATCATCTATCCCAATCCCACGAACGGAATGTTTACACTCAATTGTTCTGTTCCGATAAAAACCGTAACTTGTCATACCATCCTGGGAACTCCGGTATTTCAGCAGGAGATCGAAAAGGAGACTTGGGAATCCGATAGGGTATTGAACCCCGGAACTTACATTTTGCGTTGTTTCATTAATAACCGCTGGCAACAGAAAAAACTCGTGGTGCTATGAGAGGAAGAGTCTTTTTAATGGGTGTTTTGTCTAGTCCCGACTTGCCTATAAAACTGTATCGACTATTTAGAACTAGTCATTCTTTCGTCCCAAGTTTTGGACATTATCTATCCTTGTACGGGAATATTTACACGTTAAAACGGAAATGCATGATATCTCCGTCCTGTACTATGTATTCTTTTCCTTCTACTTTGAATCTTCCGGCCTCCTTTACTGCCGCTTCAGAGCCCAAAGTCGTAAAATCATCATATTTCATTACTTCCGCACGGATGAATCCTTTTTCAAAATCGCTGTGGATCACTCCCGCAGCCTGTGGAGCTGTAGCGCCAACCGAAACCGTCCAGGCTCTTACTTCCTTTACTCCGGCAGTGAAATAAGTCTGTAAATTCAGCAAGGCATAAGCTGCACGGATCAAGCGGTTTACTCCCGGTTCTTCCAGATTCAGCTCATCCAGGAACATTTGGCGTTCTTCATACGTTTCCAATTCTGAAATATCTGCCTCGATTTTTGCACCAATAATCAATACTTCCGCCTTTTCATCTTTTACAGCATTGCGAACTGCTTCTACGTGCCCGTTTCCAGTCAAAACAGAAGATTCATCTACGTTACAAACATACATAACCGGCTTGGAAGTAATCAACTGGAATTTTTTTACAATCTCCTGCTCTTTTTCATCGAACTCCATTGAACGAACAGATTTTCCCTGCTCCAGAGTCGTTTTGATCGCATGAGCCAGATCATTTTCCTTTACAGCGTCTTTATCTCCGGACTTAATCACACGAGCCAGCGACTGAATGCGTTTTTCGATCGATTCCAGATCTTTCAGTTGCAGTTCAATGTCGATCACTTCCTTGTCGCTTACCGGGTTTACTCTTCCGTCTACGTGGATAATATTTCCGTCTTCAAAACAACGCAACACATGTAGGATAGCGTCCGTTTCGCGGATATTTGCCAAAAACTGGTTTCCTAATCCTTCTCCTTTCGAAGCGCCTTTCACCAACCCTGCAATATCCACAATTTCCATTGTTGCAGGAACTACCCTCTCAGGATTTATCATAGATTCCAATTTCTCCAGACGTGTATCCGGAATGGAAATGGTCCCTACGTTCGGTTCGATTGTACAGAAGGGAAAGTTTGCAGATTGTGCCTTTGCATTAGATAAACAATTAAACAAGGTTGATTTACCAACATTCGGCAGACCAACAATTCCGCATTTCAATGCCATAAAAAAAATTTGTGCAAAGATAATCTATAATTGCAAACTGGAAATTCCGGATTGTGAATATAGTTCTGTGAAGCTCCGCAAGAGAGTTCATAATTCGCAATCCGGCACTTCGTACTTATTAATTCATTTATTACTTTCGTATCTGATCAAATTCAAAACACCATGGCATCGTTTCGCACACTCTTCTTCACTTGTTCCCTTTTTTCTTTCGGAATCTTATATAGTCAGCAAAATGATTCTGTCCAAATCAGGCAATTTTTCGATGAAGCACTGCTCCGGGGTAAATCTCATGAAGACCTGCGCTCACTCTGCAAAGATATCGGGGCAAGAATCACCGGCTCCGCCCAAGCACAAATGGCTGTTGAATGGGGAAAACGCAAAATGGAAGAATATGGCTTCGACAAAGTCACACTGCAACCAGT
The DNA here is from genome assembly GCA_031260455.1 of Fluviicola sp. Taxonomy (GTDB): domain Bacteria; phylum Bacteroidota; class Bacteroidia; order Flavobacteriales_D; family Crocinitomicaceae; genus Fluviicola. The sequence continues at coordinate 2,278 of JAIRJW010000005.1, forward strand.
GGACGTTCCTCATTGGGAACGCGGAACCAAAGAAGTTGCCTGGTTTCAAACTGCAGGCAATCAAGTTGTTCAACTGGATATTCTGGCATTGGGAGGCTCAATCGGAACAAACGGAATGCTCAAAGCGGAAGTGATTCAATTTAATCACCTGGATGAGCTGAAAAGGGCAAACAAAGCCCAGGTTCAGGGTAAAATTGTGTTTCTGAACCAGCCCATGAATCCGGCAGATATTGTGACTTTCACAGCCTATGGAGGATGTTACGCCATCCGTGGACACGGTGCCGTTGAAGCAGCAAAACTTGGGGCAGTCGGGGTAGTGATTCGTTCATTAGCCATCCCCGAAGATCACAATCCGCACACCGGGTCGATGTATTATGAAAACGGAGTAACCAAAATTCCCGCAGGAGCACTGTCAACCAAATCCGCCAACCTGCTGGCTGAAGCCATTCAAAAAGGGAAAACACAACTGATCTTCGAAATGGATTGCAGAGATTACCCGGATGTACAATCTTTCAATGTAGTCGGAGAACTGAAAGGAAGTTCCAAAAGCACGGAGATCATTACCATTGGCGGACATCTGGATTCCTGGGATACAGGCGAAGGAGCGCATGATGATGGTGCAGGAATCATTCACTGCCTGGAAGCAATCCGCATTCTGAAACAACTGAAAATCCAACCCAGACATACAATCCGGGTAGTCTTCTTTATGAACGAAGAAAATGGTAACAAAGGCGGTGAAGGCTATGCAAAATGGACCATAGACAACGGAGAAAACCACGTAGCAGCAATTGAAAGCGACCGCGGCGGATTCACACCTCATGGTTTTGAATGTGACGGACCGGATAATTACCTGGAACTGATCCAGTCATTCAAATCCTTATTGTCACCTTACGGTTTGTATCATTTTGAAAAAGGATACGGCGGAGTAGACATCAACCCGTTGAAAGGAGCCCACAAAGGAATTCCGCTTTTCGGTTTTGTACCGGATTCACAACGTTACTTTGATTTTCACCATGCACCGAGTGATGTATTTGAAAATGTAAACAAACGAGAGCTGGAACTGGGTTGTGCAAGTATGGCTGCTTTCGTTTACTTACTGGATAAAAATCTCTAATCATGGATAACCGATTCAAAGGAAGACCGAACCCGGAAACGGCACCGGCTTATGCCAAATATTATTTTGACCGGACCATCGGGCAGGATGACCTGATCCTCGCTTTGGAACAAGACCTGGAACGAACAACCGCCTTCATCAAAGGACTTCCCGAAAACAAATCCGATTTTCAGTATGCTGATGATAAATGGACCGTTAAAGGAGTACTGCTTCACATAATCGAAACCGAACGTATATTCCAATACCGTGCACTGCGTTTCTCCCGCAAAGACAAAACTCCGGTCGAAGGATTCGATGAAGGATGGTATGCGCAACACAACAATACGGATCAACGGACTTTGAACGACCTGAAAGAGGAATTTTCCGATGTGAGAAAAGCCACACTCTCACTTTTCAAAGGAATGACCGCATCCATGCTGGATGAAACCGGAATGGCAAACAACAGCACGAATACCGCACGAAACCTGGGTTGGATAATTGCAGGACATGGAATCCATCATTGTAATATTATCAAAGAGCGTTATCTCGTAGATGCGGACGAAATCTTTTGAATTTCTATCCTCAACATCTCAAATACCAGAATCACTTCCAGGGATTTTCCTTTCGGAGCCAATCATTTCCCATCAAAATATAACGTATTGTACACCAAAATATATGTGTGATTTATAACCATTTCATACATTATGTGCATTATATTCATTTTTTTAACAAAAAATCTTACTTTTGCTAAATCTTTTATCTAATTTATTAGTTATGAAAAAATCGTTATTTACTTTCGTTATGTGCATAGCGTTTGGTTTGGTTTTCGGACAAAGTGCTGACAGGAAATTTGCCATTGGGATCAATGGAGGATTATCGGATTATCATGGAGAACTTAACCAGCAATGGTTCAATATGAACAAAGCTTATCGCGGACAGCTTGGTTTATCCGGAAATTACTACCTGAATCCCTGGTTTAACCTGGGATTGGATCTCACGGTGGGAAAACTTGGGTTTCACCTGCCTGATAATATGGGGTATCGTGCAGACATGGGGCAAGGCAACCTGAACCTGAAATTTAAATTCAACAATGGAAAATGGCTCAAAGAAGAATCCGTTTTTCAACCATACATTTTTATTGGAACAGGGTTTGCGCACTACCTGAAAGACAAGGACAATCTGAATATTCCGGGAACCGACTGGACCGGAAATGCCGGGTTAGGGTTCAACATCATGGTAAACGAAAAATTCGGATTCAATTACAACCTGAATTATGCATATACCAACCGGGATTACCGGGATCATCATTCCAACGGGAAATACAATGATCAATTCATGATTCACACCATTGGGGTAGTTTTCACAATTGGAAAAACAAAAGATACAGATGGCGATGGTGTGGGAGATCGCCTGGATAAATGCCCGAATACTCCGGCGGGTATCAGTGTAGACCTGATGGGATGCCCTCTTGATAAGGACAAAGACGGAATTCCAGATTACCAGGATAACTGTCCGGATGTTGCAGGTATTGCTTCGATGAAAGGTTGCCCGGACACCGATGGTGACGGAATCACCGATGCAGAAGATGCATGCCCGAATGTGAGAGGTGTAGCCAGTGCAAAAGGCTGTCCGGACGCAGATGGTGACGGTGTTCCTGATTCAGAAGATGCTTGCCCAGATGTCAAAGGCCCGGCTTCCATGAAAGGTTGTCCGGATACGGATGGCGATGGAGTTGCCGATGTTGATGACGCATGTCCAAATGTTAAAGGCCTGGCGAAATTCAAAGGCTGCCCGGACACCGATGGCGACGGCATTCCGGACAATGAAGATAAATGTCCGAAAATAGCCGGAGTTGCAGCAAACAACGGTTGCCCTGAGATCAAAGAGGAGACCCTGAAAGTGTTTGAAAAAGCATTAAAAGGCATACAGTTTGAAACAGGGAAAGAAATTATCAAGAAAACATCTTTCGGAATCCTCGACAACGTGGTCAAAATCATGAAAGAAAACCCTTCGTACAAACTGGATATTAACGGCCACACCGACAGCCAGGGAGACGATGCCAAAAACATGGCTCTTTCTCAAAAACGAGCCGAAGCTGTAAAAGCTTACCTGGAGAAACACGGAGTTGAAGCAGGCAGACTTTTTGCCTATGGTTTCGGTGAAACAAAACCAAAAGCGAGCAACGATACCCAGGAAGGACGTGCTGAAAACCGCCGGGTGGAATTTGTCGTGAAATTTGCCGAGTAAGTTCATTCATACGGCATACATCAACAGGGAAGGTCTTGCGGCCTTCCCTGTTTGTTTCAATAGCCATCTGCTTGTATCCTGTTCATTTCTTGGTTAATTAAATTTCACCACAAATTGACAATATGAGCTTTATTACTGCTAAATTTGCACCCTGAACCATTAGCTGCATCAAAATCGGTTAATGGAAATTGAACAAGTATGGCAGATATTTTTGATAAAATTGAACGTAACCGTGGGCCTATCGGTCAATACTCAAAAGGAGTACATGGTTATTTTACCTTTCCGAAGTTAGAAGGTGAATTGGGTAACAAAATGATTTTCAGAGGAAAAGAATGTTTGGTTTGGTCACTGAACAATTACCTGGGATTAGCGAATCACCCCGAAGTTCGCGAAGCAGACCGCAAAGCAGCAGAGCAATACGGTTTGGCCTATCCTATGGGCGCGCGCATGATGACAGGTCAGACAAGTGAACACGAAAAGCTGGAAAACGAATTGGCTGAATTCATGGGAACGGAGGATTGTATCCTTTTGAATTTCGGATATCAGGGAATGGTTTCTGCAATCGATTGCCTGACAGACCGCAATGATATCATCGTTTACGACTCCGAAGCACATGCTTGTATCCTGGACGGAATGCGCCTGCACACAGGTAAGCGTTTCGTATTCCAGCACAACGATATGGAAAGCTTTGATAAACAAATGAAAAACGCTACCCGTTTGGCTGAACAAACAGGCGGAGGAATTCTGGTTATCACAGAAGGAGTTTTCGGAATGGCAGGTGACCAGGGAAAACTGAAAGAGATCGTTGAATTCCGTAAATCCGGCAAATACGACTTCCGTTTGTTTGTTGACGATGCTCACGGATTCGGAACATTGGGTAAAACCGGCCAGGGTGCAGGTGAAGCTCAGGGGGTGCAAAACGAAATCGATATCTTATTCGGAACATTTGCAAAATCCATGTCTTCCATCGGCGGATTTATTTGTGCAAAAGAATCCATTATCGAATTCTTACGCTATAATATGCGTTCCCAAATGTTTGCTAAAGCCTTACCTATCACGATCACCATCGGTGCACGCAAACGTTTGGAATTGCTTCGTACGTGTCCGGAACTGAAAGACAAGCTGTGGGAAATCGCAAACGCACTTCAATCCGGATTCAAAAATGCAGGATTCGACATTGGTGCAACCAACTCCCCCGTAACTCCGGTTTTCATGAAAGGAAACCTGGCAGAGGCTACAAACCTGACGTTTGATTTACGTGAGAATTACAACATTTTCTGTTCAATCGTAATCTACCCGGTTGTTCCTAAAGATGTAATCATGCTGCGCATTATCCCTACTGCAGCACACACACTGGAAGATGTAAATTACACGATCGAAACATTCAAGAAACTGAAAGATAAACTGGATTCAGGAGCATACAAAGCAGATGAACTGGCTGCTGTTGAAGTGGACAGAAAAAAATAGCCGAAAGCATACGCGATATACATAGTAAATCCCCGATTCCGCAAAACAGAATCGGGGATTTCTTTTTGCCAGCCCTGTACAAAAAGTTGGGGATCATTTTCTCAGAACATGAAATATTCCCAAGGTTTTCTAAAAGTTAAAAAACACACTCAGGGGGCGGCGCCCGGGGGGGGGCGGGGGTGGGGGGTTGGGGGGGGGTG
>JAIRJW010000029.1 GCA_031260455.1 Fluviicola sp.
GGATTTAAAATTTAAAAAAGCATACTATTAAATCTTTTCACTTCTGTGAACGACATACAGCTAATAAAACCTCTAAAGTTTAGAACAACAAAAAAAGAAACATGAAAACATATAATCGCATCATGGAATTGTTCTGGTTATCTATGGGAATTCTCATCATTATCATGGTTACCGTTATGTGCCTGAAAGAAAGTTTCAGCAGCTGGGCTATATATTATATCTTTGCACTGATGGCTCTCGGAACATATTTCATGAGACGTTTCATGCGAAAGCGCATGGAAAAACACCAGGCTTTTCTCAGTCAAAAACAGAAATAACCGTTCAACCGGAAGAACTGGTCTTTTAAATGACTTTCAGCCGATTAGAATCTGACATTTTGTATTTTCGTTGCCACACAATACACTTGTGGTTAAAATGAAGTTTTCGAAGGATTTTTGCCTGCTGTTTTTCATCTTCTTACCAGTACTCACATGCTCTCAGTGGAATTTGAGCGGAACGGTACTGGATGAAAAAAAATTGCCCATTCCTTTTGCCAATGTCTATGTCAAAAACAACACGGACCTGCGCACCCAAACCGATGAAAACGGGAAATTTTCTCTGCAACTTTTCGACGGGGAATACTTCGTCATTGTTAGCGCAACCGGCTACACCGAACGGGAAGTTTACGTAATCATCGCTAATAGGGAAGCCATCAAAGAAATCCAGCTTTTCCCAATCAGAATCAATGAACTGGAAGAGGCGGAAATTTCAGTCAAGCGCACAAATCCCGGAAGGGAAATCATGTTGGAAGTGGTTAAAAAGCGGGACCAAATCAGTCAATGGTCCCATCCACACACCACTGATGTTTACATTAAAGCTACCGAATCTATTGCCCGCAAGGAAAAAGAAAAAGAAACAGATACGAAAAACAATCAGCAGCAACTCTCCGATCCTTTTGAAGAGGAGCAACGTAAAATGGTGCAGCTGGCCGGAAACATGAATATCTCAGAAATCCAGCTTACCCGTAGTTATGCCCCTCCGAACAAGGTGAAAGAAGTGCGGAATGCCTATGAATTGAAAGGAAACGACAAAGCACTCTATTATACGACTACGATCAAATCGAATTTCAACTTCTTCCAGAATCTGCTTTACCTGGAAGACCTGCATAGTACGCCAGTCATGAGCCCGATTTCCACACCGGGAATTTTATCTTACCGTTACCGGCTGGAAGCGCAATACGAAGAAAACGGGAGAAAAATCCACAAAATCAAAATCCTTCCGCGCATGAGTTCTACTTCCACGCTCACAGGCTACATTTATGTCATTGATTCGCTCTGGCTGATCCAGAAGCTGGACCTGACAATGGAAAAAGGGAATCTCTTCATATATGATTACTTCTCCATTCACCAGGAATTTGACCTGCCAGGAGATTCGATGTGCGTACTCCGCGAACAGGTGCTGGATTACGGGGTCAAATACAAAACCCAGACTTCCACCTGTAAGACACTTGCCCAATTTTCAAATTACAATTTCAAACCTGTTTACCCGGCAAAATTCTTCAATAATGAAGTTGCCGTTACAACTGAAAAAGCTTATGAGCGTGATTCTACTTTCTGGAAAGAACAGCGAGCCGTTGCACTCACAACAGAAGAACAGCGTTTCATTCTGGTTCGGGACAGCATTCACGATGTATTAAACCGCAAGGAATACCTGGATTCTGTGGATCATGTTTTCAACAGAGTCACTTTTCTGAAAATCATCTGGTTCGGAGTGGAGCACCGGAATCGCCCGAAAAAAGTTCAGTGGAGCATCAACTCACTGGCTGCAACCGCCCGCCCGCTTTATCCTGCTGGTCCGCGTGTGGCTCCCGGTTTCAATTACTTCAAAAAATGGAAAGACCAGCGTACTCTGGATATGTATACCGAGATTTCATACGGTTTTCTCAACCACGACATCAAGGGAAGTACAAACTGGGATTACCTCTACAATCCTTTTAAGCAGGCCCATTTCAAAACTGAGTTTTCACACGAATTCGATGCCATTGTGAGTTACGATGCCATCACCCAAATTTACAAACGGAGCAATTTCATCGAAGCCACCAAGCTGAAACTTGGGCAAACACAGGAATACTTCAATGGATTATATGTAGATCTCACTTTTGAATTCTGTGAACGAAGATCCATCAATGGATACAAAAAAATGGGATTTCTGGACAATATCATTCCTAATGACGATTTCAAACCTTTCCAGGGATATCAGGCTTTACTGGGTGATATCACCATTACGTACACTCCAGGGCAAAAATACATGCGCGAACCGCACCGGAAAGTGGTCCTGGGGTCGAAATGGCCCTCCGTTTACGCTTATTATCAGCGCGGAATTCCGAAATTGCTCGGAAGTGATGTCGATCACGAATACGGATTGCTTGGAATCTACCAGAATTTTCAGTTGAGAACTTTGGGAACTTCATCTTATCATATTCGATCCGGGAAGTTTTTAAGTGCCAAGAGCCTCAAAGAGGCTGATTTCAAATACCAGCGCCGCAGTGACCCAATCTGGTTCTCTAACCCTCTGTATTCCTTTCAAGACCAGGATTCTTCACTTCCATCAAAGGATTACTATATTGAAGCACACTTTATTCATCACGACAATGGATCGATTATGAATAAGATTCCTTTTATGAAGAAAACGGGAATCGGACTGGTATTTGGTTGCGGAGCTTTGTACGTAGCGGAATACAACTGGAAGCACTATGAGGTGCTGGCTGGAATCGAACGAAATTTCAAATTCTCGAAAAGAAGGCTTCGTATTGGATTGTACGGCGTTTTCTCCGATGGCAATCACATTTCACCGCATTGGACCGGGAAAATCTCCTTTGCCGTGCTTGATGACCGCAATATGAAGTTTAATTTTTAAGAACATTGTTGAGATCCTATTTTTTTGACAAGTACCTTTTTACAGTAGAATTTTGGTTGTAAATCAAATCAATCACAGACCACGAAAAAGATATAACTTTAGATCTCCAATAGAAATGTTTAACCAAAAGTTGCATTTATAAGTTGAATGTACGTTTCGCAATATT
>JAIRJW010000011.1 GCA_031260455.1 Fluviicola sp.
CATCCAGCATGCGGCAGCGGCATCTATTATTATTCCACAGGAGGATTGCAGGGGAAAATAGTGCTGCAAAAGTAGAATGCTTTTTACTTTGGCTTTTCTATATAAGGAAGAGCATTTACGGGAATACTCCCGTCACCTTAAAAGCCCTGGATTACGTGGAGCTGGGCGAAGGGACAATGATGTTAACTTGATTAAAACCTGTTCTCCGGTGTATTGGGTTTTGGGTAATAATGATTACTTTCACCTGAATAATTTTGGGGTGTATGAGCAAACAAAAGCGTCATGTACTTTTACTGGAAACATCTGTCGACTTTGAGTTGATCGGTATCTGCTCTCACCACAGCGACTACCGGCTGGCTTGGGGGATTAATAAAATTCTGGGACTGGAACTGACCAAAAGTGAAGAGCCTCTTGTCATTCAATCCAAAAAAGGAACAGTTGTTTCCCAGCATAGTTTTCATGTGTGTTTCGATGAAGTGGATCACATGGAATGGTATTTAATTAAAAACAAATCGGAATGGAAATTTTTGATTCCGGAAAAGAGTCAGATTGACTATTTTCTGATTCTGCGGGATAATGTGCTTCACGACCTGGAGGACATCGCAGACCGTATCCGGGAATCAAATAGCGTGATGGCAGCTTATGTCTTTGAGGCAAGTACCATTCCTTCAGCAGAATTAATAATTTTCGAATGAAAAAAACAAAAATCGTAGCAACTTTAGGTCCGTCTACTTCGGATAAAGAAGTACTGAAACAAATGATATTGGATGGTTTGAACGTTTGTCGGTTAAACTTTTCACACGGGTCACACGAAGACCACAAAAAAAGCATTGAAATGATCCGTGAAATCAATGTGGAGACAGGATTGAACGTAGCTATTCTTGCCGATTTGCAAGGTCCGAAAATCCGAACTTACGAAATGGAGAACAATGGAGTGACGATGGAAGAAGGAAACATCGTAACCATTGTAACGGAGCGCATTACCGGAACGGCTGAACGTTTCGGAATCAGTTATTCCCAAATGCCGCGTGATGTACAGGCAGGCGAGCGCATTTTGCTGGATGACGGAAAACTGATTATGGAAGTGGTGGGCACTAACGGTGAAACGGAAATTCGGGCGAAAGTGATACATGGTGGGATCCTGTCTTCGAAAAAAGGAGTAAATCTTCCGAATACGAAAATTTCACTGCCGTCATTAACGGAAAAAGACCGGGAAGACCTGGAATTTGCTATAAGTATGGATCTGGACTGGATTGGGTTATCATTTGTGCGCTCTGCACGCGATATTATCGAGTTGAAGCACATTATTTCCAATCGGCAGGCAAAAGCCCGTGTAGTGGCAAAAATTGAGAAGCCGGAAGCGATTGAGGATATTGATGAGATCATCAAAGTGACGGACGCGCTGATGGTAGCTCGTGGCGATTTGGGAGTGGAAATTCCATACCAGAACGTACCGTTAATTCAGAAAATGCTGATCCGTAAAGGGTACCTGCATGCAAAACCGGTAATTGTTGCCACACAGATGATGGAAAGCATGATCAGCAACATTACGCCAACCCGTGCAGAAGTAAATGATGTGGCGAATGCGGTATTGGATGGTGCGGATGCAGTCATGCTTTCGGGAGAAACTTCGGTAGGGAAATTTCCGGTTGAAGTAATTCGGACGATGGTGAATATCGTGGAAGAGATGGAAAAGTTCGACGGCATTTATCACAAGGATCAGCTTCCGGATAAAACACAGTTGCGCTTTATTTCCGATTCGATCTGTTTCAATGCCTGCCGTCTGGCACAACGCGTAGAGGCCGATGCCATCATTACCATGTCGTTCTCCGGTTATACAGCTTATAAAATTGCTTCTCAGCGCCCGAATGCGCCGATCTTCGTGTTTACGGGAAACAAACAGATCATTACGCAGCTGAGCCTGGTTTGGGGGGTTCGTGCATTTTACTACGATAAAACAGTAAGTACGGACCACACGATTGCAGATATCAAATACCTGCTTACAAAAAACGGTTTGCTGAAACAGGGCGATTTAGTAATCAACATTGCTTCGATTCCGATTGAAGAAAACGGAAAATCAAACATGCTCAAGTTAAGTTATGTCGATTAAAAAAGGAAGCCCAACCTTAATCTGCGACTGATTCTATTTTTTGAAAACAGAAATAAATGAATTATTTTCTGTGCGGATTGTTCCGCAATAAATAGTTATAGGTCACTGGTTTTTAGAGTTTGTAGAAAAATACCGGCTCGTTTTTTGAGTGATGGAAAGACTGAAACGAAAGATTAATAGTTTATAAACAGGTAATTAATCCAGTTTTCCTGCCAGGGTAAAGCTCACGCGTTTTATAATGGTTTTTCCCTTGTCCAGTGAAAAAGCTTCAAGTGCAGCAATATAAATGCCGATTGGGGCTTTCTGGTTATTGGTCATTACTCCATCCCAGGTGAAACTTCCTTCTGTTGCGAGCAATTCGTTTGAAAACAAGGTATGAACTTCTCGCCCCTGATTATCAAAAATCTTCAGAGCGGCGATCATTGCTTCGTCAAATCGATACTGAAAGAGAAGCACATCCTGGAAACCATCATTGTCTGGTGAAAAGATCGGCTCAGTTGTCCCGAAGCTGGAGGAAACACTGCCAGCCAGATATTGGGAATTGACCTTTCCCGGCGTTCCGAAACCAACTGTTTCTGCTGCAGTGTGCCAGTTTGAAGCACTGGAAGACGGCCCGTCCGGATTGATGCGTTCCAGCGTTTTATTTTCCGGATCATCGATGAGCGGCAAGTGCCAGCCTTTCTGATAACTTACTTTGTCAATTAACAGGTTGTTGTACAGCAGGATAAATGTTGAAGAATCATTATTTAAAGCCGGAAGAGTTGTATTATAGAACTTACCGGGAACTGCTTCCGGGAAGGTTTTCTTCTGGTAATTGCTGTCGGGAGTTAGCACTATATAGGAATTTGGGTTGAGCAGGTAGTTCTGCGTCAACTGAATGATATTTCCGTTGTATTTGGTGATACTCAGGTCATTGAGATTGATCACTTTGGAAGAACGGTTGTAAAGTTCCACAAAATCTGAACCACCAGTTACAGGATCGAACAGGATCTCATTGATGACCAGATCTCCTGTCTGCGGAATGTCTGCCAGGGCAAAATGTCCTGTTACAGTTGCTGCATTCAGCCAGCAGTCACTTACCGGTCCGTAGCTCAATTGATAATACTGACTTGAAGTAAGATTTTCATTGAAAGTGATAATAGCCTGATTGGAAAAGGTTGATGCCACATAAATTGTCTGAACTGTGAGATTTGGATTCGTACTAAGTACGGCGTTCACCAGGTTTACAGAATCCATTTCTTCGGAAAAGTTTACTTCCAGGTAATTTGGGCTCAACGCAATCAAACTTGCCAGGTAAGGGATTTGTGTATCGGGTGTAATATCATAAACAGAATTCTGAGTGCCCGGAGTCCCTCCTGTGCTGCTGTTGGAAGCAATCCAGTTGGAAGCGTCCGAACACGGATCATCTGGGTTGATTAGTTCCAGGGTGTAGCCACCGGCCTTTTTCACCGCATCTTGGTACCAACTGTCAGTATAGGAAATTTTGTCAATGACTACTCCACTGCTGTTTTTTAGTACCACATCGTCGCCTGAGTTATTGTAACTGGGAAAACTGCTTACTCCGTATGATCCTGGAAATTCGGGAGTACTGGCAGTTGCACAGAGAATCCGGTATTGTCCCGGGGCAATGAATCCGGAGGAGATGGTTCCGTCACCACTTTGATCACCCAGTTTCCATCCTGCAAGGTTGATATATTTGCTGCTTTTGTTGTAGATCTCAACAAATTCCAGTTCCGGCAAACCGACTACCGGAGAAGGATCTGTCATCACCTCCGAAATAGTGAGATCGCCTTTCACTGCCGTTTCACCGACCAGCCAGGTGAAATCAGTACTTAAACCGGAAGCGGTATTGCCGGAAGCATCTTCAATGGTTGAAACGGTTACCTGGTAGTTCTGCCCGTTGCTGAGACCTGTTCCGAGCGTGAGATGCAGTAAAGCAGCATTGGTTCCGTCCAGTACAACCGCAGAAACGGGCAATGCCGGGTTGAAGTTGTAATTTGTTATTTGAAGCATGGAAGTTCCCCCGACCGGTTCACTGAAAAGCAGATCTACCTGTGTATTCGTGATCGGTATTGCACTTAAAAGATCCGGAGCTTGTGTATCAGTGATTTCATCGCCGACATATATGTCATCATAATAGAATTTTGTTGCATTGGAAACAGTGTAAGTCTGAAGCATACCAAAGTATGTTCCCGGTAATGAACTGGTATCTGTTCCGGTATACGGACCTCCGAAATTAGTTCCGCCAGTAGCATCAACATACAATTTCCAAAGTCCGGTATGGTCGCGGATCACTTTTATCCTGACAGCAAACGAAGCCGCAATCTGTCCGTCAGGAGAAGCACAGACGGGTGTCGAAATTCCTGCAACGCTTTTAAACAGCCTGACGGCATCCGTTGATCCCGCTTCCCCGAATTGCAGGTAAAATCCATCCGGGTTAGTTGTCAGATCAGCTGAACTGGCTGTTAAATAAACACGCCCAAAATTACCGGAACTGGGTGCAAATGTTTGCCGGACAAAGATTTCCCATTGCTTGTTGTCCAGTGAAGAAAGCAAATGTGGAGTTACCAGGCAGGAAGTTCCCGCTATGGAATTACTGAGCTGAAGCTCCTGGCTGTTATTGACGATGTAGTGAGCATCCGTTCCGGTCCATGTGGGATTGACGGTAAAATTTCCATCCGAAAAATCATCTGTTACCTGATTCCAGGCAAAGAGAGGAAGTAGCATAAGTATAGTGAAAAGCGCTTTCATATGAATGAAGTCAGGCTACAATATACAAAAGTTTGCTTTACCAGAGAAAAAACTCGGAAGTTTAAACTTGAATTTATTAAAATCGCGAAATTTACATATCGCAATATTGCGATATGGGATGCTTACAGCGTTCGCTCCGGAATCTGTTGATTAATCAGTTTTTGAATGCTTTTGAGATAAGCCTTTTCTTCACTTGAACACAGCGTGTATGCAACCCCATTTGAACCTGCACGTCCTGTTCTCCCGATGCGGTGCACATACGTTTCAGCCACTTCCGGAATTTCAAAATTAATCACATATTCCAGCTGATCGATGTCGATTCCTCGGGAAGCAATATCGGTTGCAATCAAAAAGTTGATCGTTCTGTTTTTAAAACCTTCGAGCGCCCTTTCGCGTGCATTTTGCGATTTATCCCCGTGAATAGCTTCTGCCCGCATCCCGGCTTTGTTCAACTCCCGTGCAATGCGATCTGCTCCGTGCTTGGTACGGGTAAAAACAATAGCATGGGAAATGTTTTCACTTTTGATCAGTTGCTTTAGAAAAGCACGTTTGTCTGCTTTTTCAACATAATAGACGAACTGATCCACGATTTCTGCTGTTGATGAAACGGGCGTAACGCGTATGTTTACCGGATCGTAAAGAATTGTTCCGGCCAGTTCCATAATAGTTGGAGAAATGGTTGCTGAGAAGAAAATGTTTTGTTTATTTTTCGGTAAACGCGGCAGAATTTTCCTGATATCGTGGATGAACCCCATGTCCAGCATGCGGTCGGCCTCGTCCAGTACGAAATGTGTGATTTGCGATAGAGAAATGTGTCCCTGGTTCATCAGGTCGAGGAGCCTTCCGGGGGTAGCAACCAGAATATCAATTCCTGCACTGAGCTGGTTGATTTGCTTGTTTTGGTTCACACCTCCAAAAATTACCATTGAGCGCAGTTTGGAAAATTTTCCGTATGCTTTGAAACTATCGTTAATCTGGTTTGCCAATTCCCGTGTCGGAGCCAGAACCAGACAACGAATGGGACGTTTTCCCTTAATCGGTCCTTCAGGCTCCAGGTGCTGTAAAATGGGTAATGCAAAAGCTGCGGTTTTACCGGTTCCGGTCTGAGCACAACCAAAAAGGTCTTTTCCATCCAGCAGGCTTGGAATAGCTTGTTCCTGGATCGGAGTCGGAGTGGTGTATCCTAATTCTTTCAGTGCGTCCAGTAAGTACGGACGTAAATTTAATTCATCAAAAAGCATGAAATGTTCTGTAAAAGTAATCCGAACTGATTGTCACGTGTGGTGAACTTTTCCTCACTTCAAATCGGCGAAAAATGAAATTTCCGGTGCAAAGGTACGATATTCAATTGAAAAATGGGGAGTGAAACTGAGATATTGAATGTCGATGAGTTACCCGAATGAAAAGAATTTCATGACTCTGAGAAACGGAGAGTATTTCTATCCTTAAAACCGGATTCATCGCTTTTGTGCAAGTCTTTATAACAACGTCCCGCATTGGTATTATAAGTCGTAAGTAATTTATATTTTGATTGTTTTTCACATCCTGTTAACATCTAAATCACTTATTTTTGTGTTTTTAAGCAAAAACACATGAGAGTAGCAGTTGTTGGAGCAACAGGAATGGTTGGAAATGTAATGCTGGAAGTATTGAAAGAGCGTTCCTTTCCCGTTACGGAATTGATTCCTGTGGCTTCCGAGAAATCGGTTGGCAGGATGGTGGAATTCGGGGGGCTGGAATTCCCGGTAGTGGATCTGGCAACTGCTGTAAATATAAAGCCGGATGTAGCTATTTTCTCTGCCGGAGGAGAAACTTCACTGGAGTGGGCACCAAAATTTGAGGCAGTGGGAACAACAGTGATTGATAACAGCTCCGCATGGAGAATGCACGCAGATAAAAAACTGATCATACCGGAGGTCAACGGGGATCTTCTGACTGCTTCAGATAAGATTATCGCAAATCCGAATTGCAGTACCATCCAGTTACTGATGGTATTGGCTCCGCTTCATAAAGCATATAAAATAAAACGTGTAGTTGTTTCTACCTATCAATCGGTTACGGGAACAGGTGTAAAGGCTGTGAAACAGCTGGAAAATGAACGCACCGGAATTTCCGGAGAAATGGCTTACAATTACCCGATCGATAAAAATTGTATTCCTCATTGTGATTCGTTCCTGGATAATGGATACACGAAGGAAGAAATGAAGCTGACGAACGAAACCAAGAAAATCCTGGATCCGACGATCTCTGTAACGGCAACTGCTGTACGTGTTCCGGTTACAGGAGGACATTCAGAAGCGGTAAATGTAGAATTTGAAAAAGAATTCGACCTGGCGGATGTACGTAAGTTATTGCATAATACTCCGGGAATTACTCTGAAAGATGACCCGACAACAAATGCCTATCCGATGCCTCGTTTCGCAGAAGCAAAGGATGATGTATTTGTGGGAAGAATCAGGAGAGACGAGAGTCAGCCGAATACCCTGAACATGTGGATTGTTGCCGATAATCTGCGCAAAGGAGCTGCTACAAATGCAATCCAGATCGCGGAACTGCTCTTAAAGAAAGGGATTTTGGTCCCGATGACCAGCAGGATACACAATTAAACACTTTCTATTTCGTTATTGTTATATGCAGAACAGAATTCTGGTTTTATTCCTTTGCGTAATTTCCTCTTTGACTTGGGGACAAAAAGCATACAGGCACAATGCAATGTCTCGTTCGGAGCTGGGTTTTATGTTGGGAGGCAGTTATTATATCGGGGACTTGAACCAGGTGCATTTCAGGCACACGAACCCTGCTGGACAAATTCTGTATCGTTACAATATCAATGCTCGACTGGCTTATCGCCTGAATTTTACATACGGTAAGATTGAAGGATACGACCGCGAGCAGAAAGATGCGTTCTACAAAAACCGGAACTTGTCGTTTCAGACGGATTTATTCGAATTCGGATCGGGAATAGAAGTGACATACTTTCCGTTTGAGGTCGGAAATAAGCGTTACAAAGGAACGGCTTACCTGTTGGCAGAGTTGTCCCTGACGCGGATCAATCCGAAAACAGATTACAACGGTACTTTGGTAGAATTGCAACCTTTGGGAACAGAAGGACAAGGAACAGCAGCATCAGATCGCGGTAAATATTCCCGGATTCAGTTAGGAGTTCCGCTGGCGGTGGGAGGGCGCATTTCTCTTTCACCGAACATAGCATTGAACGTGGAATATGGAATTCGTTTCCTGTTTACGGATTACCTGGATGACGTGGGAGCTTACCGTTATGCCGATCCGGTAGTACTGGCTGCAACAAACGGACCAGCTGCAGCAGCATTAAGCAACAGGAGTCTGGACGGAAACCGTTTTGGTCAGCGTGGAAACAGGGCTACACGTGATTGGTATACCTTTTTCGGGATCGGGATGATGATCCGTATGGGCGGAAAAGGAAATTGCCCTTCGGATTTTCGTTAATTAACGGTAGTAAGGAGAAATCATCAGATAGACCATCACGCCGCTTGCAGCTACGTAAAACCACAAAGGCCAGGTAATTTTGGTCCATTTGCGATGCTTGTCGAATTTCCCTTCCCAGGCATATAAGTAAGAGAACAGCACCATCGGGATCACTGCGACACTTAAGATAATGTGTGTGATCAGGATGAAGTAATAGGTGAATTTACCGGCTGTAGAAAGGATTGTTTTCTCGTACAGGTCCAACTCACCATTTCCGTTAAGATCACCGTATAAAGTTGGATCGGATGTCATATGATATGCTACGTAGCACAACAAAAACAGCAAGGAAAGAGCCATGCAAACCTTGATAATGGCTTTATGTGTGTTGAATTTCTTTTGCTTCACGGTAACCAGTGCCAGAATCAGAAGAATAGCCGTTATAGCATTAATTCCGGCGTAGATTGGGGGTAAAAAAGACAAATCGACATCTGAAATTTTCACTTTGAAAAGAACCGCAACGAGGAATGGAATAATAATTGACAAAGCAACAATCAGCTTGCGGATTCCGGGTTTAGTGCTTTGTTTTGATTCCATATTCAATGTCTAATAATTTACGTAAATCGCTATTCAGCCTGTTTACATCTTCAGTTTGGGTTCCTCTGTATACTCCGCGAACGTATCCTTCCCTGTCGACCAGAACCAGGCCGTCGCTGTGAGCAAAACCTCCTGCAGCCATCGGATCTTTGTCGGCATGTACCATGAAATGCTTTACTCCCAGGCGGTGTGTCTTAGCTTCATCACCAGTGAAGAAATACCAGTTTTTGGTTTGAATCCCGTTGTTTTTGATGTAAGTTCTCAATACATGAGGCTGATCAGTTTTTGGATCGATGCTGAAGGACATAAACTGTACTTCCGGAGCCAGATCCTGCGTCAGAAGATTTAAGCGTTTCATCTGGGAAATCATCGGCGGACAAATGCTCGGGCAACTGGTAAAGAAGAAATTGGCTATCCATACTTTTCCTTTCATGGATTTGGAAGTAATCATCACCGAATCCTGGTTCAGGTAAGCAAAAGCAGGAATTTTGGGATATACCGTATCAATTGACTCCACTCCGTTAGTTTCGGAGAAAACAATATCATAGTTTCCA
The DNA here is from genome assembly GCA_031260455.1 of Fluviicola sp. Taxonomy (GTDB): domain Bacteria; phylum Bacteroidota; class Bacteroidia; order Flavobacteriales_D; family Crocinitomicaceae; genus Fluviicola. The sequence goes on from JAIRJW010000011.1 coordinate 9,454, forward strand.
AAATAGGGAAGTGCTTTCGGCTTCTTTTGCGGGTTATTACAGCTGGTAAATAGGGTTAGAATCAGCGAAACTTGTAAAATCCATTTCATGTTTCTTGTAATTAATTCTCTTTATAGAACCGCGCTAGCGCTTGTTCAGTTATCAATCCGCCACGGCGGATTTCTTCTTCAGTTTGTATGCCTTGATATCGTATTCTTTTTCCAGAAGCGCCATATGATCGCGCATAGTGCGGATGGTGCTTTCTGTTTTACCTGGAAGAACCATTCTCAAATGATTGGTTTTATCAGCCAGTAACATCAGTTCCAGGAAGCTGTTTCCACCAAAATACTTTTTGTCTTTCTGTAAGAGCGTTTGCCCGTTGTGCTTGATATTATAGATTGATTTGGCATCCCCCGAAACAACGATCCAGATATTCGGGTCATAACCATCTACACGGTCTTTCAGCATAAATTCCACATCCTGGATGCGTTTATCCGGATTTCCGTTATTGTCTGTCAGGATGGAAACCAGTTTGACATGTCCAAGCTTTTTCTGGTTTTCACGAAGCCGCTGGTAAATTAACTGATCTACGTGCCAGATGGAAACTCCGCAGGAATCCGGGCAGGAGGGCTGAATAGTTGTATAAATAACGATTTTATTTTTGAATGTTTGATTCGTATAAACTTTCCCTTTACCATCGGTAAACGAGAACGCAGGAATTACGCCGTAATCATCCAGCTCTTTGAACTTGTGTTCACATCCACGAGTGGAGATAAATATTAAAATAAGAGCCGGTCCGAATAAAAGCAGTAATGCAAACACTGATTTTAACGAACCGGCCTTAGAATCTGACTTAGCCATTGGCTATAAATCGTTTAAATGACTATCCTCCGTAAGTTTCCCAAGCTGTGTGGACCGCATTTGCTTCAGTCAGGCTTATGAAAATAAGGTAAATGATAAAAATAAAATATGGAACTAAAATGCAATATTTCAGGATTTTCTTTTCATCTCCCAAGTGCATGAACACTAATACGATGTAACCTGCTTTCAACAAAGTCAGGGCAATGAAAATCAGTTTTACGACCTTCCATGCAGGGCTATCCTGATGAACTAGTGCTCCAACTGCTACTTCAAATGCTGTAATAACGGTTAAGATTGCCGTTACCAACAAGATTTTACGACGGATCTTTTTACCAACTTCTTCGCTGTGATGCGCATCTAATGAGTATTCAATAATATCGTCTCTTTCCATGATCTTTTATTGCTTAAAATTAAACTAAGTAGAAGAATGTAAATACAAACACCCAAACTAAATCGACAAAGTGCCAGTACAATCCTGTTTTCTCAACCATTTCATAGTGTCCGCGTTTGTGATATGTGCCACGGGCAACGCCTAAGAAGATCAGAATGTTGATTATTACTCCTGAAAATACGTGGAACCCGTGGAATCCGGTAATGAAGAAGAAAAACTGCCCGTACTGTGCAGGTCCATACTCGTTGTTTGTCATATCAGCACCGTAAATGATAGTGCCTTTTTTTCCTGAGTTAACAGATTCCCAGTACTTAGCTTCTGCATCTTTTCCGTGAATTTTAGTCGTTTTGCTCAAAGAATGACCTGTTCCATCTGTCTTAATGATCAGTTCCATGTGCTCATCATTTTTCTTTTTCCATGTAGCAACAGAACCGTCATCTAAAGTGATTTTTCCATCTTTCACCTGGCCATTCATAACCGCTGTGCGGAAATGGTGAAACAATTCATCCGGAGTTTCCTTGATTACGTCGCCGACTTTGTGGTTCGAACCTGCCTGAACAATTGTAAAGCTTTCCAGGTCTCCGAAGTGTCCTTTTACGATAGCACGTGAACCGGTATGTTCTCCGGACATGATTTCAACGTTTCCGAATTGGGAACCGTGAATGAAGTGAGACCATTCCCAAGCCTGAGAGCCAAGGAAGAAGAAACCGCCGATAATCGTAGCGATCATCCATTTCATCACTCCTTTCTTGTCCATTCGGTGACCAGCTTCAACTGCCAGTACCATCGTTACGGATGATACGATCAGGATAAAAGTCATCAAAGCCACATACATCAACGGATATCCGTGACCCAAGAATGGTAAAGAATCAAATGTTTCTTCACCGATCGGCCAAGCGCTCTGAGTTGTGTGGCGCGTATAACCGTAAGCAACTAACAATCCACCGAATGTCAAAGCATCCGATACCAAGAAAAACCACATCATTAGTTTTCCGTAACTCACGTTAAACGGAGAAACTTTACCGCCCCAAGCGGTTGCAGTGTCAACATGTGTCGTAGCGTGTCCTGCCATTTTACAATTTTTTGTGCAAGTTTAATGAATAAAAAGCAAAAAAAGCAATAAATAAATCCATAATCCGCCTAAAAAATGCCAGAAAATGGCAAGAGTGCGTACCGGAAGGAAATTATCTGCTGCTAATTTGCCTGAGAATGAGCGAATTGAGGCTCTGAGCATGAAGATCAGAGTAACAAGGATATGGAGTAAGTGCAAAAAGGTCAGAATATAGAGGTACGAAGTGGCTGTATCTGAAGCGGATTCCATTTTCAGCTGCAAAGGTGCATTGAGCGGCATTCCTTTATATAAAAGAGTTCTGTTCTTATATTCCAGTTCTTGTTTTTTATAGTAAACCTTAAAATCCTTCCCGAATTTCCCTTTATGGAAGAAATCTCCGCGACCGTCCCGAATGTGCCAGGAAAATTCTTCCAGGCGGATCAGGTCAACATGGGTCAGTTCAATGGTGTCTCTCACGTAGAATTTTCCATCCTTTAAGCTTACAGGCTGGTGCTTGTACAGCAGTGTGTATTTATCCAGGCCTGAAATAACGGGGTGCTTGATTTTGGTAATGGCTTCGAACTGTTTTGCGAAAGCGCTGATTTGTTCTTTTTGAGCTTCGGGAATCACTTTTCCTGCAACCAGGTAATCGTTTCCGTCCACTTCCATGTATTTTCCGTTTACCTCTAATTCATAGTAAGATCCATAGCGACCCTCGGAGACGGTTATTTTGGAAGACAAAAAGGCACCATTATAATACAATTCGGAATATCCTCTGAATTGAAAATACGCAAATCCTACCCCGAGTATGAAAGTCAGGGGAACAATCGTTTTGAGAATGCTTGCGTTTCCTTTTTGTGCGATTTTAATTCCAACTGAAAGGACAATACTGCTTAAGAGGATCAGAACGGTGGAAACATAAAAAGCTGGCGGAAAATTGTATTTCACCCAGAAGGAATCTCCGGCACTTACAATATAACCGGAAGATAAACCGGCAAACAACATCACGACGCTGAAAATCCCTACATAAACGAGATTTTTCCTCATTTTTTCCCGGACTTCGGGAGTCAGTTCCTGATTGTAATCGATTTGCGACATATTCGTTTAAAAAAGTGTGCCGTGTTTCCACAAAGCTTCTATGATCTTAGAATCAATTTTGGTGAACACGTATAAAAATTGAACTACTGGCAAATAAATGAATGATGCGAACATCAATTTTTTCGCATCTGCAATGGTCAGATTGAGGTATAATTTATAAGACTGAAGGAAGAACAAAACAGAACATGCTCCCGCAATAGCCAATGACCAGTTGTCGGTCCAGCCCATCAGCCACGGTAACAATGAAAACGGGATCAAAGCCAGGGAATAAACCATGATTTGGAAAGCAGATCCTCTGGTTCGGCCTTGTCTGGAAGGCAGGAGTGAAAAACCTGCTTGCTGATAATCGTCGTAGGCAACCCAGGCAATGGCCCAGAAATGTGGGAATTGCCACACAAACTGGACAAAGAACAAAACTCCCGGCACCAACCCGAAGCTATCTGATCCTGCTACTGCGCCAAGCATGGGAGGAATAGCCCCCGGAAAAGCTCCTATGAAAACAGCCCATGTTGAAATGCGTTTCATCGGAGTATAGATAAAAACATAGGAAACAAAAGCTGCCAATCCCAACAGCATAGAGCCCAGGTTCAGTTGGTACAGCATCCACAATCCGGGAAGTAAACACACTGCAACAACAATTAATCCTTCATTAACGGACATTTCACCCATCGGAAGCGGTCTTTTGCCGGTACGGTTCATCAAAACATCCAGCTCGCGTTCCCAAATCTGGTTGGAACCGTTAGATGCAGCTGTGACGAGTAGACCTCCGAGCATTAAATAGGTGATTTCCACTCCATTGCTTGCACCAACAAATAAATAACCGGAAAGAGCAGAAAGAATAACAAGTGCAGAGAGTCTGAATTTCGTGAAACTCATATACATCTTCACTTTTTTGCCGATCCCCATACATTGTTATTTTAAAGACTGCACAAATGTACACATCCAAGTTGGAAATCGCACTTAACTTCTGATTCAAATTTTAATACAGGATTAAATTAGATTGATTTTAGATAAAGATTATTTCAACTATTCTTCAAAATCACCCAAATGTTACTTCATTCTTACATCCTGTTAATTTTGATCGTTTTAATTTGACTTAAAAGATACTTTTGCTGTGTATCAGGTTGAATAAGTTTCTTTCTTTGAAACTTAAAAATCGGGTTATAGGTGTGTTAGTTTGAGGGAGGAAGTGGTAATCCTCCCTCTTTTTTGTCTTACTATTTTCTATTTTTCAACTATTTTCATGCCTGGAAGTATCCATTTAAGGGGAAATTCATGATTCTGATATATGTGGAGCCAGCTTTTTGTCAGGAGCTATCCTAAAGCTTCAAAGAGTTCAAACGGTTTTATGAAATTTTCCAGCAGTTACTTCGAACAGTACTTGTTATTAATGGATCTTCCGCTCGTTGAACAGGTTGTTCCGGAAGCCGATACAGATCAATGGAGCAGTGCTTTTCCCAAGCTCTCCCCAGCTGTATTGCATTCCTGCCTGAATGTACATTTCCAAAAGAATCTTGTCCAGAGTGGTGGAAGCATTGACCTGGAACGAAACAGCGCGTTGTGTCATTCCCTGACCGATTGTATTTCTGTATTCTTTCGGATGAGAAGTATAACTTTTATAGATATCACCGCCATAATTGACCGTGGAATCATCATATCCTTTCAGATAAAAAGAAGAGAAAAGGGTCAGCTGGAAATTTTTGAACGGAATTTGTGCCGTAGCCAGCAACTCCGCAAAATTACTTCCCAGGTAATGACCTAGCGGCAAACCTAAAGAACCGTTATTTTGCCCGCTTGAAATATGTGAGAAGGTATATGGTCGCACGAGATTTCCCTCCAATAGATAGGACCATTTTTTGAATTGTCCTTTAATTCCAAGTTGAGCACCGTATTTATTTGCCCACCATTTTGAACGATTTTTGATTTCTTTCAACACAAATTCGTCCAGGGGCAGCTGGAAATAAACACAGTGTTTTTTTGATGCAAAATAATAGGACGACTGGAGCGCTAATATGATGTTGTCTGTAGAACCCAGGCTGTATTCCTGTGGACGGAAGAAAACAAAAGGGTTCAAATATTCCACTTCGTAACCACGCTTATAGGTGCTGTCTCTTCCCTGGAAAACAACTGTTTCCAGTAACATGATATTGAAGTTGGAACCGATATTCGCACTTAAATAATGGGTTGTGTTGTATTTCCATTCCCGCGTTTTGGTTGTATAATTGTTGTCATGCAGAAATTGGTATAACAGGCCGTATTCCAGGTTCCGGAAATTGACGCGAAATTGTACGAAAGGATTTGGAGCAACCTGATTTCCCTGGATCAGGGAACGATAGCCTTCTCCGAAAAACTGGTTGTCAATTCCGGTGCTGATATGCAACATGTCATTTGGGGTGAAACCAAGTCGTGTGCGGATATCTGTAAACCAGAAAGATTTCCGGTCCTGCAACGGGGAGAAGGCTACATGCGTCTGTGTGTAATCTTCCCGCAGACTCCATCCGGAAGTAAGTAAAGTCCGGTTATACCACTTACCCCAGGTTTTCTCAAAATTGAACCCGACAGCAGCCCGGTAGCTCAGCGCAGTATCGTATTGAAAATAACTGTCCGTTGCAGGCAGGATGGCAAAGCTCCTGCGGTTTCCTTTCGGGCTGAATTTGGTATAGAATACCGATGTATCTCCATCCGAAACCAGCGTATTTGCTCTTTGCGGCTGGGGAGGAATATAGCGGATGAGCGGCTGGATAGAAGAGTGGATCGTTTGGGAAGAAGTGATATCGGGTTTCAGGTTGAAATACCGGATACGGTCAATCGTTCCCTGGGAGAAGCTCCGGCTGTAAGGCAGCATACATACAATCGCTATGAGGATTTGAGAACGCATCAGAAGTCGAAATAATGATTGTTAAGTGCTGTGCGGAGACCAATACTGACCCAGGAAGATTGTCGATCTTGCAGCGGATTGTTTACCAGGCGCAATTTCGCAGACCCGAAAACTTCCAGCCCGTATTGATGATTGAAACTATAGCCGATTTCCAGGTCCTCATAAAAAACCCGTTGATTCATATTCGGGTTATTTTCGTAAACCGGTAAAAGTTGCCGGTAATTGTCCGACTGATTGAGGTAGCAGTTAGTAGAAGAACTTACAAACAAATGATTCCATTCGGCGCGCAATCTGACAACCAGTTCATCCACTCCGGCTGCCATCGGGTGGCCAACCGGCAAATTGAAATTGCTGTAGTCAATTCTCGGATTCGTTGCTTTGTATGCATTTGCTGATGTGTGATTGTATTCTATATGAATGAGATAATGGTGTGATCTGAAAGGCCAGTAGCGCAACCCGATTTGTCCCACATCACTGGACTTAGTATACGGATTTCTTCCATATTGGCCGTAAACGAGCAGTTTCCAGACTCGCCAGTTGAAATCCAGTCCGAGATAGGCATAGCTTTTCCCGTTGATTCCTTCCTGGATAGTTGCGGCCCCGGGAATCGGGATGTAGAAGCCGCCTTCTACCGCTTGTTTCTGAAGTGAATCTCCCCGTGCCCAGATTCCGCCTTCCACCAATCCGATTCTGAGATGTTTGGTCGGTTGAAAATAGATCGTTCCGAGGCTGAGCCCTTTTCGTTCATACAAAGCTTCTCCGTTGGTGGAAAACGGAATTCGCAGCATGTTGAGCCCCTGCATCCGGATGAGTTGGAAATTCCATTTTTCACCTAACGAATAATTAATCCGGAAGTTCATCGTTGGTAAGGCATTGTCAGAATACAGAACCGAACGGTAGCCGCTTCCGATGAAAATCGGGCTGTTGCCCACCGAAACGGCTAAATTTTTCAATACCTGCCATTGTACTATTCCGGTTGCATAAGCGTAATCGAAACCATTGGTCTTGAATGGCTTGGTTCTTGCTCCTCCCGGAATGACTGCATTGACCTGGTAATAACCGGAATCTCCCATATTGGGATAAAATTCTCCCCGGTTATTCACATATTGCTGTACATAATAAGGAAAGACGGCCTGGTTTTCATAAAAAGACCCCGAGAAGAAGACCTTGTTTTTCATGCTTCCTTCGATTCTTACTCCGCGTACATTCAGATATTGTTGCCTGCTGGTATTTCCCCGCTCCACTCCTGTTTGCAAGTCAAGAATCGGACTGATCCGGATAGTTCCTTCTTTTCTGCTGAGCTGGATTAATTCACGCTGATAGATGTAGTATCCGACACTGGAGTAACGCAGTTTTTGTTCTTTTGTGGTGTTGTAATAGTTTACCTGCTGGTCATTTACGGGAAAAACAGGTGCAAACGAGGAATCGGTGAAAAAGGAAACATCCCTGAAATAACTTTCGATGGGCAATACGAGGTATCGTTGTCCCCAGGCTGAAGAAGCAAGTATCAGTGAAAGAAAAATGTTTAGTAGCAGCCTCATTATTTCAACCGGTCGATCACAGCTTTTGATTTTACAATAAAATAGGGGTTGTAAAGATTTTCTTTATTATAAGATAAAGACTGTCCTGTTTCAGCATGTTCAATGGTTCCGCCCAATGCTTCTACAATAGCTTGTCCGGCAGCAATATCCCATTCCATCGTTGGCGCAAACCTCGGGTAAATGTCTGCCATTCCTAAAGCGATGTCGAAAAATTTCAATGCGCTTCCTTTTTTAACAAACTGCACTTCTCCGAAAACCTCCCGCATCAATTGATTGAATTTCAACTCTGCTCCGGAATGATGTGAGCGACTTCCGGCAATTTGAAGCGGTTGGTTAACCTCCTTTTGAGGAATTACCTTTTTCCAGTTTTCCGGATTGTTGATCTCTTTGAAGGGAACTACTGCCGGGGATACTTCTTTTCCTCCTATCAGAATTTCTTCATTGACCGGTGAAGCGATAAATCCGAGAACAGGCTGGTTCTTGTGAATTAAAGCAATACAAACAGCAAACTCATCATTTTTCCTGATGAATTCTTTGGTGCCATCAAGCGGGTCCACAATCCAGACATTTTCCCATTGCCTCCGGTCTTCGAATGCCGCATTCCGGATTTCTTCCATGATCGCGGGAATTTTTGTTTGCTCTAGCGCTTGTTTGATAATCGCATTTGAAAGTAAGTCTGCTTTGGTAACAGGGCTTCCGTCTGTTTTGATATTCGGATCGAAACCGGTCTCGTAAACCTGCATGATGGTTTTTGAAGCTTCAACGCAAGCTTTCAGTACGATTGGTAGAAATGTTTGAATGTCTGAGCTGTTCATTGTTTAAAAGTAAGGAGAAAAGAAGACATGGAGCAAAAAAGCTGGCTGGAAATGAAAGATATCACGGGAAATCCGGCTCCCGAAGATAGGTGCAAACTTATCCGCCATTTATCCGGGTAAAATTTCTTTCTGAAAATTTAATCTCGGTTCATTTCCTCTCAGAGCCTGTTTAAATTTTATATCATAAATTTGTTATAGTGGATTTTTGGTTTAGACGAGGCAGATTTTGCAGGCATAATGGAATGATTCTGTCAAAATAGCGAAGTATATTCAGCGATTCATTAATAGTATAATAAAAAAAGTAGAGCTAAAAAATCGAACAAAGTCGGATGCAAAAAGGCACATAAGCAACTTAGGATATAATTTCCTGGCAGTTACTAATATCTTTGATTAAATCACATTCAGTTACATGAATAGAAATAAAACAGTTAAAAATATCCCTGATTTCAAGCTTTCTCCTCCAGTAGATAAAGTGGGAGTAGAAGAACGCGTGGCACGTTTTCAGACCAGGAGTATTAAAAATGAAGCAAAAATTCAGGGATTGAAAATGGTTTTGAACATGATTGATTTAACGACACTCGAAGGAAAAGATACTCCCGGGAAAGTGCATCAGTTGTGTTACAAAGCTCAGCATTTACACGATCATTACCCGGAATTGCCAACAGTTGCGGCAGTGTGTGTGTATCCGACTATGGTAGCCGAAGCAAAAAAGGCACTGGGAGATTCCGGAATCAAAGTAGCATCTGTTTCGACGGCTTTTCCGAGCGGACAATCCACGCGTGAAATCAAACTGTCGGACACCCGGTTTGCAGTTGAAAATGGTGCGGATGAAATCGACATGGTTATCTCAAGAGGGAAATTCTTAGCAGGAGAATACGATTTTGTTTTCGATGAAATTGCAGCGATTAAAGAAGTGTGTGGGAAAGCCCGGTTGAAAGTAATTCTGGAAACCGGAGAACTGGCTTCATTGGATCAGGTGCGGAGAGCCAGTGATATTGCGATGTATGCAGGAGCGGATTTCATTAAAACATCAACCGGAAAAATTCAGCCTGCGGCAACCATGCAGGTAACTTATACGATGCTGTGTGCCATCAGGGATTTCTACCGGAAAACCGGGGTAAAAGTAGGGATGAAACCGGCCGGAGGAATCTCTTCCTCGAAACTGGCATTACATAACCTGGTAATGGTCAGGGAAACACTTGGAAACGAATGGTTGAATAACGAATGGTTTCGCTTCGGTGCAAGTTCATTGGCAAACGACGTCCTGATGCAGTTGGTGAAACAACAAACCGGACATTATCAAAGTACGGATTATTTTTCGATAGATTAAATTTGGTTTTCTCCTTTGAAAGAGGGGGTGAAGGGAGAGGAAAATGGCAAAAACAAAACAAGAAAAAACATCACTTTCGACAAACAATAAAGCATCGTTCGATTTCAGTGGAGGATGGAATTACAGTCCAAGCCCGGAAAGTATTAGTCATGTGAAACTGAAAGAACGTTACGGTTTATATATCGACGGAAAATTTGTTGCTCCAGAATCGGGGAAATATTTCAGGACAAGCAATCCGGCGACGGAAAAGGCTCTGGCGGAGGTGGCTCATGCGAATGAAGCGGATGTGGATAAAGCAGTAAAAGCTGCACGAAAGGCATACGAAAATGTCTGGTCAAAACTGTCGGCGAAAGAACGGGGAAAGTATATTTACCGGATTGCCCGTCTGATGCAGGAAAGATCCAGGGAGCTGGCCGTGGTCGAAACAATGGATGCCGGGAAAACCATTCGCGAATCACGTGATGTGGACGTTCCGCTGGCGTGCAGTCACTTTTTCTATTATGCAGGCTGGGCGGATAAACTGGAATATGCCTTTCCAAACCGGAAAGTGAGCTCACTGGGAGTTGCCGGACAAATCATTCCATGGAACTTCCCTTTACTGATGGCAGCCTGGAAAATTGCTCCGGCGCTGGCAACAGGAAATACCGTAGTGCTTAAACCGGCAGAAACAACGCCGCTCACAGCCATGTTGCTGGCAGAAATCATTCATGAGAGCGGACTTCCGGCAGGAGTAGTGAATATTGTGACCGGTTTCGGCGACACAGGAGCGGCAATTGTTAACCACGAAGACGTGAATAAAATTGCCTTTACGGGTTCCACCAACGTAGGAAAAATCATTCAGAAAGCCATTGCCGGAACAAGTAAAAAGCTGACTCTGGAATTGGGTGGTAAATCAGCGAATATCATTTTCGAAGATGCGCCAATCGATCAGGCGGTAGAAGGAATTGTTAACGGAATCTTCTTTAACCAGGGGCATGTGTGCTGTGCCGGATCCCGGTTATTTGTACAGGAATCAGTAGCAAATGAAGTGATTCGCAAACTGAAGGACCGTCTGGATACCTTGTATGTCGGAGACCCGCTGGATAAGAACACTGACATTGGGGCGATTAATTCCAGAGAACAATATGAGACGATCCAAAAATATATCGAAATAGGAAAGAAGGAAGGAGCGGAAATGTATGAAAGCAGTTGTTCCTTACCGAAAAACGGGTTGTTTATCCGGCCTACTCTGTTCACAAATGTGGCACAGTCGGGCAGGATTGCACAAGAAGAAATCTTCGGACCGGTATTGACGATCCAGACTTTTCGCACGATCGATGAGGTGATTCAGAAAGCGAATAACTCGCCATACGGTCTGGCGGCAGGAGTCTGGACAGACAAAGGTTCCCGGATCTTCAACCTGACAACGAAGCTGAGAGCCGGAGTTGTCTGGGCAAATACCTACAACAAATTCGATCCGGTTTCACCTTTTGGCGGCTACAAGGAAAGTGGTTTCGGAAGAGAAGGAGGACTGCATGGGCTGGGGGCATATTTGAAAATGGAAAGATAATTAACCTAATTATTAATTGGTTAATTATCAAGGTGAAGCAGACGAATTTATTATGGAAATTTGTTTTTTGAATGATAATTTTGGTTAACTTAAACAGAAAAGAAGACCAAATGATCACTACAAACAAAGACATTAGAGAAAGAAGTTTTGACTTCGCGCTGATTACAATAAAGAATTCTTCTTCGAATTATTAAAACGATTAATGTTCGCACCAAAGAAAATTCGAATTGGAAGAGACGTTAACCCACTAGTTGATAACTATAACATTGATAATTGTAAATGGAACGATTGGAAATACTAAAAACATACAAAATCTTCATCGGCGGACAATTCCCAAGAACGGAATCGGGAAGATATTATACGCCTCTGGACAAAAAAGGCCAGCCTTTGGCAAATATGTGCCTGTCTTCGCGCAAAGATTTTCGCAATGCAGTAGTTGCGGCCAGAAAAGCATTTGGTTCGTGGTCGGAAAGAGCAGCGTTTAATCGCGGGCAAATCCTGTATCGCATCGCAGAAATGCTCGAAGGACGAAAAGCGCAGTTTGTAGAAGAATTAGTGAAGCAGGGAAGTACGAAAGCAAAAGCAAAGCAGGAAGTGGAGCTTTCAACAGATCGTTGCGTTTATTATGCCGGTTGGTGCGATAAATATCAGCAGATATTCAGTTCTGTGAATCCGGTTGCGAGTAGCCATTTCAATTTTTCTGCCCTGGAACCGATGGGTGTTGTGGGAATCATTGCTCCGCAGACTAATGGATTGATCGGCCTGGTTTCAACAATTTTGCCAGCTATTGCGGGTGGAAATACCTGCGTTGTACTCGCTTCGGAGAATTCGCCTTTGTGTGCAATTACTTTTGCGGAAGTTTTGGCAACTTCTGATCTTCCGGGTGGAGTTGTAAATATCCTGACAGGAACAGAAAAGGAGCTGGTTGACCAATTCCACAGCCACATGGATGTAAATGCCGTAGTTTACAGCGGAGGAAATGCAGAACACGCCAAAGTGATTGAAACGGGAGCGGATTGCAACGTCAAACGCATATTCATTTATGAACAGGATTTCTTCAAAGAAACAGCTGAAAGCCCGTATTACCTGACTGATCTGCAAGAGTTGAAAACAACCTGGCACCCGATTGAGCAGATCGGCGGAGCGACGGGCAGCTATTAAATTCACGGAACGTGATCGCAGTGAACTAGTGCTGCTTCACTGCAATCTGCTTGCAGTCACAGGCATAGTAAGGAGTGATATCCATGATGTAATAATTGATGTTAGTCTTTTGAAAACGTAAGGGAATAGTATCATTATGAAAATTATTATAATAAGTAAACAGACCTCCACTTAGCTTCCATCTCTTATTATTTGAATCAAATAGCGTGTCCCAACCACCAATGGCTACATACATGGGAAGATTTCCAAATTCTTCCTGTTGGGTTGTAAAAGTAAATTCCCCATCAAAATTTTCGAAGCGGATTGAATCCCTGTTTGTCACGTCATTGTGCGTATGAATCAAATTCATGTCATACAAATACACTCCCGTTGTGTCATACACCTTGTAATGCCCTGCAATCTTTTCCCATTTGGTGGGTTCGGGCGGAGCCGGAGCCGCTGGAGTTTTATCCTTTGTACAGGCAACAAGGGAGCTCACCCCGATCATGCATACCGGGATGAGCTTTTTTACCTGTTTGTTTACTTGCTTCATCATAACTTAAT
>JAIRJW010000025.1 GCA_031260455.1 Fluviicola sp.
GGAACTCACCGAAACATATTCTCCAGCCGCCATAGAAAGTGAACCCGCAACCAATCCTGCCAGAGCAGACAAAATTACAGGATCCCTGCCCGTACTTGCTGCTGCAACTCCAATCACTAGGCTGGTGGTAGAAAGAATCCCGTCGTTTGCCCCTAGAACAGCCGCTCTCAGCCAGCCAATCCGGTTGATATAATGATTTTCTTTATGCATGAAATGAAGATAATAAGAAAAATTCGTTGTTTAATGAAGAATTTTCACTGGTTGCTTATTTTCATTGATTGCAATGAAGGTAAATTCGCCGGTGACTGCTATTTATTTCTCAGTACTATATGATTTTGATCAATCAGTGAACTATTTTCTATTTCTATGCTAAATTTTGTCAAAATGGATTATCAAAGGTTCATTTTTTTTACCTTTGCGCCGTGAAAAAGGCATTTATATATATACTTTTGCCCATTTTTATGTTCAATGGCTCACTGGGAGAATTGTTTAAACTTCCAAAACTGATAGCCCATTTTACAGAGCATCGTACCCTCAATCAAAACATCGGTATTTTTGATTTCCTTTCCATGCACTACCTTGGAAATGACCCGAATGACAAAGACCATGACAGGGACATGCAATTACCTTTCAAAAAAGTCAGCAGCCATTTTTCTTTCCAGATAGCATCAATTCCAAATCCAGCATTTCTCACTAAAGAAAAAATCGAAGTTTTTGACTCCTATCTGTGCATTATTTTCAAAAACAACCGTCCAAAAGACCCTGCTTTAGCAGATATGTTCAGACCACCCTGCTTTGCATAATTTATTGTAATGGATAGATACGTCCGCCAACACCGGACCGGTTTTTCATTTTATCATATAAAATTATGCTTCAAAAAATAATCGACTTTTCCGTAAGGAATAAGTTTGTAGTTGGCCTCTTTGTCATCGCCCTTCTTTTCTGGGGATCTTACCAGGTGACCAAACTACCCATCGATGCCTTACCTGACATCACTGACAATCAGGTACAAGTTCTGACCGTTTCTCCTTCACTGGGTGCAACGGATATCGAACGCTTAATTACATTCCCGATCGAGCAGTCCTGCAGCAATATTCCGGGATTGAAACAGGTCCGAAGCTTTTCCCGTTTTGGGCTTTCATTGGTGACACTCGTCTTTACCGATAAAACAAACATTCACCTTGCACGGCAACAAATCAGCGAGCAGCTTCAGAAGGTAAAACAAGATCTTCCGGCTGGAATTGGTTCCCCGGAACTGGCTCCGCTCTCTACTGGTTTGGGAGAAATCTACCAGTACGTTGTCCGGCCGAAAGAAGGATACGAAAAACAATACGGACCGATGGAGCTGCGTACCATCCAGGATTGGATCGTACGCAGACAACTGCTCGGAACACCTGGAGTAGCTGAAGTTTCCAGCTTCGGAGGGAAACTTAAGCAATACGAAATAGCCATTAAGCAGGAACAATTAAAAGCGAACAACCTCACCATCACAGATGTATTCAATGCGCTGGAAAAAAACAACGAAAACACCGGAGGTGCTTACATTGAAAAAGGACCAACCGTTTTATATATCCGAAGCGAAGGATTGACTTCAAGTATTCCGGATATTCAGGAAATTGTACTGAAAAACCTGGATAACGGGACTCCACTCCTGCTGAAAGATGTGGCCAGTGTGCGTTTCGGTTCTGCAATCCGGTATGGAGCAATGACTTTCAACACAAAAGGGGAAGTTGCCGGAGCGGTCGTGATGATGCTGAAAGGAGAAAACTCCTCTGATGTGGTGAAGCGCGTAAAAGAACGCATTGCCGAAATTCAGAAAATGCTCCCGGAAGGAGTCGTTATCGAGCCATTCCTAGACCGTACAAAAATGGTAAATAACGCCATTGAAACCGTAGAAACCAACCTGATGGAAGGGGCGTTGATCGTGATCTTCGTTCTAGTATTTTTCCTGGGAAATCTTCGGGCAGGATTGATCGTTTCGTCCGTTATTCCGCTTTCCATGCTTTTTGCCATTATTCTGATGAATCTTTTTGGAGTTGGAGGAAACCTGATGTCCTTGGGAGCAATTGACTTTGGTTTAATTGTGGACGGTTCCGTGATCGTTATTGAAGTGATCCTGCACCGCTTTTCGCATTCCAAGCAGTTTAAGCAGATTACCCGTATCGACCAGGAACAAATGAATAAAGAGGTTTCCAAATCTACCGGATCCATGATTAAATCAGCTGTTTTCAGTCAGATTATTATTCTGATCGTTTACCTGCCGATCTTGTCCCTAGAAGGAATTGAAGGAAAAATGTTCAAACCGATGGCGCTCACGATTGCATTTGCCATTTTAGGAGCCTTCCTCCTTTCCATCACATACGTCCCGATGATGTCTGCGCTTTGCCTCAAAAAGGAAATCTCGCACAAAAAGACCATTACGGACCGGTTGATGATTTGGCTGGAACGCAGATATCAACCGGGGCTGAACCGCTTGTTGAATTTCCCGAAAGCCATCCTGGGAGGAACCCTGCTCATTTTTGTCTTTGCTGTTTACCTGTTGCTGCACATGGGAGGAGAATTCATTCCGCAATTGGAAGAAGGCGATTTCGCCGTTGAAACGCGACTCCTGACAGGAAGCAACCTCAATAATACCATCCAGACAACCCAGCAGGCTTCTAAAATTTTGCTGGAACGCTTTCCAGAAGTGACCAAAGTCGTGACCAAAATCGGAAGTGCGGAAGTCCCCACAGATCCAATGCCCTTTGAAGCTGCTGATATGATGGTGATTCTCAAAAACAAAAAAAAATGGACTTCTGCGAAATCGTTCCCGGAACTGAGCGAAAAAATGACCAAAGAACTGGAAGAAATTCCAGGTATCACAGTCGGGTTTCAATTTCCGGTTCAAATGCGTTTCAACGAGCTAATGACCGGAGCAAGACAAGATGTGGTTTGTAAAATCTACGGGGAAAATCTTGATACACTCACCTACTATGCAAACAAGCTGGCGGGAATTATAGGAAGTGTGAAAGGCGCTATCAACATTTATGAAGAAAAAATGACGGGAATGCCACAGGTCGTAATCAAATACAAACGTCGGGAAATGGCCAAATACGGACTGAATGTCGGAGATGTGAACCGCATAGTAAACGCCGCTTTTGCCGGACAAATTGCCGGGCAGGTCTATGAAGGCGAAAAACGCTTCGACATGGTAGTCCGACTGGAGAACGACCAGCGAAAAAACATCATGGATATCCGAAACCTGATGGTCCAGACCGGACAAAATATACAAATTCCTCTGAGCTATGTGGCATCCATCGAAGAAATCGAAGGCGTAAACCAAATCCAGCGTGAAAACACGAAACGACGGATTATTGTCGGGTTTAATGTCAGCGGAAGGGACGTGCAGTCAATTGTAAAAGAACTCCAGGGCAAAGTCGGAAAACAGCTCAAATTGTCACGGGAATATCGCATTGTATATGGTGGTTCCTTTGAAAACATGACAGCGGCAAAAGAACGTCTTTCCATTGTAGTTCCGATTGCTCTTTTGCTGATTTTCCTGCTCCTGTTCTTTGCGTTTAACTCCGTGAAGCAAGGTTTGCTTATTTATACGGCGATTCCGCTTTCTGCAATTGGTGGAATCATTGCGCTCTGGCTTCGGGATTTGCCTTTCAGTATTTCTGCTGGTGTGGGTTTCATTGCGCTTTTCGGAATTGCGGTGTTGAATGGAATTCTGCTTGTGAGCGAGTTTAACCGACTCAAAAAAGAAGGCTGGAAAGATGTGAGACGCATTGTGATTCACGCTACCAAGTCCAAACTGCGGGCCGTTTTGATGACTGCCCTGGTTCCTTCGCTCGGTTTCATCCCGATGGCCATCAGTACCGGGGCAGGCGGAGAAGTTCAGAAACCTCTGGCAACAGTCGTGATCGGTGGGTTGATTATTTCCACCTTCCTGACACTCTTTGTCCTACCAGTGTTGTACATTCTTTCCGAAAAAGGAAAAAGCTATTTCCATTCTCCTTCAGCACTGAAAGCTGCTTCGATCCTGGTGGCCGGTTTCCTGAGCTTCCACACAATGGGACAACAGCCCATTCAATTGTCTCAGGCAATTGATACAGCTTTGAAAAACAATAAGTCCATCCGGGCAGTTCAAACACAGGTCGATTATTCGCATGCCCTGAAAAAAAGCGGGTTTGATATTGAACAGACAAATGCAGGTTTCGAATACGGTCGTTTCAACAGTCTCCGGGCAGACAATAAATTCCTGATCTCCCAAACGATCCAGTTCCCAACCGTTTACCGGAACCAGGAACACCTCATCCAAACGGGAATCAAAATCAGTGAAATCAGTTTCTCGCAGAAAACACTGGAAATCAGCCTGGAGGTAAAACAACTCTTTTACCAGTTACTGATCCTGGACGAACAGCGGAAAATCCTGCAAAATGCAGACAGTATGTTTGCCGCTTTCCAGCAAAAAGTCAAACAACGTTTCGATAGCGGAGATATCGACGTATTGGAAATGGCTACCGCCGATAACCAGCGTATGCAGATTTCCAACCAGCTCAACCAGCTGGAAACCCATTATGCCATCCTCACCGATCGTTTCAACATGGTATTGAACGCTGGAAGCCACTATTACCCGGATTCAAAACAGCTTCAGTACCTGCTTCCGGTTCTTCCTGACAGCAGTTCGCTGAAGCAAAATTTCGACAGGCAACTCCGGGAACAGGAAGTTCTCCTTTCAAAACAGCAATTACAACTGGAAAAGAGCAGACTACTTCCCTCTCTGAATGCCGGGTTGAGCAGTTCAACCATTATGGGATGGCAAACTCCCTACCTAGACGAAAAAAATCTGTATTTCAGCAGTTCCAGGCGTTTTGCATCGTTTAATGTCGGAATCGGAATTCCGTTGTTCTTCGGAGCACAGAAATCACGCATCCGGGCTTCGCACTTCCTGATTCTGCAAAAACAGCAGGAACTCGATGCGTTGAACCAGGAACTGAACGTCGCTCTGACCAATGCGTTACGCATTTACCAGCGAAACAATCAATTGGTGCAATCCTTCAATCAAACGATGATTCCGAATGCCAATACGATGATCCGTACTGCTTCGGAAAAGCTCCACACCGGTGAAATCGGATATATTGACTGGGTTGTGCTAATCAACCAGGCCATGCAAATCAAAAGCGATTACTATTTCACCATTCAACAATTCAATGAAGCTGCCTTCGAAATTGAAAAAATCAGCAGTATTCAGCCATAAAAGACA
This sequence comes from Fluviicola sp., assembly GCA_031260455.1. Taxonomy (GTDB): domain Bacteria; phylum Bacteroidota; class Bacteroidia; order Flavobacteriales_D; family Crocinitomicaceae; genus Fluviicola. Next base: position 5,249 of record JAIRJW010000025.1, read on the forward strand.
TATATCATGAAAAAAATAATCAGTTACGGGTTTCTTCTTTTACTTCTGCAATCTTGTGGAGGCCGGGAAGAAGCAGCTTCAAACCCCGGAGAAACAAAGCAAACCGCTCTTTCATCCGGCAAAGTGCAACTCACCGACAAACAAATCCAGTATGCAGGAATCCGGCTGGGAACGGCCGAAATCCGCGAAATGCACCTTTCACTGCAGGTGAACGGGAACATTGATGTACACCCGGACAACCAGATTTCGATCAGTGCACCGTTGGGGGGTTACCTGAAAAAAACAACGCTTATCCCCGGAACTAAAGTGGCAAAAGGAAGTGTCCTTGCAATCCTGGAAGATCAGCAGTATATCCAATTGCAGCAGGACTACCTGACCGCCAAAAACAAGCTTCAATACCTCGAAACGGATTACAAACGTCAGAAAGATTTGAATGAAACGAAAGTGGCCAGTGACAAAACCCTGCAACAAGTTCAGGGAGAATATAACAATCAGCGGATTTTGGTTCATTCATTTGCAGAGCGGCTTCGCCTGATCGGTCTAGTTCCGGAAAAACTGAACGAAAATTCGATTTCCCGGAGCATTGCCATTCACTCCCCTATTTCCGGTTATGTGGTTAAAGTGAATGCGAACATCGGCAAATATATCAATCCTTCAGATGTGATCTTCGAACTGATCAACCCCACGGATGTGTGCGTGAACCTGACAGTGTTTGAAAATGATGCCACACGCCTGAAAATCGGTCAGGTAGTGAAATTTACTACCAGCAACAATCCGGAAAAAGTGTTCCTGGCAAAAGTGGAGCTCATTTCCCCAAACATCGATATGGACAGAAGCACCCAGGTTCACGCAACGCTTTCCCAAAGCACCTCCGAATTGCTTCCCGGAACTTTTATCAATGCGGAAATCGAGCTGAACAAGGCAAAAGTGAGCTGCATTCCTGACGAAGCACTGGTCAGATGGGAAGGGAAAGATTATGTTTTCGTGGAAGAAACAAAAGGTTCTTATCGCATGACTCCTGTCACTATCGGAAATTCAAATGAAGGATCTACCGAACTCAAATCACAACTTCCTGCGAAAAACATCGTCATTAAGGGAGCTTACACGTTATTGATGAAGTTGAAAAACAAGGAGGAATAATCTCAAGAACAGTAATTTAATGAAATGCGGAAACGCATATAATATATGAAGGCCTGGATCAAGATGTCCGGGCTTTTATGTTTTCCAAAGAACCTGTTTTTTCACTAAAAAAAACTTACTATCAAACAGAACGCGCGAAGTTTCCTGGCTCAATTCCTATTTTCTTCAGAATTGGAATCGTATCTTTGGCAGGTGAAGATTTTAATCATTGAGGATGAACACGAACTGGCTCAGGATATGGCTGACTACTTGTCCGGACAGGATTATTTGTGCGAAATTGCAGCGGATTTCAATCAGGCAAGTAATAAAATTATATTTTATGAATATGATTGTATCCTCCTCGACCTGATGTTGCCTTTCGGAAATGGGTTGCAACTACTGGAGCTCCTGAAAGCCGAAAAACGCATGGATGGCGTGATTATCATTTCTGCCAAAAATGCGCTGGAAGATAAAATCAAAGGACTACAGATCGGGGCAGATGATTATCTGGCAAAACCGTTTCATTTGTCGGAGCTCACAGCGCGGATCTATTCCGTAATCAGGAGAAAACAGTTTGATAATTCGAATATCGTCACACATGAAGAACTAACGGTTGACCTGCTTTCCAAAACCGTTACGGTGGGAAGCAATTTGGTACCTTTAACTAAAAAGGAATTCGATTTGTTACTTCTATTCCTGGGGAACAAAAACAAAGTGATTTCCAGAAACGCACTGGCAGAGCACCTTTCCGGCGATATTGCCGATATGCTAGACAACCACGATTTTGTATATGCCCATGTTAAAAATCTCAAAAAGAAACTGACCGGAGCCGGGTGTACCAATTACCTCAAAACCGTTTACGGAACAGGTTATAAATGGGAATTATGAACAGATTACTGGATAAACCTTTCCAATCGTTTTCGATCTATGCGCTGATCATTTTGGTATGCAGTATCCCGGTTTATTATTTTGTAGTAGACACCATCTGGCTGGATGAGCTGGATGAGCACAACACCATCATCCGGCAGCAGATTGAGCAAAATATCCGTAAAATCGATACACAGGAATCCGATCTGGATAAAACGCTGAATATATGGAATAGTTTGCAGCCCGGAATCGCTTTCACACCTCTTCAAACAAGTGAGATTTATAAGGACAGTATTTACACAGCAACATCCTACAACAAATTTGCAAAAGAAACGGATCGCTTCCGCGTACTTTCCACTACCATTTTCATCCAAAAGAAACCTTATCACCTGGTCATTTCCACTAACGTAGAAGAAACTGATGAAACTCTGTTGGTAGTCGCCATCATAACAGCATTTTTCTTCCTGGTTCTGGTCCTGGGGTTTGTATTTCTGAACAAGCGCATTGCCCGAAACAGCTGGAAACCGTTCTACCGAACTCTGGAGCAACTGAAGCGTTTCGATCTGAATAAAGATCAGCACATTGAGCTGGAAGAGTCGGACATCCTGGAATTTGAAGAACTCAACACGGCTTTAACTACCCTAATCGAAAAAAACACCCTGGCTTTTAACCAGCAAAAACGCTTTATCGAAAATGCATCACACGAATTGCAAACTCCGCTGGCAATCCTGAAGACCAAAGCAGATGTCCTGCTTCAGAATGAACACTTAAATGAAAAACTATCGGCAATTATCGCAGCTATCAACTCCAATCTTGCCAGGATTTCGCGCATCAATAAAAACATGTTACTGCTGGCAAAGATTGAAAACAACCAGTTTCCGGAGAAAGCAAACACCAATCTGAAAGAAGCAGTAGAAGAAACGGTTGATTCACTCACAGATTACGGATTGAACAAAGGAATGGACATCCGGATGGATCTTCAAAGTTATCCGCTTTATTGCAATTCCACCCTGCTGGAGGTTTTACTGAACAATTTACTGACCAATGCTATCCGGCACGGTGAAGTGAATCAACCGGTTCTGATCAGCATGAAAGATAACAAGCTTATTTTTTCAAATCGCGGAAAACAAGCCTTAAAACCGGAACAATTGTTTGTGCGTTTTGCCATTTCTTCTTCCGAAACAACCAACAGCGGACTGGGTCTGTCTATCTCCAAAGAAATCTGTGATCAGAACCGGTGGAAAATTTCGTATACATTTATCGATCATTTTCACGTATTTTCTATCGAATTCTAAATGTTTTCAGAATCTGTTCGGATGTTTGTTCTGTTATTAAATAACAAATGTTATGAAAAAGATCATTTTTGCAGGAGGACTAGTCATATCACTGGCAGCTTACAGTTCTGCACAAAAAAATGAAATGGAAAAGAAAGATTGTGAAATTCCGGCAATCGTTGAATCTGCTTTTAAAAAGCACCATTCGGATATAACGGATGTGGACTGGGAAAAAGAAGGTTCAAATTATGAAGCATCTTTCAAAGCCGGTAAAACAGAAACTTCTGTTGTAATCGATCCGGGCGGCCAAATCCTGGAAACGGAGACTGAGATGAAAACAAGTACACTTCCGAAAAACATTCAGGATTATATTGCGGCTCATTACAACGGGCAAAAGATAAAAGAAGCGGCAAAAATCGTTCTGGGAGACGGAAGTGTGCAGTATGAGGCCGAGGTAAACAAAAAAGACCTCATCTTCGACAATAAAGGTAAATTTATCAAAGAGACCGGTAACTAATTATGAGAACATCCTTTTACAGAAACCTGATCATTTTCCTCCTGCTGTTCCCGGCTGGAGGGGCTTTTGCTCAAAGTGGAAACGTGACCATATCCGGGATGGTGAAAAACAAAGCGGATAAAACTGCTTTACCTTTCGTCCAGGTAATTCTAAAACAGGAAAGGGATTCTTCCTTCGTTTCAGGAACGATTACAGACGAAGAAGGCCGCTTTTCTCTTGCTCCGGTAAAAGAAGGGAATTACATCCTCGTTTTCAGTTCTTTCGGGTATAAACCATTCAAAAAAGCATTGTACGTCGGTACATTAACGGATTTCCTGGATCTTTCCGTCATCGAACTGGAAGAAGAAGTCCAATCCCTGGAAGAAGTGGTTATCAAAGGGCAAACAGAAGAGGTCAGTGACAAACTAGATAAGAAAGTCTTCATCGTTGAAAACAACATCAGTCAAAGCGGGGGATCGATTTTGCAAGCTATGCAGAATCTTCCCGGTGTGACAGTACAGGATGGCAAAGTGCAATTGCGCGGAAACGACAAAGTGAGCATTCTGATCGACGGGAAACAAACGGCCATTACTGGTTTCGGTGATCAGTACGGGTTGGATAATATTCCTGCTTCCGCAATCGAACGCATCGAAATCATCAACAATCCTTCGTCCAAATACGACGCAAATGGAAACGCCGGGATCATCAATATCATTATGAAAAAAAACAAACAGGAAGGTTTTTCAGGAAAAGTAGGATTGAACGGCGGACTCGGAGCTTTGTGGATAAAAAAGGTCAACCTGCCGACAATTCGTCCGCAGTATCAATATACTCCAAAGATCAACCCGACGCTCTCCCTGAGTTACCGGAAAAATAAACTCAACCTGTTTTTCCAGGGAGATTATTTGTACACCCAAACGCTTAACAAAAACGAATTTGTAACACGTGTTTACGACGATGGTACCATCATCGACCAGCAAACAAAACGCAACCGGAATACGCATTTTGCCAATGCAAAACTCGGATTCGATTACGCATTCAACCAGAAAAATTCTCTCACGGTTTCCGGATTGTACGGCATGGAAAAGATCATCGATCACGGAGACGAGCCTTTTTTCAACCGCGATTCTTCCCAGCGTATCCGATTGTGGCAGTTCATCGAAGACGAGCTAAAAACAACTGTTATGGCAACAGCTTCCTATCAGCATAAGTTTCCACAGGCAGGGCACTTGCTCAGCATCGGGTTTAACTATACATTTCACCGGGAAAACGAAAAATATTTCTTCGACAATATTTATCCGACCTATACTGGTCATGATGCCTTCAAGCTGCTTTCAGATGAACAGGTTGCCGATTTCAACCTGGATTATACCAAACCACTGAAATACGGACGCCTGGAAGCTGGGGCGAAATTCCGAAACCGAAGCATCCCGACAAATATGCAGTTTTATCCCGGGTTGAATTCTCCGCTCGATACCAGCGCCGGAGGCTGGGCAAATTATAAGGAATTGATTCCAGCCGTTTACGGAAACTACATCATCGACCTGAAAAAAGTGGAAGCTGAAATCGGGTTGCGCGCGGAATACGTACGAATCAATTACCTAGTAAATCCGGATCACAACACGTACAAAAGTGATGGTTACAATTACCTGCAGCCATTCCCCACCGTGCGATTCGCTTACAAAATCAATTCGAAAAACAAACTGTCATTATTCTATAACCGCCGGGTAGACCGTCCGAATGAAGTGGATATCCGGATCTTCCCGAAATACGATGATGCGGAAATTATCAAGGTAGGAAACCCTGGCTTGCGTCCGCAGTTTACCAATTCGGTTGAACTGAGCTACAAATCAAGCTTGTCGAAAGGGTATTTCTATGCAGCCTTGTACGGAAAAGCAATCGACGGAACCATTACCCGCATTTCAAGCTCTGTTCCGGGAAGTACTCTGATCTACGCGATCTTTCAAAACGCGGGAAAAAGTTACAATACAGGTGTCGAGCTGACTTATTCGGCGGATGTTACCAAATGGTATACACTCAACGCAAATGGGAATGTGTATTATAATCAGATCAATGCCTTTTCTGTTGAAAACAAATACCCTCAGGTCAATACATTTTCAGCTGCCAGACAGAGTATTTATTCCGGGAATTTCAAGCTGAACAATACTTTCCATTTTTCAAAAAGTATGGATTTCCAGCTGATTGCCATTTATCTGGCTCCGGACATCATTCCGCAAGGGAAAATCTACTCACGTTTTTCACTGGATGCTGGCTTGAAAAAACGCATCCAGAAAGGCAAAGGCGAAGTGTTCATCAATGCCACAGATTTGCTCAACACCATGGTTATCAGGAAACGTGTTCAGGGCGATGGCTTCTACTACACCAGCAGTGATTATTACGAAACGCAGGTTATCCGGATCGGATACAGCTACAAATTTTAATACTTTCAAAGCGCAAAAATGTCAGCAGGCAAGCTGGCATCTTTATCAATTCCAAAAATTATTATACTTGTCGTATAACATTGTTTATAATAGAGAATTGGACGACTGAATTAAGAAGCAAGCGTTATTATTCCAAATGCGCTTGAACTGTACAGAAACAGCGGATTACAGGAGAAAAAAGAAATTTTGTGTTCCATTTTCGTCGGAAAATTCCCTTTTTCAAATAATCAAGTTCGAACACCTGAATTAGATTCGATGTTTCGAACAATTCTCAAGCATATCGGGCGTTTCGTGGAAAATAAAACGGGACAAACTCGCTATGAAAGGAATTTGTCCCGTTTGGTGATCCCGCTGGGATTCGAACCCAGGACCCATACATTAAAAGTGTATTGCTCTACCAGCTGAGCTACGGAATCTTATTTTTTGTCTCACTCATTTGTAAGCGCGGGTGCAAAGTTAGGTATCTTTTGTGTTTATGCAAGTAGTTTGGCGAAAAAAATTGAAGTTTTTTTATATCTCTCACTAATCCCCTGAATTTAAGCTCTAAAATCCAAAATCTTTTTTCACTTTCTTATTCCTACGAACTATAATTACCAAAACCATTACCAGATAAAAATCAAAATGACTTATGATCTCCCCTCCTTTCTGGACCAGTTTAAAATGAAAAAAGAAACATAAACGTTGTACAGATCATAGAAAAAAGTTTAAACAAACCGCCGAAAACAATAAATGAAATACAACAATGATAACAGGAGTAATTTATAAGAAACCAAAAAACAGCAAATACTTGGCCTTTCTACAGATTTGATTTTTAGAAAAAATTATTCGATGATAACCCTATGTGTTGCGATATTTTTACCATCCAGAGAAACGGTGAGCAGATAAAAACCGCTACGAAAATCTTTTACATCAATGGATGCATAAGTTAATCCTTTTTGAACATCCTGATTGCCATCAAAAACTTTTTGTCCATCCAGATTAGAGAGTGTGAGTCGGTAAGAGGCATCTGTCTTAGATACCAAAATAATCTTCAGGTCATCATTAACTGGATTCGGATAGGTTTTCACAATTTCCAATTCCTTAATGAATTGTTGTTTAATAGCTACTGTATTGGATAAATTAATGCTGCCATCTTTATGGATCAGTTTCACTCGATAATAAAGCAGATTACTAGTCAGTTGCATATCTTCGAATTGATAACCAATCGATTCTGTACTTAATCCTCCCTTAGCCTTAACGGAACCGATTTCTGTATAATTAATACCGTCGTCACTTCGTTCGACTACATATTTGTCCGCGTTGAATTCACTGGAACTTATCCATTGAAACGCATTGTAACCGGATTCATTTTTTCCTGTCAGATTAATGGTCTCAAAGCCCAGTGGTAAGCAACTGACTACTGCAGTTCCCCCAAAAGACAAAGGAATGGTTGTAACTACCGAAGAATAATTGGACAAACAAATCAGATATTGAGTATAAGCAGCTACCGTAAGTGGTGCTTCCCAGTTAGTCATAGAAGTAGCTCCAGCGGGAAGAGTGCTGGACAAGCCAGTAAATTGCTCACATGATCCGTTGTAATTACAACGGACCGGAGCTTTCGTTCCTACCATGATATTATCACAGGTAGTTGGCGAATAACTCCACATTGACCAGTCGAGACAGTTAAAAGTCCCTGAATTCGGTGTTCCTAACTGGAAAGTAAGAATTCCTCCAGTTAACACATTCACAACCATCCAGGTGCTGTTCAGCTCCCCGGAAAGCAAACACCCAGGATTAGTACCTGAAACATTGGTACCAGGATTTGCAATACAGCTTCCGGCACTGCAGATCTCATTGACAGCACCGTAACCATTAGGTGCAATGGAAAAAGAAGCATTGGAACATACATTAATCGCAGTATTACAATCTCCAGCAGTCACTGGTCCGCCTGACGGACAGGTCAGCGAAAATATAATTCCGGAAGCAGCCGTAGATGTAGCATCCATTACAAAGTAATAGGTCGTACCAGCAGTAAGAGGCATGGAACCGATGAATCCGGGAGCTATAGCTACCCCGACACAATTCCATCCTGTAGCCAAACAACCTCCGGAGCTGGCTTTCCACCCGATTGCATAACCGCCACCAGTAACCGATTCTACTTTAAAAGAATAATTTCCGGTCGAAGTTGCCGTATAAGTATAAATTTGTTCCAAACCAGGGGTTATAATTGAGCACAGGCTGAAAATAAAAGAAGATGAACCAAGGGTCGTAAGGCTGAAAGCCTGCCCACAGCCCGGGATATTTGAAATACTGGAGCAAGGTCCTGTTGCTCCGCAGGAATTACAGGTAATTGTTGTTGTAATACACGCAGATGCATTACCACAACTCGTACAGTTCGTATTGATAGTCATGTAATAAGTTCCGGCAGTTGAAGCTGTAAAGGAAACCGGAGACGTCCCGTAAGCGACTACTGGTCCGGTTGGCGACCCGCTGTGAATGGTAATACAAGCTGTGGGACTTGCCGTAAGAGTATAGGTACGTCCCGCAACAACACTGCTAATGGTATTGTAATCACCGGCAAAGTTACAAGTAGAAATTTGTGTTGCAGCAGTTCCTGTTGGAGCTGCTACTGAGGCAAAAGAAGCGCCTCCCGAGCACTGCCCCCGGCTGTTTTCTGACCAAAGTAAAATGATTGAAACAAGGAATAGTAAATAATTGGTTTTCATAATTAATAATCAAGTGGTTTATTCGATGATTAAATAATCCATTTCATTCAGAATTTGCGTTCGCCGGGAGTCTTCCAGGTTTTGCCATTCCTGGAAATGTATGTGAAGTCGATTTAAGTCTGACGTTAGTTGGATATATGCCTCAGGATAGTCTTTTGCCCACTCCCAAATCTGTTTTTTGTAATTCTCAAAATCTCCCTGTGTAAAGTTTGTACTTGTCCATCCGGGGAATAGTCTTACAGGTAATTCGTTCAATAAAGAATTTGGATTGTATCCCTGAAGCAGGTTGCTTAATTCTTGCCCTGATTTCAGGGTAATCTGGATGCTACCTCTGAATACAAACTGAACCGGGCTGTTGTCTTTTCTCAGGTGTTCGTATTCCGAAACATCAAACTGTTGGATATTGAGTAATTCTTCAACAGTAAAACCGGATTCATTAGTGGAAAAGGAGAAACTATTACTGAAGTAGTCCCATAAAACCTGGAGCCTTTCCGGGTCAATCTGTGCAATTTTTGTAATTCGTTCCGGAGAATGATGTTTCTGAATGATCCTATTGGAGGCAATGGTTGAGTAGGTTGTTTGAGAAAAAGTACTGATACTGAATAAATTTATTAAGGTAACCAACATCAAACACAACACATTCATGATTATGAAATTAAATATATGTTAATATACCACAGCAGCTTGTTTCATACAAATATTTTCATATTTTATAATATATCACTTTGGAAGAGAATTTATCAAGAAATTCATAGAAAGAAAATAATAAAATGCTGAGTTAATCTTACCCGGATTTTATGAAGTTTTTGGAAATCGATTGATGAGACCTTATAATAAATCTAATACGAAACTAATCAGATAATCAATGAATTAATACAAATGAAGCATCCCCTTCTGCTCCATTTCTTACTTAAATCCTGATACCATTATTTTTCACTAAATGTCCCTTTTAGTGCATTCATTTATACAAACTTAAATGCTTTGATTTTATGAGTACAATTTGCTGTTTTCACTTTAATAATCGGATGCTGTCAACACAAGGAAATATCTGTTAAAAAACAAGTTAATCAAAGCTGGATCAATAACAAAACAAAAGAATCCTCTGCTTTTGCAAAGGATTCCTGTTACTTCACGTAAAAAAATGAAATTATTGAGCAATCACTACACGATATACTTTTTCAGCAATTTCACTTGATAATTTAAAAAAGTAAGTTCCTTTCTCTACTTTGCTCAGATCTACAGTATTTGTTCCTGCAACGATTGAATTATTTCCTGTTTCAACTATTCTTCCATTGATATCCATAACAACCAGATCGAACGAGCCACTGAAATCAGATTCAATAAATACGATTCCCATAGAAGGGTTCGGATATATATTTATCTGATCCAGTGCAATTTCATCTACTGACAACCAGTCACAAGAAGTAACTGTCACAACGACACTGGAAGTGTCATCCGGGCAAATACCGTTTCCGGTAATGTATTCATAGTTATACTGCCCAGAAAAATTCGGAGCCATAATCTGAGAAGTAGACATTAACTGATTTTGAGAATTGTACCAGCTACCTCCCATATTAACGTTTCCTCCTAAACCTTCCAGCAAGTTTATCGGTTCATTTTTACATACAGTCACTATTCCGTCAGTTCCTGCACTGGAAGGCGCATAAATTGAAATCGCAGCAGTTGCTGTATCCTTCAGACATCCGGTTGTAATGTAGTTGACATAAATAATTCCTGCTGGTACAAATTGCGGGTTAAACATACTGTCATTAATAACAGCTGAAGAGTTTCCTGCAAATGACCAGGAACCAGACAGATCATTTTTAGTAATGATCGCATTCAGATCAACCAATCCTTCTGTCTGACATACATTTGATGCTCCATTAGTTCCGGCGGAAGTTCCACGCTCAAACAGGCTGAAATCATCAAATGTCAGATTATAAGGATTGTAATCAGAACTTACATGAATTGCAAAAGAATAAATCCCGCTTGAATCAGGTTCAAAACAGTAAACTGCTTTTCTGTAATCGGTATTGAACACATCAGCAGGCGTAATAAATTCTGTTCCGAGAGCCACCGCATTTAAAGAAGATTGAGAACTATTCACCAATACTTCTCCATACCATCCGCTATAACTGTCACTTGCCCACATAAAAGAAAACTCGTATAATTTCCCCGCTGTAAGCTGGAATTCAGGAGTCCAGATATAATCGTCACTTCCGTAAAAAATGCCCAGGAAGTTGCTTCCTGAGTAGGGGTGAGAAAAACTGAATGATACATTGTTGCTGGTATTATCTGTAAACCATTCACCATATTCGTCCATCCAGCAATTAGGAAACAGCTCATAATCCGTATTTGCCATTGCATCAAAATTCTCGTTCCAGGGAAGATTGGTAACCGGTGCGCAAAGAGTTACTCCTGAAACGAATGTCCAAAGAGAAGAATCTGAACCGCAATTTGCCTGTACGTAAATATCATAATTAGTTGACGGATTTAAGTTTATAATAGAATAAGACTCCGTTGAAGCTGTTGCAGACCCCAGTTCAGTCCCTGTCCCGGGAGTGAAGCCTGGTACTCCCCACTCAATGTTCCAGGATGATTCCGTTCCTCCGGCATTCCACGAAAGATTAATCTCCGTACTGGTAGCACTTAAAGTCGGCGTGCTGGATTGAGGACATGATGGTAGCGGAGCGTTACCAACAAAAGAAACCGATGTAGTTTCACAATTTGATGCTGTTCCACATGAAGCATTAGTATTCCAATGTGCATAATAAGTTCCTGCAATAGTAGAATTCCATGTTAAAGGTGAAGATCCATAAGCAATGACAGGTCCATTGGGAGCTCCTATACGAACCGTAATATACCCGCCGCCAGAAATGGTACAGGAATAAGTCTTATATGCAGCTACGTCATCTATTGTTGAATACTCCTGTTGGTATGAACATGTTGAGATAGTGGTTGTTCCACTTGTAGGTGCAGAAATCTCTCCATAACCTGAACCATTGGCACATTGTGCCACAGTTTTTTGATGACCAAGTCCAAAAATTAGTGCCAGTAATACTCTTACACTATTCTTGTAAACAAAATTTAGATTTTTTTCAGTTTTCATAAGTGTTATTATTTATTTTTTTAGGTTAAAAAAATTCTTTTCCTGCTTTAAAACAGGAAAAACTTACAGGATGAAAAATGTATTTTTCAGATTTACAAATATAAGTCCTTATTTTTTATTTTTAAAATATAAGTCTTTGATAATAAAATATTCATCAATAAACTATCCCGGGCAAGCCCCGGGTACTCTTCAAGAATAAAAGTTGCAGGATTTCATCGCTTTATAATTTATAAAACTGTTATTAAATTGAGATCGCGTACAATATCTCATAAAATAGTTAAATGAAAAATTTTGGATATTCCTGTTACTGCAATTTGTATCCCAATACAAACCGTAATAAACGATACTAGCTTCATAATCACTAAAATACCTGATTCTCCTAAATGCAGAATCAATTTCTGACCTTGTATGCAGAATATGTAAATCAGTGCACACAAAACAAGAATAGCAAGAATAATAATCGCATAATTAGTAAATACGACCAGCAAACCGCCTTCTTTTTTTGAAGAATTTGCCATCAGTGTAAAAATAACGGATATGGTTCCCGGTCCAATACATATTGGAAATGATAAGGGATAAAAAATTTTACTTTTTATTTCATTCAAGCTGCTTTTCTCTGCAATAATTTGCTCAGAATCGTTTTTCATCTGAATCTTATCACTGGTATCTACAAGTCCTTCCATGCCTGTTTTGAAAATCAGCATTCCGCCAGCAAACTGAACTACGGGAGTCGCCAGTCCAAACAACTGCAATACGAAATGTCCTACAAACAGGCTGCTAATGCCAACAACCATGCAATTTCGGGTAATTCGCCAAACTATCTGTTTTCGTTCTTTCTCATTCAGTCCCATCGTGTATCTGTTCACAATCAAACTGTCACCAATCGGATTGACTGGCGGAAACAACGCTAAAAAAGAAGCGATAAAAGTATATATCAAATCGTGTAAATGCATAAGTCCCTGTTCTTATTTAATATCCCATGACTTGGAAAATTCCATATCTTTGAATGCTTCTGCAAGCCCCGTTATCTGTCTCAACCGCAAAACCTCATCGGGGTCCATACCAAGTTCTTCTCCGATCCGCTCGTTGGACCAGTCGTTGCGTTTCAGAAAAGCCACCAATTTTGCAGACAATTCTACTTGATGAGTTCCGCGGGCCATATTATGACGCACAGTAGATGCTACGCGATCTTCCACCTTTTTATTTAATTGTGATACCGGCAAATAACCATTCAGTTGCTCCCGGATTTGCGGAACTTTTTTACACACAAGAGTTCTGTGAAAACCGTCTACCACTACCCATTGATTTTCTTTTTGCTTTGCTACAACAACAGGCATAGTTAAACCATCTTTCAGAATAGACAATTCAAGTAACTTCATTTCCGGTGGAGCAACTTTGTTAGGGTTGTAATCGTTTCCTTCCACACAACTCATGGGAACTAACTGAACGTTCAGTACCGGATATTCAACACCAATAAAAGCGTATAACTGACTGATAATTTCATTATAGATTATTACTTTTTCATCAAAAGGCTTTTCAGCATGCTGGTTCAGTATTTCTTCAATCATTTTGTTGTAGTTTTAAAAAAAAGTTCAATTGCCGTTCCATTTCACCTTTAGTTTGTGAAAATGACAATCCTTTGCACCAATAATCATTTTTTAAAAGGACTTTGCAAATACGTCGCCATGAAGGTGCTTTACGCTGAGCTTCAAGCTTTACATCCGAAGTTTCCGGAATCCCATCCGGAAATCCATTCTTTTTCCAATACTCCATAAACTTATTTATCTTTTTAACATAATGATTCTTTAAATAAGAAGGCATAGTATCGAGTAAAAATCTGCTATAGCTTTCATAAGTGTGTCCACTCGGAAGATGCATTCTGAAATTTCCAAATACCGTTCGATTGTTTATGGAATACCGGTTACCAAAATTAGCTCCCTCTACACGATTTACAACTTTTACCCATGTTTCAGGCTCCAATATTTTAAAGAGGTATAAACCTTTTCTCTGATCATTCCCATACGGCTGACACAAACGCATCTGGTAAATCGAAACCCCTGCCAAAAACATCAAATCATATATCTTATTGTAGTCGTACTGATATTTCCCGTTAACAATCCAGATATCTTTGGTACTCCAGTCATATAGCGGGTAAAAATTATAGAGCCTTGTTGTAACACCTGTACTCCATTGTTTATTTTTATAGCGAACTTTCCTGGTATTCGCAATAGTAAGATACCGATTAAAACTTTCTTCGGAACGGATCCCTATAAGACAAGCTGATTCTACTCCGTCTGAAAACCATCTTCCAAACTCCAGAACAAACTCCTCAAACTCCATTCCTTTCTTGAAAAATGGGAAATAAGACACGTCACTTATTACAGATGGATGGTTGGGAAGCTCCCTAACCCAAGCGTTTTTCTTTTCCGGATCCCAACATATCCAATGGGGTTGAAACTGGCTGACAGAATTACTAAGGTGAATTGGTAAACAAACCCAATAGGCATTGACTTCAGGGCGTGATACCATCCTATAAATGTAATCAATAGTATGCTGGTACTGTGCTTCCAAATCTACTATGAGCACATCTATCGGTAACTTATTGTTCTTTCTGGCCACCTCAATAGCCATGTTCAGCATCACACCACTATCTTTCCCTCCGCTGAATGAAACATATACTTTTTCCATGTTAGCAAAAACAAACTCCAATCGCTCAATAGTGGCCTCATATACTGATTTAGTGTTGATTTTTTTAGTTAAAATTTTCATTATTTCAATTTAACATTTATAATTTTTTTACTTTGCATAAAGGGTATTTCCGTCTCTGCAAAATTTTCCGAACCTGATCCAGCAATCTTTCAAACTGTCTCTTTTCGAATGTTTTTCAGTCGATCATCAGCTTTTTCATTGTAATTTCACTCTCTCTTCTTTTATCTTTCCTGCCCGATGGGAAAACAGCAGGATTTTTCGTTTCCTTTGTTTCATATCCACCAAAAATTCCCACCATTCTTTTCCCATTTTTTTATTCATTTTTCATCACTTATATTTCTTTCACTCTGATTCTGATGCAACAGCGATTCTGTCCCTACGGCATCATCTACGCTTAAACGACTGAGGTGAATATATTTTTCCGCTTCCGGAGGGGAAATCAATTGCAAAGAGGCATACACCGTATCTTTGAGTCGGGCAAGCGTCAGTTGTTTTTTTTGCTGCATAATAAATTGAAAAAAATCGGCAAAACACTCCATGGTTGAACTATCTATATCCGGCGACTCTTCTAAACTGATGACTACATGATGTACATTTTCTTTATTGTCCATCATATTTTTGCGTACCTGAGTGAGTATTTTATCGCAGTTAGCAAAGAAAAGTGCCTGTTCAGGGCGCAGTATCATAAAATTTTCCACTTGTTCAACATTGCTGTCAGACTTCAGTTGTACAAAATTATGGCTCTGCCCCAGCCTGCCGAGGATGGATATATTTGTTTCGCTCAGGCGTTTCAGCAAAATAATCAAGCTGATTCCCACAGCAACAAGCAAGCCGTCTGCAATGCCGATTAACAATACAACACCCGCCGAAAAAACAATCAAAAACCGGTCTTTCTTCCAGAAAAAATAGGGTTTGAAAACTTTTAAAGTCAGTACATGGCTTACGGAATGTATTACAATGGCAAGCAGTACGGGTTCGGGCGTTTGCGCAATCAGGGGAAGAAAAACCAGCACAATTATCAAGATCACCACTACCGAAAATAAACCTGCCATTCGTGTTTTAGCTCCGGAAGCTTCGTTTGCCACAGAGCCGGAATAGCCTGCTCCTACTGGCATTCCACCGAATAAACCCGATAAGATGTTTGAAATACCCAATGCCGTTAAATCCCAGTCGGGCGATGTGGTATCGTTATGTTTTAATGCCAGACTACGGATTGAACCAAATGATTCGGAGTATAAAACCAAGACTACGGCTAAACTTGTTTCAAACAAATACCCCCAGTCATCAGGGATAAACTGGTGCATGAACGGCATCGTTAAATGTAACGGAATGGCTCCTATAGCGGCAACATGGTATTGTGATAAATCTATGAAATGACTGAACAGAATGCCCAACGCTATAACCAACAATCCACCCGGAACATATTTTATCTTTGAGCAAACAAACAACAAAAACAAAGCAGCCATACCGACACCCAATCCCACCCAATTCCAGATTTTTATATAGCTGAAAACAACATATAATCCATAAAAAATATTTTGTCCCGAAACAGGAACATCTACCATTGAGGCAAGTGGTTTTACCACAATTATAATGGACAATCCGAAAGTAAATCCGCGCAGTACGGGCTTTGCAATAAAATCTGTAATGCTGCCTAACTTTGCGGCGGCGGCTATCAAAAACAACACGCCAGACATAAACACAACAGCCAATACCATAATGGAAGCCGATACCCCATGATTTGCAACAGAAATACCAGCAACCGATAAAACGAGTGCCGCCGACGATGTGGGTGATACAATGGCATACGGACTTGAACCTAATAATCCGTAGCACAACATGCCCACAAGCAACCCAATGATACCCGCTTGTGGCGGCAAGCCAGCAATACCAGCATAAGCGACTGCCTGTGGCAAAACCAATCCTGCAATGGAAAGTCCAGCAACAATATCGGCGGTATTTATCTTTTTTTCCTTACTCGTAAACATGGCTAGTATACTATTAATTACACTTCTTTATCTCGTGCTAATACTCTAAATGTTCTCACTTTCAAAAAGTCGTTTATAAAAAACCACATAAGTGAATATCCCCAAATATAAAGGGCATACTTCCAGCCGATGGCGGTCATGAAAAAGCCTTGTGCGGCAACAATAGTGGCAATGATCTGCGTAAGAAATGTGGGTATAAAAAGTTTAAGTGAGGGGTATGGTTTTTGCCAGAAATGTTTATCGCCAGTACGCGTGGTATAGAGTGTCGAATGCCCGGCTACACTGAGTTTCAGAAATATCATTGTCTGAATAAACGCATTTTGGGTATCGCCGTCGGGAAAAGTAATGTGCAAATAATTTTCTTGCAATAAATAAAACAATAAAAACGAGGCTATAACGCCTGCTACACCGAGCACTGATGAAACAACCGTCACTTCCTTCATATTCCAGCGTACCGGTGTATTGCTCACTTTGGCATTGTCATAAGCAATCATCATGATCGGAATATCGTTTAGCAGAGCTAATAGAATAATCATGACCGCCGTTACGGGATAAAAGTTGAATACCAGAATGGAAAGCGACATAAATAATATGACACGAATTGTTTCCGAAATCCGGAAAGTAGCATAGCTTTTCATTCGCTCAAACACTAATCTTGCTTCCTGAATGGCATTTACGATAACCGATAATCCGGGCAAAACCAACACCACATCCGCCGCCGCTCTTGCCGCATCGGTGGCTCCTTCTACAGCGATACCTGCATCTGCTTTTTTCAATGCAGGCGCATCGTTTACGCCATCACCCGTCATTCCGACTATGTGATCTGCTTTTTGTAAAGTATCAATAATCAGGTATTTATCTTCGGGAAGCACCTGAGAAAAACCGTCAGTCTGTTCTATTATTTCCAGAATTTCTGACTCGTGTTTGCGAATATGTCCCGATAAAAGATTTGCTCCCGTAATTTCTTTTTTTACACTTATGAGCAAATCTTCTTTCAGCGTTCTGATTTCAGTATCAGTAGCCGCAGGAGAGAGTTTTTTATACAATGCTTCACCGATAATTTCCGCCAGAATAGAAAATTCTTTTACCGTTCCGTCGCTACGCAACCCGGTAGCATCCATAACATTGGAGCCGATTTCCAATGAGGTCGCAATTTCTTTGGCAATAGCCTGATTATCTCCGGTAATCATTTTTATCTGAACGCCCAGTTTTTTAGCCTCTGCAATGGTACTTTTGGAATCTTCGCGTGGAGGGTCTTGCATCGGGATAAGCCCCACAAATGAAAAACCTGTCGTCTCACTTGTTTTTACGGCAACGGCTAGTGTTCTGAAACCCCGTACGGCAAAGGATTCTACATCATTTGAAATTTTATTTTTCAGAGAAATATCGCTGCACAACTGATTAATAACC
Source organism: Fluviicola sp. (assembly GCA_031260455.1). Classification (GTDB taxonomy): domain Bacteria; phylum Bacteroidota; class Bacteroidia; order Flavobacteriales_D; family Crocinitomicaceae; genus Fluviicola. Next base: position 23,367 of record JAIRJW010000025.1, read on the forward strand.
TGTGGTGCGCCTTTAATAATTGTAAATTCCTCTCCATTTTGAGCTATTGTAACCTGTGTTTTTTTACTTATCGGGTCAAAAGGAATAAAATTTTTAGAAGTATAAGTTACTAATTTTTCGTCTAATTTTTTCTTTTTGATTTCCTCAAACAAAGGGATTTCAATCGGATCGTTGTTCTCTTTACGACTTGCCAGCACGGCATATAAAAACAAATCGTCTTCCGAAAACTGATTGTAGAGCAGAGGCTTCGTTACGCTCATTTTATTTTGTGTAAGCGTTCCTGTTTTATCGCTGCAAAGAACATCCACACCTGCCAGTTCTTCAATGGCAGCAAGGCGGCTCACGATTGCCTGTTTTTTGGCAAGGTTCATAGCACCTATTGCCATTGTTACGGAAAGCACAGCAGGCAATGCCACAGGAATGGAAGCCACTACTAACACTAAAATAAACCGCAATACTTCCAACATAGGGTCGTGCCGGAACAGCGAAACAATAACGAGTATAACTGCCATACAAATAGTGAGCAAAATCAGCCCGTTACCAATTTTCAAAACGGCTTTCTGAAAATGACTTTTTTCTGTTTGTGTAGCCTGAATAACCAATGCCGCACTTTTTCCGAAAAAAGTATTCATGGCGGTAGCTGTTACTACTGCCTCCATTTCTCCCATTTTAGCAATGGAGTTATCATAGATAATGTCACCTGTTTTTTTATCTATCGGAAGCGATTCACCTGTCAGTGCCGATTGGTCAACCTGCAGGTATGCCCCACTTACGGCAACGGCATCTGCTGGCACAATATCGCCTATTTTTATCTTGATAATATCACCGGGAACTAACTGATTCGCGTCTATTTGTTGATACGTTCCGTCTCTTTTTACCACTGCTTTTTTAGCCAGTCTGCCCTTCAGAGTTTTTAAAGCATTGAGCGCCTTTGCTTCCTGAAAAAAATCAACGCCCACATTTACGAAAAGCAATACGGTGATAATCGTAAAGTCATCCCACTTGCCTGCAATAGCGGAAAGCAACGCTGCAATTTCTATCATCCAGGGAATGGGAGCCCAGAAACGTTTAAAGATTCGCTTCCTTACGCTTTCTTCTTTTTCAGGGATTTCATTTAGCCCGTATCTGGAAAGTCTTGCAGCAGCTTCTGTTGCACTTAATCCAAAATCAAAGTTCGTAGCTTGCCCCGTCAAAATTTCCTCAATACCAGTATCTTTTTTACTTTCCATATAATTCAGATTTTTTTAAGCAGGATTAAAGAATCAAAATGTATGCTTCTCTATGTAAATTACAAGTGGTTCATACCAGATAAAAAGAAGCCAGACACAGACTGGAAATTTAAAGGTTAACAGGTTACAAATATTTTAAATCAATTTAACTGATTTAATATCAATTATTTGACAATCAAATTATCTTCAGTTGTTACGTCAGTCAATTTTCCTGCTCCTCCTGCCAGAGGAATTTCCATTGATTGATTTTCTTATATGCAACTATAATTGAATCGCCTCACATAACTTATCGGTGAAAATGACTGTTTATTTCTCACTCACCTAACTTGTAATAATTAAAATCCAAGTCTTATTATTGGGAGCTATCACCATTAACCCAGTAAAAAGCTTCATCCAATTCTTCCGGTTTGAAATTTTTTTCCTCGATATTTTTATTCGCCAAATGAAGAATATCGACTTTCAGTGATGCCACTTTTTTCAAGGTTTCAGATTCAGCAACTACTGCTACGCGACCGAATTTACTGACATATCTGAATCCCCAAATCACCTCATCCGCCAAAGCTTTCAGGGAAGTATGCGTAAGTATGCTCATATCCTTTATTTTAAGGAGAACATTTACTGTATGGAAACCTTCATCCAGTTTCTGTTCAAAAAATTTCTGCCATAACTTCACATCGGTATCAGTGATACTCTCATCAAACTCAACAGCTATTGTGTTGGTTTCAAATATTTTAATTTGCTCTATCATATAATACAAGAATTTTCCGGGTATTTAATTTATTATTCAATAATCTGCTTACTGTCTGATTCCAAAAATTTTCCACACTTATTTTTCTGCCTGCAAGTATGATTTCATTTGCTCCAATTCGGTCACTTGTTCTTTTGACAATACAGGATATTCTAATTTCAAATCTTCAATATGCCGGGTAATAATTGTTCCAACTGCAAACCTTGCAAACCACTTATTATCTGCCGGAATAATAAACCACGGTGCTTTTTTGGTTGAAGTTTCAGAAACAGCATGCTCATAGGCACATTGATAATCAGACCAATAACCTCGTTCTGATATATCAGCCATAGAAAATTTCCAATTTTTATCCGGGTTTTCGATTCGCTCCAAAAAACGTTTTTTCTGTTCTTGTTTGGAGAGATGTAAGTAAAATTTCAAAATAATCGTTCCATTCTCTATCAAATTTTGCTCAAATTTCCGAATCTGCCTGTAGCGTTTTTTCCAAAAACGGTCGTTTATATCCCCGAGATCCTGAACATACGGTATATTCTCATTAAGTATCATTTCAGGGTGCACTTTGGTAATCAATACGTTTTCATAATGTGAGCGGTTGAAAATTCCGATTTCTCCCCGCGCAGGTAATTCCTTATAATGACGCCAGAAATAATCATGACTCAATTCTGTGGAAGAAGGAGTTTTAAAACCGCTGACTTTTATTCCCTCCGGGTTCATTCCTCTCATTACATGACTTATGATGCCATCTTTCCCCGCAGCATCCATTCCCTGCAACACTATCAGTAAACTGTAACGCTTGTTTGCATAAAACTTATCCTGTAAACAGCTTAGATTTTCCAAATTTTCCTTTAATAAATCTTCGCATTCTTCTTTTGTATGAGTAGTTAATGTATAGTCTGTCGGATATTTCCTGAATGAAATTATTTCACCAGATGATTCTATTTTTAAATTCGACAGATATTGGTTCATTTTCTTCTTCATTGTATCTCTCCAGTCTATTTTTGATAATCAAAAAATATTTTCAAAGTAGTGCACACCCTCAATATGTTAACTTTGGGTGTGCATTTTCCACGTGTGCTTCACAAACAGCTGATAAATCATACTTAACTCAAAAAAAACGCAAACCAACTTTCATGTTTGCATCACAAACTCCATTTAATTTAAATTAAGCTTGTGTATAAAGCACACATTATAACTAAATGATTATGTATTACTCACAAATTAAAGGATAAGTAAAAAAAGATAAAACGATCAATATCACAGTAATTTTGGATTTAAGTCAAATGAAAATGTATATTAAATTGCTTATCTCTATTCTAAAAATTCAGATAATCTGAATTTTTTCCTACTTACTCCACAGTTCAAATATGGTTTACATTCATTTTCAAAAAGCATTAGCGGGCATGTTTAAGGGAAGGGCTGAATTGAAAAAATCAGAACGGAATAATTATATTTAATCTCTGTTTGAAAATGGGAAAGACTACCTAATAACTCAAAATATTGTTAACATATAATAAATAGTTAACAATAACTTTTAATCGCTTAATTATACTTGGTCCTAATTTTGGAAATACAGAGTTATATAGTATTTTTAGGTTTTAGTTCTACTAAGATTTATATTAATAATTCTAATCTCTCCAGTTGATAACATATTTTTATTGTAAAGCTGGAATTAGATGTAAAAATATAGATGTAAAAAATAAATAAGGGCTGGTTATGAAAGTCAGCCCTTATTTTATCGAGCATTCAGAACAAACTACTTTTTTGTAAATGATCGAACTTTAAACTTATTAATGAATTCTTTAATTATAAGATTATGCATAATGTTGATTTCCCATACGACCAGTTCAGTTTTATAAGTGATTCTATTTTTACCGGATTGCCTGAAAGCGACCTAATGATTCTGAAAAAAAATATGATCACCCACAATTACAGAAAAAATGAAATAATTTTTCGTGAGGGAACTTATCCCAACGGTATCTTTCTTTTAAATGAAGGAAGAGCAAAAAAATACAAAACCGATAAAAATGGAAAAGAGCAAATATTCTATATCTGTAAGAACGGTGAGCTGTTAGGTTATCATGCTCTGGTTAGTGGAGAGAAATATTTTGATTCTGCTTGTGCTATGGAAAGTTCCATTATTTCCTTCATCCCGAAAGACGACTTTTTCAAGGTATTAAATGAATCTTCCATTCTAAAACAACGATTGTTAAAAGCTATAAGCCACGAATTCGGTGTTTTGGTAAATTTCATCATCTTATTGGCACAAAGAACAGTCAGGGAAAGGCTAGCATTAAGTTTATTAATTTTACGTGACAAATTCAAACCAGAAATTCAAAAAACTCCGGTAGAACTAAATATATCAAGAGAAGATCTTTCAAAATTTGTGGGAACTGCCAGAGAAACTTTAGGACGATTATTGCATGATTTTAAAGAAGAGGGGCTCATCACAATTAACGGGCGAATCATTATTCTCAAAAATCCGGACAAGCTATCCAAAATAGCCAACATACTCTAAAATCATCATCTCGCAGATCAACTTGACAGTTAAGCTCTGAATGTTTACAATCCATCTCCCCACCAAAGTGAGTGTTATAGCCCCATTAATATTTATATTCCGGTTTTATACCTCTTCATCTATAGAATTTAAACCGAAAAATATTCAGATATCGGAAAGAATGATTCGGAAAGCAGATTAAGATCAAATGTTAAATTACAAAATACATAAAAAGATACATTGAATAAGTTAATGAGGAGGGTCTTCCTTCATTTGTATTTTTTATTTCCCCAAATAAGAAAGTTAAGTATCGGAACTGTTGGTTTTGGATGATAAGTATAATTGCATTAGTCAAATCACACAAAACTAAATTTGCTTAACTGCTATGCCACAGCAGAAACGTGATAATAATCACATAAAAACCATACAAAAGTATTTTGATCTGATTAAGGCAATTAATTAGCTTAGTCACGTAAAATTTAAACTACTACTACATGAAAGACTGTCGTAAAGGAGCTTTAGCAACTTCTATTAATCAATTTTGCTATTTTCTGTTATTTTCAATTTTGCTCTTTGAGGGTAATGTTTTTGGACAAACATACTGTACAGCATCTGGAAGTATGAATTGTTCCAGCTGGGGAGACCAAATTAACAGGGTGATCTTTTCCAATGTAAACAATTATTCAAACAGCTGTTCTTCAGGAGGGTATGGAAATTTCATTTCGCAAGTAGCAAACGTAACCGCAGGGCAGACATATCCTATTACTATAACCGTTACAACTTCTTATACCGAATATGTGAAAGTTTGGATTGATTTCAATCATAACGGCACTCTCAACGACGCAGGAGAAGAATTCTATATCGGAAGCGGTACAGGCCAGCTCGCTACATATAATATTACAATACCTGCCGATGCGCTTGGTGGAAACACAAGAATGAGAGTACGGTGTGCGGATACTCAAGCTGGCTCCAGTGTTCCATGTGCTGCCCCTTCAGGAACATATGGTGAAGTCGAAGATTATACTGTAAATATTACCATACCAAACTATGCAACTCAAGTAATCTCTGCCGATTACGGTTCATCTAATTGGTGTATAGGAGAAACACGAAATGTATCTATTACCTTGAAAAATACAGGATTTCGTACCTGGTATGTAAATGGTTCAACTATTTGTACAGATCCAAATCTTACTGTGGCAGCAAGTTTTAAATGGAATGGAGATCCAGGTTTTGACTCCTATAACACGCCGCCTTTTTCCAGCAGAAACCCCATACCAAATGATGTGGCACCCGGAGATATCGTTACCTTAACCTTTCCGGTAACAACTCCAAACGGCAACCCTGTTGGCGCAAATAACTTATCTGTCAACCTGATAGCTACGGAATGTGAATGGTTTTCCCCTGTTGTCTGGACCTCTCCATCAATAAATATCAACGCATTTCCAACTGCAGATGCTGGCACTGATTTGACAATTTGCCCCGGATCAAGCACCACTTTAAACGGTTCAACAAACACAGCTCCGATACCAGGTATTTCTTATACTCAAACTTTTGACGGATGTAATAATGCTAACGGAAATCCCTGTGGTGGCTGGGTAGTTTCAGGTGCAGATTACAGTTTCGGTTTTAGAACTGCGGCCGCCTACAGCGTTTGTACTCCCGGTACCGGTGCTGCTTTTAGCAATATATATAGTGCTACTCAATCGGATGCTTTTCTCACCTCGGGTGCTTTAGGGCTATCTAACGGACAGCCAGCAACTTTGTCATTCGGTTATACTTGTAAAAACTCAAATCTTCTAGGTACTGCTCCGTCCTCTACTGCAACACCAGCAGGAAATTGTACTTTTACTGCTTACTGGAGCACAAATGGCATCAACTGGAATATCATTGGTACTGTGAACAATGTGAGTTCAACCAGTTGTACAGGATATACCTTCCCAACATTTACTCCATCGAATGGGGCATCAGTTTATATCAGGATCCAAGCCCATTGGAACAGTGGTGATTTTTGGGTAATGATGGATAATATTTCATTAAGCCAGGCAGTTCTCACTCCTGTTTATTCCTGGTCGGGAATTGATGTAACGAGTGGAGAAACCACTTTAACACCCACCGTCATCCCTGGAAGCAATTCTTCCATTTTCACATTATCAATAACATTAAACGGCTGTACTACAACAGATGAAGTAACCGTAATGATCCCTGCTGCTTCAGGTGTGGAAACCGCTACCATTTGCCAGGGGCAGAGTTACACGTTTGACGGGGTTTCCTATAATACAAACAACAACACTGCAACTAAAACGCTCACAAATCAATATGGCTGTGACAGTATCGTAACGCTGAACCTGACAGTAACCCCTGCCACTTACGGCGTGGAAGCCGCTACCATTTGCCAGGGGCAGAGCTATACGTTTGACGGGGTTTCCTATAACACAAACAACAACACTGCAACTAAAACGCTCACAAATCAATATGGCTGCGACAGTATCGTAACACTGAACCTGACAGTAATCCCTGCCACTTACGGCGTGGAAACCGCTACCATTTGCCAGGGGCAGAGCTACACGTTTGACGGGATTTCCTATAATACAAACAACAACACAGCAACTAAAACGCTCACAAATCAATATGGTTGTGACAGTATCGTAATGCTGAACCTGACAGTAAATCCACTCCCCATACCTGTTATTACATCAAATGGAAACACGCTTACGACAACCTCAGGATTTAACAGCTATCAGTGGGCATTGGAGGGAATGGATATTCCGAACGCGACAGGCAATACCCATAATGCACAAATTAACGGTAGCTATACTGTAACTGTTGAGGATGCCAACGGGTGTTCCGGTACTTCGGTAACATTTTCGCATACCGTTGCAGGTTTAGAAGATTTCGCTGCAGAATTCGTAAAAATTTACCCAAACCCAACAAGTGAAAAATTTACTATTCAATTTAGCGGAAGCCTGGGAAAAGCGACAATCAACATTCGCTCTGTTACCGGTCAACTTATTGAATCAAGAACTATTGAACAGCAGGAAGATAGTGTCTTTGAACTAAGTGGACCAAACGGGCTTTACCTGATTGAAATAGCCTCGTCAAATAATGATAAAAAAACAGTACTGAAGCTTATTAAAGAATAAACAGTAGCATACATACGACAGGGGTATCCGGAATCTAACGCGAATACTCCTGTTTTTTTTTATTTGCTGACAATGGAAATCAATTAGAGTCGTTTAGCCTATTTGAAAACTATCTTTCTTCAAATTATCAACACATTTCATCTCGTCAATTTAAATTTAACGAAGGTTACATCCTGTTTTTTTTTGAAGAAAAATGTTACAAATGATTTTCATGATTTGATTCTACTAACTAATCATAAATCAATCAGTTAAATTTCCAACTAAATTATATTAATAAAATATTAACAAGCAATAATATCCTGTAGGAATTGTCCTTTTTCATAATTATATTTATGGTCTAAATTATCTATCAATAATTAATTTTCTAATGATTTATGAAGTCAATTTTATTCAAAAACAAGGGCAATACGGGTTTACCCTCCCCTCTGCCCAGTAAAAAGATGCGGCATAGTCTGTTTTCAAGGCTTTATGTTAGCAACTATTTTCAAAACAATCCGTACAGTTACGAGCATTCCAGTCATGCAAAATCTTACACTACTGTAGGATTTATCATGTCTTTGTTTGCTTCATTTTTAATACTCATACAGCCAAATATTGGGTACGGACAATATCGCATACCTGCATCCACTTCGGTACAATCGGCATATATGCAAAAGCAATTTGCCCAAAACGGAAGTTTTGAAGGCTTTCAACCTTCACAGGAACTAATTGAAAAGAGAACACAAAATGCGAAACATTTTGATAATGGTAACGGTACGTTTACTGTTGTAACCGGGAATACTTACCATTACAAAGATGCTTCCGGCAAATGGCAGGACATTGATTTATCTCTGCAACCTGCTACAAAACAAGGATTTGCGTTTTCAAATGAAACCAACGAATTTAAAAGCTATTTTCCTTCCACAGCAGGAAATACCGCTTTGCAGATGAAAGTTGGGAGTACCGTATTTAATTGGTGGAATCAACCAGCTTTGAACTTATCCGCAAATGGTAATCTGTTGAATACTTTTAAAGCTGCCTCAAAAGCTCCTGTGTTGAACGAAGATGGACAAACCATAAATTATAACGGTGTTTATGACGGTATCACAGAGCAGTTTGTGATGAAAAAAAACGGTATTGAAAACAATACCATCATAAACCACCTGTCTTCTGAAATAGTGCAGCTGCCTAATGGTGCAGCATTGTCTTTTTCCCAGTTTATTCCGTTACAGTCCGGATGGACAGTAGATGTAGACGGTAACAGAAAAACAGGAAAATTTTCTGCTGAAAAATTTCATATCAATATCCCCGGCACAAACGACGGGATTTATTTTGGAAATATTTTGGTTTTTGACAATTCTCTCAGTTATTCCGAGGCTGAAATGCTTTTTGCCTCTCCTGAGGAGAAGCTTTCCGCTAAAGAAAAACTTCAAAAAGCGGAAAATACACTGTTATGTAATTATGAAATACAGTTTGTGGATGGCGGAATGATCGTATCTGTAAAAATGCCTGCTGACTGGTTAAAAAGCAGCAATCGCTCATTCCCTGTTACCATAGACCCTACTGTCACTATTACGCCTACTCCGCAATACTCTGGTGGTTATTTTTATGCGCCGACATCTAACTGGTATGGATATCAGCGTCATGCAGATCTGTATCTTGCTTCTGAAATAGGAGTGTCAAATATTACTATTTCGGCTATTGAGTTCAATAGAATGTCAACATCCGGAACCGCTACCTCCCTGCCATACAAAGTATTTATGCGCACCACTACAGCTACTGCATTAAATACAAACGCATGGAACTCAACTACCTATACGGGGGGATTAACTGCCTTATTTAATTCTTCTGTTAATTTTCATGGTACTACCACAGGCTGGAAAATGTTCACGCTTACGGCTCCTTTTACTTATACAGGAAACAACCTGATCGTGATGGTAAGTGACTTCTATGGAGGAAGTGGTAGTGCTAAATATATGTCTTTAACACAGACATCAACACCAGGTTCAAGACAGGCTTACAAGCGTCAGGATAGTAGTGACCCGGGAGATGCATCAGCTATGAGTGTAGAAAGTTATCTGCCGGAGATAAGATTGACTTATGCATTCGCCACACCATGCTCCGGTACGCCATCAGCAGGCACTGCAGGTGCTACGGTTACCAATGCTTGTGCCAGCGTTCCTTTTGATGTATCGCTTACTGGTGCTACGAGTGCAGGAGGTATCACTTACCAATGGCAAAGTTCGCCACAAGGACAAAATAACTTTACCAATATAGCAGCTGGTACAGGTATGTCTTATACTGTAGCTAATCAAACCTCTGCTACTGATTATCGTTGTATAGTAACTTGCACCAATACCGGAGGTAGCGCAGATACCTCAAACGTAATTTCGGTTGGGCAGAATACTCCTTCACAATGCTATTGCAT
>JAIRJW010000052.1 GCA_031260455.1 Fluviicola sp.
GGGAACTTCCGACCATGATTTCGAGATTTTCGGTTACTGAATAGGATACCTGCGACTGAAAATCAAGCTGATCCGAATAAAAACGCTGGTCGAGGTAACCGAGTGAATTCAGATAACTTGAATCGAGGTATTGAAGGTTATTTTTCTGGTAGTTTACGGAAGAAAACACATCCCAGCGATTTTTTTTGAAGCGGTGGTTGATCGTTGCGCTCAATCCGTACCCATTCAGGTATTGTGCTGTATTATTGTTGTAAAAAATGACCGCTCCGGCTAGTTCTTTCCGGTAATCGTTTCCGGATAAACGGAGTTGAAACCGATGATTCGGATTGGGAGCGAATTGAACGGAGGCAGTACCGAAATATTCCAGTAAGCTGTTGTTTTTCCGGCGTTCTTTGATGGTGTTGTTACCATTCAGGTATGAGTAAGGATAGTTTCCGCCATAGGAACGGACTTTCCCTGTTATGGTTCCTGCCCACTTTTTTGCTCTTTTCTGAAGCATCAGGTAGCCTTCGTATTGGTCGAAAGAACCGAGTTGGCATCCCAAAATGATTTTTTTTGGATGGTTCCCGGAATAGGAGTGAACGGATTCTACATTGACGACTGCTCCGGCAAGTTTGGCATGAACAGGAATGGGAGTTCGGGTAGGAGAAAGAGTGATTAATTCGAGTCGTTCGATAAAATCTGCGGGAAATGCACTTAAATCTGCCTGCCCGCTTTGCGTGGTTGAAACCGAACTGAAATCCTGTACCAATGCCGTATGTCCGGCTCCCAGGCTTCGGAAACTGACTGTTTTCAGTCCGCCCACATCGCCGTAATTTTTGATCTGCAATCCGGGAAATAAACTCAGGATTTGTCCCAGGTCATTGGCGAGTTTATTTTGAATACGATCTTTATCCAGTTCGATCTGAATACTGTTTTCTTTGTTGTTTACGGGAGAAATAACAACTTCTTCAATCGGTTTAACCTCCTGTCCGAATAGTGAACAGGAGGTTAAAACTGCAACTGATGATATCGTTAACCGAAAGCCCAAATCAGATTTTGCTGATGCGGGTTCTTGCAATTCCTTTGGAGCTGCTTGTTTCAACCAGGTAAGTTCCTGCATTTGCATGACTCAGGTCGATTTGCTGTGATCCGTTTGTTGTCTGCTCCAGAATCAGTTCACCCGTCAGGCTGTATATTTTGACCATACCGGCTTCAGACTTGATAGTCAGGTTACCGTTTGTCGGATTCGGGTAAATTTCCTGAGTTGCCAGATTCAATGAATTAACAGAAGCTGTTCCATATTTCAGGTTATCTAATGCAAAATATGTCGGGGTGTTGATTCCGAATGAGCCTACGTCGGACGATTCCAGCCCGAATTCCAGGAATTGAACTTCTCCCAGTGAAGTCAGGTCAGCAGTTTCCCAGCTATCTACAACGTAATCGTCGCTATTGTTAGCGAAACGGTAATCTGCAAGATAGAAAATAACCGTATCGGTTACGTTACTTTGTGCATCTTTCCCAATAATCAGCAGGCGGAACCAGTCTTCACCGTTTGTTCCGTCCGGATCTCCCTGTGCGTTGTTCGGCGAACCGAATTGTTTCCCGAAAGAATCACCGTTCAACATCGACAATGCCGCGTATGTTGTGTTGGTGATCTGGATGCTGCTCAGTACTTTTTCCGTTCCGAAATCGATGCTCCCACCGTAATTGACCGCATAATTCGGGCTTCCGTTTGCTCCACTTCCTGCGTAAGCAGAATAATCATTGGTATAATCTGCGGTTGTTACATTGGTCGAATTGGAATAAATGAATCCGCTGGCCCAGTAATTCCACTGGCTGTCATAAGTATTTTCAAAGAAAACTCCACCGGATATAAATCCGCCTGACATATCGGATCCCAGCCATGCCGTGTCGGATCCCGGAAGCGTCTTGTCTTCGAAATCCACGGTGATTTGTGCTTGTGTGTATTGGATGCAGAATACACTAACTGCAAGTAGCATTTTTTTCATTGCTTTTAGCATTTAAAGTAAATTAATAAATGAAGGCAATGCCTCCGTCTAAGTAAGCAAATGAAAAAATCAGAGCATAAGAACGAACTGAAAGATAAATCTTTCAATGGAACTTGACTTTAATCTGAAGTCTTCATTCAATTATTCAAGGCAGGTATTCTGACTTCCCTCCGGTTGCTTCTCCTTCCCACCTGGCCTGGAGCCGGGGCAGTGGAACAATGAAGACCGTTTGATTAAGGGTTACAGCTGCAGATACAGTTCCGGATTCTCACCAGATTCCCTATTGTCTTTTGTATTACTACAATTGAACCTAAAATAATGCTGTACAAATGTACGGTTTTTATTTAACTCAAGTTGCTACTTAATAACCATCTTTAAAATTGCAGAGTAAAAACAAATTCACTTAATCTCTGATTTTGCTCCATTTTTCTTAGAGAGTATAACTGGCAACTTGGGTTAATTAAAAGGAACTGGATGCAGGGAAAATTATTGGATAAAAGTGAGTGACAGTGAAGTGTTCACAATGGTTATTTTGAGAAAATGATCTTCTCACTCAAAAATATAACAAAAATCACATTAAAATCTAATTTAAATCATTACCAGTCAACGAATTTATTTCGCACATTTGTGAAATCAGACAATCAACATGCATGTCTGTTTTTACAAACTATTCAAAAGGCAATGAAAAAGTACTATTCTACTACTATTAAAGCGATTCTGCTACTTCCTGTTATCACAACATCAAACCGGAATTCTCCCAAAAGATTTCATCCGTAAATTCAAAGACAACACCTCAATTACATCAACAGATAAACAAAGCACCATGAAAAAGCTTATAACAGGAATTGCTCTGCTTGTATGCCTGCATGGATTTGGACAGACCGATACCGTTTTCGTCAGCCGTGAAAAGCTCGCCGATACCCTGTATTACCGGCTGACCACAAAAGCGCCCACAGGATATCTCGCAAACAAGCTGCAATACCTGCTCACAGACAGCCTGATTCTGAAAACGGATTTCTACCAGGCAGATTCAGGCAGACGGGCCGTAAGCGCAGACAACATGATGCAGTGGCTCTATGAAATGAACGGGATGGCACTGGATAAAACAGCCCTGCCGCAGCCGGACTCCGTTTTCAATACCGCATACAGCTATGCCGGAAAAATGGATTTCGATGAAGAAATCATCGTCATTCCGGTTGGGATTTTCGAATTAGCCTACAACTCCGTGGACGAGCAAACCGGACTGAATCAGGGAATACTGGGAAAAGACGTTTCCATCTGGACAGACCTGAATCCGGCGGATGTTTCCATCGTTTCTACCGACACTTCCACACTTGCAGGACCTTTATTCGATTACTTTTCCAGCGATGTGATGGGACTGGTTGTAAAAAGCGAATTTTTCATCAGCAATACCCGTCAGCTGAGCGATGTCCTGTCACTCGAATTAGGGCGAAACGGACGATGGAAAAACGTCGGCTTTGACGAAGTGAGCTATTTTTCACCGGAGCAGGATTCCGTTCAGCACTTCCGAATCAGGATCACTTACACCGACAGCACCGTAAGAACCTGGGACCTGGTGGTCAATACGCCAGAGCTGGTGAAAGACGGTGAATTTTCTGAAAAAAGCTCCTTTTCTCCCGAAGACTGGAACGAAGACGATGAAGAGGAGAATTACGACCAAAAATGTCCGTTGCTTGTGCGAAACGGCAAACCCTGCGAAAGCTGCGGAATGCTGGAAGATGACGGCGGGAACAAGCTGAAATGGTGCTATGTCCCTTCCTGCTCAGGAAGAGCAGGTTCTCCTCCACAGAAACCCTATATCCTGATCACCGGCTACCGCCCGCCGATGTTCGGGCAGGGATTTAAGAAAACATGGACCATTTACAACGACTGGCATCACAACATGCTGGCAAGCCTGAACGGACAGGGTTACGATATCTTTCTGGTAAAATTCAATATCGCGGAAAAACCATACCAGCACGGAATGCAGGAATCCGCTGCACTGCTGGAACGCTTTATCAATGAGCTGAACATGCACATGAAAACAGGCGATTATTTTGAAAACATCATCCAGGGCTGCTCCATGGGAGAAGATATTGCCCGGCTCACCCTGCTGAATATGGAAAAAAAGCACCTGGCATCCGGCAGCACTGCCCCGCACCACCACACCCGATTGAATATTTCCTACGATGCCAACTTTTACGGGGCAAACATCCCGCTGGGCTACCAGTATCAGGTTTACA
>JAIRJW010000056.1 GCA_031260455.1 Fluviicola sp.
ATTTATGGTTTCAAATGTAATTAAAAAGTTCTTACTCCGAATGTTCCGTGATGAAATTTCAAAAATCACGGTGCATTTGGAGGATATTGTTAACGAAAGTTAAAATTACAGGAATAAATTTAATGGTGAAAGTGTTAGTTTAAAAAAATAAATTTTATCCCATTTTTAGGTGTGGTTTTATCTCTGATTATATCGTGATTGTTATCACAATTTTTTTTGAATTATATCGAATTCCAATTGTGAAATCCGCTTTATTACAGGAAAAATCAAAAATTTTGTTGTGAAATGATTTATGTTATATTTATATATCACTTATAATCTATTATTATCCTCAAAAACATTCAATTTGTAAGCAGGTAATACAGATACTGATAACGTTCCGATCTATTCATTCCGTTTATATCATCCGGCTAAAGTGGAATCAAAAAAACCATTCACCTGCTGGCGAATGGTTTTCCAGGAATATGAAAATCTCTTATTCTGCTTTCATTTGCTCAATAGACTTATCTATTTCTTTGGAAAGCTCCGGCATTTGTTTTTTCAAATGTTCCATAGATTTGATCGTTTCGTCTTTGAAATTGCCATAACCACGGCACTCTTTCATTTCTTTACGTATTTTGTCCTGACTTGCTTTATCTGTTTTTCCTTCGTATATTTTTCTACACTTTGCTTCTTCTGCTTTGTGTTCCTCAACATATTTTTTTTGGAATGTTCCATCGTAGTTGTGCTCACGGTCTCCTTTCATCAGTTCTGTAGCCATGTCTGTACAATCACACAGTTCACTTTGCTTGGAACAGGATTGAATCATCATGAATCCCAACCCGATAAATGCCATTACTTTTAAATTTTTCATTCGTTATTATTATAAATTGGGAGTAAATGTACAACTAAAAGTAATCCGGTTCGTAATTAAAAATTATTTCCAGCCACCACCAAGTGCACGATACAGATTCACTACCGCCTGCAATTGATCCAGCTTGTCGTTGATTCCGCTCAGTTGTGCCGCAATCAGGTTTTGCTCGGAAGTCAATACGTCCGTATAGTTGATTCCCGAACGGTTACTCAACAACTCCCGGGTAGCATCCACCGCCACCACCAGATAATCAATCTGCTGCTTGCGAAGCTGCTCACGATCAACTGCATTCTGATAAGCATACAACGCGTTCGAAACCTCCTGTCCGCCCTGCAAAATCGAATTTTGAAAAGCATAATATGCCACTTGCTGATCTGCTTTTGCCTGGCGCAGGCGCATTTTGTTTTTGCCCTGGTTGAAAATAGGCTGAGTCAAACCGCTGATGATGTTATAAAAAATTGACTGGCTAAACAATTCCTGGATCTTGAAACTGGCAAAACCACCATTTGCCGTGAGGGTAAACGAAGGATAGAAATACGTTTTTGCTACATTCGTATTTTCAAAAGCGACAATAAAAGCGTATTCTGCCTGCTGTACATCCGGGCGGTTTTTCAGCAATTGCGAGGAAACCCCGGTTTTCAGGTCGGTATAAACCGTCTGTTCATCCAGCACGCTACGTTGAATAATCTGAGGCTCGCGGGCCAGCAAAAAGTTGAGGAGGTTTTCCGTTTGCCAGATTTTGTTTTTCAAATCAGGAACCAGTACTTCAGCTGCATATTGATTGGCCTGGCTTTGTGCCACATCCGCACCAGTGATTTTTCCGGACTCCTGCAAAGCAATTAGAGTCTCCACCTGTTTCTTGCGGATTTTGACTGTTTCTTCCGTTACTTTCAGCTGTTGATCCAAAGCAATCAGGCTGTAATAAGCATTCGCAATATCCGCGATTAATTGTGTCTGAACGGCACGCATTCCCGCTTCACTTTGCAATACGCCTGCCAGGGCTCCCTTTTTCGCACTGCGTAATTTCCCCCACACATCCAGCTCCCAGGCTGTTCCCAGCTGAATGCGGTTGGTATGCGTGGTCAGTTTGATAAATCCCACAGGAGCGTTCACTGCCCGCTGCGATTGCTTGGTATCTGTAGAGTTCACATCCAGTGTGAGCGAAGGAATAAAGGCCATTTTTGTTTGCTTCAGGTAAGCCTGCGCTGATTCCATACGGTAGACGGCCTGTTTCAGGTTCAGGTTTTGTGCCAGTCCTTTTTCGATCAGGTCCTGCAGGTTCTTATCAGTAAACAATTGTTTCCACCCCAGGTCAGCAATGGATGTAGTATCTTCGGTTGGATTATTGCGGTACAGCTTTTCTGTCACCATCTCCGGTCGTTCGTACTTCGTAGTAACACAACCCGATACTACCAGCATCAAAATGAAAAATCCGATTGTTGTTCTCTTATTGAATTTCATGCTATTCTCTTAATACATTATACGATTTCATCCGCTGTTTCTTCGTCCGTTTTTTTGCTGCCAATTCTTTCCTGAAGGTTCTGGAAAATGATAAACAGGACCGGAATTACCAGGACTCCGAAAATCGTTCCGACCAACATTCCTCCTACCGCGCCGGTTCCAATTGATCTGTTTCCGGCTGCTCCCACTCCCTTGGACAGCATCAGCGGCAACAATCCGAAAATAAATGCAAAGGAAGTCATTAAAATCGGTCTCAGACGGGCAGTTGCTCCATTAACTGCTGCTTCTGCAATACTCATCCCTTTTTTTCGGCGCTCAACAGCATATTCCACAATCAGGATCGCATTTTTGGCCAGCAACCCAACGAGCATGACCAGGGTGATCTGTGTGTAAATATTGTTATCGACATCAAACCATTTGTCGAAGAGAAATACTCCCGATAAACCGATCGGCAATGACATCAGTACCGCCAGTGGCAGGATGTAACTTTCATACTGCGCCGACAAGAGGAAATATACGAAAACTACACACAAAAGGAAGATATACAAAGTCTGGTTTCCTCCGGTACTTTCCTCCCGTGACAAACCTGAAAATTCGTAATCGTACCCGGCAGGTAATTGTGCTTTCGCCACTTCTTCGATTGCCTTCATGGCATCTCCGGAGCTGAAACCAGTATTTGGCGTACCATTGACTGAAATCGAGGTGAAGAGATTGAAGCGGGAAATTATCTGAGGCCCGTAAACCTGTTTCATGGAAATGAATTCCGAAACCGGGGCCATGTCGCCATTGGCATTGCGCACATAAATTGAATTCAAACTTTGCAGGTCTTTTCTGTTTCCCGGTTCCGCCTGATAAATAACACGGTATTGTTTTCCGAACTTGTTGAAGTTGGATGCATATACTCCTCCGTAATATCCCTGAAGCACGCTCAATACATCACTCACTGCGAGGCCAGCCTGTTTGGTCTTCGCCACATTCACGTCAAACTGGTATTGCGGAAAATTCGGATTAAATGAGGTTGTTGCATACTGGATTTCCGGACGCTGACTCAAAGCTGCAAGGAAGTTCGTTGCCACATCATTAAATTCGCGGATATCACCTCCGGATTTATCCTGTAACTGGAACTCGAATCCGGCTGTGTTACCGAATCCCTGGATGGTCGGAGGTGAGAAGAAGATGATTCTTGCATCCTTGATGTAAGCCGTTTTGGCAAAAAGATCCTGGATAATGGCTTTCATATCCCGCTCGCGTTCATCCCATAATTTCAAACGGGTCAAAACCATCCCGTAGGAGCTTCCCGTACCACTGATGATGGAACGCCCCACTACACGCATAGTGAACTTGGTTTCCGGCAAGGAATGTACAATACTGTCAATCTCCGTCAAAACTTCTTCGGTTCGCTCCTGTGAAGTTCCGGGAGCCAGCGTAATATCGGAGAAAACAGTTCCCATGTCTTCCGCAGGAACGAATCCTTTCGGAGTAGTTTTCATTCCCCAAACCAGCAAACCGATGAAAAGAGCCAGGATCGCGACCATCACCCATTTTTTTCTGCTCAGGAATGAAACAGAGCGTTTGTAACGGTTTGTTAACTTATCAAAAGAAGCGTTGAACGCCACATTAAAACGCTGCATGAGGGATTTTTTGTGTCCATGCTCGTCTTTATGCGGTTTCAGTAATAAGGCACAAAGTGCCGGGCTCAAAGTCAATGCGTTTACTGCTGAAAGAATGATCGAAATAGCCAGTGTCAATCCGAATTGCTTATAAAACACCCCGGTCGATCCCTGGATGAAACTCACCGGAACGAATACTGCCGCCATCACGAGCGTAATGGAAATGATTGCTCCTGTGATCTCATCCATCGCATCAATGGTTGCCTTTTTCGCCGATTTGTACCCTTCGTCCAGTTTGGCGTGAACCGCTTCTACCACTACAATGGCATCGTCCACCACAATACCGATCGCCAGCACCAACGCAAACAAGGTCAGTAAGTTGATACTAAACCCGAAAAGGTTCAGGAAGAAAAATGTACCGATAATTGCCACCGGAACGGAAATCGCTGGAATCAGGGTCGAACGGAAATCCTGCAGGAACAGGAATACAACCAGGAATACCAGGATAAATGCTTCGACCAGCGTATGGAACACTTTATCAATCGATGCATCAAGAAAATCATTCACGTTCACAATCGTGCCGTATTTTACTCCCTTCGGGAAGGATGCCTGTGCTTCGTCCAACACTTTCAGCGTTCCTTCAATTACTTCCTGCGCATTGGAACCTGCGGTTTGGTTCACCGCAACTCCCAAACCGAATTTCCCGTTTACCCGAACGGAACTCGCATAGCTTTGAGCTCCCAGTTCAATGCGGGCAATATCTTTCAACCGCAGTACTTCGCCGTTTTCTCCTACACGTACCACGATGTCGCCAAATTCCGAATCTTCCTTCAGTCTTCCCTTATATTTAATCGTGTACTGATAACTCTGATCTCCCTGTTCGCCGAATTGTCCCGGAGCTGCTTCAATGTTTTGTTCCGCCAGAGCGCGGTTCACATCATCCGGAACCAGTCCGTAGCTCGCCATCACATCCGGTTTCAGCCAGATCCGCATGGAATAATCCATTAAACCGAAAGCAGTTGCGTCTCCAACTCCCTTAATTCGTTTGATTTGCGGAATCAGATTGATATTAGCATAATTCTGAAGAAAACCCTGATCGTAAGTCGAATCTTCACTGTACAAGTCAAAGATGAGCAGGTTACTCGCCTGGCGTTTGGTCGTTACAACTCCGGCGCGGTTTACTTCCGCTGGCAATAAACTCGTTGCCCTCGAAACACGGTTTTGTACGTTTACGGCGGCCAGGTCGGGATTCGTTCCGAGCTTGAAATAAACAGTGATTGTTGCTGTCCCGTCATTTCCGGCAGTTGAAGTCATGTAGGTCATGTTTTCCACCCCGTTGATCTGTTCTTCGAGCGGAATCACCACATTGTTCAATACCACATCAGCATTTGCTCCCTGGTAAGATGCTGACACCTGGACAGTTGGCGGTGCAATATCCGGATATTGGGAAACCGGGATGGCCACCAGGCCCAAAATTCCGAGAATCACGATCAATATCGAGATAACCGTAGATAATACAGGTTTTTCTATGAATTTCTTGAACATAAAATATATTTAAAATCTGTAATGAGGCCGGACATGAATCTTACTGATTCAATTCCGCATAAATTTCTTTCGGATCGGCCTTTGTCATTTTGACCTTCATTCCGTCTTTCAGGAACTGCACTCCTTCCAGGATTACCAGATCTCCTTTTTTCAAGCCTTTAGTGACAATGAAAAAATGACCGCTGGTTGCTTCCATCATTTCCACATTGATACTGTGAACCGTGCCGTCTTGTCCTGTAACGAAAGCGAATTTCTTGCCCTGAATATCTGAAATGGCGCGTTGCGGGATCAGGAATCCGTTATCTATTTCCTGTGGAATCAGTACCTGAGCACTTCCTCCGCTGCGCAGCAGGTTTAGTTTGTTGGAAAAAGTAGCACGGATACGTGCCGCTCCTGTTTGGGGGTTGATTAACCCGTTTACTGATTCGATCTTTCCTTTTTCAGGATAAACGGACCCGTCTGCAAGCAAAAGAGAAACTTCCGGGAAATGTGCCACTTTCTGATCGAAGCTACTTCCCTGTGTGTTGCGGATAAATTCCAGTAATTGCTTTTCATTCAGTGAGAAATAGGTGTAAATCTTACCAATATTTGAAACAGTTGTCAACGGTTTTGCTGTTGTTCCTGAAACCAGGCTTCCGGTTTTGAAGGTGATGCTTCCGATTATTCCATCTACCGGACTGGTGATTTTCGTGTATCCGAAGTTCACATCGGCATTAACCAGGTTTGCTTCTGCCTGGGCCAGGTCCGCCAGGCGTGTTTGCAATGTCAGGTCCGCTTCCTGCAATTCGTATTTATTGACGATGCTTTTATCCACCAGAGCTTTGGTTTTCTCCACTTGTAACCTTGCATTGCTGACAGATGCTTCCGCACTTTTAACTGCGGCTTTTGCCGTACGGACCTGTTGTTCGTATTGCGGCGCGGAAATGGTAAAAAGCAATTGACCCTTTTTCACAAACTGCCCTTCGTCCACCAGAATTTTATCTACAAAACCATCCACTTTCGGGCGGATTTCTACATTTTCAATTCCTTCAATCGTTGCAGGATAATCTGTCTGAACAGTCGTTGAACGCGGCTCTGCTTCCAGTACCTGGTATGTTTTGATTACGCTGGCTGCTGCAGGAGCTTCTTCTTTGGAACCGCAAGAAGTTAAAAATATCAGCGACAAAGTCGCAAGTACATGAATTGGTTTCAATACTGTCATAAAATTTGTCTTTTTGAACTCACCAAACTAATCGGATCTTTTGTTCAGGGTCTGAATCTTACTTTTGGTTTAACCATTTGGTTAATTTTTCGCAAAGATCAGGCATAAGCAAAAATAAAGACTTATTCGATTCATTCAATTTATTATTCAAATCAAATATTTTAATTTTTTTAACTACTCTCCCGGAATGATCTTGGAGTCAGTTGTGTTTGCTTTTTAAAGAAACTATTAAAATTAGAGGGATGTTCAAAGCCCAGAGTATAAGCAATTTCAGCCACGGAATTATCCGTATGACGCAACAAAGCCTTAGCTTCATTGGCCAGGCGGGAAGAAATAATTTCCGTAGTGTTTTTGCCCGTTACTTCTTTGATCGAGCGGTTCAGGTGATTCACATGAATGGACATTTTTTCGGCAAAATCACTTGGTTTTTTCAATGCCAGAGATTGGTCGGAAGAGTCAATAGGAAACTGTCTTTCAAGCATTTCCATAAACAACGTTGTCAGTACCACTGAGGCAGCTGGCTTCTTTTCTTCATGGGTATTCCGGAAACACAATTTATTGGTCTGGTGAAGCAAAATGTGTAGATAATGTACAATAACTTCGTGTTTTTTGACGTAATTTCCATCCATTTCACCATGAATCTGTTCAAAAATGAATTCAAACTGGGCTGCCTGCTCATCCGTGAGCGAATAAACGGGATTCATCGCCATATTCATCAGCGGCGTGTCCCGGAATAAATTATCGAGCAGGTACGTGTCGATAAACTGGTTGTTAAAGAGGCAAAAGTAGCCCTGCTGATCGTCCGAAACCGGTTCCCAGATATGTGGCACGTTGCGGTGATAAAAAATCAGTGTTTTACCTGAAACCGGCACTTTTGAATCTTCGAAATGAATGATCCCATCACCTATAATCAGTGAAATTTTATGGAAATCGGTGCGATGTAACTCTGTGATTCGTGCACATTGAATCTGCCCGCGTTTAAAGACATTGAAGTGGCTCATTTTCGACAAATGTGAAAACTGTTCCATCGTCCCTTTGTTCAAAATACTTGCATAAAATTCCTGTAAGGTCAACAATCCGCTCATGCTCAAAAATTATGTTTTTCAAATATACCTGATTTTAACGTTTATTTCCAACGGGATTTTTTACGATTGTAAAAAATGGTTAAACGCATTTTACCACTTGGGAATCAGTAAATAAGGTTGAAACTGCATAGACATATACTTTTCCGCTTTCATCCTGTAAATCTGTTTCTGTTATTATTTTTTTGATTTCAATACTGTGAATTCTTTGGACCTTTCTATTCTTTAAACTCATAGTGTGAACAAAAATGCAAGTGATTAATTTCCCCAAAGCAGAGATTTTACTCATTCGCAGTTAATTGCAATTCTTATTTTTAAACTCTGACAAAAGATAAATAAACGCTATGGAATTCGGAAAGGTCGACCGCAGTTTACTGGATAAAATCAACTTTCGCTTGCCGGAAGATGGCTTCTTTACCCGGCAATTAAAACCGGCTTCGGAGCAACCGAAAATCTATGCCGGAGCAGAAAGATGGGGACGAAAAGAATGGGTCGGCCTCATTTATCCAGCCAAAACGAAGGAAAGCGACTTCCTCGAACACTACATCCGGAATTTCAGCGGAATTGAGCTCAACTCCACGCATTACCAAATCTATCCACCAGCAACCATTCGCAAATGGGCAGAAAAAGCTGCCGGAACCGACTTCCGTTTTTGCCCGAAATTCCCGCAATCCATCAGCCATTACAGCGATCTGGCAAGTCAGAAAGCGTTGATTGAAACCGACCGTTTTTTCCAGTCGGTCATTCATTTTGAAGAACACCTCGGACCTTTGTTTCTGCAACTGAGCGAACGTTATGGTCCAGCGAAAAAGCAGGCATTGTACACTTACCTGAAAACCCTCCCGCGGGATCTGGATATTACTCTGGAGATCCGCCATCCGGACTGGTATTCCGAGCCACACCGTTCCGAATTATTTACATTATTGCATGAACTGTCCATAGGGCTGGTGATTACTGATGTTTCGGGCAGAAGAGATTGCGTACACATGGAGATCACTGCCCCGGTAACATTCATTCGTTTTGTCGGCAACGGACTTCACTCAACCGATTATCAGCGCATTGATAATTGGGTTGAGCGCATCCATTCCTGGTTGCAAAAAGAGTTGAAAGCCATTCATTTTTACATACATCAGCCCGGTGCACTTTTCGTTCCGGAATTAACGACTTATTTTGTGAAACAACTTAATCAAATTGGTGGCTTGCAACTGCAGACTCCGAAGCTGACCGAAATAACCGGAAGTTTGTTTGATTAAGGCATTTTCATGCAAAATCTTTCCCCCTGGTTTCCCCCTGTTTTCGCATAATCGTTGAAAGTGGACAGCTTGTTTACCTAATTTAGGTTCGGAACTACTTGTGATGCCATGATTGTTACTCTTATCCGATCTTCATTCGAAAACATTCCCGGAAGGAATCTTTCAGTGTGCCCGGATTGGTTTTGCTGGGCGTCGCATTATTCATAGAACAACATGCCTCAAAACAAATTTGCACTTGCCCGATATGCCATTATCGATAAGTTACTGAAGAAAAACAACTACGTCAAAACTTCCACAGTTATGGAAAACTGTAAAAGAAATCTTGGGTATGAGGTTTCCCGGCGGACTATCCAGATGGATATGCATTCTATGAAGCACGATAATTTTCTCGGGCTTTTCGCTCCCATTGAATACTGCAGCAAGCGAAAAGCATACTATTACAGCGATTCCGACTACGAATTCGCTTATCAGCAACTGAATCTGAATGAAGTTGACCTGCTGGAAAATGCCTGTAGCATTGCTGCCCGGCACTTACAACCGGATCAATGTATCATCTTGGGGGATGTTCTGTTTAAAATCAAGAAAAAATACATGACGAAATAAAACTTCGCCATCCGGATATATTCTTGTATGCTAATTGTTTTTTATTACCATTCATTAATGTCAAATGATTTTTGAAACCATACAACTCCTCTCTCAACAACTCAATGATTATCTGAAAATCCGGTTCAGGTTGACAGAAGACATTGTGTTCATTTCACCAATCAAGGATTCCTCAAAAAGTTTTCCGAACCGGGTGGGGATCACTGTTGTGGGAATGGAACGGGAGACAGCAGGAGGAGTCAGCTTTCGGCACCGGGCGGTTTCCGAATCGACCTCGGTACAAAGTGTTCCGGCATGGCAGGTCAGCCTGAATGTGCTCATCTCCGTCGTTTTCCAGGAAAAACAATACGAAGAATCGCTTCGCCTGTTTTCGGCAGTAATTGCTTTTATCCAGAAAAACAACATGGTTCGGTCTGCCAGCGAAGATATTTCTTTTTCCCTGGAGGTCATGAATATGACCATGCACGAACTTTCCAACTTGTGGAGTATCTGTGGCGAAAATTACTATCCGTCAGTCGTTTGCAAAATCCGTTTGCTGACAGTGGATGTAGGCGAAATCGCTGATCTGTCTTACCTCATTTCCAAACCGGAACAAACAAACAATCTCAGATGACCAGTCAAAAGACATACCGTATCTGGCTGAAATTTGCGATTTCACATGATTATTTTGATGCTGAGCAATGTGGTGTAATTCTCGAGCCCGATCACCTGACGCAAAACCTGCTTCAAAAAGCTGGAATCTTATTCAAACAACAAAGTCCATGCTCCTGGGTGCTCATTGCGGAAAATGAAATCTCACTTGAGTTGGAAGATTCACTCACTTTTCTGATCAAAGCAGCTCGGGCAGAATTCTATTATTATACTGACGAAGTAACAACAACAATTTCCGACTGCTTCGTAGCTGATTTCAGAAAAGAAGGAATCTGGAAAATCCTGAGTTTGCCAGCCTCTGAAAATCGCTTTCTGAACCCGGAAACGGAAGTCATTGACATCCGGCTCAAAAACCAGCAGAAGCATATTGAATTTCTCATTTTTCCTTCACAGTCTTACCTGGCTGATCCGCTTGAAATCAGGGAACAACGTGGAAAAGTGCTCTTCAATCCACTGGAGGAGTCAACACTTCCGGGAACGGACAAAAAGCTGTTCCGGATTGTCTCCTCCGAAACGATTCCGCTCAAGAAAAAAAGCGCTTACCAGTTTCATTTGTGGGAATTGAGAAAAAGTGGGGACAATCTGTTGAGTCGTCTCCCTGATTTCCCACTGATTCAGTCGCTCTCTCCCTTCAGTCCGAAAGATACACTTACAAGCTATATCTATTTATAAATCAATACAATAAATCCATATATGAGTACAATGAAAACACCAGGGGTATATGTCGTTGAAAAGAACGCTTTCCCGAATTCCGTTGTTGAGGCTGCCACTGCTGTACCTGCATTTATCGGGTATACGAAGTTTGCCAAAGACGGAAACAAATCTCTGCTGAACAAACCTTGGAAAATCAATTCCATGGCTGAATTCATACAATATTTCGGCGGTCCTCCCGTCCCGAAATTCACTATCTCGGAAGCAAAAGAAGACGAAGGAGACGAAGCTCAGATAGGAACATCTCACCTGGTAATTAATGACAAAAAGTATACCGTGCAACGAAGTGACAAGTATAATTTCTACTACCTAATACGATTTTTCTTCGCAAACGGGGGTGGAACCTGTTACATTGTTTCGGTAAGCGAAGGATATTCGGAAGACTTATCCTACAACAAACTGACTGGGGGAATCACTGCTTTGCTGAAAGAGCAGGAACCAACCATGGTACTGATTCCGGAAGCTGTTTACCTGGACAAAGCAGATGATTGCTGCAAACTGCAGGCTGACAGCATCAGACATTGCGGATTCGATATGCAGAACCGCGTTGCCATACTGGATGTTTTCGACGGGTTTAAAGAAGGCGACAACATGGTCAACGATTTCCGCGAGAAAATCGGTACGGAATTCCTCGGTTATGCCACTGCTTACTATCCGTGGTTGAACACAACGATCGTCCCGGATTCAGATATCAGTTTCCTGAATATGGAAGTTCCGGATGATTTGATGAATATTCTGACCGAAAATGACAAAGAAGGAAAACTAACCGGTTTTGTTGCCAACGTTGCTTCGGCTAAAATTGCGGATCTGAATGAACTGGACCGTGAAACAACACACAAAGTACTGGCACGTCATTCTTCGGCATACAGCGAAATTATGCGGGAAATGTTACTGACTATCAATATGTTGCCTCCGGCTTCGGCAATGGCGGGAATTTATACCCTGGTTGATAGTACTAAAGAAGTCTGGAAAGCTCCGGCAAATATCAGTGTATCGGCTGTAATCAGCCCCACAGTGAGCATTTCTCACAAGGACCAGGAAGGATTAAACGTTCCGATGAATGGGAAAGCGGTGAATGCAATCCGCTATTTTGTAGGTGAAGGAGTGAAAGTATGGGGAGCACGTACACTGGATGGGAACTCGCTCGACTGGAGATACATCAATGTACGCAGAACCATGATTATGTTGGAAGAATCCATCAAAAACGCGGCAAAGGCCTACGTATTCGAGCCCAACGTTGCAAACACGTGGGTAAGTGTCAAAAGTATGATTACCAACTTCCTGAACGGAATATGGAAACGCGGAGGTCTGGCAGGTGCTTCACCGGAAGATGCATTCAGCGTGCATATCGGGTTGGGTGAAACCATGACACCGGAAGATATCCTGGAAGGAATTATGCGGATCACCATCCTGGTAGCAATTTCCAGACCAGCTGAGTTCATCGAGATCACATTTCAGCAACAAATGCAAAAAAGTTAAATAAACAGAAGAGTTGGAAAAGTGTAAAGGGTTCAAAAGATTTCATGTCTTTAAAATCAGTTTTGAACTTTTGAACAAAAAATAATTGAATTAAAAACAAAAAATCATGGCAGGAGATAAACAAGACAATGTGTGGCCACTACCGAAATTTTACTTTCAGGTAAAACTTGGTGATAAAGAAGTTCCGTTTCAGGAAGTATCCGGATTAGATATCGAAGCTCAGATTATTGAGTACAGACATGGAAACAGCAAAGAATTTTCAACGATCAAAATGCCGGGAATCAAGAAAACCGGAAACGTAACCCTGAAAAAAGGAGTTTTCGTAAAAGACAACGGATTCTGGGACTGGTTCAACAAGATTAAAATGAATACTATCGAACGTCAGACAGTCGTCATCAGCTTATTGGACGAAGCAGGAAAACCGACCATGGTCTGGACACTGAACAATGCGTGGCCTACGAAAATTACCGGAACGGATATGAAGTCCGACGGAAATGAAGTAGCTGTTGAAACCATTGAAGTGGCTCATGAAGGGTTAACAATCACAAACAGCTAACGATTTGAGGCATGAGTAAGCAAAAATGGGAACTTCCGGTAGCATTCTATTTCCAGGTAAAAATCGGAAATGAGGAATTTGCGTTTAAAGAAGTAACTGGATTATCGGCCGAAATGGAAACAGAAAGTGTGAAAGAAGGGGGGGTGAATGATTTTACATACCTCCTTCCTAAACAAATCAAGCACAACAATCTGAGTCTCAAAAGAGCATTGAACCCAATCAACCGGAATGATGTGGCCTGGATCAAAAAAATCCTGGAAGGCGACTTTTCACAACCAGTTGTTCCACGGGATGTCATTGTGAATCTGCTGGGACAAGACGGCACTCCAATCTACACCTGGACCTGCTCCCAGGCCTACCCGGTGAAATGGGAAGTCGGAAACCTGGATTCCCAGTCCAACTCAATCCTGATTGAAACAATTGATTTTGCTTACACCACAATTAAACGTTCCTAATAGCTGGGTATATGTCGATCATTATCAAAGAAATCAGCATCCGGACAACTATTGAACGCAAAGCGGGGTCAAACGGGGAACTGGATCTGAATGTAGGCAAACTAAAAAAAGACATCCTCCGGGAAGTCCATGAAACGTTGCGCAAACAGCGAATAAAGAAAGGAGACCGTTAGTGGGCGAATTAGTCAAACTGAAAATTCTGGGGTATGAAACCCAAAGTTATTCCGAATCAAAAAAGAGCGGGGATTTCACAACACAGGTGAACCCGGCTTCCATGAAATTGGGGAAAACACTGAATTATCAGTCGAACGGAGAAGCCCAGGGAGTTGCAAATCTGCGAAAATTCAAATCTCAGGCTCTTGATTCCCTTTCCTTTGACGTGTTGATGGATGATACCGGGATTATCCCAAGCAAAACCGGGAAGATCAAAGACCGGATCAATCAGCTGGAAAAAGCAGTTTACCGGATCAACTCTGAGAGTCACGAACCAAGCTACGTCAAAGTAATTTGGGGAACGTTCATCTTCCGCGGAAGAATTGAAAAGATCAGTTACGACTATAACCTGTTTGCCCCTGACGGAACACCTCTGAGAGTGAAAGTTTCTTTTTCCTTCAATGGGTATTTCGACAAAGACACCACTCAGATGAATTCACCGGATCTTTCCCGGATCATCACGTTTCGTGCCGGAGACAGCATTGCCCGTTTCTGTGATGAAATCTATGGCGACGCTTCTTTTTGTCACGAAATCGCCGCATACAATCATTTAAGTGAGTTCCGGAAAATTGAACCCGGAACCAAAATTCTCTTTCCTCCATTAGCAGCAAAATGAGTGTATCACCGGAAAAAAATAGTGAAGGTCTTGTAACCTGGTCCATTTACAGTGAAGGAAATAAAATCAGCGATTCATTCGAACTGGTTTCAATCCTCGTGCGCAAAGAAGTGAACCGGATTGGTCGTGCAACACTCATTTTCGAAGCTGGTGATATGCCTCGCAAGGAAATTCCGGAAAGTGATGACGATACGTTTGCTCCCGGGAAAAAAATCCGGATCGAAGCAGGTTACCAGAGCAATGAAAAAAGCATTTTCGAAGGAATTGTCGTGACGCATAACCTGGAAATTCCCGAAAACGGATCCACAACCTTGCAGATCGAATGTGCCGATTACCTTCTGTCAGCCACTTTAAGTCGCAAAAACAAGCTGTTCGAACAAAAAAAGGACAGCGACATTATCAAAGAAATTTTAGGCACCTATCCGGGACTCAGCATCTCAGTAGATGCAACAACTTATACGCATCCCGAACTGGTTCAATATTATGCTTCCGACTGGGATTTTATCTGCTCACGTGCCGATGCAAACGGGCTGTTGGTGATCTCGGACGGAAAAACCGTGAAGATTTCAAAACCCAATGTATCCGCAGCAGCCGTGTTGAATGTCACTTATGGCAGCGACCTGATTTCCTTTCGGGGAGAATTGCAGACGACTGGTCAGACCACCGGAGTAGATGCCTACGCCTGGGATATTGCCACGCAGGATATGATCAAAGCGGCTTCAGCAAAACCCACGCTGAACAACCAGGGAGATAAGACTTCAGCCGCTCTGTCGGAAGCAATTGGTGGCGACCGCCAGGCAATACAAACGGAAAGCTATGGTGATACTTCACAACTTCAGGCATGGGCAGATGCACAAGCACTGAGAGCTGGCTTGGCACGAATCCGCGGCGAAATCAAATTCCAGGGAAGCTCGCTGGCTGTTCCGGGTTGTCTGATCACCCTCGCAGGTTTGGGAAAACGCTTCAACGGCGATGCCTACATCGGGATGGTTGAACACGAAATCACCGATGGAGAATGGCTCACCACTGCTGGAATGGGAATTGACCTGGAACTGGCAACTCAAAATACGGACGTGGTTACACCCCCGGCTTCGGGTTTGCTTCCCGGAATTGAAGGATTACATATCGGGGTCGTGAAAAAAATTGATGGCGATCCGGAGAAAGAATACCGCATCCAGGTAGAAATTCCTTTGTTGAATAGTGACAAAAACATTGTCTGGGCACGCCTGAGCAATTTCTGGAGCAGCAACAATTACGGAGCGTTCTTCATTCCATACGTCGGGGATGAGGTCGTGCTGGGTTTTCTGAATAACGATCCAACCTACCCGGTCGTTCTCGGAAGCATGTACAGTTCGTCCAACCTTTCCCCGCTGGAAATCGATACTAAAAACCCCAAACAGTTCCTGCAATCCAAATCCGGGTTGAAATTTGAACTGGATGACGGGAATAAAATCATCACTGTGCAAACTTCCGCTTCGAACAAAATGGTGCTGAGTGATAAGGATAAATCCATCAGTATCACCGATCAGAACGGGAACAAGATCGAACTTTCAAGCAGTGGAATTCTGATCGAAGCCAGTAAAGGCGTGACAATCAAATCCGGAACCGAAACAAGTATTCAAGCTGGTACGAACGGAAATTTCAATGCAAAAACATCACTGACACTGAAAAGTGTCAACATCGAAGCCAGCGCTGATGCTGGTTTTACAGCAAAAGGAAATGCCACAGCCGAACTTTCTGCCGCAGGGCAAACGACGGTGAAAGGCGCAATAGTCATGATTAACTAAGAAGCAATGAGTTTAGCAGCCAGATTAACAGATATGCACACTTGCCCGATGGTCACACCAGGTGTTCCGCCTATCCCGCACGTTGGCGGCCCGATTTCAGGTCCTGGCGCTCCAACCGTTCTGATCGGCGGATTGCCAGCGGCAGTCATGGGAGATATGTGCATTTGCGCCGGTCCGCCCGACAGTATTGCCAAAGGATCTGCAACAGTCATGATCAGCGGAAAGCCTGCCGCACGCATGGGTGATACCTGCACACATGGCGGAGTTATTGTCCTGGGATGTCCCACCGTATTAATTGGAGGATGATATGAACGAGAAAACCTACTTAGGAACCGGATGGGGATTCCCGGTGCGCTTCCATCAGCACGGCGTACAGCTGGTATCCGACGAAGAAGATATCCGGGAGAGCTTGCGCATCCTGTTTTCAACCATTCCCGGAGAACGCGTTTTTCGCTACAGCTATGGCTGCCCGATTGACAAATGGGTCTTTTCGAAAATCGATCTTTCAGAACGAACTATGGTCATCGACATCATTGAACAGGCAATCCGCGAAGGCGAACCGCGCATTATTACAGACCTGGTCGATGTGGAAATCCGCGATGCTATGGAAGGCATTTTGTGGATCCAGGTGGATTTCACCATCCGACAAACAAACAGCAGAAGCAGCATGGTTTATCCGTTCTATTTCCTGGAAGGAACGCAGCTTTAAATTGAGAAGTGAAAAGGATCAAAACAAATTTAAAGGTTGAAATAGTTCAAAAAGTTCAACGAATTATAATGTTTAAAAACATATTGAACTATTTATAAATAAATGGAACCAAAAGACGGATATAGCAGAAAAGATCGGTTAGACCGGTTGCACGTTCCCAGCAATTTTAAAATGCTGGACAACGACAAAGCTGTTATGCTCGAAAAATTGATCCGTATTGCCGGGTGGATTCGTTTTTACAACGAAAAAGAAATTCCCGAAGGCTATTTCGAAGCATTTTTACTCGAACTAAAAGCACTGTTAAAAAATATTCAGGAGAAACACGCGCACGAGGCTATCGGGAAAATGGAACCTTCACAGGCTTTGCTGCTGACTTTCGTAGAAAACCTTCAGAAAGTCAGTGAGTATTACAACGACCGCTGGAATCATTTTGCAGATTGGTACCTGACCGAATACCTGAAAGTAAGCCCGCTTTCGGTGAAAGGAGATCAGGTGTGGCTTGCATTTGACAAAGTGGTTCCGGGACCTGTTACCATTGACAAAAATACCGGCTTCAATCGGAAAAATGCCGATCAGCAAGTTCTAACATATCGCCTGGAAGACGAGCTGACGGTTCAGGACATTACTGCCGTGAGCGCCTACACGATTTGTCTCGACCGCAATCCGTATCACTACCCAGCTGCTGACCTGAACTTTGTAACGGCAATCAAAACCCGTGATTTACTTCACGATAAACGCACTACCAGCCGAACCCTGTTGTTCGATCACGAGTATCAATCCAAAGAAACGCGGGCGATCGGAATTCGCATTTCCGCACCGTCATTGCTGCTCCGCGAAGGAAAACGAAACGTGACGATCCTGTTTGAAGCCGAAAACCGGGAATGGCTGGAAATCCTGGAGCACACGGAAACGACGCTGCTTAAAAAGGAACACCATATTCAGAAACTTCAGACAAACCTGTTCAACAACTTGTTTTATATCACGATCAGTACGCCAGCCGGGTGGACAAACGTCAATGTCTATGAGGTAAAAAAGGACAAAACCAGCAATCGCCTGGTATTGAAATTCCTGCTTCCGGAAGATTTCCCGTCCACAACAAGCTGCACGAAAGAAGTACATCATTTTGAATCGGAATTCCCGGCAATCCAGATCCGGCTCAATTTTGATGCCTGGCTTTATCCCTATTCCTGGATTCACAAACTGAACATTCAGCGCATCCTGATCCGCACCAAAGTGGAAGGAATCAGCGATGTACAGGTATACAACGAGCTGGGAAAAATCGACAATACCAAATCGTTTCCTCCATTTGGAATCAACACCATTGCCGGAACCTGGATGGTGATCGGGAATTACGAAATGGCGATCAAAAATACCAGCAATATCAATGTTTCCGTCAAATGGAATCGACTACCGCTGCATCCGAAAGGATTGAAAGGACATTATGCTGCTTATCCCGGGAACATTGAAAACGATTCCTTCAAAATCCGGATACGTTACCTGAGCGACAACAACTGGTTTCCGACTCCCAGAAACAACCGTTTTTCGCTGTTCAGAGATGCCATTGAAGAAGATCTGAGTGTGGCAAAGCTCGACAAAGCAATTGCAGAGGAAAGCGATTTCAACAAGATCTTCGTGAAGAAAATGGTTGCGTTCGAAGGCAGTGAAGAAGAATACAAGTATACAATCAAAAGCCGCACCGGTTTTGTACGAATGACTCTTGAAAAACCCGATATGGGATTCGGAAGCCAGGAATACCGCAATCTGTTCACCGAACGGATGATGATGAAAAAATGGCGCAAAAAACGTCTCCCGGTATTACTTCCTCCGATTTTTCCACATGTCGAAAACATGAGTCTGGATTACCGTTCGGAAGACATCATTGACCTGCGAAAAAACGCGCGAAACAGCAACATCATTGTGGATCAGCTTCATCCTTTCGGGGTTGTTTCTTCCAGGGAAGTCAGCACAAACACCGGAATTCCATTCGTTTTTTCGCAACAGGCCGATGCCAGCCTGATAGTTGGTTTTAAAAATGTAAAAGGCAACGAAACCTTTTCGATGTTTACAGTACTGGAAGCCACCAGCAACGATATGACGATAGATGATCTCCCGCAGATTGTGATATACTGGGGCGACGGATACAACTGGGAAGAAATTCCGCGCGGTTTTATCCTGAAAGACGAAACCAAATACATGACCATTAGTGGAAATATTGTGTATCATTTCCCCTCACACATTCCGCAAAACCTCTATGACAAAGATGGAATTCTGTGGATCAGAACGGGTTTTGTTAAGAACCATGAATTTGTTCCCGAAATCCGGGCTGTTTACAACAATGCAGGGCTGGTTATCCTGGAAACAGACGATACCTCTGTTGAAAAAATGCAGTCTTTCAAGAATTCGAACGGAGTGTTGGAACCGGAAAAGAAATTACCGGGAATTTCCTCCATTGAGCAAATCACATCTTATTATTCCGGACAGGAACCGGAAGATCTGAAAAGCATGCAGGCGCGCGTTTCCGAATATGTCACACATCGTGGAAGAGCCGTTACCGCGCGCGATTTTGAATTATTGACGCTGCAGGAATTTTCCGACATCGGGAAAGCTCTGTGTTTACCGAACACAAACCTGAAAAATTCAAAACCGGGATTTGTAACCGTGGTTGTCATTCCGCAGAACAAAGTCAAAACGCTCCACGATTCAAAACCGATGGTTCCGTCCGGGTTACTTTTCCGGATTGAAGATTTCCTGAATTCCCGCGTTTCGAAAAACGTGCAGGTCGATGTGGTGAACCCGGTTTACGAAGAAATCCAGATCAAATGTGCCATTCGGCTGAAAGACCGCAACCAGTTGGTTCCTTTGGAATCACTTCACGAAATCTGCGACAATTTCATTGCTCCCTGGCAATCCAGGGGAACTTTACCGAAATTCGGTGAATCGGTCCAGGTTTCCCGCATTTACCATGCAATCCTGGAAGCCGATTTCGTGGAAGAAATCAGTTACTTTTCGGTTGTACGTGTTTCACAGGGTAAATCCGGGAAACGCAATCATTATCATTTATACACTCACGAGAACCGGGAAGAAATTCTGGCTCCGGATCAGCCATACAAGCTGTTTGTTCCGGCTGAATCACACATTATACAAGTCGTGGAAAATGCTGCCGATGCTACTCCTTACGGTTTAAACGATATGGAAATCGGAAAAACATTTATCCTCGGAAAAAAACAATAAAAATGGCGATTAGAAACAGAAATACACTGATTGAAGGTTTTAGTGCAGGACAACGTCCCACTGCCGACGATTTCAAGAATCTGATCGATTCAACGGTCAATATCCTGGATGACGGTTTTTCCAAAGACGCGCAATCCGGGATTAAACTTGCTCCTGTGTTGGAACAGGAAGGAACCGTCATGACTTTCCTTCAGAATATGTCTGATGATACTGGCGGACGCTGGGAATTCGATATTCTGAACAACGATATGAAGATCAGCCGGGTCAGTGAAAAAGAGAAAAAACAATTGATTCTTCTGAAGCAAAGCGGTGAAATCGAATTAGGAGAAGAAGGTTGCGACATCCAGGTCAAAGGAACTTTACATACAGAACAACGGGCCGGAAAAAAAGTAGATAAAAAGCTGGTTGCAAACGGAGAATGGCAAAAATTGACTGATTTTCTTCCCGGAGTTCGCGCACTGGAAGTCGTTTGCGTGATGGGAAAACGCAACACCGGGAAACACGCCGTGCTGATAGCCCATGCCACACACTGCTTCGGAGCCAAACCACGTATCAAATACGTGCGTTCTCATTTCGGAATGTTTGGAAACAAACTCGTTCTCCGCTGGCGGAAATCACCCAGGGACAGAGCCTGCCAATTGCAAGTCAGATCCCGGTTCAAGCTGGGAAACGATATTTTCATTCAATGTTCCATTACCTCATTGTGGGATAACCCTTTGATGGAAAATTTATAGTCTATGTTCATCAAAAAGCGTGAAAGGACGGATAATTTTTACCAGGAACTGCAGAAACGCACATTGGAACGTCTGCAGGAACTGAGTGGAGACGTCTGGACCGATTTCAACATTCATGATCCGGGCGTGACCATTTCGGACAACATGAATTACGCTTTATTTGAACTGCAATACAAGCTGAATTTACCCTTCCTTGCGTTCATTGGCACAAACAGTAAAAACGATGCTTCCAGGGGAATTTTCTCCGCAGATTTTATTTTCTCTCCGTCGATTGTGACGCCGGATGATTACGAACAATTGTTTCTTGAACGCATCAAAAACCTTGAAAGTTGCCAGGTCGAGTTCAACGATGGCTATTACACCATCCGCGTATCCGTATTACCCGATAAAACAACCGATTCTTCTGAAAATATCAAGGAAGCGCTTTTCGTACTCTTTCACGAAAACCGGAATTTGTGTGAAGACCTGCGCTGGGAAGATATTCACGTACTGACAAAATCTTCCGGAAAACGCAAGAAAAGACAGGGAGATGCACCTCAGGTGGAACGTTTTTACGAACTGGAAACTCCCGAAAACTCAATCCGGATCCAGGATTACAATTCATTTCAGTTGGATTTTCCCGATGCATACGGAATTGGTTTGCGTGGACTCCCGCAGGAAGCTTCCGAACACAACAAAGCACATGTTTTGCAGCTCAAAGGATATTTGCTGATGATGGACTTCATGCTCTCGCATGTTACGGAGCAAATTCAGCAAACACCGCAACTGCTCAGTTTCAAAGAACCTTCTCCAAGTGGAAACCTTTCCCTGGTTTCCATTCCGGAGATCAACAAAGTGGTCGACCGGGCAAAGTTCATGCAAAACAACCAATTGCTTTCTCAGGCTTTGATTCAGAACAAAAAATCCGGATTTATCGATATCCTCGATACCTTATATGGGGAAGACACCAACCAGTTTTTCCAGGATTTCCAGCCTCCGGTGTCAAAACTGAACTATCGTTCCACGCTCACGGAAGAATTACCGGAATTGAACCGGAATCGCTTTCGCTCCTTCAATAAACTGAATCCGACGGAAAGCACAATCGTTTTCAAAGAACTGTTTTCTCTGCTTCACGGGAAAAAAATTGATTCGGAAATCCCGGTACAGGAACTTTTGAAAAAATTGGGACTGGACTTGCTTTCGGATGTCGTTTTCTTCGATCAATACGAAGTATATCTCAACCTTTCCCCGATATCCGGCGTATTCTACAACCCGATGTTCAACGAAACACCTCAGAATATCCCGGTCCACGAAATGGACTGGAAAGAAGAATATTTCCCTTCCTTGCACAACGAGATCAGCCTGATCCGACGCAATGCAATTTTTGAAAGCTTCCTGCTGGTGGGAGCCAATCCGGGAAATTACCGGATGATTCAACTCAGTGAAAACAGACGCTGGATTCTGGTTTTCCGCTATCCGGGTAAAGAAGAAAGGATGATCCTGGGAACTTACCGGACCAAAGAGCATCTGACCCGCTCCGCTAACCGGCTTTGGGCACTCATCCGCTTTCTGAACCCGGAAAAGCATTTATTTTACGTCGTCGAACACCATCTGCTTCACGATGCATATCCGAAACAAGCCGCTGAAAAAGATGGAAATACGATTTCCGTTGTAGCATCTTTCCGTTTTGAAAACCAATCGATCAATGAACGGCTGGAAGAATTGCTCCGGGAGCGGCTTCCCGCGCATCTGAATATTTTGCTGTACCGCGTTCAACCGGATTACATCTACGATTTCGAGCAAATCTATTATCATTGGCGTGAAGCACTGGCAAGCCGGAAAACGAAAGACCTGATCCATTTTTCGGAATCGATCCAGGCATTTTTCAGAGTGAGTAATCCCTTTGTAAAACGGGTTCAATGAATAGTATTTCATCCATAGCGCTGCATGTAACCGCTCACGATGAAGCTTTCATCCGGGAATGGTATTGCGATTTCGAGCTCTTTGCCGACAAACGGATCAAAGAAGTTGCAAACCGCGTACTGATGCGCTGCGATCAATACGGTTTTGAAATTGAAATCTCGAAACTGAATCTCGACCTGGGAAACATTCCAGAAGAAGATTTCGCGCAGGACTTTGAACGGATTCTGGAGGAAAAACTGGAAGAAAGCGTGATGCGGGAAATCCTTTATCCATCGCGCAAGGAAGACAAACGTCTGGAAGAAGCTGATTACCAATTTGAAGCCCTGAAGCAGTTTTTACTGCATGGAACACTTTCCTGGAATATGGCTCAGCGCTTTAAAAACATCCTGGAATTGTTTCGTGCCGTGCTGAAAACGAAAGCCAAGGAATTCACTTCCTTTTTGAAATCATACGGACATTATACCAGCCTGCAACTCCGGATGATCTACCAACTCGACGATCCCGAATTGTTTGAAGTGGTTCAATTGCTCGCTCCAGCAGAATTTTCATTCATCCGTTCCTACATCGTGTTTTTGCGGGTGAAATATGCCGAAACCGCACAGCACGTTCAAATGCGG
This sequence comes from Fluviicola sp., assembly GCA_031260455.1. Lineage (GTDB taxonomy): Bacteria > Bacteroidota > Bacteroidia > Flavobacteriales_D > Crocinitomicaceae > Fluviicola. The sequence continues at coordinate 23,270 of JAIRJW010000056.1, forward strand.
GAAGAAGAACGCAAAATGGCGATCTGGAGCGTGGTTTATGCATATTTGCTGAATAACCAGAGCGCCGCCTTCAACCGGAAGTTATTTGTGAAGGAAACAATTGGCAGTCTGGCAGCCCATATCAATATCAGTTACGGGAAATTGCTGCACACGCTGACTTTTTTCCTCAGCCAGGGATTCAGTAGTGCCATTCCATCCGGTTTGCAACTGATTCTCCAGGAACTAAAAGCCGAAGATCAAACGGTTTCCATGGCCATCCGCGTGCAGAAACCGGAGGAATGGCCGCACATTTTGCGTGAAATCAAGAACCCGAAACAACATCTGAAACTGCATGAATCAGACCTGGATCAGTTGCGTAGCTTGCTGGAGAACGAAAACCAGGTATTGCTGGTAATCAAACCTTTGCGCGAAACGGAAATCTTCGAGCTGGTTCGTTTACTCGTTCCGTTGGACGCTCCTTTTGTCATTAAATATGCACAGCACCTGAACAAGCAAAACCACAGCGGTGCGTTGCAGGGAAAAGCAGGCGGAGAATTCCTGCTCTTCAAATGGCAGGTTATTTTTCCGTTACTCGCCTTGTCAAAAAGTGTTCCGGTCAACAAGGAATACCTTGTCTGGCAGGTTTTCAAACGCCTTTCAGCGCGCTACAACGTGGAGCTTTGGAAAATTGTTTCGTTTGCGTATGCCGAAATCAGCAAATGGAAGATCCAGAGCGTGCTGCGGGAATTGATCCAGCGTTTGTATGCCGAACTTGTCCAGGGAAAAACCAAATCCGAACAACTGCAAACTTATGACAGCGTTGAATTCCAGTTTCGCCTGCTCACAGAACGAACCAGGCTCAGCAGGGAACAGGTTGCGGAACTCAAATCAAAACTGAGCTCTTCCCTCTTTCGGGAATTGTTGCTCGATCAGTTGAATGAATCAACCCGCTACCGCTTACTGGCAATTATTCTGCCTTCAAAAGCCCTGGAATTGTCTTCGTTCATGCAATTGCTGCACCATTCCAGCAACGGAGTCCGGATCGAAGGAAAAGTCATCGGCTCCATTCAGCGCCTGAAATGGTCCTTCCTTTTCGACGTGCTGGAAGAAACCAAAAACCAGGTCTTCAACCAGGAAACCATTGTACAGCGGGTTTTGGAAAAAACGGGAGCGCATTACAATTTGTCGCTCAGACAATTGATCGATTATTTCTACCTGGATTTCCGGAATTCGAATTTTTCCCTGCCGTTTAACCTGTTTAAAATCCTCGCTTCGATCCGGCAAAAAATCCTGGCCGGAGAAGGAAAAACCAACGACGAAGAAACTGCCGTTGATCTGGAAATACGGATGGAACATAAAAAACACTTGTTGCAGTATTTCACCGAAAACGAGCAAAACATGCCGGTTATTCATGCTTTGTCCCTGAATGCTGAATGGGTGAAATTCCTCATTCCGGTGCTGGATTTACTCAAAAAAATGACCGGTTTCATTTCCCGTAAATGGGGCACAACGATTTCCGAACAGGCAATCATTCAGCTAATATTCAGCTTTTCCAAAAAGGCCAGACACCGCAGTCAGAAAGAATTGCTGGTAGAACTCTGGATTCTGATCCGGAAGCAACTCAGCTCCCGGCAACAGGTGGCATTCTTCAAAGAGTTTATCCTCGTCAATGAACAGGAAGCGTTATTGCTGGAACTTCAGCATGAACTGAAAAAAGATACCGATCATTATCCGGAAGCCGCAGATTCTGGCAAGCTACTTGCCGGGAAAGAAGAAGAGGAAATCCCGGAAGAAGAAATGGAAAAAGCCCGAAGTGGAAGCCGTTTTATCAATAACGCCGGGTTGGTATTGATTTCGCCATTCCTGCCGCGTTTGTTTTCCATGCTGGAATTGACCGAAAACGGGACCTTTAAAAATCGCGATGCGCAGATCAAAGCCATTTTCCTGATGCAGTATGCTGTTTTCGGGAACGGTGAATTTCCGGAGCATCAGATGCAACTGAACAAACTGCTCACCAATTTCAAAACGGGAATCCCAATTCCAAGACGTTCCAATCTGACGGATGAAGAACGCGAAACCGTTGATGGGATGCTTCAGGGAGTTTTACAGAATTGGGGGCGTTTGGCGAATACAACCAACACCGGTTTGCAGGAAGGATTTCTCTGCCGGGAAGGCAGCCTGGAAGAACAGGAAGAATCCCATTTACTGACCGTTGAAACCAAAGCGTTCGACATGCTCCTGGATTACGTTCCTTGGAATTTCCGGACGATCAGGTTCAGTTGGATGAAGAAGGCGATCCAGGTGAAATGGAGGTGAGGAAATTGAGAATTGAAAAGTCAAAAGGTAAAATATGAAAATAGACAAGAATCATATCAACGGAGGAAACAAGGCCGACACTATTCAGTCAAAAGCTGGAAAGCAGGCTTCTGTTAGGAATGTTTTGCAAGCTTACAAAACTCAAACGACCAATAATCAGGTTGCTCAATTACGAATTGATCTTCAAACCGGGTATCCGTTTGAATATATCATCAATCAAAATGACTTGAATAACGGAACAGGAACCACACCTGCTGTGAGGAATTTTGTGAACGCTGGAGGTCCTGTTCCAAACCCTGTCAATTTTGCTTATGCAACTTATCGAACCCTGTTTGATGCTCAAAACGGTCTAAATGCTGTCATGGCATCCGGTCCTCAAGTCGCTCCGAATCCTCAAATTCCAGGGGTAAATTGGGATGCTGGTCATGCTTTAGCAAGGCAAAATGGCGGATTGGGGTATCTAAATCAACATGTTTTTCCTCAGAACAGAGAGGTAAATAGAGGATGGAACGGAACTTTCGGTTTATGGAGAGCACATGAAGTCAATTTTCACAATGCTGTCGGTAATAATAATCATTACGGCAGATGGCGCGTATGGTAACACTTAAACAACTTATTTATGAAAACATATATACAACTAAAACAAAACACGGATTCTTCTGCGCAAATGAAGGCAAAGAACCAGGATCCGAAGGGCTCTATTCTGCAAGCTTATAAAAATGGAGCAGCGCAACTTCAGCCCATGGAGGAAGAAGAACCTGTACAGGGCAAGTTTGAAACCACTCAGTTGGCTGAATTGGGGGAAGAGGATGAAGAGCCTGCTCAACGCAAGGAAAATAAAACAGGTTTGCCCGATAATTTGAAATCGGGAGTAGAGAATCTTTCCGGGCACTCACTGGATGATGTCAAGGTGCATTACAATTCTGATAAACCAGCTGCGTTACAGGCACACGCTTATGCGCAAGGAGCGGATATTCACATCGCTCCGGGACAGGAAAAGCATTTACCGCATGAAACCTGGCACGTAGCGCAGCAAAAGCAAGGTCGCGTGAAGCCAACCATGCAAATGAAAGGAACTGTTCCTATAAATGACGATGCAGGTTTGGAAAAAGAAGCCGATGTGATGGGTGCGAAGGCGATTCAAATGAAAGCATTTACCGTTCAGCGAGAAGAAACCAACGAGCAGTTAAAAGAAGTAACCCTGGATGAGCTTCCGGAAGATAAGGCGCGAAAACACCTTTCCGATTCGTTTAAGAAAGGAGAGATGAAAGCACCTCTGATAAACCAATCCGGACAAATCGTTCAAAGGGTTCCGAAAAAAGAAAACTGGGGAGGAGGAGAACTATTTATTGTTTTAAAATCGGATCTGGGTTCGGGAACGGGAACCTCCAAATTAACAAGAGAGTATGTTAACGATCCTTCCACTCCAAAACCGAATTCCGTTTTATTCGATTATGCTTCTTCGAGCCATACTTCAAAAGCAAAAACAGATGTAATAAAAAATTCTTTGGCATATGAAGTAGACAATCCCGAAGCTGATAGATCTTATTCATCAGGCAGCTATTGGGATGCGGGACATAAACTTGGGCGTCAGAACGGAGGACTTGGGAATAACAAAGACTGGGTTTTTCCTCAAAATCCGGCTTTAAACCAGGGAAATCACCGAAATATGGATGATGATTTGGAAGAAACTCATCCTGAATGGCGAGCACACGAAGATAATTTTTACACTGGTGTAAGTACAGGTGGAGGAGGTGTCTGGTGGGTGAAATTCACATAAATAATCCGAATAAATCTCATTTGAAATACCATGAAAACACAAACAACGCAACAAAACAATTCCTGTTCGGAAAAAGCTCCGGGTGTTTTTGATAGTGAATCCAAAAACAAAAAGAAAAACGATACTGTGACTTATGCTATTAACACGACGGATATGGATGATATCTATTATAATGTACTGAAGGCAAATAGTACCGCATCAACTTCAGTAAAAAATGATGCCACTCATAAAGCAAATATCCAGGAAATTCCTTTAGAAGTTTAGTGCAACGGTTGGAAGCCAATCTCTTGCAACTATCAAAGATTTAATTAAATGAAAAACATGATCTCATACTTCCAAACACTCCTTCACACAGCTTTCGCGCTCTACTTCGGGCAGGAAAGCGAGTATAAATCCTTAGAGGAAATCCCGCTTCCCAAAAAAGACGAGCTCGCAAACTGGACGGGAAAAGAAGTCACCTGGGAAGAAAGAGTAGCTTTGCTTTTGGCCCTGATGCCGCATGTGAGTCCGCAGAGCCTGGATTTGTTTTTCATTCTGAATAAAAACCTGGATCGTCCGTATACGGAATTCGGTGGATGGAAAGGTATTTCGCATAACGGCTTTTTGCCAACCGGTGAAACAGTTGCTTTTTTACTGGCGCTTCATTCTGCGGAAAAGCGAAAAGCAATTGTGAATCTCTTCGACCAGGAACATTGGTTTTACAGGGAAAATGTAATAAAACTGGACGGACAAGGTCCCGGAGAACCGTTTTTGAGCGGAAAACTGTGTGTTTCGGATGAGTTCCTGGCAAAAATCTTCCGCGACGGAACTTACCGTCCGGATTACAGCAGTGATTTCCCGGCGCGGAGAATGGAAACAAAACTAAACTGGGCAGACCTCGTTCTCCCCTACAATCTCAAGGAAGAAATCACGCAGATTACGCAATGGCTGGAATACGGACAAAGTATCAGCGTGCAGTGGAATCTCGACAAGTTTCTAAAACGTGGCTACCGCTGTTTGTTTCACGGTCCGCCCGGAACGGGAAAAACACTCACTGCGTCCCTGCTGGGAAAACAACATGGAATGGATGTCTATCGCATTGATTTGTCAATGGTGGTTTCGAAATACATTGGTGAAACGGAAAAGAACCTGGCAAAGATTTTCGACCGGGCCGAACACCAAAACTGGATTTTGTTCTTCGATGAAGCAGACGCTTTGTTTGGAAAACGCACGGAAACTTCCGATTCGAATGACCGGCATGCTAACCAGGAAGTGGCTTACCTGCTCCAGCGCATCGAGGATTTCCCGGGAATGGTCATCCTGGCAACGAACATCAAAGACAACCTCGACGAAGCCTTTTTCCGGCGCTTCCAGTCGGTTTTGTATTTCCCGGTCCCAAATCAGCAATTGCGCTACGAGCTTTGGCAACGGCTCATCCCGAAAGACTGGCTTGATGAGCGGGCGGAAGAATTGTTGCAGGAAGCTTCGATTATCAAGCTTTCCGGGGGAAGTATGCTGAATGTGGTGCAATCTTGCGCCTTGCAGCTCTTCGACCCGAAAGTTTCGGTCAAACTCAGCCTTGATTTGTTCAAAAGCACCATTAAAAAAGAATTGGAAAAAGAAGGAAAACTAGTCAGTTAAGTCGCATGAAACAGCTCACATCCATATTGTTATTTTTTATTCTGGCATTTTCTGTCAACGGACAAAGTCAGCGGGAAAATACCTATGTTGCACCCTGGGATGCGCCAGCTTTGGAAGAGCCTTATTTTTTCGAACCGTATTTTGATACGATCTACATTCACGACACTGTCTATGTTTCCGACGCGGACGCATTTCTGAAAAAGTACTACAAAGGCAAAATCAACCTGAATGAACTGGTGAAAAACCAGCAGATTCTCGATAGTATTTTACGCCAGTTGAGTCTGGTTTCCGGGAAGGAACTCTATTTCAATTTTTTCGGAAACCACCGCTTTCCCAAAGCGTTGTCGCGGGATATTTTCATCAAGGACTATTCTCTGAAAAAGAACCTGGATTTTTACAGCCTGAAAAGCTTTAATCCGAAATCCGATCCGATCCCTGATTCTTCCATGATGCATGCGGATTTGCTGTTCCGTTTTGTGGGATCAAACCGGACAAACCGCTTTCTGAATGATCCGGATGCGATTGTCAGGGCAATTTCTTACATCTTCACGGAAGTAGACAAATGCAAGGGAAAAATCCGGGCCATCAACTTGTATTTTCCCGATTTCGATTTCAAAGAAAAACGGGCCATGGCTCAGTTTGTCAAATCGGTCAGAATGGTCCTGGATGCTTCGAAACATTACAGCATTTCCAACCTGAAAATTAAGGTCTTTTTCCATCAACAGAAAGATCCGTCTGTTATCGGAAAAGCTTTTCTCTATAGTTTGACGATCAAAGCCAGTGAAGTGGTAATTCTGAATCCAACCAATATTATGGATGATTACTATGTAGAAGCGGATCCGTTTACCAACGAAGACATTGACAGTTTGAATCTGTTTACCCGTATGAACAGTCATTTTTACCTGGCACGCTTCAGTAACGGGGACCCGGAAGTTGTTGACAGCATTACGAATTTCTCTCCGAATGCCATTCGAAGTATCGCGCTGGGAGACATTCCGGATAACAACTGGGAATCTTACCTGTGGTTCCTGACCGGATTGCTAACACTGATCCTGCTGATTATCATCCTTTACTTCCTGTATCCTCCTTTTTCGTATCTCCTGAATGAAAACATGGGAATAGTGCTGGCTTCGGCGATTGTTTTCAGTATTGAATTCTTTACATTGACTGGCGTTGTCTTTCAGAATATGTGTACGGAAGATGAAAGTACTTCGCTGGATCAAAACCCTACGCTTTTATTCCTGATGCCAGTGTTGATGGTGGTTGTACTTCCCATGATCCGTCAGTTGACCCGAAATAAAAAATTGCCTTAACGAACAAATAAAATTCATTTTTCAGTAAATCACAACAGGCATGTCAGATGAACAGCTTTTGTTATTTTCTCAATTAAAAAGGGCCATAAACTGGATAAACACTCCCTGAAATCGAATTCCTTACACCTTATATATTCACATGCGTCATACTTTCCATCTTTCATTCCTGCGGGATATCCAGTATCATTCATTGTGATCAAAAAATAAGTTGTTACAGTTTCGATTCCGGGTATAATTACCATATCGCAATATTGCGAACCACTTGATTTTACAAGGTAAACAGATACATACTTATCCGTATTTTTGGAAAAACTGATCCAGGTTCGGGCTGTTGATTTTATCGTTGATACCCAACTAAGTCCATTCGTTGTTATACAGCAAAATACCCTTTCAACTTTTGAACAAACTTAAATGACACGTTAAATTCTATTATACCTTTTATCGTACTGTTTTGATTCGTTATAAAGTAACCCCAAAAAGTGAAGAACACTAACTGCTAAAATGAAAAATGGCTCTATCAGCTTCAATTGGACGGGACAAAGTTCTTTCCCGAATCTGGAAAAAGCCGGGAACGTTTCAAGTGGCAATGAAAAAACAAAGAAAAGCAAGCTTACACCGCGATTCTTTTGTATTTTCGTTATTGGAAACTCGAAAGTAGGAATCTTTTCATGAAAAATAAACTGACCGAACTTTTTCAGGTTCAATATCCCCTTATCCAGGCGGGAATGATTTGGTGTTCCGGCTGGGAGCTGGCGAGTGCTGTTTCCAACGCAGGAGGGCTCGGAATTATCGGGTCGGGGTCCATGTACCCTGAAATTCTGGATGAACACATTCGCAAATGTAAGGCAGCAACGGATAAACCCTTTGCCGTAAACCTGCCAATGCTTTACCCCAATATCGAAGAGCACATTCAAACAATTATCAAACACCAGGTTCCGGTTGTTTTTACTTCTGCCGGAAATCCGAAAACCTATACAAGTCGCCTGAAAGAAGCGGGAATCACCGTAGTGCATGTCGTTTCATCCGCGAAATTTGCACTGAAAGCACAGGAAGCAGGAGTGGATGCGATTGTAGCGGAAGGATTTGAAGCCGGGGGACACAATGGCCGAGACGAAACGACGATCATGTGCCTGATTCCGATGGTAAAATCTGCAGTTTCCATTCCGTTGATTGCGGCGGGAGGAATCGGGACGGGGAGAGGTATGCTGGCAGCGATGACCCTCGGAGCAGATGGTGTTCAGATCGGGTCGCGTTTTATTGCTTCGCCAGAATCATCCGCACACCCGAATTTCAAAACCGAAATCCTGAACGCAAAAGAAGGGGACACGATGCTGACACTGAAAGAACTGACCCCGGTTCGTTTGATGAAAAACGCCTTCTTTGAAAAAGTGGAACAGGCTTACGGACAGGGCGCAACCAACGAACAGTTGAATGAACTGCTCGGTAGAGGAAGAGCCAAAAAAGGTATGTTTGAAGGAGACTTGATTGAAGGAGAACTGGAAGTGGGGCAAATTTCCGGGCTGATCTCCGAAATGAAACCTGCCGGAGAAATTGTTAGGGAAATAATAGCAGAATTTAAAGTAGCTTTGGAAGAACGAAGCAATTCAAAATACATATTCTAAATGATCGAATTTAACCGATTTAAGCTTGGTAACGGACTAACGGTTCTGCATCATTTTGACGCTGCCACACCGATGGTGGTGGTCAATACCTTGTACGATGTCGGCGCACGTGATGAGTCGGAAGAAAAAACGGGATTTGCGCACCTTTTTGAGCATTTAATGTTTGGCGGTTCTGTGAATATTCCGGATTTTGATGCACCATTGCAACATGCCGGAGGAGAAAGCAATGCTTTTACTTCCAACGATATCACGAATTATTACGATATATTACCCTTGCAGAACCTGGAAACAGCACTCTGGCTCGAGAGTGACAGGATGATTTCACTGGCATTTACCCCAAAGAGTCTCGAAGTACAGCGTAACGTGGTGATTGAAGAATTCAAACAGCGTTATCTGAATCAGCCCTACGGAGACGTGTGGCTGGAACTGCGCCCGCTGGCATATAAGGAACATTCCTACAAATGGGCGACGATCGGGAAGAAGATCGAACATATCGAAGAAGCAACGATGGACGATGTGAAAGCGTTTTTCCGCAAGCATTATCACCCGGCAAATGCCATTTTGTGTATCGCTGGAAATATCCCGCTGGAAGAAACGAAACGCCTCGTTGAAAAATGGTACGGAGATATTCCTGCATCATTGAAACCGCAGCGCATTTTGCCGAAAGAACCGGCTCAGAACGAATTCCGTGAGTTGACGATCGAGCGCAAAGTACCAAATGATGCCTTTTACTATAGTTTCAAAATGCCCGAAAGACGCAGTTTTGAATACTATGTTACCGATATTATTTCCGATGCGCTCGGGAGAGAGAAATCTTCCCGTCTGTATTCGATTCTGAAAAAAGAGCTGAAGCTCGTGACGTCGGTTAATGCATACATCACCGGCTCACTGGATGAAGGTTTATTGATTATCGACGGAAAATTGAGTGACGGAGTTTCGTTCGGACAACTGGATGGAGCTCTGTGGAAAGTCCTGGAAGGTTTGAAAACCGAACTGATGTCGGAAGAGGAAACAAGCAAATTACTGAATAAAATCCGCACCGTGAAAGAGTTCCAGGAACAAGGTTTATTGAACCGGGCGATGAACCTGTGCCTGTATGAATTATTGGGTGACGCAAACGGTGTGAATGAAGAAAATACCTTGTACCAGAGCATTACCGCAGAACAGATCAAAACAGTATCCAACCAGATACTGAGAAAAGAAAATTGCTCACTGTTGCGTGTTAAATCGATCAAAGAATGAATGTGAGAAGTCAGCAACCTGAAACGAAACAGGTAGATCAAATTTCGTTTGTGAAGCCGCATATCTTTGATGTGACACAGTATGTGAAATTGCTTTGGATGAAAGACGTTCCGAATGAAACTGTTCGCCTGGACCTGTTCTTCGATGCTGGAATTACCCGTGGAAGAGAAAGCATTCCGGCCATTGTACACAGTTTGTTGCTGTCAGGAACCGATGAATGGTCATCAGTAGAGATCCACAAGCAAATTGATGCACTGGGAGGTTTCCTCGATACCGATATTTCCTTCGAAACGGCAGTGGTAAGCATTTACTGTTTGCGCGAACACCTGCGCAAGATTTCGGAAATTGTGGCTAATGCTATCCGGGGACTTGCTTTCAGGGAAAATGAAGTAGAAGATGTGCTCCGTTCGATGAGGCAACAATTTGCAGTGAATCAGCAAAAAGTGAAATACGTGGCTCAGCAGCAGTTCCGCAAATATTTATTTGCTTCCAATGAAGATTATTCAACCATTTCTGTTGAAGCTGACTATGACCGGATCCGTGTTTCGGAGTATAAAAAATACTGGAAAGAGCACTATCTGAACGGACTAACCCGGATTACACTCGTTGGAGATCTGGAACAGGATGAGGTGGATGCCTTGATTGATTTGTTCGGAAAATGGGCTATTGACGGTGAGGCACAATATGCAGGAGATTTTAAATTCCAGCCGCAGCGCGTTGATTTCCCAAAAGAAGATGCACTTCAATGTGCCGTCAGAATGGGTCGCTTCCTCTTCCCGAAAAACCATCCGGATTACATCGATTTCCAGGTACTGAATACCATTTTGGGAGATTATTTCGGTTCCCGCCTGATGTCCAACATCCGCGAAGACAAAGGTTATACCTACGGAATCGGTTCCGGAATGATGGACATGAATCACACCGGATACTTCGTCATCGTGACGGAAGTCGGGAAAGAAGTACTCGAAAACACTTTGCATGAAATCCGCTTCGAGTTGAAACGTTTGCAAAATGAATTGGTTCCGGAAGAAGAGCTGGAACTGGTGAAAAACTACATGCTGGGGCAATTGCTGAAAAATGCCGATGGTCCGTATGCGATGCTGGATATGTATAATAGTGTGGATATGTACAACCTGACACTGGTCTTTTATGACGAAGCCATTCAAAAGATTAAGAGCATTACACCAGAAAGGATTCAGCTGCTGGCGAAGCAGTATCTGAATGTGGAAGATTTTTTAATCATTACGGCAGGTTAAATACACAACACTGTGCCATTTTCTGCGTTTTAAATTAAATGAAGAAAATAGGATGCTTTTCGAGCCATCCTTTAAACTTTCGGGCAAGAAATAAACTAAAAAACAGGTTTTTACGTTAAGATATTATATGACTCGTTTTTTATTCATCATTCTGTTAAGTGTTCTTTGCTTCCGGGCAAATGCTACGCACGTAATGGGTGGTGAAATTACCTGGAAATGTACCGGAAACGGTTATGTTTTTCAACTGGTTTTTTACCGCGATTGTAACGGGGTAGATGTCAATCCGATCTCGGAAACGCTGAAAATCTGGAATCATCCGACTTTATCAACTATTTCGCTTTTGTTTGTCAGTCGCACAGATATTTCTCCGGTTTGTACAGCTGTTACAGGCTCTCCGACTCCTTTACACTGCGGTACCGGAGCAAACGGCGGAAATGGGGTAGGAGCAATCGAAAAGATTATTTATGAATCAAACCCGGTGACTATTTCCGGAGTACCGCCTGCCCAGGGCTGGATCATTACATACAGCAACTTTTCCAGGAACGGAAGTATTACCAACCTGGTAAACCCGACGAATTACGGAATAACGATCCGCGCAACAATGTATGCTGTTCCCGGGGCCGCCAGCGGAGTATGCAGTGACAATTCTCCACGGTTTTTACAGGACCCTTACCTGGTGCTGTGTGCCGGAGAAAACTACGAATACAACATGCACCCCGCGGATGTGGACCTGGATTCTGTTGTGACTATTCTCGCAGCGCCAATGGACCGCATTGAAGGAATAACATACAATCCGCCGTTAGATCCGGATTATGTTCCTTATGAACCCGGTTTCAGTGCAACAAATCCTACACCGGATGCAACATTCAACGCTGGAAATATTCCGTTGACACTGGATCCGCAAAGCGGGCATTTGAGCTTTCGTTCGTTTACCATCGGGGGATTTGTGGTCAAAGTCATTGCACAATCCTATCGGAATGGAGTATTAATCGCGGAAGTGGAGCGTGAAATGCAGCTGATTGTCACAAACTGTAACGGAAATAACAATGCTCCAGTGATCACCGGGCCATTTGGTGGTCTGTTCGAAACGACAGTCATTGCGGGAACTACAGTGAATTTCACGCTTCAGGCAACAGATGCAGAGTTCTTACAGGATGGAACGCCACAGAGTAATTACCTCACAGTGAGTGGCATTGAATTTGGAACAAATTTCACCAGTACAACCGGGTGCGACATCGCTCCTTGTGCAACACTGAACCAAACGCCAGTCATTACGGGAACACAGGGAGTTTCAACCAATTTCTCCTGGCAAACAGATTGTGCTCACCTGGTGGATGCACACGGAAATATTGACGATGAGAAAGATTACACATTTGTGTTCCGGGTGCAGGACAACTACTGCCAGATTCCGAAAATGACCTTCAAAACGGTTATCATTCATGTGAAAAACCCGGGCTTGATTCATGCCACATCGATTGACTGCATTTCGACCCAGGCAAATGGTAATATGAATATTTCCTGGAATCCGGTGTCGAATCCGAATAATACTTTTGTTGATTTCGAACTCTATTCTATACAAAACGGTCTGATCGGAAATTACCCGATCGGAACAACAACCGTAACTGTTCCGGCTCCTGCTACGGACAATGATTATTATATCCTGGTGAAATCCGGATGTAACATGGCACTGTCAAGTGATACGGTGAAGAACGTGCACCTGGATTTATTTAACCCGGCAAACGGAACAGCTGTCCTGAACTGGAACCTTCCGGCCCCAAACCCAATTCCGGGAATGGATAACTTCTGTACAATCTATAGAGAATACCCGACCGGAACCTGGACTCAGCGTGCTGTTCTGCCTTATTCTGCCACACATTTCATCGACACAATTGATATTTGTTCGGCATTCCTGAACTACCAGGTGGTTTATTCCACGCCAACCTGTCAGTGGTCGTCCAATATTATCGGGGATAACCTGCAGGACGACATTACGCCGAAAATACCGGAAATATACAGTGTTTCAGTTGATACGGCTTCCGGAAACGTGATGATTACCTGGAATCAGAACCAGGCTCCGGACACGTATGGATACATTGTTTACCACAAAGATGCAAATGGGTTTATTGTCGAAATCGATACCGTTTGGGGAATTGCGAATACAACTTACACACATCCTATTTCGGTTACCGGTCCGGAAACATATTCGATTGCAGCCTTCGATTCCTGCTTCACACCAGCGATTCCGCCAACGTACCAGACTTCTGCAAAAGCAGAACCACAAACTAGTATGTACCTGACTTTTACTACAAATAGTTGTACTTCTCAGGCCGAGTTGAGTTGGACACCTTATGTGGGATGGGGTGGGATGCTGACCGATTACACTATTTTCGTCAAGGAAAACAACGGACCGTGGACAGCTGTTGCAAACACCTCGGGCGGATCGTATAATTTGACTCTGATTCCGCTTCAGAACTACAAAGTGGCGATCCGGGCGAATAACGCAAATGGTCATGAAGCCTTTTCAAACCTCCGGACTTTTATAATCACAGCTCCGAATGCCCCAGCGGTGAATTACCTGAGGGTAGCAACTGTTGATCAGAATACAATTGTGCTACGCCATCAAATTTCCGTGGGAACAAACGTAAAAGCGGTACGTTTTGAAAAATTCAATGCTGGAACCGGGCAATTTGATTTGTTGGAAGAAGTTCCGGCAACTACCCCGACGCTTTCCATTACGGATACAGACGTGGATGTGGATAATTTCAGCTATACCTACCGGGCGATTGTGATCGACAGTTGTGGAAATCAGGGGGGTATTTCCAATCGTGCAAGAACCATTTTGCTGAAAGTGACAGCCGATCAAACCCATCTGACCACACAGCTGAACTGGACACCTTACGGAGATTACGATGGCGGAGTTTTACAATACCAGATCTACCGCGGAATTGACGGAATTTTTCCGGCTACTCCAACAGTCGTTGTTTCACCGGATCAGCGTTATTTCGAAGACCTGGTTGATGAATTAGGCTTCGAACACAGCGGAAAAGTATGTTATTACGTCATTGCTGAGGAAGCAATCGATCAGTACGGAATCCAGGAGCTGAGTCTGTCGAACGATGCCTGTGCGGTGATTGAGCCGTTGGTCTACATCCCGAATTCATTTACACCAGGTGGAATCAACCCGGTTTTTATTCCTGTAGTTTCGTTCCAGGATGTTTCCAAGTATGAGTTTTCAATCATAGACCGGTGGGGACAACTGGTGTTTCAGTCACATGATCCGGCAATTGGCTGGGACGGCCATCACCAGCAAAGTGGGAAACTGGTTGCTCCGAATGTGTATGTTTATGTACTCAAAGTAGTGGACGGAAATAATCAGGAATATTATTTCCGCGGGAATGTGACAGTCATTCACTGATAAAAAGGCGGTTTTCGGCTCAGATTAGCAGATTTCCTTGGTAAACGCCTTTTCATTGATCGGTGGTGTCAAATTATTCTTCCGGAATGGGAGTAACAAATTTTCACTGGTGAAAATTATCGTGATGTTGTTTTTAGTTTCTCAAAACTTCCTGCTTCAGTGCTGAAAAAACCGGTTTTTTACATGCTATTCTGAATCGGATATTGTATTTTTGAGGATGTTGTCTCGATTTTTTCGAAAACTGAACGGTGGGATTTTCTTTCTGAGAAACAGTTTAAGTCCGCGGCAGTTTCTGCTTATTTCCAGTGTTTTAGTTGGTTTGTCATCTGCTTTGGCGGTTATTATACTGAAGTCTTTTGCTCACATGGTACTGCTTTTCGCAAAAAACCTGAACCACCGCTTACATTTCAAATATCTGGATTTTATATTGCCGGTTTTCGGAATTGTATTAACAATCTGGATTACTAAGCGCCTGCTTAATGGAAAACTGGAAAAAGGAACCTGGCGGATCATTTATGCCATTACGAAGAAATCAAGCATCATGCCACGCAAGCAGATGTATGCCCAAGCTATCACTTCATCAGTGACCGTCGGTTTTGGCGGTTCTGCCGGGTTGGAATCTCCGGTAACGATTACAGGGGCTGCTTTCGGTTCGAATTATGCACGGGTTTACAAGCTGACAACAAAAGAGCGCACCTTACTTCTTGCCTGCGGAGTTGCTGCCGGAATTGCTTCGGCCTTTAATGCACCAATTGCCGGAGTATTGTTTACACTGGAAGTATTGCTGGCTGATGTCGGAATCACAGCCTTTATTCCATTGATGCTGGCTGCGGCCTCCGGAGCCTTGCTTTCCGCTGCGATTCTGAATGAGAGTATTTTGTTATCGTTTAAAAATATAGCGGAATTTGAAATAAAGAATGTACCGTTTTATGTGATTTTGGGTGTTCTTACAGGCTTTATTTCCATATACCATTCCCGCGTTTTCAATAAGGTGGAAACCTGGATGGAGCAAGTAAAGCTGAAACCGTATCAAAAAGGAATTTTCGGTGCTTTACTCTTGTCTGTACTAATCTTTATTTTTCCGTCCCTGTTCGGTGAAGGATATGACAGTATTCGTTTGCTGTCTGCGGAAAAAGTATTCGGCTTATTGGAAGGAACCTTGTTTGAATCCTTTAATGAATCCTGGTTTCCTTTATTGTTTATCGGAGCAGTGATTTTCCTGAAAGCCATTGCGACCGGGTTGACATTGGGCTCCGGAGGAAACGGGGGAAATTTTGCACCATCGCTTTTTGTGGGAAGCTACACCGGATTTGCTTTTGCCTATGGCTGGAATCTCGCAGGATTGGGTTTTGTTCTACCTGTAACTAATTTTACGATGGTCGGAATGGCTGGTTTGCTCAGTGGTTTGTTTCATGCACCTTTGACTGCGATCTTCCTCATCGCTGAAATCACAGGAGGTTACGGACTGATGATCCCGCTGATGATCGTTTCTTCCATTAGTTTTGCGATTTCTAAGCGTTATTCGAATCATTCGATGGATATTGTAAAGCTGGCAGGAAAAGGTCATGTAGTGCGTGCAGACAAAGACCGGCATGTGCTGTCTTCGATTGATAGTGCGGATATCCTGGAGAAAACTCTCGTGGTTTTGAAACCGACTGATACGATCGCAACCTTTTTTGCGACCATTCAATATACGCACCAGGCATTGATCCCGATTGTATCCGATAACGGGATTCTGCTTGGGATGATCTACCTGGATGACCTTCCGACTATTCTCCCGGTTTATTCCGCCGAGCCGAATACACCGCTTGAACAAGTCATGGAACCGGTTCGTTATTCCTTAAATTCACAGAATACAGTAGAACAAATCATGGAGATGTTCGAACATTCGAAGCTGAATTATTTGCCCGTAATCGATAATGACCAGGTGTTGGGTTATTATTCGAAACGTCGCCTGCTGGAAGCATACCGGAATAAGGTCATGGATAGTATGGTGGAGTAGCGAAAATTTTACATTGTTTGCTAATTTTAAGATTCTGAAATTCAGGGATGTGATTAATACCAGATGGATTTCTTCTGCCGGGGAACCTTAAGTGCGGAATTGAGTAACGGGAATTTCATAAAGAAATGTTGTTACAACCTGCAAAAGTAATTCATTTAGGGTAAATATGTACTTTTACTTCATGCAACGCTTTTTAGTCATTCAAACGGCATTTTTGGGAGATGTGATTCTGGCAACTCCGGTGATGGGCGAATTAAAGCGTTTGTATCCGGAAGCTCAGATTGATGTATTGGTTCGAAAGGGAAATGAGGCAATACTGAAGAATCATCTTGCGATTCATGAAGTATTTTCGTTCAATAAGAAAGAGGGAAAATGGAAAGAAATGTACCGCCTGATCCGGGTTTTCCGGTCAAAGAAATACGATGAGGTTATTAACCTGCAGCGCTTCGGAAGTTCGGGAATTATTACTTTTCTTTCGGGTGGAAAACAAAAAGTGGGTTTCGACAAGAACCCTTTCTCTTTTTGCTATGACATCAAAATTAAACATGAAATCGGGAGTGGAAAGCACGAAGTAGAACGCAACCTGGAATGCATTGCGCATCATGGTGCACAGAAACTGGTTCGGCCAACGGTATATCCTTCTGATTCGAATCGGCAAAAAGTAGCGATTTATACGCAGATACCTTTTTATACTTTGGCTCCTGCTTCTGTGTGGTTTACCAAGCAATTGCCAGAGGCTAAATGGGTAGAGCTGGCGAATAACCTCAAAAACAAGGGAACAGTTTACCTGATTGGTGGTCCGGCTGATATGGATTTATGTCAGAGAATCATTGAAGCAGCAGGTTTGCCAACGAAAAATAACCTGGCAGGAAAGCTGAACTTACTGGAATCCTGTGCTTTGCTCGAAAAAACTATCCGCTGTTTTGTTAACGATTCGGGACCGCTTCACATGGCAACGGCTGTCAATGCGCCAGTTACCGCTTTTTTCTGTGCTACGGTATCACGTTTTGGCTTTGGTCCGCTTTCGGATGATAGCGAGATTCGGGAAACGACGGAAGAATTGATATGCAGGCCTTGCGGGTTGCATGGTGGAAAAGTGTGTCCGGAGGGGCATTTCAAATGTGGGAATATCGATGTGAGCATTCTTTGAATCTCCATATCGCAATATTGCGATATGGAGATATTACTTCAGGGGCAGACTGATCCGGATAGTAGTTCCCTTCCCGATTTCCGAATGAAGTACATAAACTTTCCCCTTGTGATATTCTTTCACGATGCGCTTCACTAATGAAAGTCCCAGTCCCCAGCCTCGTTTCTTGGTTGTGTAGCCTGGTTCGAAAATGGATTTGAACTGTTTGGGCAGCAAGCCTTTCCCGGTGTCCGAAATATCAATATAAACACGTGAAGGAGCTGTTTTGATGGCTACATCCAGCTTTCCTTTCGATTCCATGGCATCTACTGCGTTCCGGATAATATTTTCCATCACCCATTCCATTAGCTGTTTGTTGTGGTTCACCTGTACAATTTCTTCACCAATATGTGTAGTCATTTCTACTTTTTGCGAAATCCTCGGACGCAGGTATTCCATCACCCCCTGGATAGTCAGGCGAATATCGCTTTGCGTGAGATGCGTTTCCGAGCCGATCTTGGAAAAACGTTGCGAAACAGTATCCAGGCGTTCCACATCTTTCTGCATTTCAGAAATGATTCCGGGATCCACTTGTTGCGTTTCCAGTAACTGGATCCAGGCCATAAGCGAAGAAAGCGGTGTTCCCATCTGGTGTGCTGTTTCTTTTGCCATCCCGGCCCAAACCTGGTTTTGTTCTGCTTTCCGGAAGGTACTGAAGAGCAGGTAACCGATAAAAATAAAAACGCCAATAATCAAAAACTGGATATAAGGAAAAAACTGTAGCTGCTTCAATTCGCCGGAATTGTCAAAATATAACAGGTTTTCCTGGTTCGGACCGAAAGAAATCACAATGGGATCATTGACTTTCTCAAGTGAATTCAGCGTTTTTTTTAGGTTTTTAGGATTGGTTTTTTCTTTTGGCAGGTTGCTGGCGATGAGCGAGTCTTTTTCTCCGTTCATCAATACGACGGGAATCAATTTGGAATCGTTGATCATTTCGTTGTTGAATGCATGGATCAGTGAATCGCGTTCCCCTTCCAGCTGAATGGTACGTTTAGTATCACTATAGTATGAAGTCATGGTTAAGCCTTTGACCACTTCAATACTGAGAGGTGGATGTTTTTTGGCCCAGACACCCGTTAAAACCAATAAGCTGTCTTCCAGTTTCCGGACCAGTTCTTTACGGCTTAAATCCGGGTAAATCGGGCGCAGGTTACTGGTGTCGAAATCAATATTGGTATAGCTGGAAATCTGTCTGTCGCCGTCAACGAGAATGACCGGAATATCCTTGTTTTCACTGATAATTGTAATTGGAAAGTGGTAATCCGGGATTGCATCTCCTGTAATCGGTTTGGAAATTTCCTTCGTTGCTTCCAGGTAAAGCTTGATTTTCCTCCGCTCGTAGCCGTGCAGCTGCTGGAAAGCCCGGTCTGTGAATTCGACCAGCTCCGCTTTTTTCTTGATTGCATCGGCCCACTGTTTGGCACGCAGACGTTCGCGATCCGATACTTTTTGAACAGTAGAATTAGATACCCAAAGCGATATGGCTACGGTAATTAATGCAATCACCAGCAGGACAATTTTCCATTTCTGTTTATTGGAGTATAAATTCATCTGTTGCGAATGTAAATAAAAACGTTGTTCTATCAGGTAAATTGTCTGTATTCCAATCTTTTTAATTTCGTTTTTATGAAGCAGTCAACCTTCTTCAAAAAGAAACGATTCCGTTTCACATCTTTTTCTGCTGATGGAGAAGGTTGATGCATTAAGGGATAAATAACTAACTTGTGCGTTATAATTTTATTCTCAAAACCGGAATCATGGAATATAGAATTGAAAAGGATACGATGGGTGAAGTAAAAGTACCTGCTAATGCTTATTGGGGTGCTCAAACCGAACGGAGTATTGAGAATTTTAAAATCGCACAGGATATCAACAAAATGCCGAAGGAAATTATCCGGGCTTTTGCCTACCTGAAAAAAGCAGCGGCTCTGACCAACCTGGATGCAGGAATTTTATCCCGGGAAAAATCGGATCTGATCGGGAAAGTGGCAGATGAAATTCTGGAAGGAAAGCTTGACGATCAGTTCCCGCTGGTGGTTTGGCAGACAGGAAGCGGCACACAAAGCAATATGAATGTAAACGAGGTAATTGCTTACCGTGCTCATGTCATCAATGGCGGTGCGCTGACTGATAAGGAAAAAGTTCTGCATCCGAATGATGATGTGAACAAATCGCAATCTTCCAATGATACCTTTCCTACTGCCATGCATATTGCGGCTTATAAAATCCTGGTCGAAGTGACGATTCCTGGAATTGAAAAACTGCGGGATACGCTGGCTCAGAAAAGCAGCGATTACATGCATGTAGTGAAAATCGGGCGCACTCACTTTATGGATGCTACTCCGCTTACCCTGGGACAGGAAATCAGCGGATACGTAAGTCAGTTGAACCATGGTCTGAAGGCAATCAAAAATACCCTGGCACATTTGAGTGAACTGGCTTTGGGTGGAACAGCTGTCGGAACTGGAATCAATACGCCTCCGGGGTATTCGGAAAATGTAGCGAAACACATTGCCAGTTTAACAAACTTACCTTTTATTACTGCCGAAAACAAATTTGAAGCGCTCGCAGCCCATGATGCTGTTGTGGAAGCTCATGGAGCTTTGAAAACTATTGCAGTAAGTCTGATGAAAATCGCCAACGATGTCCGTATGCTTTCTTCCGGCCCACGAAGCGGAATTGGAGAGATTTTCATTCCGGACAACGAACCGGGATCTTCCATCATGCCCGGAAAAGTGAACCCGACTCAATGTGAAGCACTGACAATGATTGCGGCGCAGGTCATGGGAAATGATGTGGCGATTAATATTGGAGGAGCAAGTGGACATTTTGAACTGAATGTTTTCAAGCCGGTGATGATCTGTAATTTTCTGCATTCTGCACGCCTGATAGGTGAAGGATGTGTTTCGTTTAACGACAAATGTGCTGCTGGAATTGAACCTTTAGCCGCAAACATCAAAAAACACCTTGACAACAGCCTGATGCTCGTAACGGCATTGAATACAAAAATCGGCTACTACAAGGCAGCTGAAATTGCTCAGAAAGCACACAAAGAAGGAACAACTCTGAAAGAAATGGCTGTTCAGCTCGGGTATTTGACTGCGGAGGAATTTGATGCATGGGTAGTTCCGGAGAAGATGGTTTAAGAATGAATTACTTAATTGCGAACAGGGAAGAGCCGAAAGGAAAATTGAGTTCATAATACAGTTAATGGTGGCTGGTAAGGGGAATTATGTACTTAAGTCAGTTTCTTTTTAAGAATAGTTTTTTGTAAATTACAAAATCCTTTTAAGTCATCTCGTCTCTGTAACATTGTAAGTATCTGGAGCTGATTTGATAGCATTGTCAGATAACATTTCGCTTAATATCAGACGTATTAATGAGGCTGCGGTTTGTCACCGGTTTCCGGCTGCTGTGCTTTGGTCGTAGCGGGTGCCTTACCAAAATTGCGGATATTGTAAGTCACCGTAAACATATAGTATCGATTCAATACATTCGACTCCACATCTTCAATATAGGATGCCGTTACGTTTCGGGTAATGCTGTTATTATTATTCAGAATGTCAAATACGGAAACCCGCAATTCCAGCTGTTTGTTTTTTAATAATTTGTATCCGATCCCACCATTCCAGAGCATGATCGTTTGGTTATACCCGGAACCTAAACCTGCATAGGCATTCATAGAGTAATTTGAATTGATGACCAGCCGCCCTTTGATTATCCAGTTGAAGCGCGCATTAATATTATGGATAAAGTATTCGTTTCTGGACACATTCTGACGAGTATTCACCACACTGTTATAATTGATCGTATAGCCGACAGTGAAATCCATGGTTTCGCTGATATTACTTGAAATTATCAAACCACCGTTCGTATTGGTTGTTTTTGATTCGTTCACCACATTGTTGATGAGGCCCGGAAGTACCGTATATGCTCCACCTACGTAGAAATTCAGGTTCAGCTTCAGTTTGGTTAGCGGAAGCCCGTAAGAAATGGTTGTGCGGGCATTCCAGCTTCCGTTCAGGTTGATCGGTTTGCGGTATTGCGCCCCGCGCTGCAATGTAATGCCTCCGTCAACCACCGTGTCCGAAGTGGCAATGACGGAACTGGTTGTAATGTAGTTACTGTTCATTTCCCCACCAAAGAAAACATTGAAATTCGTTGCTTTTTGAAGATTTGTAGCGTTGAATCGTCCAAAAACGCGGTGATTATACTGTTGCTTCAGATCCGGGTTACCAGAAGACAGCGAAAGCGGATTTGAGTTATCGATTACGTTCTGCAACTGGTCAATTGTTGGGTTACGCGTTCCAGCACGATAGGCCAGCATCAGGTTTTTCGACTTTGTGAATTCATAACGGAAACGCGCATTCGGCAAAATCGAGTTGAATGCCAGGCGTACATCGCGGTCAATCGGAAAATCCTGTACATTCAGCAATAAGGAATTCTGGTAGCTCACCCCGATCTGGAAGTTCGTCTTATTTTTTTGATAACGCGCATTAACCCCGCCTTCCTGAACAATCGTCTGATTGTCAAATACATTGGAAAGCGAAGTGTCCATCATGGAATAAGCTCCCGTCAGTGAATCCCGCGCATAAGTGCGTTTGTCGGCATTGTCTACAGTATAGGAAGGAGCGTAAAGTACTTCTCCCACCCAGTTTTTACTCAGTGGCTCCGTATAGGAGAAACGCCCGCTGATCCCATAACCGTTCGTACGGTTATCTGCCTTCTGATTGATTGCGGCCAGTGAATCCTGGCCCAGCTCATCGTAATAATGTGAATACGATTCCTGTCCACTGTTTCCTTTGCGATTGGTATAAGTTCCTGTTAAATTTGCTGAGAAAGTTCGTTTTGGTTTCACAAAACGGTGACGCCACAAAATACTGTTGCTGGCATTGATTCCCTTGTTATTACTGAACGTATTGTTGTCGATCGAATTGATTAGTGCCTGGGAAGCGTCCACTGTTGTTCCGTTTGTTCCCTGCGTGCGGTCATTTCCCTGATAACTTAATTTTGGTGTGATCACCAGGGAATTCATGGAATCCAGGGCAATATCGAACTTGAAATTCAGACGGTGGTTTGCATTTTTCATGATCGCGGAAAAATCTTCGGCATAGTGCTGTCCTGCTGTTGCCGAAAGTACGTAATTCCGGCTCGTTATCTGTGAATTATCCGTTCTCGATCCATTGAAGAAATAACTTCCCGTCACTTTGGTATTCTTGCCCCATTTGTCGGTATAATTCAACCCGATCGCATGCGTAGTACTTACCCCGTTTTGTTGTGAAACCAGGTAATTTTCATTATCTCCTCCACCGAAACCTCCACGTCCTCCGGGACCTGGACCTCCTCCGCTTCTTCCCTGATTTCCGGAAGAACCTGTAACTCCCAGGATATCATCCGTGGAAAAGTTCTGTTGGTTCACATTGTTCGACATTCCGACCAGTGAAATCCGTCTGGATCCGTTGAAAAAATTCACATTCGCTCCTGCCATATATAAGTTATTCGGATAGCCGTATCCGGCATAAATCTTCCCGAATTGTCCCTGGTTTTTCCCGGGTTTGGTTACAATATTGAGAGCTTTCGCTTCATTTCCATCCGAAATCCCGGTAAATTTTGCCTGATCACTCGCCTGGTCATACACCTGGATTTTCGACACAATCTCTGCAGGCAGGTTTTTTAGTGCTGTGTTGGCATCATCCCCAAAGAATTCCTGTCCGTCAATCATAACCTTGGTAATCTGCTCTCCCTGGGCTTTCACTACCCCATTTTCAATTGTAATTCCCGGCATTTTGGTAATGAGGTCTTGTACCGTTGCATCCGGATTCGTTTTGTAGGCATCCGCATTGTATTGTGTCGTGTCTCCTTTTTGCTCCACCCGGATAGCTTTCGCCTCCACCGTCACCTCCTCAAGGAGCTTGGTATCGGTTCGCATCACAAAGTCCATCACTGCATTTCCAGACGGTAAATCAATGCGCTTCACCTGGTCTGAATATTCCAGAGAAGTTACTTTGAGGATATAAATTCCGGGTGTCAGATCTGTCAAAGTATAGACTCCATCTTCGTTCGACATCGCCACTTTCACCACCGAAGAATCCGGTACGGACAGCAACGCAACCCGTACATCCATAAGTAGTTCGCCGCTTTGTTTGTCTGTGATTTTCCCTGAAAGCTGAGTTTGTGAAAATCCTGCTAAAAAGCAACAAAAGATACTGATGAATAGAACAAGAATGGAATGTCGTTGCATAAAAAAGGCTTGTTTAAGTACTTTGATTCTTTTTGCTGCAAAACGCTTAATGCAGAACAGAAAAAATCGGTGGGTAGCTACAAAAATTGTGCCATCTATGTGTATTCAAAAGTGTATTTTAGACGTGCTCTTTTACAGATTTGCGAAGAAGTCATTTCCTTTATCATCGGTAATAATGAACGCTGGAAAATCTCTGATCGTGATTTTACGTACTGCTTCCATTCCCATATCTTCAAAGTCGACTAATTCTACGGAAAGGATGTTTTCTTTTGCCAGAATTGCCGCTGGTCCTCCGATTGATCCCAGGTAGAATCCACCGTATTTCTGGCAGGCATTCGTCACGTCTTTCGAGCGGTTTCCTTTTGCCAGCATAATCATACTTCCGCCCATGCTCTGGAACAGATCCACGTATGAATCCATACGCCCGGCAGTGGTTGGTCCGAAACTTCCCGAAGGCATTCCTTCAGGCGTTTTAGCAGGTCCTGCGTAGTATACAGGATGATTTTTGAAGTAATCCGGCATCGGTTGCCCGGCATCCAATAATTCTTTGATTCGTGCGTGAGCTGCATCACGGGCCACGATTAATGTTCCATTCAGTTTCAAACGTGTTTTGATCGGGTATTTCGACAATTCAGCCAATACTTCGTTCATTGGTTTGTCCAGGTCAATCGTTACAGGTGGTTCCAGCTGCGGCGGAATTTCCGGCAGCAAACGGCGCGGATTTTTCTCCAGTTGCTCTACAAACAAGCCCTCTTTGGTGATTTTCGCTTTAATATTGCGGTCTGCCGAGCAGGAAACTCCCAAACCTACCGGGCAGGAAGCTGCATGACGCGGAAGACGGATCACCCGTACATCATGGGTGAAGTATTTTCCTCCAAACTGCGCCCCGATCGTGCTCTCCTGGCAAATTTGCTGAACGCGTTTTTCCCATTCCAGATCGCGGAATGCCTGACCTCCCATATTTCCTTCTGTAGGAAGGTGATCGTAATATCCTGCAGATGCTTTTTTCACAGTTGCCAGGTTCGCTTCTGCCGAAGTTCCTCCGATTACAAATGCCAGGTGATAAGGCGGGCAAGCAGAAGTACCGAGATCTTTGATCTTTTCTTTGATGAATTCTTCCAGAGAAGCATCGTTCAATAGCGATTTCGTTTTCTGATACAGGAAAGTTTTATTGGCAGAACCTCCGCCTTTCGCTAAAAACAAAAACTCGTATTTAGCTCCCTGTGATGCATAAATATCAATTTGTGCGGGGAGATTGGAACCGGAATTTTTTTCTTCGAACATATCCAGCGCTACAATCTGGGAATAACGGAGGTTTTTTTCCTGGTACGTATTGTAAATTCCTTTGGAAAGGGCTTCAGCGTCATTCACTCCGGTATAAACATCTTCTCCTTTTTTACCAACCACGATCGCAGTTCCGGTATCCTGGCAGGAAGGTAATTGTCCTTCGGCAGCAATGACAGCGTTCTGCAAGAGATTGTAAGCTACAAAGCGGTCATTATCTGTTGCTTCCGGATCATCCAGGATAGCACGCAGTTTCTCCAGATGGGAAGTACGCAGGTAGAAGGAAATATCGCTCAAAGCTTCTTGAGCAAGCAGCTCCAGTCCTTTCGGATCGATGGTCAGTATTTCACGATTTCCGGTCTTCTCCACACTCACATAGTCGGATGATATTTTGCGGTATTCGGTTGTATCTTTCAGAACCGGATACGGTTCCTGGTAAAAAAAGTCAGCCATAATCAAAGTTTTTACTATTTATCTTAACTCTCGTTTGACGATTGTTTCATCAAAAATCAGGTTCAGGGTTACGCGAATGCCTGCCTCTGTCAAAATCCTTGCTTTTCTCGTTTCACCTGCAAAATTAATCAAAATCGATTTTTATGTCTGCATTTTTTTCATTCCGTTCAAAACGAGCTTTGCGCTTAAAAGTCAAACCTCTAATTTTTTTTAAAAGCGCAAACGAAGTTTTGTTTCTTAAGCACAAAAAATGTCGGTGCGGGTAGCTTGATTGAGAAAAGGTCAACAGGTTAATTTTTTTCAGTCAAGTAGCACATTTATAAAATCAAGTGCGCCCTCTGAATAATATTGTTTATCACAACTTGCAAGCATTTTTTTTGCATCTGATTTAGTTGTAACTAAACTAAAATTTTTCGCTCCTATTTTTTCAGGCAACTCTCCGTTTAATGAAATAAATTCACTGTCAAAATTATGAATGTGATATGTTCCAAATTTAAGTTCAAACGGAAGATATTCCTTGTTGTCATAAACAAATGCAATTTTGTAATAGTTATTGTCCCCCGATTTAGAAAGAAATATTTTGTCCGAATTTTTCAACTTTTCAATCGTAGCTAAAATTTTGCCGAAACGAAAATCTTTGTTATACATTAAACTCCTATTTTTCTTAAAGTAACCACATTTTCGCAAAATCTCTTCACAATCATCAAGTTTTTCGCAAAGTCCTCTTTGTTCGTCCGAAATTGTCAACCAACTGTGAGCCGTTTTTATTGTGATTTCTGCACTATGTTTGTGAAGATATTCATTTACACAACTGATAAAAGCGGTTTTTTCCTTACTATCGTAAAATGCGACTTCAAGAGTTGGCATTTTGTAAAAAGCCGAAACCAATGGCTTGACATAGAAATTATAATCTCGTTTATTGTTGCTATCAATAAATTCATTACAATAAACTAAACGTGTCTTCAAAAGTTCTTGAAGAAGATTGATTTGTTTTTCTGTAAATGTTGTTTCTCTCATCTTTCTTTTATTTTAAATTGTCCATTTTCGCCCGTGAAGATTGCGCTGCTCTGTCCGCGGGTTGCCGCTAACGTGGCAGCGGCTTCACGCAGGCGGGGGTTTCACAAAGGTTCGGGCGGGCGATACACTTCCAAATTCCCACAAAACTGTCTGCGGGCATACACCCCCGCTTGCGTGAAACCGCTCGTTAACCGCTGGCGTTTTTTATTTTTCTTATCAACTCGCCTCCAATTTTTAATAAATTTTCCAAATCTTCTTTCTCATACAACCAATCATTAGTTTCTATTCCTATAACTTTTTTGTCTTTTAATGGCTCAATTATTGTAAATAAATAGTTGTTTTTCACAACCAATTTATATGGTTTCCTTGATTCATTTATCTCTAAAAACAAATTAGCATTTTCCAAATTTAACTCCTTTGAAGGTATCCATTTTTTAGAGACAATTGTTAAATTCTTATCTATGTG
>JAIRJW010000062.1 GCA_031260455.1 Fluviicola sp.
CCCCCCCCCCCCCCCCCCCCCCCCCCCCCCCCCCCCCCCCCCCCCCCCACTGGACGGTTATTAATCAACAATTTACAACTCTTATTAAAAAAGGAAAGAAAAATCATCTGGATTTTGAAACAGTTCCATTTGGTAAAATTGCAATCCATATTAAAAACATAGCTTGTTTTAATTCTAGCGATAATGTGAAAATATACTTTGATGGGGGACCACATGATGGATATACTTTTAATCCAGGATTAATGACCGAGTTAAATGGATGCATTGATATAGAAGATTCATCAACAAAAAGCTCTATGGGTTACAAATACTTCCATTGGGAAGCCACAAAGAATAACATAACCACAACTTATTATGATACTGTTTTTGTAAATGAAAACCAAATCACAACGTTGAATGTTTTCTATTAATGCAATTTTTTAATTGAATAAGGTTCAAGATTAGTTAAATTTTATTCAGAAACCAGATTGTTAATGATTCGAATAAAGCATTTTCAAAGGACTCTGATTATTTTGCTTGTTGCCATTAATTCACTTTTTTATTGCTATTCACAAGCATATTCATTTACAGAGACACTTTCCGTAACATTCACCTTTACAGGAACCATTACTTTGGTTGTTTTCATCTATACATACTTTTTAAAACATTCCGGACGCAAAAAACCCAGATTCAAATCGTAAAGAAAGCCTCATTTACTTGTCTTTTATAGACTTTTTTAGGTATTTTTGGGCAACTTGAAAAATATCTATGGGTAAACTATCAATTTTACTTGTACTGATTACAAGCTCTTTACTGCAATTCCAGGCAACCGCACAAGAATTTACTCCTGAAAAAATGTGGTCGCTTAACCGGGTTTCCGGAACTTTGGGATCTCCCAATGAAGAATGGATGCTGTACCAGAGTACGAAGTACGATTATACTGTCAACAAGGGAAAAACAAGCTCCCTGTTGGTGGAATTAAAAACAGGGAAAACGCAAATCCTGGATCTCGGCGGCGCCTGGAACTTTTCCTGGAATGCAGAAAATCAGTTGGTTTTTCTTCAATCCGTTGGTTCGGAGCTTCAGCTTCAAAGTCTCAATCCGGTAACTAAAGCAATCAAAACGCTTCATACTTTTGGACCTCTGTCTGTAGAAGGTCTGGTCATGAGTCCCGATGGAAAGCGGTTTGCTACCCTGGAATTGCTCAAAATCAAACAAACTGTTTCCGAAAAGTATCCGGATCTGCCGCAGACATCCGGGCGGGTAGAAACAGACCTCATGTACCGTCATTGGAATCAATGGTCTTCGCCGGAAGTTCTGCATTTATATTGGTACGAGCTTTCCCCGGAAGGAAAATTCATTAAAAAGGCAGATGTGATGCAGGGAGAGAATTTTCCTTCCGTTACAGGCCCTTTTGGTGGAATTGAAAGTGTTTGCTTCAGCAAAGACGGGCAAACCATCTTTTATTCAACCAAGAAAATGGAGGGAAAAACCTTTGCTCAATCGACCAATTCGGAAGTTTATGCTTATCACACAGCGGATAAAATCACAACGGTTCTGACGTCCGCACATAAAGGATATGACACCAATCCGGCAGTAAATGCAACAGGAAAAACCCTCGCATGGCTTAGCATGGAAAAAGATGGTTTTGAAGCAGATAAAAACAGGATTCGCATCATGGATCTGGCAAGCAGACAGGAAAAAGACCTCACTGAAAGTCTGGATCTAAGTGTTGATGATTTTGCATGGCATCCGTCCAAAGAACTCATTTATTTCACCGCAACCATCAAGGCAACCAAGCAATTATTTTCCGTAGATATTCTTACCGGGAAAATCCAGCAGCTCACATCTGACCGTTGCGACTATGTTCACTTCAGTGTGATGAAAGACCGCATTCTGCTGGAAAGACAAGACATGATTCATCCGACCGATATTTGGATATTCACCCCAAAAACAGGACAAATCGAGCAATTAACTCATGCCAACGAGAAAGAACTAAACGGAATTGCAGAACCAACAGTCCAGGAAAAATGGATTACCACGACCGATGGAAAAAAAATGCTGACCTGGGTGATCTATCCGCCGAACTACGACCTGGCAAAGAAATACCCGGCCCTGCTTTATTGCCAGGGAGGGCCACAAAGCCCTGTTTCTCAGTTTTTTTCTTATCGCTGGAATTTCCGCTTAATGGCTTCTCAGGGATACATTGTCATCGCTCCTAACCGCAGAGGGCTTCCGGGTTTCGGACAGGAATGGAACGACGCAATTTCCAGGGACTGGGGAGGGCAAGCTATGCGTGATTATCTGACTGCAGTTGACAGTTGCGTGGCGCAAATTCCTGTCATCAATAAAAACAAACTGGGAGCTGTTGGAGCGAGCTACGGGGGATATTCCGTTTATTATCTTGCGGGAATTCACGAAAACCGTTTCAAAACATTCGTCGCTCATTGCGGCTTGTTCAACCTCGAAAGCTGGTATGGAACAACCGAAGAATTATTTTTTGCAAACTGGGATATCGGTGGTCCTTACTGGCTTCCGGAAAACAAAGATCTTTACGCCAAAAACAGCCCTCACCGCATGGTCGACAAATGGAATACTCCTATGCTGGTCATTCAGGGCGGAAAAGATTTCAGAGTTCCTGAATCCGAAGGGATTCAGGCATTTCAGGTCCTTCAACTCAAAGGAATTCCAAGTAAATTCCTTTATTTCCCGGATGAAGGCCACTGGGTAACCAAACCACAAAACAGCATGTTGTGGAACAGAGAGTTCTTCGACTGGTTAAATACGTATTTAAAATAAGAGCAAGCACTGCTTGCGATAAATTACAAACATTAGTGCAGTAATACAAAACTCTGCTTCCGATAAAACCGGCCATGGCTGGTGATAAAAGACAAGCGTTAGCGCAGTCATAAAAAAGTAACACAAAACAGACTCGTTCAGGCGATCTAATTAAAAAAACTAAAAAGGCATGTGGAATAGAATAGCCAACATCATTCTCAGAAATCGTTTCATCATTCTTGCCATCATGGCGCTTTTAACTGTTTTACTGGGTTACTATGCTCTGACAGGTTTGAAAATTGACAATAAGTATGGAAACATGCTTCCGAAGGATAGTCCCACTCAAATCACGTATCTGAATTTCAAAAAAATGTTCGGTGAAGACGGTTCCGCACTCATTATCGCTATCCAGGACAAAGATTTGTACACAAAGGAAAAATTCCTTTTATGGAAAAACCTCGGGGATTCGATTCTTCAGATTGATGGAGTCGTATCAGTCATTTCGGAAGCAAAATTGTTCAATCTGATCAACGATACGACAAACAGCCAGTTTACTATCAAACCGATTTTCTCTGATGTCACGTTCAAGGAAAAATCTATTGATCAAATCAAAAAGGAAATCCGCAGAAATCCGATCTATAACGGCTTGCTTTACAACGATTCAACAAATGTGAGCCTGATGATGGTTACCCTGGATGAAAACTTCCTGGTTGACAAGGAAAAACAAAAAGTGGTAATTGAGATTGAAAACCTGGCAAAATCCTATGAGAAGGAGTTCAATAAAGTTCACTTTGCCGGATTACCTCACATGCGCGTACTGATCGGTAAGCGGGTAATGGGAGAAATGTACATTTTCGTCATTATTTCATTATTGGTTTCATTCGGAATCATGTATTTCTTCTTCCGTTCCGTTCGCGTAACACTCATCAGTGTCGTCGTCGTGATGATTACCGTGGTCTGGGCCCTGGGAACCATCGGGCTTTTCCAATACAACATTTCCATCATCATGGCGCTCATTCCACCGCTGATGATCGTAATCGGAATCCCAAACTGTATTTATCTTTTCAATAAATATCATTTCGAATTCCGCCTGCACCGGAATAAAATCAAAGCCCTGGCACAAACAATCCGAAAAACGGGAACGGCGATGTGGCTCACCAACGTGACGACAGCTATCGGGTTCATGACCTTTCTCTTTACCAATTCCACGAAATTCTTCGAATTCGGGGTGATTTCTTCCCTGAATATTATGTTGTGCTACGTGGTTTCGCTCTGTTTGATCCCGATTTTCGCTTCGTTCTCCAAACAGCCAAAAACCAGACACCTGAAACACCTCGACAGGAAAGCAGCTGTTAAATTCCTCGAAAAACTGGTCGACCTGACAGCGAATCGCCGTAAACTGATTTACACGATTACGATCATTCTGACTATTGGTACGGGAATCGGAATTTTCTTCATGAAAGTAACCGGAAACATTACGGGTGATCTTCCCGCGAGAGACCCGATTCTGAAAGATATTCAATTCATGGAAGCAAACTTCGGAGGAGCAGTTCCGTTTGAAGTATTGATTGATTACAAGGAAAGGGGACGTTTATTCGGAAAAAATACTATGCAAAACGTAGAACAGGTCCAAGACATGCTCAACAAAGACACCTTGTTTGCAAAAAGCCTTTCCATCGTGGATTTTGTGAAAGTTGTCAATATGGCCTATTACAACAACAATCCGAATCAGTACAAGATTTTTGCAACCAAAGACAAACTGCGTCTGAATTCGTATATCAAAAATCTCTCTGCTTCAACAAACAATACGACTTTCTCTATCAAAGAACTGGTCGACACCACGAATCACATCCTGCGCGTCAGAACATCTATGAAAGACCTGGGATCGTATGAGGTAGAAGATGAAGTGCATCTGATCCGGGAACGCATTGACAGTATCATGAACCCGGACAAACCGCTGCTGGAAAAGTATTACGCCAGCTTTAAGAAAGGAAAAACGGCTTATATCGACTCTATTTTCGACTTGTCGAACGGTGTTTACAATAACGTAACTTTCCTGCTTTCAAACGGAGATGACAAAAAACAATATGCTTTTGATTCCGATCCGGAATTGGTCCGAAGCTACATCACGAAGCCGGGATTCAAAAAAACACTGCGTAAAGCAATTAATAACGAATATTACGATGTATCACTCACAGGTACTTCCGTAGTTGCATCCGAAGGGACAAAATACCTGGTAAATAACCTGACTCAGGATATTATTGTTGCAGTTCTTTCCATTGCAGCTTTGATGTCCGTATTGTTCTATTCTTTCCGCATGGTCGTCGTATCAATGATTCCGAACCTGATCCCGATGGTGGTGACAGCCGGAATCATGGGTGTTTTCGGAATTCCGCTGAAACCATCCACTCTGTTGATCTTCTCGATTGCATTGGGAATTACCGTTGATAATACGATCCACTTCCTGGCCCATTATCGCCATGAACTCAAACTGAAGAAATGGGATTTAAAGGAATGTGTCGCTATTTCAATCCGTGAAACCGGTCTGAGTATCATTTATACATCAGTCATCCTGTTCTTTGGATTTATCGTATTCGTATTCTCGGATTTCGGAGGAACACAGGCTTTGGGGTACCTTTCCGCAATCACGTATTTTGTGGCATTGTTCACCAACCTTATCCTGTTACCTTGCTTGTTATTAAGCTACGAACGCAGGCTAACAACCAAATCGTTTGAAGAACCGCTTTTCGAAATCTACGATGAGGATTCGGACATCAACTGGGATTTATTGGAAATAGAAGGAACTGAGAATGAAGACAATGAGAAACAGAACTCGGATTCCGATAATGGCCAATCAAACGAAAAAGAGGATTAAATGATGAAAGGAATCATTCTCGCAGGAGGTTCGGGAACCAGGCTTCACCCACTGACGTTAGCAATCAGCAAGCAACTCATGCCGATTTACGACAAGCCGATGATCTATTATCCCTTGTCTATTTTAATGACAGCTGGCATCCGGGAGATTCTGATCATTTCCACTCCGCATGATTTGCCGCAATTCAAAAAATTGCTTGGAGACGGAAGCCAGCTGGGATGTTCTTTTTCCTATGAGGAACAGGCTGAACCTAACGGGCTCGCCCAGGCTTTTGTGATTGGGGAATCGTTTATCGGGTCTGATTCCGTGGCTTTGATCCTGGGAGATAATATCTTTTATGGTGTCGGGATGGACGAACTGCTAAAAGAAAATGTTTCTCCGGAAGGTGGTGTTGTTTACGCTTATCACGTCAGCGATCCGGAACGTTATGGTGTTGTGGAATTTGATCAGGATATGAATGTGATTTCCATTGAAGAAAAACCCAAAAATCCAAAATCGAATTATGCCGTTCCGGGCTTGTATTTCTACGACAATGATGTGATTGAAATTGCGAAGAACCTGAAACCTTCCGCGCGCGGAGAATATGAAATTACCGATGTCAACGCAGAATATTTAAGACGCGGAAAACTGAAAGTAGCCATCCTGAGCAGGGGAACCGCCTGGCTGGACACAGGAACGTTTCCGTCACTCATGCAGGCCGGACAATTTGTGCAGGTGATTGAAGAACGTCAGGGACTGAAAGTAGGTTGTATCGAAGAGATTGCCTACCGGAACGGGTTTATTTCCGCAGAACAGTTGAAAACCATCGCTCAGCCCCTGGTAAAAAGCGGCTATGGAACTTATTTATTGCAATTGCTGAATAAGTAATGGAGGAATTGACGAAATACACACAGTATCTCGAAAAAGAGATCTCGAGGATTAATTTCGGCAAAGAACCGCGCAACCTGTTTGATCCGCTGCGTTACTTTCTGGCCCTGGGCGGGAAACGGATTCGCCCGGTACTGACCCTTCTGTCGGGAGATGTTTTTCAAATCCCAAAAGAGGAAAGCATTCACGCCGCACTTTGTATTGAGCTCTTTCACAATTTTTCGCTCATTCATGACGATATCATGGACGAGGCTCCGGTACGCAGAGGAAAAGCTACCGTGCATACGAAGTGGAATTCCAATATTGCTATTCTCTCCGGAGATGTACTTTTCGTGGAAGCATATCAGCAACTCGCAAATTATACTGATACGCGCCTGCCGCTATTGCTGAAACGCTTCAATGAAACGGCTGTGGAAGTATGCCGGGGACAGCAACTGGATATGGATTTCGAATCCCGGAAAGATGTCTCTGAAGCAGAATACATTGAAATGATTCGTTTGAAGACATCCGTCCTGCTGGGCTGTGCATTGGAATTCGGTGCAATTCTGGCAAACCGGGAAGAAAAAACGAGAAACAGTTTGTATCAATTCGGCGTTTCATTAGGAATAGCCTTTCAAATTCAGGACGATATCCTGGATCTCTACGGAGATCCGGAATTATTTGGGAAACAGGTAGGCGGAGATATCCTTTCGAACAAAAAAACACTGCTTTTTCTCAAAGCAAAAGACCGGGCTTCCAAAAATGGAGATTCACGCTTCGGCGACTTGTTGAAAATGAATTCTGCCCGGGAAAAAATCACTTTCGCCAAAAGCTTGTTTGAAGAGATCGGCGCACGCCAAAGTACGATCGAAGTTATGAATCTCTATTATCAATTGGCTATACAAAACCTGAAAAACCTGGAAGAAAAAGGATTAAATGTTTCTGCCTTGTTTAAACTTTCCGCCTATTTGATGCATCGAAACGTCTAAATACATTCAATTATGTTTAACTTCAAAATATTCACAGGTATTTTAGTTTTAGCTCTTGCCGTATCAGGCCTGCACTCCTGCAATAAATATCCTGACGGACCAGCATTTTCACTTCTTACGAAAAAATCACGCTTAGAGGGAAAATGGGACTTAAAGCAAACAGATCATGCTGACGGGACTACCACAATAGATCCTTATAAATATGTCCTGGAAATAAAGAAAGGGAATAACTATACCTATTCCATGGGAAATATCTCTGCTGAAGGAACATGGAAATTTTCGGGTGATAAAGAGCACATTACTTTCACAGGTTCGGGAATCAGTGGAACATTCCTGATCCGGCGCCTGAAAAACAAGTTCCTTTGGATTCAAAATGAAAACAGTCAGGACATTTTCAAATACGAAACCTTCAATAACAGCGCTTTGTAAAAGCTATCTGTTTATCCGGTCTTACCATTAATACCGATAATTACAAATTGAATTATTTGTAATTCGGAACGAATTTCTTTCCTTTCAGTGATAAAAATTCGTGGATGAAAACAACCAGCAGCAGCATATCCAGGTTGTAGTAGATATCTTCCAGTGGAATCGTCCCGATCCGGATTCCCGCAATGTGATCTTCGGAATACCACACAACAGGTTCAGGCGTCATGAAACCTGTCAGAATACTGTTTACGATCAGGAAAGGAATCAGGCAGACAATGAATGTCAGGGCAAAATGATTAAACCATTCCGCTCTTGCTCTGAAATAAATCCCGATGATCAGTAAAACGGATAAGGCACAAGCAGTAAGCGTGTACCAGTTTCGCAGGTAACAAACTGTTAGCAAAAGCCCGGAAAGAACCATCAGAAAGGCAAAAGCACGCCCAAGCAAATCCAGTTTCAGGTCGGGGAAATAACCTTTGAGTACTTCATAAACAAACACACAAGCGTAAGGAGCAACCAGGAAAAACAAAACTTCTTCGAGCGGTAAACAAAAAAGGTAAGCTCCCTGCACATACTTTTCGTTGAATCCCCATACTCCACGCCCGGTGAAATAATTATCCCATAAGAGAAAGAACAGCCCAACCAGGAGAATAGCGGGAAATACGGTTTTCCAATGAGTATAAAAATGAATTTTCCGGTCAAAGCTCAATAAAAAAGGAAACATGATTGTTCCCAGGATAACCCACAGGTACAAACTCATTGGGCATCCTGATTTTGTTTAACGCTTCTGCGGGCTTCGAGGTAGTATTTCACCGGGACAATGAGCAGACCGAAGCATTCCCCATCTTCTTTACCGATGTGTTTGTGGTGTACTTTGTGAGCCCGGCGGATCGCCATGAAATACGGCATATTAATTTCACGAATCCATTTGAAGCGACGGTGAATAAATACATCATGAACCAGAAAATAGGCGAATCCGTAAGCCATAATTCCAAAGCCCATCCAGACAAAAGCATACTGCTGATACATGAGTCCCAGCATGATTCCCAGCCAGCTTGGAATGGCAAAGATCAGGAAGAATACATCGTTTCGCTCAAAAAAACCGGATTTCCCCTGATGATGATCGCGATGGAAATACCACATAAACCCGTGCATCGCAAATTTGTGTGTCAACCATGCAGCCAGCTCCATCAGGAAAAATGCCGCAATCAGAAAAAATATGCCTGCCCAAACCGGAATCATCTGTTTAAAATTGCGAAAAAAAGTACAATTATCCCAAATAATCCGACACTTACTTTATTTGTTTCAACCGTCTTCCGTTCCAGGATCCAATAACTGAACAAGGTGGAAAAAATCATCCAGCAAGCGTAGTTGTATAAAGGAACCGGGCCGTTTTGCCAGGACCAGAAACCGGAACGGACCGCTACAGGTTCCATCAGCCAGTCCAAAGCTGTCATCAAAACTCCCGAAACGAGCGCTTTCAGCAATAACGGGATTGTCCATTTATGAACGATTGCTGCGGCACCAAAGGTGAGTAAAACCCAGTTCAGACCAATGATCAACGGAACTCCATCCAGCTTAAAACCTAAAACCGATCCGTAAACATAATTTCCGAACAACCAGGAAGTATGAATCCCAATCCACTCGATCAGGTATCCACAACCAGCGATCAGGAAAATATCGAGATGCTTTTTCAGCGAAAAGTTTTTGAATGACAGGTAAAGGCAACCAAACGACAGCAACAAATTGAACGGTATCAATGTCAGAAAAGTCCCTCTTAGGTTTGTGTGCAGACCAATAATTCCAACCGTGTAAAAAATAATCAGAATTGCCAGTAAAAGATTTTGTCTCGTTTTTAAAGTCATGTTGTTCAGATTAATTTTACTCCGAATACGCACACATCGTCCACCTGATCCAGATTTCCTTTCCACTCAGTGAAATGTGTTTCTAGCAACTGTTCCTGATCGCTTACCCGTTCTTTGGTTAACTCTCTCAGGTATACATTCAGATTTGCCCGTTCCAGCTTCTTCCCTTTTTCACCACCGGGCTGATTTGCATACCCATCTGTGTAAGCAAACAAAGTATCTCCCGTTCTTATTTCAATGGAGTACGTCCGGAAGCTTTCCATTGCACCACTTTTTCCTACCGGCATTTTATCCGCCGGAAATTCGATCAGTTCCCCGCTACGCACCACAACCGGGCTGTTGTAAGCTGCTGCGTATGTCAATATGCTGGCTCTTTCATCAAAACAGAACAATACGCCATCCATTCCATCTTGCATTCCATCGTCCGAAATGAATTCAAGCAAACGGTTACGGACGTGGTTAAAAACCTGGCCAGGTTCTTCAATTCCCAACCGGTTGATTGCCTCATCCAAAAGAGCCATGTTTAAAGTACTCATAAATGCTCCCGGAATATCATGACCGGTGCTGTCACAAATAGCCAGGTAGAATTTCCCATTTTTCCGGGCTATCCAGTAGAAATCTCCCGAAACAATATTTTTGGGCTGAAAGAAAATGAAAGATTCCGGAAACACTTCCCGGAGCAGCCTTTTTTGAACCGGCAACAATTCCTGAACCCGCTTCGCATACCGGATGGAATCCCGGATTTCAACCTGTTTCGCTTCGATGAGGGATTTCTGTCTTTCAATTTCCTCGTTTCGCTGGTTCAGTAATGCGTTTGCCTTTTTTTTGTCTTGATTTGATTTAAAACTGATTCCCAGGGAAATCATAATCAAGCCCCCGGTCAGAAACAAACCGAAGATAAGGTTGCTCTTCTGTTTATTCTCAGCTGAAATCCGCTGATTGGTTTGTTTTGAAAGTGCCAGATCTTGTTCTTTTCTGTCCAGTTCATTTAACGAGTTCAGGGTTTCAATCTGATTTGTCACAGATTCCAGATCCATTTTCTCTTTCAGTTCACTGGCCATTTCGAAATACTCCAATGCTTTTTTGTGATCCCCAGCTTTCCGCAACATCCCGGAAAGCGATTGATAAGCTCTTACCTGTGCATTCAGATCTTTCGTATCTCTGAATGCTTCCAGCGCAAGTTTTGCATACCGGATTGCCAATACAATCTTCCCCGTTGCTTCACAGATTGCTGCCTTTGTCAGTTGAATTTCCCCGTAATTGAGCAAATCCGCTTCCTGATTCGACATTTTCTCCGCCATATCTGCAGCCTGCAACGCTTTCGCATATTGCCCGGTATCCAGCAGGTAATTTGCCTCCGCGTAATAATAAGAACCCCAGATATCATCCTCATCCAGTTTCACGGCAACTTCTCTGAGTTCATCCAGCATGTTCCTTGCTTTTCCGAGCTGTCCGACATTACAATACCCCAGGGTGAGATTATACAATACCATTTCCAGCGAACGATACTTATGCAACTTTTCCATGATCTCTCTGGCAATCAGATGATACTTGATTGACAGGTCATACATCTGGCGCTCGTGGTAAACTGTTGCAATATTCAGGTACAAACGTCCTTCCTGCTCTTCATCTTTGATTTGCTTATTCAACCCGAGACCTTCCCGGAATACTTTCACCGCCTGATCGTACAAACCGCTGATTTTGTAGGCAACACCAAGATCAGTATACAAAACCAGCACATTTTCATAACCCCTGATTTTTTTTGCAATATCAATTGCTTCCCGGTAATTTTTCAAAGCCTGTGCATAGTTTCCCTTCCCGAGATAAACAGATCCCAGATTCGAGTAAATATCAACCAATCTGTTTTCCTGATGATATTTTCCGCATAGCCCGATCAGTTCTTCATAAGTTCTGATTGCATCAGCATACTGCGAATTCAGGCGATAGTATATTCCCAGGGTATTTTTAGCACTCATGATTCCGTTCGGATACTTTTTCCTGCGGGCCAGATCTAACCCTTTCTGCAGGTAGAAATAAGTGGAATCCAGGGAATAATCCAGATAAGCCCGAGCAATTTCATTACATTGGAAAACGCGCATGGTATCGGAAGAAACGGGTTTTTGAAGAGCCAGTTTCAAACTATCGAGATATGGTGTTTGCCCCTGAACCAGGGAGAAAACAAACAGAATCGACACCAAAATCCAACTTCGCATAATTCGAAGATACCAATTTTCAGAAAGTTAATGTAAAATAATCCTGCAGCCGGAAAATAATCAACCGAAAGATTCATTGCTGGTAAGTGATTGCCGCAAATGCACGAATTTTAGGGACACTTATCTTACCAATCCAGATGCAATCAATAAAAGAATTTCGTGGAAAACCGCCCCTTACCCGAAATCTAGTACAAGAAATTATTAAACGGATAGCGAACAGCGAAAATGCGCCTGATCTCGGAGTACATTGTTTCTTTCAGCTCTTCGACATTCTGTTTATCGGTTGCAGAAATGAATACGCACCTGGTAGCCGGTAACCGGTTCATCCAGGTTTTCTTCAGTTCTTCTAGAGTCATATTTGAACTTTGCTCATCCGGTTTGTATGCATCAATTTTATTGAACACCAGGACAACAGGCTTATCCTTGTTATCCAGTTCCGCCAGCGTTTCATTTACCACATGGATGTGATCCTCAAAATTCGGATGAGAAATATCCACTACATGAATCAGTAAGTCCGCTTCACGCACCTCATCCAATGTCGATTTAAACGATTCCACCAGCTGGTGCGGCAATTTACGGATAAATCCGACGGTATCAGTCAGTAGGAATGGTAGATTATCAATTACAACTTTGCGAACCGTCGTATCTAATGTCGCGAATAACTTGTTTTCCGCAAACACTTCAGATTTACTCAGCAGGTTCATCATTGTACTCTTCCCCACATTGGTATATCCCACAAGGGCAACACGCACCAATTGTCCGCGATTGCTGCGCTGCACCGCCATTTGCTTGTCGATCTCTTTCAGTTTATCCTTCAAGAGTGCAATGCGCATCTGGATAATCCGGCGGTCGGTTTCGATCTGGGATTCCCCCGGACCACGTAAGCCAATCCCCCCTTTCTGGCGCTCGAGATGGGTCCAGAGTCGTTTCAACCGTGGAAGCATGTATTGCATTTGTGCCAGTTCCACCTGTGTTTTCGCATGCGAAGTCCTTGCACGGGATGCAAAAATATCAAGGATCAGGATGTTCCGGTCAAGGATTTTACATTCCAGTTCTTTTTCGATATTCCGCAATTGAGACGGAGAAAGCTCATCATCAAAAATAACCAGCTCTACTTCATTTTCTTTAATGTATTCCTTAATTTCTTCCAGCTTCCCAGTTCCTACAAAGGTTCTGGGATTAGCCATCGGAAGTTTCTGTACGAATCGTTTAACAGTTATCGCTCCGGCTGTTTCGGCAAGAAATTCCAATTCATCCAGGTATTCATGAGCTTGCTCGTCCGTAACAGCTGAGGTTATGATTCCAACAAGTACACAGCTTTCTTCTACTGCATCAACGAATACGTGACCTTCACTCATTTTTTATTTTCGTAATGTTTGAACGAATTTTACCAATCCTTTAATTTCCGGGGTCGTGAGCATTTCTTCATAAGGCATCATTCCCTTATCATTTCCCTTCCGGATGTTTTTCTCGATAGTTTTCTCATCGATCGTACTAGCCGACAAATCTGCAGCATTCG
The DNA here is from genome assembly GCA_031260455.1 of Fluviicola sp. Classification (GTDB taxonomy): domain Bacteria; phylum Bacteroidota; class Bacteroidia; order Flavobacteriales_D; family Crocinitomicaceae; genus Fluviicola. Next base: position 13,491 of record JAIRJW010000062.1, read on the forward strand.
AAACTTTCAATGTTCCATCCGGCCCATGACAGGAAGCACAGTTCAGCGTATAAACCGCACGTGCATCTTCCAGGGAAACCGGTTCGTCGGAAACAGGTTTTGTTATTTCTTCTGTTTTGTTTTCTTCACAACTACTCAGAAACAGGGAGCAAAGAAAACCGAAAAACACTGCTCTTAAAACCATGATCCTCCCAATGCTGTTCTGAACGGCCATGGAATTCCCGCAAAAATGATAATCAATACGATTATATACCAAATCAGGATCGTTTTGTGTTTCTTAGCCGGGTCCAGTGCTTTTTCCGCTTTCTTTCTCCCGATTGTCACCAAAACCGCTGCAAATACCATCAACAGGATATGTTCCAGGCCAAAGAAACGGTATTGCGGGTTTTTCATCCAGCCTTCGGCATAAGATATTTTCCCAGTAACGAAAGCCAATACAATTCCCAAAGTGACCTGAATATGCAGCATTACCATGGTAAACAAGTTCAGCATCTCGTCGCTTTTCTCATATTTATCGCTTTTCAGCTTTAACATGGCATTCACAATCGCGAAAACCAGCAATGCCAGAGCCAGCCAGCGCGAGCCCGAATGTCCGTGTACTAATACATCCATAAATAAGGTAAGTTTTGGCAAAATTACCGAAAAAAAGACCTCGTTCACCTTCCTGATCACTTATTTCCATAGAGAATCATTAATTTTCAGCTCTCAAAATCAGATGTTACAAAAAAAATGATTCGTTATCTACTTGCCTTACTCTTTCCTCTCAGTGTATTCAGTCAGGCGGAAAAACCTCAAAACGGTGTGAAAGCCCCCGATCAGAATTCATTCGTGCTGACGAATGTCACTATCCTGGTTTCACCGGATAAAACCATCGAAAACGGAACCATTACGGTTCGGAACGGGAAGATCGTTTCCGTAGAGAAATTTTCCCTGACAAATCCGAAAGATTTGCTGGTGATCGATGGAAATCATGCCGTTGTAGTTCCTTCTTTTATTGAAGTAAACAGCACACTAGGCATTTCGCAGGATCAGAAAGCAGAAAACAAAAACGGACCTTACTACTGGAATTATGCCATTCGCTCCGATTTTGATGCAATAGATTGGTACAAAACAGACGAAAAACTCATTGCCGAATACCAGAAAATGGGCTTCGGTTTGGTGTTGATTCACCGGCATGACGGATTGGCTCAGGGTTATGCACCACTCATTCAGCTGGGGGTAAAAAACCCGGATCAACAGGTTTATGCCAACAAAGTTGCTTCATTCTACTCTTTCCGGAAAGGAAGTTCACAACAGGATTATCCAAGTTCCCTGGTAGGTTCGGTCGCTTTGCTCCGCCAAGCATTCTATGATACACAATGGCATTTCGAATACGGGAAAGAAGCCAATTACAGTTTGGATGCTTTGAACCAGCAATTGAAAAAACCGGCCTTCTTTACTCTGGACGATAAATCAGACGTATTTCGCGTAAAAATGTTCATGCGGGAGTTCAAACGCGATTTCACCGTCATCGGAACAGGTCAGGAACAGTTTCTCGGTAATATCTGGGACACCATCAAAGTTCCGTTGGTAATTCCGGTTAATTTTCCAAACGCCTTCGATATGAAAGACCCATATCTGGCACATGAAATTCCATACAGCGAATTGAAAATCTGGGAAATGGCTCCAAAAAATCCGGCTTTCCTGATGAAACATAAGGTTCCGTTCATTACTTCTTCTTTCGGGCATACAGTTGCGGCAGATTTCTGGAAGCACATTCACCAGGCTCTGGCAGCTGGTTGGACAATCAGTGATCTGCTTCGTTCTCTGACCATCGCTCCGGCAACCTTGCTGGGAGTTCAGAAAGAAACCGGGACCATTGAGGCGGAAAAATGGGCAAACTTTATCGTTTACGATCAGAATCCGTTTCTCTACCAGGCAAAAGTGCTGGAAGTTTACTCAAAAGGAGAACGCAAAGTATTCCAGAACTTACCGGTTGCCGACATTCGCGGAACATACAGCCTGAATATCGATGGAACCAAATTTTTTCTGGAAATTGCAGGAACAGCAAGTCAGCCTGAAGGAAAAGTCAAACTGATCCGCACCGTTCAGGATTCTCTGACCCTGGTAAACAAACCGGATACGCTGATCAGCAACGCCAAAATTTCCGTTGTGAACAATGATATCTCGATTCACTTCGTGCAACAAGTTGATGCGGAAAAACAAAGTTTCAGCCTGAAAGGTGACATTAATCCACGTGTGTTTATTTTTGAAGGAGAAGGAACCAACAATAAAGGAAAATGGGTAAAATGGAGTGCTTTCCGCAGTAAAAAATTTGAGTCAAAGGACGAGAACAAGCAAGCCTGGACACTCGACACTTTATCCGTTCCCGGAATTCGTTTTCCGAACAATGCCTACGGGTTCACTGTGCTGCCAGCACAAAACACGATTATTTTCGAACAAGCAACCATCTGGACTAATACCGATGAAGGAATTATCCAGGAAGGAACCGTGATTGTTGAAAACGGGAAAATCAAAGCCATTTATAAAGGCTCAGGCGCTTACCTGAAACCAAATGGTGCCATTGTGATCAACTCACGCGGAAAGATCCTGACAACCGGGATTATTGACGAGCACTCACACATTGCACTCACCCGTGGAGTAAACGAGGGCGGACAAGCAATCAGCTGTGAGGTACGAATGGAAGACGCTGTCAACGCAGACGATATTGACATCTATCGCCAATTGGCCGGAGGTGTAACAGCTGCTCAGCTACTTCACGGTTCTGCAAACCCAATTGGCGGTCAATCAGCACTAATCAAATTGAAGTGGGGACATTATCCTCAGGAATTGCTGATTAAAAATGCTCCGAAATTCGTCAAATTCGCTTTGGGAGAAAATGTCAAGCAAACCAACTGGGGTTCCGGAAACCGTTTCCCGCAAACCCGCATGGGGGTTGAACAGGTTTACATCGATGCTTTTACACGTGCTTTGGATTATCACCAGCGCCAAAATCCTTATGGGAAACACAAGGACAAAAATGCTGTGCCCCCGGCAACCGACCTGGAACTGGAAGCACTTTACGAAATTGTTTCCGGCGAGCGCAACATTACCTGTCACAGTTATGTTCAATCGGAAATCAATATGCTCATGCATGTCGCCGATTCTTTCGGATTCAAAATCAACACCTTTACCCACATCCTGGAAGGTTACAAACTGGCAGATAAAATGAAAGAACACGGTGTGGGTGCTTCAACCTTCTCCGATTGGTGGGCCTACAAATTCGAGGTACTGGATGCCATACCGCAAAATGCTGCCCTGATGACAGATATGGGCTTAACTGTTGCCATTAACTCGGATGATGCCGAAATGGGAAGACGTTTGAACCAGGAAGCGGCAAAAACGATCAAATACGGCGGTATGACGGAAGACCAGGCCTGGAAAATGGTTACCCTGAACCCGGCCAAACTGCTTCATCTGGATGACCGGATGGGAACGATCCAGATTGGAAAAGATGCAGACCTGGTTTTATGGACGAACAATCCGTTAAGTATTACTGCAAAACCACTTTACACGGTTGTGGACGGCGAAATTCTATTCGATGCACAAAAAGATTTTCAGATGCAACAGGAAATTGCAGCTGAAAAAGCCAGAATCATCGCCAAAATGTCGGAAGAAAATAAAAAGGGCGAACCTGTCAAACCATTCAACCGCAAACGCCACGGGAATTTCCACTGCAATACACTGGGAGAAACAGAATCATTTGACGTTAATGAACACTAGGCAGGTAAATATATTGAAGATGAAAAAAATCAGCTATTCGTTCCTGGTCCTGCTTGCTTTTGCCGGAACAGGTTACAGTCAGAAGAAATACTCCAAAATATTACTCGAAAGTGCAACAGTGCACGTCGGGAACGGACAAATCATTGCAACAGGAAGCATCGGTATTGAAAACGGAGTTATCACATTGGTACGGAACACACTTGCATATACTTACAGTAAAACGGACTGGGACACAGTGATCAACCTGAGCGGGCAGCACATTTATCCGGGATTCGTAGCTCCGAATTCCACTTTGGGTCTGACGGAGATCGATGCAGTCAAAGCATCACGGGATTTCCATGAGCTGGGAATTTACAATCCACACATTCGTTCTCAGATTGCTTTTAATTGCGAATCAGACGTAATTGAAACGGTGCGCACCAATGGAATTCTGATCATTCAGGCCACACCCAGAGGCGGAAGGATTTCCGGCCAGTCCAGTTTGATGGCCAGTTCCTGCTGGAACTGGGAAGACGGAACACTAAAAGCAGAT